>NZ_KB373316.1 GCF_000314795.2 Streptococcus sp. F0442 | reverse complement strand
TGTGCTGAGAGCTTTCTTCTATACTAATAGACGAAAGGGTGTGAAAATGATTTTTAAATGATACTGTGGAACGGAACAGTAGCCCTAGTATTGACTACTGTCGTTTCTATTCATATTGGCTATTCTAGGACTGAGATGAAAAAATCTATAAATGCTCAGAATAAAATTGAACCCGCAAATCTCCCCAAAACAATGGTGAGTCATGTACTTGTATTATTCCGAAAAAATACACCTCTGGTGCAGTGAGACAAATTGGTGTATCTTATAGTGGCTTCGTAGATGAAAGCTATACTCTACTATCACTCTTTGATGATGTAGAACAAATTGAAAAAGATAATAGACTTCAGACAGCTATTGATGTTGTCAGAGAACAGTTTGGTTTTTTAGCCATACAAAAAGGAACCGTCCTAACTGAAGGTTCCAGAAATATTGAACGCAGTAAACTTATCGGTGGTCATTCCGCGGGTGGATTGGAGGGATTAAAATGAAACAAGAAAAAAATACAGTACAATTTTCAGAAATCCGTAGCAAAGGATGTAATGATATTGAAATGCTTGAAAGATTTTTACATGGAATCGTTGAAACAGCAACTTCAAAACTTCGTCAGAGAAAACTCAAAACAACTGAAATATCGATACGACTAGTACATGCTAAATCTGAAAACCGATTACCATTGGAATTTACATTTAGCATTAAGCCAACAAGCTCATCTGTGATAATCTATACTGAGGTAATCAATCGCTTTAAAGAATGTTACACAGGTGGGGGAATTCAAGGTTTTACGATTCAATTTGATAAAAATACCCTTGCCTCTGCATAGAAAGGATTTGATATGATTGACCGTTCATATTTACCATTTCAATCAGCAAGAGAGTACCAGGATACAAAGATGCAAAAATGGATGGGCTTTTTCCTATCTGAACATGCATCAGCACTCTCTGATGATACAAACAAAGTAACGTACATGTCTGACTTATCACTAGAGAAGAAATTATTACTCCTCAGTCAAGTATACGCCGGGCAGCTACGCACACGCATTCAAGTGATTGAAAAAAACAAGCGTGTTTCCTACACTGGAACAATACCAAGTCTGACCAAAGATTTCATTTTGATAAAAACTACAACAGGTCACATCAATTTGAAATTAAAAGACATTATTAGTATTGAACTTGTCGAGGAGGTGCTCTATGAATCAGCTTGAGTTTCAGCGTAATCACCTACAAATGGACTATTATAGCGAGAGCTACCAAGATTTTGAACGTGACTTCTACCGCTACTCTAACATGAATATTCCATTGACCTTCCTAACTGATGATATCCTAAAAACAATGGCGACTTCACGTAAGAATTACTTTGTCCTCAATAAGGAAAAGTCCAGAGATAACCGCGATCACTTCTTCATATTTGAAGTAAGTACCGTAGATGAGAATCCGCTAATCTATCATTATACATATAAGAAAACTACAATATATTTAGCAGAAAAATAGGAGCAGTTCAATTGACTGTTCCTATTTTTAATATTCATAAAATCTAAAGTCTTTATACTCTTTAACAATGGAGTCGCCAACCAGAACAGACTATACTGACCAGCGACTACCTTAAATTTAATGTTTCAGATTTATTTTCTTATCTCTAATTTCATAAACTACATCTGCTACATTTTCGAGTAATCGTTTATCGTGGGTGATAAACACGATAGTTCCGGTGTACTCCTTCATTAGTATTTCCAAAGCCTCTAAACTTGGTATGTCAAGGAAGTTACTGGGTTCATCCATTATTAGGATGTTATATCTACCCATGAGCATTTTAGCAAGCAACAATTTTATAATTTCTCCACCGCTTAAAACAGATAAACTTTTTCCAATATCGTTCTGTTTGAACCCCATAGATGCTAGCACTGAACGAATTTCTGATATATTGTAGTCACAATCCTTCTGCATAAACTCCATAACATTCTGATTACTGTTGTACTTGTAACCATTCTGTGCAAAGTAACCTATTTTTGCCTTAGGCGAAATAGAAATTCCTTCTTCATGGTTTAAGATCATTTGGATTAAAGTTGTTTTTCCGATTCCATTACCACCAGTTAACGCCACTTTTGCTCCTAACGGAATTTGAAAAGATGCATTTTCAAACAGAGCCTTATCCCCAAATACTTTATTAATTTCTGCACCGACTATAGGGTATGGATTATGGAGCTCCAATGCTTTACTTTGCCTGAAACGAATTCTGCGAATGCCTTCCGGAGCTTCTACTTTTCCTAAGGCCGCAATCCTGTGCTCTAGGGTTTTAGCAGCATTATACATCTTTTTTTCCTTACTTCCTATTGATTTTTGATGAGCTAAACGCCCTCCGTCTTCAGTACTTTTTTTCTTTGAAGAACCTTTTGCCTTCTGTTCTATTTTACGAGCCTGTTTTCGCTTTTCCTCCGCAGCCCTTTCCAATCGGGCACGTTCCGCAATAAATTGTTCGTATTCTGCAGCTTGGCTCTTACGTTCTTCCTCTTTCTGACGAAGATAATCAGAATAGTTTCCCCAATACTCAGTGATTTTGCCATCTTTCAGTTCCCATATTTTATCTACTATTTCATCAAGAAAATAGCGGTCATGGCTAATAACTAACAGTGCACCTGTAAAATATTTTAGCTGTCCTATTAGAAAATCAATTCCTTCACGGTCTAAATGGCTCGTAGGTTCATCCGCTAAAATACCATGAACCTGTGCCGATAAGGCCTGTGCTATTTTAAGCCTTGTTTCTTCACCACCGCTCATAGTCTGTATATTTAATTGCTCAACACCTAGCTTGCCTACAAGTGCAAAATCTTTTTCCTCCTGCAGAGTTACTTCGTCCAACTGGGGAATATAGGCAAGTTCACCCAGACGATTCATTTTACATCCTGGGGGAGTTAATTCTCCTAAAAGTACCCTGAGTAAAGTGCTTTTTCCAGCACCATTTGCTCCTACTAAACCAATACGGTCATAATCATATACTTCTAATTCATTTATATCTAAAACATCGCGTCCTTTGAATTCCACACGAATGTCTTTTGCTTTTATTATTAATTCCATAACATTTCCTCCTGTCTATAATCGCATGCTTTCATTTGCTTGTATGCAGGGAAAACCCTGCGATTTTAGCAGGAAGAGTTACATGAAAATAAGATACATAAATATTCCTCCAATATTGTTTATTTTAAATCTAATTTTCTAACCTCAGTTATCATTTGGCAAACTATAGCAATGCCAATAATTAAAATACCTGATAGTAAAAACCAATGATTTACACCGATTTTATCAGCAAAGAATCCAGAAAGAATTAACCCAATTGGCATAGCAAGTGACATGATACTTCCGATCAAAGAAAATACACGTCCTAAATATTCAGGCTTAATTTTCTCCTGAAAAAGAGCTGTTTGCACACCGCTATAAAATGGCACCGAAAGCCCCATTATTGCACAGCAAACTACGAATATTACAAATCCATTTGGAGGAAGTATTCCCGAAACGGCTAAACTGGTCCCCATTATAAAAAATGAACTTGTTATTAGTAATACATGCTTTTCGAAGCCCCCTAATCTTCCTAATAATAAGCCTCCTGCTAGCATCCCAAATGCAAAGGAAATTTCCGTAATAGAAATATGCACAGGCGTTCCATTAAAGTGTTCCATGCTTATTAAAGGAAATAGTGCATTGATTGGCATATAAACAAAAGTATATAGTGTTCCTAAGAGTAATAAGGCAAACAATCCTTTGTTTTGTCTCAGAACCACAACTCCTTCTTTCATCTCCCTTATGAAATTTGGTTCTAAACTTTGCACTTGATTACCCAGCTTAGGTATACGTACAATTGCTACCGTAATAGATGCAATCACAGCACCCAATACGTCGATGGCAATAATAGCATTTAAATCCCAAACGGAGTATAAGAGTGCTGCAACTGCCGGACTAACAATATAGCTTATAGACTGCAAAGACTGACTATAGCCTGCGCATTTCGTTAGCTGTTCTTCTGGTACTAAAAGTGGTGTAACCGCATTGAGTGCTGGGGTATGAAAAGCTGTTCCAATGCTACGGATAAACAATACTATCATAATCATCCAGACAGGTAGCTCCATACAGAATGCAACAATAGCAAGCACTGCACCAGCTGCTGCGATAATTAAATCGGCACCAATCATTATCTTCTTCCTATCATGACGATCCACTAGCACACCAATGGCAGGTCCCAAAATCGCATAGGGTAAAAAACCTACTAATGAAGCCATAGACAAGACCATCGCAGATCCTGTTTTTTCTGTAAGGTAAAAAATAATCGCCATTTGCAGGATGGCACTAGTGATTAATGATACTGCTTGCCCTGCCCATATTGCATAAAATTTTCGTTTCCAATTGTTGTATTTTTCCATTTATATTATCTCCTGCATATTATTTTGCTTGAATTTCTATTTTGAATAGCATTCTAGGCAATAAAAAATGCAGGCCAAACCCCACAATGTGGCTTTTGGTCTGCATACATACAATTTGGAAACATTCATATTAAAGACATAGTTAAATAAAGGTATAGTTAAATAACCAATATCCTCACCGTAACTAATGAATGCTCAATATCGTATAAATAAGCACAACAAAAAAGCCTATCATCGGGTATAGATTCTGCTTTTTTTATTGCCAGCTTATCTTAAACGCATTGAGGCTGTCATAGTTTCGGTTCCTCCTACATCTTTGTTTATATCAATTTACAGTATAACACAACAAGATGATATGTTCAATATAAAAGTTATGGAATGAGACTCATACTTCCAATTCGATGCCAGATTTAAAGGATATGACGAAGTTTTCTTCATAGACTGTAACGCTCTGGATTATCTTCCTTAGTAGCAAGCGATTAGCTTTCACAAAATCTTCTGTTTGTAGTTTTAAAAATTCATCAGGATTTTCTAACTCAACCTCAAAATATTTCATTTTACATTCCCTCATTTCATTTATTGATAAATTGAGTTTGCAAAAAAGAGTGGACAATTTTTGTCTACTCTTAACCTTTAAAATAGTTTTTTTTAATCGATTTGAAGTTGCCTAAATTATTACTTATTCGGTAAAATGAAGTATTGCTTTCAACAGATTTCCTTCAACTACACTTCACTTGATTCAAACAAGGTGGGTACATTTCTATTCCCACAAACTCCTTGTCAATGGAAACAAACACGTACCCACAGGGTAAATGGAAATAGAAACTGATAATTTCTAGCTATCACTTCTACTCATTCCAAAAATTTTCTCACTCTGATACTTACCCACCATAAAGCAAAAAGCCTTGCAATCAAGGCTTTCATTATCCCTTTCGTTCAAAGGTTTCTAAGCTTTTACGAGCAGAGCGACACACTCAGCGGTTCGCTATCTCCGTTCTGTCTGCGTGCTAGCACTTGTCAATCACGGACAGCTATCGCATGGGCGGAAGTAAATGCTAATCTTCGTCGTTTTACTCCTTGACTAGCAAACTTACCGCCTCAACATGATGCGTTTGCGGAAAAAGGTCCACCGGCTGTACTCTCTTCAATTCGTATCCCAACTCTTGATAGAGTTTGATATCACGCGCCATGGTTGCGACATTACAGGAGATATAGGCGATGCGGTCAGATCCTGTTTGGGCGCTTGCTTTGATAAAGCTTTCGGTCAAGCCCTTGCGTGGTGGGTCGACCAGGATGGCAGTTGGTTGAACGCCTTCCTTGAGCCAATTCTTCATGGCATTTTCAGCTGTATCACAGACATAGTGGGCATTGGTGATGCCATTTATACTAGCATTCTTCTGGCTATTTTCTACTGCTTCTGGGATAACTTCGACTCCATAAACTCCCTTGACATGTTTAGCGACTGATAAGCCAATAGTTCCGATTCCTGAATAGGCATCGATCACCACATCATCTTCACTTAACTCCGCAAAGTCAATAGCTGTCTGGTAGAGCTTCTCTGCCATTTCTGTATTGACCTGATAAAAGGCTGGTCCAGAAATTTGGAAGCTATTCCCCATCATTTGGTCCGTAATGTAATCTTGACCATAGAGAACCCGCCATTCTTTTCCAAAAATGGCATTAGTATTCTGGTCATTGATATTTTGCATGACAGACACAATCTCTGGGAACTGCTTGATCAACTGATCGATTAACTGGTCCACACGGAAAATCTTGGGACGAGTGGTGACCAAAATGACCATGATTTCTCCAGAATGATGTCCTCGGCGGACCACCAGATTCCGAATCAAGCCAGACTGTTCCTTCTCATCATATGGTTTGAGATCGAAACGACGAATCAACTCCCGAAGCGCCAAGACCACTTGGTCAATGACGGGATCTTGAATATAAAAGTCTTCAATCGGCATCAAATCATGAGAGTTCTTCCGAAAGAAGCCAGTCTCTACCTGACCATTGACCCGACGAACAGGGACTTGGGCCTTGTTGCGGTATTGGACAGGATGGTCCATTCCCAAGGTAAGGGGCACCTCGATATCAGTGATTCCCGCCATCTTGTAGAGGCTATCCTTGACCTGCTTGGCCTTGAATTTCAGCTGCTCCGGATAAGCTAGGTGGCCCAAGTCGGCGATTCCGCTTCGTAAATAGGCAAGATCAAGCTCTTCATTACGATGAGGGGATTTTTCTAAGTACTCCTCTACTTTTCCGTAGCCAATCTTTTTGTTGACTTTAAGCACGCGCATGCGGATGATTTCTCCTGGCAGGGCATTCTCCACAAAAAAGACCAGGCCATCGACCTTAGCTACTCCGGCTCCTTCGTGGGTCAAATCGACAATCTCAACCGTTACAATTTCATTTTTCTTTAACATCGTTTTCTATCTTTCTACAAATTAAAAGGGGTGGAGTCCAAAACTCCTATCCCCTTATTATATCATCTCAGTCCCATTTGGTACAATTTCTTTTTATAAGCATCGAAATCGACCAACAGGCCTTGGCCACCATACATATCGTAGGCATCGACCCAATCTCCATTTTCTGGGATGGTCACTCGTTCAATTCCTTTTCCAGCACTTCCGACTAGTCCAAGTCCATTGGTCAATAGGAAGGAGAAAGGAACATTGGTAGACGTCATGGCAAAGACTTTCCCAAGGGCTTCAGATCCCGTAAAGAGTTTGGTTGGATCCTTGATCTGATGCATGATAGCGGACATGACCTCTTGTTGGCGACGGGTCCGACCAAAGTCTCCTTCATCATCCTTACGGAAACGCGAGTAATTGAGAAGGGTCCGGCCATCCATCCGTTGTTTTCCAACCTTGATGGTTTGCTGCGGAACGACACCGTCTTTCATGTTCAAATCATCTGGCACTTCTACTTCACTGACTTTTTCGCCATCAACCGTTGAAAATTGCGCATTCATCTCGACCCCATTTGGGAAGAGGGTATCGATTGCTGTCGCAAAGGTCTTAAAATCGACCATGGCGTAATATTGGATGTCAATGTCAAAGTTATCTTTGAGCATCTGACGCACCAATTCAGCCCCTTGATTGTTATTTTGCTCCCCGATGGTGAAGGCCGTATTGAGCTTCTGGTCGTAGTAGCCATCATATTCAGGAATATTTTGCTGGCTGACACCATCGATATGGACCAGTGTATCCCGCATGAAGCTGACCATCTTGATCTTGCCTTCTTTGTTATTGACATTGACCACCATGATGGAGTCTGTCCGAGTCTCATCTGATTTCTCACCGATCCGACCATCTGTCCCCAAGATCAGGATATTGACCCCATCTCGCGACTTCTTGCCGTTAAATTTCTCGACGACAGCAGGCTTGGCATCTTTCCCAGCTGGTTTACTGTTGAGGCCTTTCACAAACATAAAGACCATGCCACCGATAATGAGCAAGAAAAAGAGAGCTATCCACTTGAGGATCCGCTTGATGCGGATCTTTTTCCGTGGTTTCTTAGGTAGATCGCTCGTCGCAGCGACTGCTTTTTTCTTTGTTTTTCTGCTACGTGATTGGTAAACAGGAAGGTCACCAATCGGTTCAGCAATCTCACCTTGCACTTCTTCTGTAGCGTCTACCTCAGGTTGAAGGGCTTCTGCTTCCTCATAAGCTCCTTGGCTCTTCTTGAGCAGGTAATTGTATTCTAGTTGTTCTCGTTCATTCAAATAATGAAAATTTGAGTATAAGTACTCTAATCGCTTTCGCTCATGGTGAGATAGAAAGTGGGATTCGTTACTCATCTTTTCTCCATTCCGTTATCTTTTAAAGTATAGACCTGATACTGACCCAAGATTTTTGTCTGAATGCCCAAACTGTCTAATTCTTGATAGGCAAACTGCAGAAGATCAGGCGCTTCATTTAGGAGGTCAATAATGAAAAAGTATTCTCCTAAAGCTGTTTTTAGAGGGCGACTTTCAATCTTGGTTAAATTAATCCCCCGCCACGCAAAGGTGGACAAGCCTTTATAGAGGGCTCCTGCCAAGTTACTTGGTAAGGTCAAGGCCAAGCTAACTTTTTGAAGGACTGGACTTAAAGTTTCTGAGATCGCTGGCTCTTTGGCCCCTAAAATCCAAAAACGTGTATAGTTGTCCTCGATTTCTTGGATGTCTTTGGCCTGGACTTCCAAGCCATACTCACTGGCTGCTGCCAGAGGGGCAATCGCTGCAATTTCCAAGTCTGGATGCTCTGCTACATAGCGAGCCGCATAAGCTGTTGAAGCCGTCATTTCCATGGCCACATCCGGATAATGGGCTCTTAGAAAAACCTTCCCTTGGGCCAAGGCCTGTGGATGCGAATAGACCGTTCGAATGGGGCGGTCTTTTTTAGCCACCAAGAGCTGTTGCTTGATGGGATAGACCACTTCTGCAACGGCCTGAATGGTCCCTTGATGAAAGAGGTAATCAATGGTCTCATGGACACTACCTTCAATCGAGTTTTCAACTGGGACAACCGCAAAATCGATCTCGTGATTCTCATAAGCCTTGATGACATCTGTGATCGTCCGATAGGCAATGCGTTCAGAAGTTGGAAAACTATGAGTGGCCACATCATGGGTAAAAGATCCCTTGGGACCAAGATAGCCTACAAGCATCGAATGATCTCCGCAATTTCTTCAGGTGTTTTGTCCTTAACATCCACAATATGGGTAGCAATCGCTTCATACAAAGGCAAACGGCCATCAAAAATCTTCTTGAATTCTTCTTTGGAATTGTTTAAAAAGAGGGGACGTTGCATAGCTTTGTCATTTTGAATGCGACTGTACAAGGTTTCAAAATCCACGCGCAAATAGATATTATGCGGATTTTTTTCCAAGAGGGCACGGTTATGAGGGTTGACAACAATCCCACCTCCAGGAGAGATAATAGCCGCTTCATTTTCCAATAAGCGCTCCAGCATCTCAGCCTCACGGCGACGAAAGGCAGCTTCCCCTTCCACTGCGAAATAGTCATTGATCGACATACCGATCTCTTCAACAATTAATTCATCCATATCATGGAATTTTGGATCAAGAATACGACCAACAGTCGTTTTACCTGTTCCCATAAAACCAAGTAAAATTTTAGCCATGCAGTAAGGTCTCCAAATCTTCAAAAAAACTAGGGTAACTGGTGTTGATGGCCTCTGCCCGATCCAGCACCACATTTCCATCACTCACCAATAAGGCAGCAATGGCAGCCATCATCCCAATCCGGTGATCTCCAAAGGTCTCTAGGTCTGCTCCATGTAGAGGAGTCGGTCCAGTGATGATCATGCCGTCTTCCGTTGGCACGACAGTGGCTCCCATAGCATTGAGGCTATCTGCTACGACCTGGATACGGTCTGTTTCTTTCACACGAAGCTCTTCAGCATCCGCAATCACAGTTTGACCATTTGCTTGTGTCGCAAGTAAGGCAATAATCGGCAATTCATCAATTAAGCGTGGAATCAACTCCCCATCAATCCGAATCCCTTTTAAGGACGAAGTCTTAACAGTAAGACTTGCCGAGACAGCTTTTTCATCCCGATCCTCAACAGTGAGATCTCCCCCCATTTCCTGGATGACATCGAGAATCCCTGTCCGCGTTTGGTTGATGCCAACATTTTCAATCTTAATCTCACTCTCTGGAAGGATGAGTCCAGCCACTAACCAAAAGGCCGCACTGGAAATATCTCCAGGAACGATGACTGTTTGACCCTGGAACTCTTGGCCACCCTGGATTTGGATAGTTTTTCCGTCTACCTGGATCTCCCCACCAAATTGGCGAATCATATCCTCTGTATGGTCACGTGTCTTTTCCTTCTCGATAATCGTCGATTCACCCTCAGCCTGTAGAGCAGCAAAGATGAGAGCCGACTTGACTTGAGCCGATGCGACTGGCAAACGGTAATGAATGGCTTGAAGCTGATGCGTCCCTTTTTCATGCAAAGGCGGGCAATCACGCTCTCCTTGACCAGCAATCTCTACCCCCATCTGACGCAGTGGAATCGCTACACGATCCATAGGACGTTTGGATAGACTATCGTCTCCGACCATGGTCACTGAAAAATCCTGGCCCGCTAGGACACCTGATATCAAACGAATAGAAGTTCCTGAATTGCCCATATCAAGGGGTGCGGTCGGAGCTTGAAGGCCCTGAAAACCTACCCCTTGAATCCGAATCACATCCCCTTCATCCTGGATGGAAACTCCTAAATCTCGAAACACCTGAATTGTAGAAAGCACATCTTCGCCTCGCAAGATATCATAAACCTTGGTTTCGCCTGTTGCGAGACTTCCAAAAATAATGGATCGGTGACTAATGGATTTGTCACCCGGTACACGAATGGTTCCTCGTAGGCCCTTGCTATTGGTTCTTAATTTCATACCGTTCTCCAGAGTGCTTTTCCACATATTCTATCATAAATAGGGCATGAATTCAATTTTTGATCAAAAACTTGGAACAAAAAACGAATGTTTCCTAGCATTTTTTGAGCTTTTTTCCATCACCTGACGAACGAAAATACCAGAGTGAATTCACAACTCTGGTAGTCTTTTTATTTGTATAAATCTTGAATCGGCTCAAAAATAATCTTTTCGAGATCCGCAAGATAAATAGATAATTGTTGTTGTTTGGTGAAAAATTCATTCACAATTGGACTTGCTTGGATCTTCTCCATATAGCCTTTCATTTCTTGTTGCACAGCTTCTGTTGGAAGTTGACCGGATTGCATCAAACCTTGCAATTGATTTTGGAAAGCGACATATTCGTCAAACAAGCTTTTCGCTTCTGGATTTGCTTCGATCGCTTGCTTGCTTTCTACGACAGCCTTGTATTCAGGAAGGTCTCGAAGAGTCCGAGAAAGTTCATTTGCGACATCATAAATATTTGCCATGAGATAGGCTCCTTTACTGATAAGATACTTCTATTATACTGCTTTTTCCTATAAATTCCTAAAATGAAGCAGGTACTTTGACGCAAATCCTACTTTAGACCTAGCGAGCAAGGACGGTATAAGACGTTGCTTGGCTGATCAATGCTTGGGCCCGCTCCTGATCTTCTGCATTTTTGAAGGTCAGCTGCAAAATCCCGTGGATATCTTCACGATTCTCTTCATTGATGTGAATATTAACCAAGGAAATTCCTTGTAGGATTTGCAGGATCTCAAGAATGACACCTTCCTGATCGGGGACATCGATAAAGAGATCATAGGCACTATCGCGTCCAGCACTCTGATGGATCTGCATTTCTTTTCGGTGCTTACGTCCCTCATGGAAAAATGACCAAATGGCCTCTTCGTTATCTGCTTGAATGGTTTCAGCCACTTGGTCCAAGCGCTCTTTAAAATCTGCAATCCGCTCTAATATAGCTTGAGGATTGGACAAGAGAATAGAGGTCCACATGCCTGGCTCACTTTCTGCAATCCTTGTCATATCACGAAAACCACCAGCCGCAAAACGACGGGTCATTTCATGCTCTTCCCCATAAGCTACGGCCTGCTCGACCAGAGTCGATGCTAAAATATGGGGGAAATGACTGATCTGGGAGGTTACCCGATCGTGTTCCTCGGCATCGATTTCGATAAAGCGGGATCCCAATCCACTCAAAAGCTCTTTCAACTCTTCCATGGCACTTCCTGTGGTCAAGCTGGAAGGGGTAAAAATATAATAAGCGTTCTCAAATAAGGTGGCATCCGCTGAAGCTGCACCTGTCTTATGACTCCCCGCCATGGGATGTCCCCCCACAAAGCGTACGGCCTTGTCTTTAAACACCTTTTCAGCTTGTGCGACAATTTTTGCCTTGGTAGAGCCTGCATCTGTCACTAGTACCTGGTCTTTCAAATTCAGACCAGCTAAAGTTTCTAAGTAAGACTTGGTTTGCTTAATCGGAAGTGCCAAAATAATCACATCCGCTAAAGGGGTAAAGGCAGCGAAATCATCCGTCACCTGATCCACCATTCCTCTTTCAAGGGCGATGGTTCGAGAGGCTTCACTACGATTGTAACCAAGAATGGTCACATTTGGGTAGGCCCTTTTAATCCCTAGCGCGAGGGAAGCACCAATCAAGCCCAACCCTGCAATATATACAACTTTCTTCTCCAAAGGAAAACTCTTTCTCTTAAAAATTCTTAGTAAAGTCCCGGTGCTTGGCAACAGCCTCTTTCAGTTCTTCCAAGTTATCGGATGAGAATTTTTCAAGCACTTCTGTAGCAAGGACCGTTGCGACCACTGCTTCCATCACGACACCTGCAGCCGGTAGAGCCGTTGGATCGCTACGCTCAACTGTTGCCTTATACGGCTCATGGGTTTCGATATCCACACTCATCAAGGGTTTGTAAAGCGTTGGAATAGGCTTCATGACGCCACGAACCAGAATGGGCTCTCCGTTAGTCATGCCCCCTTCAAAACCACCAAGATTATTAGTACGACGGGTATAGCCAGCTTCTTCAGACCAGATGATTTCATCCATGACTTGACTACCTTTTAGGCGACCTGCTTCAAAACCAAGACCGAACTCAACTCCCTTAAAGGCATTGATAGAGACCACTCCTTGAGCGATTTTGGCATCCAATTTCTTGTCCCATTGCACGTAGGATCCTAGTCCAACAGGCACACTGCCAACCAAGGTTTCCACAATTCCCCCAATGGTATCACCATCTTTTTTCACCTGGTCAATGTAAGCCTTAACGGCTTCTTCTTGTTCTGGGACAACAATCGAAACTTCCGACTTAGATGCCTTTTCCTTGATTTCGGAAACGGTTAGATTCTCGGGAATTGTAATCTCGATTCCCCCAAAATTGACAATGTGGCTGGTCACTTCAAGGCCGATCTCTTCTAAAATCCGTTTAGCAACTGCACCAACGGCTACACGCATGGTCGTCTCACGGGCAGAAGAACGTTCGAGCGAATTACGAAGATCGTCAAAACGGTATTTCATTCCTCCGACTAGGTCAGCATGGCCAGGACGCGGTTTAGTAATCTTGCGCAGATCTTTCTTTTTCTTTTCGACCGGTGCTACATTCATGATCTCCAGCCATTTTTGGTGATCCAGATTGGTCACGTTCAGAGTAATCGGACTTCCCATGGTCAAGCCATGACGAACCCCTGATGTGATCTCAACACGGTCACTCTCGATTTTCATCCGTGCACCACGACCATAGCCACCTTGTCGACGTTTGAGCTCTTTGTTAATATCCTCTTCTGATAAAGGAAGGCCGGCCGGGACCCCCTCGATGATGGCTGCTAATCGAGGACCATGGGACTCTCCTGCTGTTAAATATCTCATACGACCTTATTCCTTTCTTTCTATAAAGTCCTTCATTTCTTGAAGAGGGATTTGATGAATCGCAGCTTGCCCCAACTCTGGAACAATCACTAATTTCAAGCTAGTCCCACGCGCTTTTTTGTCATGGGTCAAGGCTTGATAAAGGGCTTCTTTATCCCAGTTCTCATAGACCACTGGAAGTCCAAATTTCCGACACATTTCTTCGATTTGTTGGCTGATTCCCTTTGGCATCAAGCCCTTTTCTTCTGCAACTCGTGACAGCTGCACCATGCCCATACTGACGGCTTCCCCATGCATGACCTGTCCATAACCCGCTGTCGCTTCAATGGCATGACCAATAGTATGTCCAAAATTGAGATACAGTCGAATCCCATTGTCCAGCTCATCTGCTACCACATGGTCACGCTTCACCAGACAAGAATGGGCAATGATGCTCTCTGCATGCTCTAATATACTTTCGACAGAGCCATCCATAGCTTCCAATTCTTGCCAAAGTTCCGTATCTTGGATGAGACCGTACTTGATGACCTCCCCCATTCCTTCGATTAATTCACGGTGTCCCAAAGTGCTCAACACTTCAGGATCAATGAACACACCATCCGGTTGGGCAAAGGTGCCCACCATGTTTTTGGCAAAGGCTGTGTTGACTCCAGTCTTTCCACCGATAGAAGAGTCCACCTGGGCGGTCAAGCTAGTCGGAATCTGAACAAAGGAAATTCCCCGCATATAGGTAGAGGCCGCAAAACCAGCCAAATCACCAACTACGCCACCCCCAAGAGCAACGATTCCATCACTACGTGTCATGCCCTGGGTAGCTAGAAAGTCATAAACTTTCGAAACAGTCGTAAGATTCTTACTAGCTTCGCCTTGAAGAAAGTCAAAGCGTACCACTTGAAAACCAGCTTCCTGCAAGCTTTTCTCTACGATAGATGCATACAGCTTAGCCACCCGGTTATCTGAAATGATCGCGATTTTTTTATCGCCCCAAAGAGTGCGCAACCAGTCTCCAACCTGGTTGAGCCCACCTCTTTCAATCACAATATCATAGGAATGTCCTGGAATAGGTACCGATAGGTTCATAGGAATCTCCTTCGTGTTATTCTTTCATTCTATCTTATCATGAAATAGGGCACATGTCTCAATCGAAACGAAAAAGAGACTAGAGCAAGACTGATTTTTTAAAAATCAGTTCCTACTTTAATCTCATAAGGCTTATTCAATAGTGATAAGGTAACAAACTCTCTTAATCACATACAAATTGTTGGTATTCTGTTGTCAATGCTTTCCATACAGACTCCGTAGGAAATGGTTTCCCAGTCATCAATTCAAAGGCTGCCTCAGCTTGATAAAAGAGCATTCCTAACCCATTTACCCTTTGGTTTCCTTGATTCACCGCAAATTGCAGAAAGGGGGTCACTGCTGGATAGTAGGCCATCTCTACGATTAAGGCATGTGGGGGAAAGGTCAAGTGACTCGCTATCGGAAGAGACTGACCATCCATCCCTACACCAGTGGCATTTAAGATAAGATCAGCTTGATGAAAAGAGTTTTGAACATCTTCATTTTTCTCAATCGCATACAATTCTATCAAAAAATCAAAGCCATCTTCAATCAACTGAACAATTGAACGATAATGAACCAATCTCTCCTCTCTCACAAAGACAAGGATACGTTTCACACCTAGATGAATGGCCTGCGCAATAATCGCTAGAGCTGCACCACCTGCCCCTAAGAGAACCATTGTTTTTCCCTTAATAGAGAAAGCAGGAGGTAAACTACGAAAGAAACCAATCCCATCCGTATTATAGCCCTTAAGCTTGCCATCACGGTGAACGATGGTATTGACAGAGCCGATCTTTAGAGCCATCTCATCCACTTCATCTAAGTAAGGAAAGACCTTTTGCTTAAAAGGCATGGAAATATTGGCCCCAATCATCTCTAACTTACGAATTTGGCTGACAGTGCTTTCTAAATCTTCTTCAGCAATATCCCAAGCCAGGTAAGCAGCATTGGTCGCTGTTAATTCATAGGCTAGATTATGGATGAAAGGAGAGATACTATGACGAATGGGATGGGCAATGACCGCTGCCATCCGAGTATATCCGTCAATCTTCATTTAATAACTCCCGAATTCTTCTCATGTTTTCAAGAGGAATTTGACCTGGAGCACTTTCTTCTCCAACTCTAGCATAAGACCAAGAAGAGCCTGTCAAATCAGCTGTCAAACGTGAAATTTTCCCGACCTTGCCCATGGAAATGGTTACATACTCTTGCTCAGGATTCAGCGTCTTGAAACCACGCGTATAATTCATCAAGTCAAGAACATCTTGTTCATTGTGGGCCATGACAGATACTTTGACTAATTTTGGAGAAAAACTGGTCAATTCCGATAAGATCTCCATCATATTTTCCGGAGTTTCTTGGAAGTTATGGTAGCTGAGAACAAGATTTGAAAATTCCAACATCTCTTCAAAGACTTCACGGTGACTATAATACTCGAAATCGATATAATCCGGATGATAGATGGATTGAATATCTTTTAGGATCCCAACATATTCTTCATTAGTCAGCTCCATCCCTCCACCTTCAGCTCGAGTCCGCAAGGTGAATAAAATCTCGCGTCCAGCAAATTTCTCAAAAACTGCAGGAGCAACGGTTAAGATCTCGCTTTTTTCTAAAAAGTCCGCACGCCACTCAATAACATCTGCATCCTCGTAACGCGAACTATCTAGTTGTTGCGCCTCTTCTAAGGAGCGAGGCATAATCGAAACAACTAACTTCATACATCCACCCTAATCGTAAATACTTTTAAGTAATTACTACTTTCTTCTTTCTTGTTCCATCGAAAATCACCCGGAAGTCCGTATTCCGCTACATAGCGATGCTTACGACCTTGAAATCCCTTTTCGATTTGTTTTTTAAATTTATCTTTGGTCACATTTGCCGCATTGGTACTGAGAATCAAGGTCCCACCTGGATTTAAAATCTCGAGAGCCTCGCTGACCAATCGATGATAATCTTTAGCGACTGAAAATGTCCGTTTTTTATTCCGCGCAAAGCTAGGCGGATCAAGCACGATCACATCATAGCTTAGGTCATGGCGTTTGGCATATTTGTAATAGTCAAAGACATCCATCACGACAAAACGATGAGCATCCAGCGCCAAGCCATTTGCCACAAAATGCGCTTCTGATAATTCTCTACTTCTCTTAGCCAGATCGACCGAAGTCGTCTCTACTGCTCCACCCATTGCCGCAGCCACAGAGAAGGCCGCCGTATAGGAGAACATATTGAGCAAAGACTTACCAGCCGCTAATCCCTCTACCAAGCTACCTCGAACTTCATGCTGATCCAAAAAAATCCCCGTCATCAAGCCATCATTGAGAAAGACTTGGTAAGAGACCCCATTTTCAAGAATCAAAAATTCTTGCGGAGCTTCTTCTCCATAGACATGAGCCGATTCATAGTCCAAGCCTTTAAAGCGAATCTTTTCATAGCCACCTCGGACTTCTGGAAAAGCTTCTTGAAAGGCCGCTAGAATGGTTTCCTTGATCTGAAATACGAAGGGATTGTACCAAGAAAAGACAACAAACTCACCATACAAGTCAACCGTGAAGCCACCAAAACCATCTCCCTCTTGGTTAAAAAGACGAAAGGCTGTCGTCGTTTCATCCGCATAATAAGAACGACGGTATTGCTTGGCTTTGATGAAAAGCTTTTTAAAAAAGTCTTGATCAAAAGCGACCAACTCTTGTGAAACAAACCATCCAATCCCTTTATTTTGTTCAGATAAGTATCCGACCCCGAGGGATTGTCCATCTCCTGAAAGCAATTGAACCGCTTGATCCAAAGCGGGAAGTGAGTCAAAATCTTGCTTTTCAAGAAGGGATTGTCCTTGTTTGATTTTTGTTGCGACTTGGCTACTAACTGTGAGTTTTTTCATATCCTCTATTATAGCAAAAGTCTGTGTTTTTCACAAAGGGAGGCTTTATTTACTAGAACTTTTTTTACCATTTTATTTCAGCTCTTATCCTTTAGCTTTTTACGATTTCATATCCCTGATCTTTCCTATTTCTTTCCTCTGCTTTACAGTCATTTTTTTCTTTCTCCATAAAATTGTGGTATACTTGTATATGAAAATTTTTAGGAAATAAGACAAGGAAGTAACATTTTGTGAAAAAAATTACGAATTCGATACTCAATTTCATGAGTACCAGACTAGGATTTGTCTTGACCCTTCTGTTGCTCTACTGGTTCAAAACCATGTGGGCCTATTCAGTTGATTTTAATTTAGACATTCAGGGACCGTATCAGATTTTTCTAGCAGTGATCAACCCATTGCCGATCAGTCTGCTCTTCATTGGTCTTGCACTTTATATCAAACGAACCAAGCTCTTTTATAGTTTGGCCTTTGGGATCTACCTTCTCTTATTTATTTGGTTGATTTCCAACTCCATCTATTATCGAGAGTTTACAGACTTCGTAACGGTCAATACCATGTTGGCTTCCAGCAAGGTTTCTGCCGGTCTCGGAGCTGCTGCTTTAGAATTGTTCCGACCTTGGGATGTGATCTACATTCTAGATTTCCCTATTCTAGCTTTCTTCTTCTTTAAGAAATGGATTCGAATGGACAATCGTCCCTTCAATAAACGAGCTAGTTTTGCGGTTACCTCTTTATCAGCTATGCTCTTTTCGGCTAACCTTTTCCTCGCAGAAATTGACCGACCTGAGCTCTTGACTCGTGGGTTCTCAAACTACTATGTCGTTCGTGCCCTAGGCTTACCAGCCTTTCTAGGTTACAGTGCTAATCAGACCTATGCTGCCAACAAAGAACGTTCCAAAGCTTCTGAAGCTGATCTAACACCGGTTGAAGAATATGTCCAGCAACATTATGCCAAGGCTAATCCGGAATACTTCGGAATGGCAAAAGGTCGAAATGTCATCTACATTCACTTGGAAAGTTTCCAACAATTCCTTATCGACTACAAGTTGAAAGTGGACGATAAAGAATATGAAGTGACGCCTTTCTTAAACTCACTCTACCATTCAAAGGAAACTTTTGCATTTTCAAATGTGTTTAACCAAGTCAAGGCAGGGAAAACATCTGATGCTGAGACTATGATTGAAACTGGACTCTTTGGACTCAACCAAGGTTCCTTTATGGTCAACTATGGTGGAACTAATACCCAACAGGCTGCTCCATTTATTCTCTCTAAAAACGGTTACAATTCGAGCGCTGTTTTCCACGGGAATGCTGGAAGTTTCTGGAACCGAAATACAGCCTATAAACAATGGGGCTACAATTATTTCTTTGATGCCAGCTACTTCACCAAACAAGACAGTAGTAATTCCTTCCAGTATGGTCTCAATGACAAATACATGCTCAAGGATTCCATCAAATACCTGGAAAGAATGCAACAGCCTTTTTATACCAAGTTCATTACGGTTTCCAACCACTACCCTTATACAACGAGTTTATCAGGAGATGATCTTGGCTTCCCACTGGCTAAGACACAGGACGAAACCATCAATGGCTATTTTGCGACCGCTAACTACCTAGATTCTTCGATCAAGGCCTTCTTTGATTACCTAAAAGAATCTGGTCTTTACAAAAATTCAATCATCGTTCTCTACGGTGACCACTACGGAATTTCCAACTCCCGCAACCCAGCTCTCGCCCCACTACTTGGCAAGAACTCTGAGACCTGGTCTAGTTATGACAATGCCATGTTGCAACGAGTCCCGTATATGGTAGTCATTCCAGGTATGGATAAGGGAGGCATCATCGATACCTATGGTGGTGAGATCGATATGCTCCCAACCTTGGAACACTTGCTAGGTATTGAAGCCAACAAGTTCCTCCAAGTTGGTCAAGACATGCTCTCACCAGATCATGATCAAATTGTAGCTTTCCGCTCGGCGAACTACTTTGTGACTCCTGAGTACACGAGCTACAGTGGTCGGACCTATTACACCAAAACAGGAGAGGAGATCACCAACCCGGATGAAAAAACCAAGGAGCAGCTGGATAAGATCCGAGAAGCTGCCAACCTCCAATTGAAGATTAGCGATAGCATCCAGACGGGTGATCTCCTTCGTTTCTTCAAGGGCAATGACCTTGGTAAAGTCAATCCAGATGATTATTCCTACACCAATTCCTTCAAGGCATTGAAGAAGATTGAAAAGGAAAAAGGCGATAAATCAACCAGCCTTTACAACCAACGTGGAAATGAATCCACTGTGGATCTCTTCAAAGCACCAAGCTATAAAGAATTGCACCCAGAAGAGACTAGCTCTTCTTCAACCGAAACCAGTAGCAGTTCTTCAAAATAAAAAGAATCCCTGAGTTTTTAACTCAGGGATTTTACATTGTCATCAAAAGGAAGATGATCTTCATTGGTCTAGAACTTCAAAAACAGAAGCTGTTAAGTTCTCCACATAGAATGGTCGTTTATGACGGCTATTGCCAACTATCAATTCTAATTGATTTGAATTTTGGAGATAATAAGGAAGTCCGCTAGCATTAAAGATGACTTGGTACTTCTTGTCTCCTGTTAATTCATAGATAACCAAGCCACTGGTATCTGTTGCAGATTGGATAAAGACTTGTTGGTAAATCTTATCATAGCCTTCAAGCGATAAGATAGGTAGACTGGTCTTCAAGGCAATCAGACTGCGAATATAGTCAATTGATTCCTTGTGTTCACTCACCAAATTCCAATCGACCTGATTGACAAAATCTGGAGCATTATAGGAATTCATGGCCCGTTCACGATCCAAAGGAGTGATCTCTCCTTCTGGGCCCGTAGGAACCAATTTTGTCCGCATAAACTCTTGTCCCACCTGCATAAAAGTCATTCCTTGGAAAAGTAGATTCATGGCTGTAGCCAATTCTGAGCGCTTGACCAGTCCTGCTACTTCTTCATTTGGATGGAGGGTCTGAAGCAAGTCATAGAGATTATAGTTGTCATGAGCTTCGACATAATTTAAGACCTGGCTAGGCGTCAAATAATTTCCAAGTTCCGCACTACCTAAAACAGCACGCGCAACGATATTCTCTGTTGATTTTCGGCTGACAAAGCCACGTTTGATGGAACCATAAACCTCAGCCCCTTTAATAGCATCGCGCTCCGTGTCGTTAAAGAATCCAATACGTGGCAATTGCGCCGCATTGTCTTTCTTGGCTTTATCCTCTGGCGCGAGACCGGTTCCCATATCCCAACCTTCTCCATAAAGGAGAATCCGAGGATCCAGAGCATCCATCGCCTCCCGAATAGCATTCATTGTCGTCACATCGTGAATGCCCATCAAATCAAAGCGGAAACCATCGATCTGGTACTCTTTGACCCAGTGCGTAAGGGAATCAATCATGTACTTGCGGTACATTTCATGCTCACTCGCCGTCTCATTACCGACACCTGTCCCATTTTGGAAGCGCCCATCTGGCTCCATCCGGTAATAATAATCCGGAACTGTATTTTGGAAGGGACCATTCTCAGTTGAGTAGATATGATTGTAGATCACATCTATGACTACAGAAATCCCAGCGTCATGATAAGCCCGGATCATGGTTTTAAGCTCTTTCATGGTTTGTTTGGGATTGGATGGATCCGTTGAAAAACTGGTTTCTGGTGCAGAATAATTCTGAACGTCGTAACCCCAATTGTAGGTCACACGACCTTCTTCATCGTACTGTTTATAGCGATCCGAAATCGGCTGTAATTGCACGACATTGACCCCTAACTGACGGATATAATCAAAAGCAGTCGCATCGCCATGGCTATTGACGGTTCCTTCTTGGCAAGCCCCCAGATAGGTCCCACGCAAAGACTCGTCCACACCTGATGTCGGTGACTTGGTTAAATCCCGAAGGTGCATCTCATAGATCACTGCTTGACAAGGATTGTCCAGGCGCCAGGGAGTCGCATCGGCGCCTTTTTTAGTGCCCCAATCAAACTGACGATCTGCTCTTGAGAGAATGGCTGAGCGCATTCCATCGGCTGTCGTTGCAATGCTATAAGGATCGCGCGTCACTTGAGTCTGGTGTTCAAAATGCACACGATATTGATAAGCCATGCCACTTAAATTTCCTAGAAAATCTAGAATCCAAACACCTTGGGTGTTTTCTGGATGGTAGCTAGACTCTTGTTTGCCTCGCATCATCGGAATGGTTTTCCAAACTGGGGCATCCGGTTCAGTTGACTGATAGAGCACCAATTCAACTTTCTTAGCCGTAGGAGCCCATAACTTAAAGCAATACTCACCATCTTCATCTCGACAGCCGAGCCAACCTTGATAAGCCCACTTAGCATCAAAGTTCTTTGCATGGGTAGCCATATCATAGGCATGAGGCTGACGATGACTGTAGGCATGACTAGTCAAAGCAGCTTGTAGAGAATAGTAGACTGTATCATCTCCATCGAGAATCCAGACTTCTCTTACAAATCCCTCTGGTAAGAGTTCGATTTCAAAATCTCGGGTCTTGGTAAGCCAATCCCCTTCTTTGACCAAGACATGTCCTCGGTTTAGCGGTCCTTCGCTCTCATAAACCAGATTCCCCTCTACTCCAAAATAATCCAACTTGGAGAAAGAGACTGATTTTCCTTCTACTTGGTCTTGCCACTGCCACATATCATAGGCAAAATAATTTCCTTTTTGCTTATGAAAATGAAGCTTTACATGGTATTGTCGCATAACATTTTCCTATTTCCAATTTGATACTGACGGAACCATTCGCCCATCCATCAGGCGAATAACCCCATTGTTTGTCTTTATTCCTCAGAGGTGTGTACTAAAGCATCGGTGTTGATTTCATCGATATTTGCAAAGAATTCCAAGTGATTATGGAAGACTTCCAATTCAACCGGAGTATCTCCACCATATTCTCCATCTAGATTAATGCGGAATGGTTGATCATTCTTGCCAATCATATCAATCGTCAGCTTCTTAGTTTTGAGATATTCTACATTGTCATCATGCACATGCTTGCCCCCGTTAATCGCCTGAATCATCAAGGATAACATGTTAAAAAGCTTAGCAGTTTTTACGATAATCAAGGTAAAATTCCCATCATCAAGCTTGGCATCTGGCGCCACACTTTCAAAACCAGCGATTGAGTTGGTCAAGGCCACAAAAATCATAGAGGCTGGTCCTTCAAAAACACCATTGTCATGCTCGATTCGCACCTTACGAGCCTTATTACGTGGCAACATTTTCGCTGCTTCTGCAACATAGGCAAAGTAACCCAAACGAGATTTGACACTACTTGGAACACTGAAGGTCAACTCTGTCAGGGTCCCTGCAGCAGCAATATTGATAAAGTATTTGCTGCCATAAGCACGACCAATATCCATTTGAATGATTTGATTCTTTTCAATAATGCGAGCCGCTGCCACCGGATCTCCCATCGGGATCTTCAAGGCACGCGCATAATCATTGGTTGTCCCTGTTGGAATAAAGGCCATCTGGGGACGATGTTCTAGTCCAGCAACCCCATTAACTACTTCGTTAATCGTACCATCACCACCAGCGGCAATGATCAAATCAAAGCCAGCTTTGGCCGCTCTTTCTGCTTCATTTTGAGCAGAAAATGGTTCGGGAGTGGTTTGATAAGCACTGGTCTCATAGCCCACGTCTTCCAGTACGTCCAAAACTTCCGCAATGTTTTTCTTGATAATTTCTTGCCCAGAGGTAGGATTATAAATTAAACGGGCTTTTTTGATTCGTTCTACCATAAACATCCTCTACAAACTTTCAAGCCAGGACTCATCTTCTACCTGGATTCCTAATTCTTGTGCTTTGGATAACTTGCTACCTGCGTCTGCCCCAGCAACGACCAAATCTGTTTTCTTAGAAACAGAACCAGTTACCTTAGCACCCAGACTCTCTAATTTGGCCTTGGCTTCTGAACGTGTGAGCCGCTCTAGCTTCCCAGTCAAAACAACCGTCATCCCTGAAAGGGCTGCATCGGCAGCAACTTTTTCACCAAGATAGGTCAGATTGACTCCTGCTTCTTTCAATTCCTGCAGGAGACGCTTGGATCCCTCTTGTGCGAAATAAGACTTGAGGCTTTCAGCCACAACCATACCGAGACTGTCAATACCTGCAATCCGCTCTGGATCAGCGGTAGCCAATTGATCGAGGTCATGGAATTCTTGGAGTAAGATTTGACTAACCTTGCTTCCGACATGTCGGATTCCCAAACCAAAGAGTAACTTTTCAGCTGAATTCTCTTTTGAAGCTTGAATGGCTTCATAAAGTTTTTCAGCAGATTTTTCTTTGAAGCCTTCTAAGGTCAATAGATCCTCTACAGTGAGCCGGTAGATCCCCGCTACATCCTCTACCAACTGAGCTGCGAAGAGTTTCTCTACAACAGCTGGACCCAAGCCTGTGATATTCATAGCATCCCGACTTGCAAAGTGGTTCAATCCTTCCTTGATCTGAGCTGGACAGAGCGGATTGATACAGCGAAGGGCCACCTCATCCTCAAAATGAAGCAACTCACTCTGGCAGCTCGGACAATGAGTTGGAATGGCTAATGCTTGATCAGATACCCGTTTATCTTTGACAACACGCAAGACCGCAGGAATGATATCACCCGCCTTGTAGACGATGACCGTATCTTCTTGATGAATGTCTTTTTCAGCAATATAGTCCACATTGTGCAGGGTTGCGCGACTAACAGTGGTTCCTGCTAGCTGGACTGGCGTTAGATTGGCAGTTGGGGTCACAACTCCGGTCCGTCCAACGGTCCAATCCACCGAGAGGATTTTCGCTTCTTTTTCTTCTGCTGGGAACTTATAAGCGACAGCCCATTTAGGAGCTTTAACAGTAAAGCCTAGTTCTTCTTGAACAGCTAAGTCATTGACCTTGATGACGATCCCATCGATATCGTAGGGAAGGTCCTCTCGAAGCTGAGCTACTTTTTGGATAAAGTTCCAGATTTGATCCATATCCTCAGCCAGCACTCGCTCCTGGTTTACAACAAATCCTAAGCGGGCCAATTTTTCAAGCACGCCTTCCTGACTGCTCTGGTCAGTTGGACTCACTTCTTGGTACAAGAAGGTGGAAAGATTCCGCTTAGCCACAATTTTCGTATCCAATTGGCGGAGCGTTCCTGCCGCAGCATTTCGTGGATTGGCAAATTCAGGTTCACCATTTTCCTGACGGATCTGATTGACCCGATCAAAAGAAGCCCGTGGCATATAGCACTCGCCTCTTACCGTGATGTTAATTGGCTCTGGTAACACCAACGGAATGTCCTTGACCCGCTTGAGATTCTCTGTAATATCCTCACCGACAGAACCATCCCCACGTGTTGCTCCTGTTATAAGGACACCATTTTCATAGGTGAGGGAAATGGACAAGCCATCGATCTTCAACTCGCATATATAGCTGACGGAAGGAAATTCCTTACGGACACGCTGATCAAAAGCTTCTAATTCTTCCCGCGAAAAAGCATCCTGCAAACTATAAAGGGGATACTGGTGCTGGTATTTAGTAAAGCCTTTTAAAACCACACCTCCCACACGGTGGGTTGGGCTCTCTGGCAAGACTTCATCTGGATGAGCGGTTTCTAGTTCCACCAACTCCCGATATAATTGATCGTATTCACTATCAGAGACTGATGGAGCGTCTTTTGTATAATATTCATAGGCATAGCGGTTAAGTAATTCCACTAGTTCTTTCATTCTGGTTTTCATGTTCTTATTTTATCATAAAATCTTAATTTAGCCTTGAATTTACTGCATTCTTAGCATGAAAAAAAGGAGCTCAGGCTCCTTTTTTTATTTTGTAAAATCGATCCGTTTGGATAGTTGATTGATCACAATCGCTCCAAAAATCAAGGATGCAAATTCACCCAATCCCATGGTCAACCAATTGTAGAAGAATGGTTGGCCTTGCAGGTAATAAAGCTCCAAGGCAATCGTAAACATAGAGATGGAAAAGAAAATCGCAAACAAGAAATGGTCTAACCGAATAAGACCTTCGAATAAGAACTTGTTTTTGAAACGTCCAAATAGAATAAGTCCAAGCCCTAGGAAGACAAAGGTTGACCCTCCACCGACAAAGACATCAATCCATCCAAAACTAAATAAATTGGCAATCATACAACCGATGGTTACCCCAATCAAGTATTTCTTATTGTAAAAGGCTAAGAAATTCATCATTTCCGAAACACGGAATTGATAGCCATAGTAGGCCATAGCATTGAGAGGGGGGGTAATGGTCAATACGATATAAATCGCGGCAACGATGGCAATTTGCGCCATATCACGAGCAGTTAACTGTTTCATCTATTCTCCTTTAGCGGTTTTCCCGCGTCTAATATGCTTGGCGAAAGGATCTTAAGCACCAAGGATTGAAGTATTGATTTCTTCAACCTTTCAAGTATAGCATATTTTGAGGTTTTATGGTAGACTGATTTTATGAAAACACTGATTAAAAAATTTTTTGATAATGAAATTTTATCCTATCTCTTTTTTGGAGTAGCCACAACCCTTGTCTCTGTCTGTACCCGTCTTTTCATCTACCAAATCACTAGCGATGAACGATTGGCGACAGCGATTGGAAACATTGCTGGGATCCTCTTTGCCTTTGTCACCAACGATACCATCGTCTTTAAGCAAGAAAGAAAGGGCTGGTTCCAGCGCTTGATTCGTTTTGCGATTGCACGCTCGGGTACCTTTATGCTAGATATGGCCTTGACTGAGATTTTCGTCAAGCAATTCCCAGGAATTATCGGGCAATTTGTCCACAACAACAAGAGTCAAATCAATCTAATTGAAACGCTCTTTGCACAAGTAGCCATTATAGTCCTCAATTATCTCTTTAGTAAACTCTTTGTCTTTAAAAATAAAAACAAGGCTTGAAACGATTGTTTCAGCCTTATTTTTTTATACTTCTATACTTGCTTCCTCTGCACTTAATTGATAGATCGTTCCTTCGACCCCAAAATAATCCTTGGCTAGGTCTTTCAATTCCTGCATAGCTGTTTGTGCACGTTTGGCCTGCTCTTCATTGATGGCTTCAATGACTAGGATAGCATCTTTAGTCTCTTCCGTCAGCATGGTTCTTTGAGCTTCCCGCCAATTCAAACAACGACATACTGCACCTTCTTGGTCGTAGTAAATGATCTCCCCTTCCAAAGCTGGAGCATCCTCTTCAGCCCCTAGTGGAAAGAACGGTTCGCCTCCTTTTGCTTGTCCCAGAGAGAGTCCTCCAACCAATTTGCTCATATCTTCACCTCCACAAGGAAGGGCGTAAGCCATCGACACACTATTGTAAAGATCCACCAAAGGATTAATCGGGTAGAATTTACGTCCTTGGTGTACTCTTTTTAAGAGGGCTTCGATCGAAGATCTAGCTCCTTTTTTTGTTTTAAACTTGCTAAAAGCCTGGCGCCACTCTTGGACAAATTCACTCTGGGTATAGTTGTCTTCATCAATAAAGTCCCAAGCTCGCTTAGCACCCTTGTCTAACAATTCTTTGAAATAAGGATCCTTGGCTTCATCTACTGTATTATCAATGCCATACAAAGACATAACCGTAATCCGAGCTGTTGGAAATAAATCCCAAAACGCTTGATCGACTGTTACTTTCATTGTTTTACCTCACTATAATTTCTTTTTTGACCTTTTTTGACCAGCTCCCAATCCAAGGTAATATTCTCACGTACTCGGATGAGATATTCCTCTAACTGTGCGACTTCTTCTTTTGAAAAGCCTTTTAAGGCGGTTTTCTCAGAGTAAAGATGCTCCCCTAAAATGAAGGGGTATATCTCCTGACCTTTTTCAGTTAATTCCCATTCCTTGATTTTGAGGTTTTCCCCCAGGGGACGTTGCTGAATCAGACCACGCTCTTCTAGTTTTTTTACGGATCTAGCAACCGTGGACCGATCGACTTTTAAGAGATCAGAGAGTTCTTCTTGGATGATCCCTGGTTGTTCTGCAATTCGCACCAGGTAGAGATATTGACCACGTGCCAAGTCAATATCACGAAATTCGATATTCGCAATGGAATCAAGAGCACGCGCGATGATGCCAATCTCGCGTAAAATACTCATCCTACTCCTCCTTTTTTGATAATCCTATCCTAACAAATTTTTATTGCAAATGCAATAAAAATAAATCAAAAAAAAAACCAGATCAAATCTGATTTCCTTTATTTAGTTTTATGAGTATGTTTGAGACGCAAACGCTGCTTTAATTTGAGAGATGCTTCCCTGTGTCGGAAAGCCACTTGTTCCGTTTTTAATTTGGAGACAATTTCTCCACTACGCGTTTGAAACTTGGCTTCTCTCGCAAATTGGATACTGGCGTTTAAAATACAACCAATAATCATGATTTTCGCTACTAAGATAAACCAGAACATAATAACGGCAAGGACGACCGAACCAAAGAAGCGGGCATCCAAAAAATGACTCACATAGCGATCTACGTATTTCCAAAAGATATTCAAAATAGCATACAAGACAATGACTACAAAGAAGGCCCCTGGAAAGACATATCTAAATTTAGGAATCTTTACATTTGGTAGAGTGTAATAGAGCAGGACCAGACTGACAAAGAGCAAAAGGTAAATGGTCGGTTCCGTCAAATTCAACAAGCGGATATAGATGGTTCTGTCAAATGAAAAAGTTTGATAGAGATAGCGGACGATCATCTTGCCAAACATCGAGAGGATGAGCGAGAGGCCAAATAAGCCCTGCAAGGCAAAACTGATCAGAAAGCTAAAGAGTCGTCCCCAGATAATGCCACGTTCCTTCTCAACCCCATAACTTTTATTATAGGCCTTTTGAAGGTAGGCAATGCTCTGAGAGAAAATCCACAAGGCAGAAATAATCGAGAAACTCAGTAAGCCCGTAGAAGGCTTGGTCAATACACTCGAGATCATCTGGGCCACTGTCCGATACAAGGAGCTAGGTAAGATTTTTTCTAAGCTCAATAGAATCTGAGTGGGACGAATATGAAAGTAGGGGAGAATATTGGCCGTAATCAGCATCAAAGGAAAAATCGAAATCAGCAAATAATAAGCCACCGCAATGCTAGTAATATCCGATTCTGAACTTTGATAAAAACGCACAAATCCCTTTATAAATGGCTGATCAAGCATTTTTTGTAGGACCTTTTTCATCCGTCACCTCCCCGTTTTACTAAAAAAGAGCAAAGAGCGAAACCAGACACTTGCCTTCAGCTCCATTCTTCCCTCTTCATCTTTTAGTAAGTTCCTTCTTCACCTTGACTAGTTAAAATCACTGGACCATCTTTTGTAATCACAAATTGATGCTCATATTGACAAGACAGACCACCATCAAGGGTCTTATGAGCCCATCCAGTTTTCAAATCTGTATCAATTTCCCAGGTACCTGTATTAATCATTGGTTCAATCGTCAAGACCATTCCCTCACGCAAGCGAAGACCACGTCCAGCCCGTCCATAATGCGGTACCATTGGTTCTTCGTGCATCGTTGGACCTACTCCGTGCCCAACCAAATCGCGCACGACGCCATAACCTTTGCTTTCAGCATATTCTTGAATCGCTGCACCAATATCTCCTAAACGATTGCCAACGACCGCTTTCTCAATCCCTTTATAGAGACATTCTTTGGTCACATCCATCAAATCTTTGACTTCTTGAGAAACATTTCCGACAGCATAGGCCCAGCATGAATCAGCTAAACCACCAGTGTAAGACTCTGTGTATTTTTTGACTTGCGCAACATTATCAAAATCTAATTTTGATACATCCAAAACAGATTTATCAAGCGGTTCTGACAAGACCATATCCACCTTGAGGAGATCCCCATCTTTGAGAATGACGTGACGTGGAAAAGCATGGGCTACTTCGTCATTCAAACCACAGCAAGTCGCATAAGGATAGTCCATGAGACTGCCTTCTACACCGATCTGAAGCGGCAAGACATTGGCTTCTTTACAGCGACGACGGACATATTCTTCTACTTCCCATAGGTCAAGCCCTGGCTTGATCAAGTCACGCAATCCAATATGGATGCTGGCAAGGAAATCTCCTGCACGATCCATGGCTTCAATTTCACGTTGTGATTTTAATGTAATCATTGTCTCCTCATTTCTTTTGTTTAATTAATCTTAATCGTAATGGTTGCTTTCGCGACTAGCTGCAGATCTAAATACAAGCTAAAATCAACCAAGGCCGAACGTCTGGTTCGTCGAACTAGTTGTGGTTCAATGCGGATCACATCATCCACCTGCACAGCCTGTAAAAAATTGATGATCAACTGTTCGACAATCAAGCTACGCCCACTGTGTTGCATCATCTTGCGTACAACCTTCATCAGCACTTCGATCATAACCCCATTGGCCAAAACACCGCTTTTCTCCAGCATACTCGGTTCCACTGTAAATTGGTAATGGTCGTTCTCCGTTTGAATCTTTTGACCAATTTGCTCACTAAAGGTTGGTAAGCTCGAAAACTGCACCTTGCTAATCCGATCCATGACATCCCGACGCGTGATCACACCAAGCAAGGTCTGGTTATTGCGAACAACAGGAATCATTTCATAGTCTTCAGCGATCATCCGTTGGCTAATCGTTGCAATACTGGTGGACAAATTAGTGGTAAAAATGGTCCGTGACATCACCTTATCGAGGGTCGTCTGAGGCGCTTTATCTCCAGCATCTCTCATGGTCACAACCCCAACCACCATCTGGTGTTGATTGACAACTGGAAAGCGGCTAAAGCGATTTTTCCGGACTAAATCCAAATAATCCCTTACCGTATCGGTTTCAGAAAGATAACCATACTCATGAAAAGGCCGATAAACCTGCTCCACTGTCAAGATATCCGTCTTGATTTGCATATTGGATAAGGCCTTATTGATCATGGTAGCGACGGTATAGGTATCATGAGCCGTCCGAATCACTGGGATCTGCACCCGATTCGCAAGCGAAATCACATCCTCGTCAACTTCAAAACCTCCCGTGACCAAGACTGCATTGTCGTGTTTTAAGGCGAGACGTTGGATATTGGTTCTGTCTCCAACAATTAGGAGTCCTCCCTCAGACACATAGTCTAAGACATGCTCTTCCGTCATGGCCCCAATGTAAAATTTATTAAATTCTTTTTCGAGACCCGCTTCCCCAGCTAAAATCTCCGAAGCGGTGATCTCTAAAATTTCCCGATAGGTCAGATGCTCTAGTACAGACTTTTGCGATTTGACACGGATGGTCCCACTTCTAGGCCTTGTTTCTACAATCCCTTGATTTTCAGCCTCTTTAATGGCCCGATAGGCCGTCCCATCACTGACATTCAAAAAATTTGAGATGCTCCGAACACTGACCCGTTTCCCAATCGGTAATTTTTCGAGATAATCTAAAATCTCTTGGTGTTTACTCATAAAAGTCCCCTCTACCTATGCGGAAATCATAATAATCGCGCATTTTACGCGTATATCGGTCGCTCCCTTTAAATTGACGAAAGAGACGAAATCCAGCCTTTAGAGCGACTCTTTGACTCCCTGTATTTTCAACATGAGTGATGACCCTGATTTCTTTTAGTTGAAATTTCTCAAATGATAGATAAACCAACTCTTTGACCGCTTCTGTCATCAGGCCTTTTCCCCAAAAATCTTTGCGTAAAAAATAGCCTAACTCAGCTTCTCCCTTGATTTCATCCAACTTTTCAAACTTGATGGAACCGATCATTTGATTTGTTTTCTTATCACAGATGGCCCACACTCCTAAAGGATTTTTCATGAAATAGTTAGCCAGTACATACTGGGTCTCGGTAAGATCTGCTTGAACAGGAAAGATAAACTGTAGATTTTCAGGATTCGAAGCAATCTTATAAAAATCTTCTGCATCCTCAAAGAGAAAAGGTCGTAAATACAACCTTTTTGTTTCAATCAGTGAATAGGCAGCTAAGTGCGTCCAAATATTCATTTTCAACTCCAATGCTCTGTTATCCTGGTCGCTCTTACCAGATCCCCACCACTGTCGCTAATCCTCTACTAATTGGATCTCTGCTCCAAGTTGGGTCAACTTATCAATAATATCTGAATATCCGCGAAGGATGTATTCCACATTTGTAATCTCTGTTGTTCCAGAAGCCATAAGACCCGCAATCACCAAGGCAGCACCAGCTCGAAGATCCGTCGCTTTCACACTGGATCCAGTTAATTGATTTGGCCCTTCATAGATAATGTGGTCGTTCAAGGTCGAAATAGTAGCCCCCATTTTAGCCAATTCTGGCACATGGTTGACCCGTTTTTCATAAATTGTATCGACAATACGCCCACGTCCACTAGCTGTTAAAAGCAAAGGAGTGATCGGTTGTTGCAGATCTGTCGCAAAACCAGGATAAGGAGATGTTTTGATCTGGATCGCCTTCAAACCAGTTTGCTTTTCTACAAAGATGCTATCTTCAGAAATGGTCATGCGCACACCCATCTCCTCCAACTTAGCAATAAAGCTCTCCAAATGCTCATACAAGACATTATTGATCTGAATACCTTCGCCAATAGCAGCTGCAAGCGCAATATAAGTTCCTGCCTCGATCCGATCCGGAATGACCTGGTGTCTCGTCCCATGCAAATGGGCAACACCGTCAATGATAATCATGTCTGTTCCTGCTCCACGAATACGAGCTCCCATGTTGTTGAGCAAGGTTACTACATCAATAATTTCAGGTTCCCGAGCAGCATTCTCAATCACTGTACGACCTTCAGCCTTGACGGCCGCCAAAATCGTATTGATTGTAGCACCGACACTAACGGTGTCCATGTAGATGTTGGCTCCTTGGAGAGGCCTGCCATCAGTCGCAAGCTTCATACTTGAACCATCCATGGTCATGGCTGCTCCCATCGCTTCAAAGGCCTTCAAATGCAAATCAATGGGACGTGGACCAAGATCGCATCCACCAGGTAAGCCAACAGTTGCTTGACCATAGCGGCCTAGTAAACTCCCATAGAAATAATAGGATGCTCGCAGACTATTGATCTTACCAAACGGCATCGGCATATCCTTGACCCCACGTGGATCAATGATCAAACTGTCCTCATTACGCTCAATCTTAGCCCCCATGATGGTCATGATCTCAATCAAACTTGCGACATCTGAGATATCCGGTACTCCGTCTAGGGTTACAACATCATCTGCCAAAATGGTCGCAGGAATAAGGGCTACTACACTATTTTTTGCACCACTAATGGTCACCTCTCCTTTTAGAGGGCGACCACCATTTATTACAATTTTTTTCATTTTAATAATTCATTAGCTCTTTCAAGTCTTTTTCCTTTTACTATCGTTTTTTACAACGGAAATAAAAGGGACAACGTATTTAAAATACTGAATCTATTATACCACAGATGGACCTATTTTTCCATCTGTAGAAATTTTCAAAATGAAAAAAAGCTAGGATCATAGGAACCCTAACTTTTATATTTCAACGAATTATTTTACAGCTTCTTTCAAGGCTTCTACCTTGTCTAAACGTTCCCATGGAAGGTCAATATCTGTCCGTCCCATATGGCCGTATGCCGCTGTTTGACGATAGATTGGACGTTTGAGATCCAGCATTTGGATGATTCCTGCTGGACGAAGGTCAAAGATTTGACGAGCTGCTTGTTCCAGCTTACTTTCGGCTACGGTTCCAGTCCCAAAGGTATCGATCCGAACAGAGACAGGTTGAGCTACCCCGATCGCGTAAGCCAATTGAACTTCTGCTTTCTTAGCAAGCCCTGCTGCCACAATGTTTTTGGCAATGTAGCGAGCTGCATAAGAAGCGGAACGGTCTACCTTAGTGGCATCCTTACCCGAGAAGGCACCACCCCCGTGACGGGAGTAACCACCATAGGTATCTACGATAATCTTCCGACCCGTCAAACCTGAGTCACCTTGAGGTCCACCGATAACGAAACGACCAGTTGGATTGATGAAGAATTTTGTCTCATCATCTAGGTAAGAAGCTGGAATCACTTCTTTGATGACCTTGTTAATCACATCTTGGTGGATTTGTTCATTGCTCACTTCTGGATCGTGTTGAGTTGAAATAACAACCGTATCCACGCGCACTGGCTGGTCATTTTCATCATACTCAACAGTGACTTGAGATTTGGCATCTGGACGAAGATAGCTGATTTCACCAGACTTACGTAGCTCTGCCAAACGACGAACCAACTTGTGGCTGAGTGAAATTGGCAATGGCATGAGTTCTTCTGTTTCATCCACCGCAAAACCAAACATGAGACCTTGGTCTCCTGCACCGATCAAATCGAGTGGATCTTGATCCGCATTCCCACGTACTTCTAGGGCTTCGTTTACCCCTTGAGCGATATCAGGAGATTGTTCCACCAATGATGGGTGAACTCCCACCGTCTCCGCAGAAAAACCGTACTCTGTATTGGTATAACCAATCTCTGCAATAGTATCCCGAACCACACGGTTAATATCGACATAAGCATTGGTTGAAATTTCACCAAAAACATGCACTGAACCAGTATAAACAGCTGTTTCAGCCGCAACGTGTGCTTCTGGATCTTGCTCTAAAATAGCATCCAAAATAGCATCTGAAATTTGGTCTGCAATCTTATCTGGATGCCCCTCAGATACCGATTCAGACGTGAATAATTTACGTTCTGACATAAAAAATGTCCCCCCTTAAAAAATTAGTGTTATAGAGTTACAAAGTACTGATAGACAGTCTATCATCTTATCGGGACCATATAACACTTCATTATAACACATTACCAATAATATGGAAAATTATTTTCAAAAAAGCCCATTAAATCAGCTTTTTTGGGCTCAATTAAACAAACTTAAGCAATCCTCAAAGTTCCTAAAAAGTTCACAAAAAAATACCCCGTAGGGTATCTATCAATTTACGAGTTCAGCAGGCAAGATCTAGCACCCTCACACGGTGCTTTTTTTATCTTCAAAAATGGTAGGCTACCGCGCACCTATGGGTACTCGATGACCTACCATCTACTTAAATGATAACATATCTTTAAAAATTTTCAACCCTATCTACTTTAATCAGTCTCCATTTTTAAATAATATAGTTCCAATAAATACCAAGACTCCCAGAATAAAGGATAAAATATTTGGACCTATCCAATAAGTATCTGGCGTACCTATAATGGAAATAACAAATAAGATAGCTGCCGCATTTAGGAGTCCTTTACTTCCTTTTCTCATACCAATGAAAAGTAATATAGTCGCAATCATAAAACAAATATAATGGATGGCACCAATATATAAGATCAGTAGATACATGGGGTTTCCTAAAAATAAAGGAAAAATCATAATACCAAGGTGACAGACTGCTATTATAAGGGCGCTCCATAACCAAGACGACTGAAGAATAATTCTTTTTGGCGAATTTTCTTTATCATTGTTTGATCGTATCTCAGCATTCAACTGATCGTTTACATCTATCTCTCCTTCTACTTGAGAGTCTGCCATCTCTGGTTTAGTTTCAATAGATGATAGATCTTGTACTTTCACCTTGGACTCCCAGCTATCTGCAACTCTATCAAACAAACCAAAAACACGACAAACAATATAAATAGATAAGAGAAGATAAAAGAGACCGTAGAAGCTTATACGAGAGATGAAAGAGTATACTACACCTATCTCAACAAGAGAAGATAAAATTATCAAAAGAGAAAATACTTTCTGAAGTTTATCACTTGTACTTGTGATCATAACATTAATCAGAAGTAGAAACATTAACTCCATTACAGTGTATCGCAGTGTAAAAGCGTAAATGTCACTCGTTCTATCCATACCAATCAATATAAATAGTGGAGAAATATTTGTAGAGGCAACAAATAGTACTAAATAAGCTATCGATGATTTCCAACCATCTTTACTTTTCCAATTGTTTAAAAGCTCCCTCATTTCTACATTCTTTATAAGCAACCAAATCCATATTAAACAAATGATATTTAGCACAAAGGAAATGTTCAGCAGATTTGTTGGGGAAAAAGGTGGTAAAAAAAACATAAGTAGTTGAGTAATTGAGAGGAGAAGAACAGCTATCAATCCTTCAACATTTAAACGTTGCTTCATGATTCTCCAAATTACCCAGCAAATAATCATTCCATTCCAGATAGAAAAAATACTAGAGGCAGTGAACAGTGGTGTATTTCCATTTAGATTTCGGGAACTATAGCTCACTACTAGACTACTACCATAAGAAACAAGATAAAGAATTGCTTCAAGAATTAGCAGTATATAATACCATTTTTTTCTAGACATAGATTCTCCTCTACTTTCTAAGAAAAGTATTTAACTATTCATTTATTTAAATTATAACACAGTTTGTAATCGTTTTCCTAGCGTATTATCAGTAATAAATAAAAAAGATAGGATTGAACACCCTATCTCCTATCATCATTATTCATTTGGAAGCAATAACGTTCCAATAAAAACCATTCCAGCCATTAAAAGTGATGAAAACAGATTAAAATGCCACTTCGGATCATTGGCAGCAATTACAGCAATAAAATAAAAAATTGTCGCTGCATATAGAGTTGTTTTATCTCCCTTGTTTTTCCCATTCCGTAGTAGGATGGTTGCAAGAATAAAACAAACCATATGAGGCAATATGTTAAGTAGGTACAAAATTACCCATGGTCCTACTGCGATAGCACCACATAAAACAAAGCCAAGATAGCCGAGAGCTAGGTAATATGCAAGAGTTAGAATAGCTGAAGTAGGGACAGATTTTTGTTGATCTTGCTCAACAATTGGTTGCTGAACAGGATTTTCTTGGCCTTGTTCCACCATTGGTGGCTGAACATATTCTTCTGGCATTCCCTCTTTTTCTTGGTTTGTTTCAGAATGTAGATGTTTATCTGTCATAACTTTCTCCTAACATTTTTAGTTATTTTTTCAAATAATAGCGCTTAAAATAGAGCGGAAGAACTGATTTAACTATCTCTTTGATCGACCCGAATACTTTTTATTGAGTAGAGTTGAGCATACCTACCTTTTCATTAAGAGCTTTTCTCTTCTTCAACTAAGAGTGTTCCAATTAAAACCAGAATACCTAAACATAAGGGAGCGATTCGAAAAATTGCCCAATCTAGTTCAAAACCCAAGATGATAGACAGCAGATAAAGTCCGAAACTCGTATAGAGAATGCTTTTATTCCCCTTCTTCATCCCTAGTCGAAGTAAAATGGTCCCAATAGCAACACCTAAGAAGTTTGGTGTTAGAAAAATCAAAAACACGAAAAACACCAAAATATTAAAGGAAAAGACAAACAATACAAGATAGATAATGGATAAGTAAAAGGCCACTGAAAGAAGAATAGAATGTAAGCTATTTTCTTTTAGAGGATTCTGAACAAACATAGAATTGGGATGATCTTCACTTCTCTTACTAGGTTCTTTATTTTCTTCAAAATGTCTCTGTTGATCTGCCATAGCTTTCTCCTATCCTTTTCTTATTATTTTATTTATGTTTTCTTTTAACACCATTATACATGATTCCATCATTCTTTTCATGATTCCATCTATTCAATGCTATTTCTTAGAAATTAATTTGGACGGATTTCCAATTAGATTGCTGACATATCATGAAATAGACGGGAAAACTTCCTTAAATAAAATCTGCCTCTGCAATAGCTGCTTTGACCACTGCCAATGGGAGGTGAACCAGTTCCACTTCCTTTTCACGGTAGAGATACTGCGCATAGTCATCGATGCGGTATTGATGGATATAAACCACCCGCTTGCAACCAACTTGAAGCAACTGCTTGGTACAATTCAGGCAGGGAAAGTGAGTCACATAGGCTGTGAACCCTTTAGGAATCCCCCGCTCAGCTCCCTGTAAAATAGCGTTGACTTCCGCATGGAGGGTTCGGACACAGTGCCCTTCCACCATGAGACAGTCATGATCCAAGCAATGCTCTGTACCAGAGACAGAGCCATTGTAGCCCGTCGCAACCACCTTATGATCCTTGACCAATACAGCACCCACTTTAGCTCGATTACAGGTTGCTCGATTTGATATTAACAAAGCCTGTGCAGCAAAATATTCATCCCAGGCTAACCGTTTGTGTCTCACAGTCTTTTCCTCCTTCAAAAACCTTCTAATTTTTTTCATTATAGCACGAAATTGGGTGAAATAAAAGAAGTCTTTGTCACAGCCGATTCCTTCACTCAAAAAAGAGACCCAAATGGATCTCTTTATCAATTATTTACCAAGTTTTGCTTTTGCTGCGTCTGCAAGAGCTGTGAAAGCTGCTGCATCGTTAACAGCCAAGTCAGCAAGCATTTTACGGTTAACTTCGATCTCAGCCAATTTCAAACCATGCATCAATTGTGAGTATGAAAGTCCGTTCATACGAGCTGCCGCATTGATACGTGTGATCCACAATTTACGGAAGTCACGTTTCTTTTGACGACGGTCACGGTATGCATAGTAGTAAGAGTTCATTACTTGTTCTTTTGCAGTACGGAACAAGATGTGTTTAGCTCCATAGTAACCTTTAGCTAATTTAAGAATACGTTTACGACGTTTGCGTGATACAACGCCACCTTTAACACGTGCCATTTATATTTCCTCCAATATTTCCTAGAATTCTTTACTTACAAATACGCGATTATTTCAAGCGAGTAAGCATTGCTTTGATACGTTTGAAATCTCCTGAATGCACCATAGATGCTTTACGAAGATGACGACGTTGTTTCTTAGTTTTTCCGTGGAAACGGTGAGAAGTGTAAGCACGGAAACGTTTAAGTCCACCAGAACCTGTACGTTTGAAACGTTTAGCTGATGCGCGGTGTGTTTTTTGTTTTGGCATGATATTTTCTCCTTTTTTTAACTTTCTGACAGATTATTTCTTGTCAGTTGCTGGTGCCAACTGCATGAACATTTGACGACCATCCATTTTAGCACGTTGTTCGATGATAGCAATATCTTGAGTTGCTTCAGCGAAGTCGGCTAAAACTTTTGCCCCAATCTCTTTATGGGTGATCATACGACCCTTAAAGCGAATGGAAACCTTCACTTTGTTCCCTTTTTCAAGGAACTTGCGAGCATTGCGAAGTTTCGTATCGAAATCACCCTTGTCAATAACTGGGCTCAAACGAACTTCTTTCACGGTCACAACGCTTTGTTTTTTGCGCTGTTCTTTTTGTTTCTTCTGGTACTCAAATTTGAACTTACCGTAGTCCATAATTTTCGCAACAGGAGGTTTAGCTTGAGGTTGAATGAGAACCAAGTCCACATTAGCGTCGTCCGCAAGTGCTTGCGCTTCACCAAGTGGTTTGATACCCAATTGTTCGCCCTCAAGACCGATTAAGCGAACTTCACGTACACGAATTTCATCATTGATGAATAAGTCTTGCTTTGCTATGGTTTTCACCTCTTTTTTTATTTTAGAGAAAAACAAGAGCGGACTTGCTAACGCAAACCCGCACTACATGATTATAGTTCATTTCTGAAACTTGATCCGTAGGGGCCAGACAACGTTAGTCGCAAGGCGAGAAGTTCTCACTTCTGCTTTTCTCAACTTTTATATGATATCAAGTTTATGATGGATTGTCAAGGATTTTTTTTGCTTTTTCTTCAATAAATGCAACCACGTCTGCAATTCCGACACCCGTAGTGTCAAAATGAATGGCATCTGCTGCTGGTTTCAATGGGGAAACGGCACGGTGACTGTCTTTGTAATCACGCTCAGCAATTTCTTTCTTCAGCAATTCAAGATCTGCTGTGATCCCCTTCTCCAGATTTTCCTTGTAGCGACGTTCTGCACGTTCTTCTACAGAAGCTACTAAGAAGATCTTCAACTCTGCATCTGGCAAGACAACCGTTCCAATATCTCGCCCATCCATGACAATCCCACCTTGGGCTGCAATCTGTTGTTGCTGGGCCACCAAGCGCTCACGCACAGGAGCCAAGGCAGATACCCACGAGACATTATTGGTCACTTCATTGTCACGAATTGGATGAGTCACATCGACATCAGCTACGAAGACTAATTGCAGGCCGTCTTCAGAGCGTCCAAAACTGACAGGGTATTGGTTCAGTAGATCAACCAACTGGTCAACATCAGCTTCAGTCAGTTCATTCCGAAGAGCTAGATAGGTCGCTGCTCGATACATCGCACCCGTATCGAGATAGGTGTAACCTAGGTCTTTAGCAATGATCTTTGCAACTGTTGATTTTCCGCTAGAAGCCGGCCCATCAATGGCAATTTGAATCTGTTTCATGCTGCGCTCAACTCCTACTGAATCTTAACGACATCACCAGGATTGGCATACCATGATCCTGTAGACATGTGAGATGGATTTAATTGTTCCAATTGTGCAATGGAAATACCAGCACGCGCAGCGATAGCTGCTTCGCCTTCACCTGCTTGAACAGTGATCGTACCTTCCTCAGATTCTTCGTCTGTTGAACTTTCTTCTTCTGTTTTTGCAGTTTGTGCAGGTGCTGATGATTTCTGTTCGACCTTGGTTTCTCCATTGTAGAAGCCAGACATTTGTTTGGATTTGTTGCTACCCCCTGTCGAAAGGAAAATCAACAAGCAGACCATCGCCACTACTACTACAAAGAAAATAATCGCTAAAATCGTCAACAGACGATCTGCCTTAATGCCGTTTAACTTACTTGTACGTTTCAATGTTTCTTCTCCATCATCATAAATATCTTCTTCCCATGGTTCTTTTGCCATGACTTCCTCCTTGTTTTTTCTCGTAAAAATCATTACAATAGAAGTATGAAAGTTACGTTAATTCCAGATCGTTGCATCGCCTGCGGTCTCTGTCAGACCTATTCTGAATTATTCGATTACCATGACAATGGCATCGTCAAATTTGCTGAAGAGGACGACCTCCTTGAAAAGGAAGTTCCTGTCACAAACGATGTTCTCGAGGCCATCAAAGAATGCCCCACTCATGCTCTCTTAAAAGATTAAGAGAGCTTTTTTATTTATCTGCATAATACATCTCGTAATAATCCACATGGATAAAGTTGTCCGTCAAGACCACTTCTCCTTTGAAAGATGAATTTAAGGCAAGTGCATTGATAAAGTATTTTTTCGGCCATTTGCGCATGCAGAAAGTCCGACTACGCGAACCATCATTAAAAATGAGCTTGATCGACTTCTTATTCACTTCTATCTTTTCAATCGAGTCAATCTTCACCCTGATTGGAGTAAAAGGATTGGCTGTAATAATCCGTAAGATCCCATCCTCATAGATGGTGAAGTAGCGATGGACCCCAATCGCAAGCAAGACCATAAATAAAAAGAAGGAAAACAAAACTAGCGTTGGCACACTAGAGCTCTCATACATCAAAGCCAGTCCAATAAAGACCGGAATCACTGCAATGGACCAATAGGTCACAAGAATTGATAGGTCCGGCTGCCAATGATAATGGACCTTTCCAAATATCTTAATCATGAGCATACCCCCATCTAATAGTTTAGCATAAAAAACAAAAAAAAGGGAGCCAGACAGCCAAAATCACAAAGATTTTTAACTGCTAGCGCTCCTTTTATTTGGATTTATTGGTTGGGACTTTAAAGAAGTCTTTAGAAAGGTAACCTTTCCCACTAATCAGGTCATATTCAACCATTTTTAAATCATCCGCAATCTCTAAGGCTTCTCCTTCTAAAGCCTTTTTATCGACACTTGCTTTTTTCAAAACTTCAGTCAACAAAGCATAATAAGGTGAAACTTTTGAATTAGTCTGTTCAAAGACCATAGCAGAGAAATCGCTTGAATTAACCAAAGGATAATTTAACTTCGGTGCATCAAAATTACTCCAAATGAAATAGTCTGTCTGGTACTGACCTTCTGGGTTGTTCTTAAAGGCTGACTCCGGATAGAGCCCCGGCAAGTGATCTCCATAGAATACCACTGTAATTTTCTTATCTATTTTAGAAAGACTTTCCAGGAAGGATTGGGTAGCGGTGTCTGTTTGAGCAAGCAAACGACTATAGAAAGTCAGTTTTGAATTTTCTTCGTCACTAAATCCTTTACCTTTTGCATCCAGAGTTTCTGGATTGGCTTCTAACCACGGGGTGTGGTTTTGCATGGTCATCACTGAAAAGAATTGTCCGGTTTTATCATTTAAGTTGTCTAAAACAATATTATAGGTGGATTCGTCACTCGGACTAATCCCTTCTATTCTATATTTGATTCCTTTTGTATCGGTCGTAATGAAATCTTTGAAATCCAAGCGGGAATAGACGATATCCCGTGAATAATTCGATTTACCTGCCAAGTGAACAGCAATCTTATTCTGTTTTGAGTAGGTATTACTGATAGAAGGAACATCATGAATTTTAGGAAGGACTTCCGTATACAAGACCGAAACTGTTTGGGATAAATTGTAGAAAGGTAATCCAGTCAGAGTCTGGAACTCCATATTTGCAGTTCCGCCCCCATAACCATCCGATTGCATTTGCCCACTCGTATGTGTCTTCATGATGTTCTCAATATTGGGGATCGGATTCTGCGTCAGTTCTACTCCCTCGACTTTTCTAGGGTCAGAAAAACTCTCACTCAGAATATAGATGACAGTTTGATCGTTTAAGTAGTTGCTTCTCTCCTTATTCAACACATTTGACAAGTTGGTATATTTTTGAGCTATTTTTTCAAGACGTTCTTTTGAGTAGCCTTCCGGTTTTGGAACCACCTCCGTCGTTAATTGATTCATCCAAACATAGGACAAGCCCTTATAACGAGCATTGGTCGTATTTCCTAACCAGTTAATATCTTGGTAATTGTTGAGTGTACTAATAATTGGTACTTGGGCCTTGATCTTCCCGTTTTCTTTATCACTAAATACCCCATTGACACCCTTAAAACAAAGGAGCATCAAGACAATCCCTCCAACTTGAATTTTCCAGGAGGAAATAATTCGTCCCTTAAAGAAGTATTTCTTCCCAACAATCAGGATACAAAGAAGAAAAACCACTAATAAAAAGATATAAAATAGTTGCGCCTTGTCAATAAAGCTTAAAAGCGTCATTGGTTTGGTCAACCAGGTTAAATCACTCGGTAAAACAGGTTCATTCCGCATTCCAAACTTAATAGAATTTGCGACCACAAAAGCTATGGAAACAATGGAAATGAGACAGGTAGCGATCCAATATTGATTTATACACAGATAAACAAGGATGAAGCTCGCTGTCAGGATCAGGATCTGAAATAAGATGGCATCGGGAATTGTGAAATGAACTCCTAAGAATGGTTCTGTTCGCCCTAAACTGAATTGAATGAAGTAATTCAATACAATTGCAATGGTGGTACTAGTGAAGAACACCAAAGAAAAGCTCGGTTTGTTCTTGACTAAATCTCGTTGGCCTTTGGTATATAAAAATCCAAACAAGGAAATCAACGGGAATAGAATGTATAAGAATTCGTTGGTTAACCAGAATTGCTGAGCTGAGTATTTACCGATTTCTAAGGACTTATACAAAAAATTATCTGTCCTATAAATAAGGGTGGAAAAATTTTTGTCTGTTACAATAAAGGTAATTAAAAGTTGTGACAAGACTAGATACTGGTAGTTCTCTCCAATCTCTTCTTCTCCTTTTTTCCTAGTAGGTAACTTATCATAATGCTGGCGTAATAAAACCAGGCCACCTGTTAGAACAAAGAGGAGGAAAATAACAAGAAAGGAGTCTGTTCTAAAAAATGGATTCTTAGCAAAATTCCAAACCTTGTATTTGGGATTATTCAGGTAGATCGTTATTTCCGTCAAATAAGACAGTGTATTGTAGACCAAATAACTGACAATCAGTTTTAAAGGGAACCACTTTTTAAAATTAAACTGAGACAATATGGGAATCAGTAGCAGAAAACTAATTCCAAATAGAAGTCCTAAAGAATTAACATACTGAAGAACCGTTCCAGTCGCTTTATTGTGGACCGCAAGATTATTTTGGGCCAGATAAAAATTAAAAAGGGAAAACAGAACGAAAGTAACCCCATAATACCACTGGGTTTTCGAAACTTTTGATAAAGCTGAAAAAATAAATTCTTTAAAATTAAACTCTTTTTTCCGTTTCATTATTTCACTTTCTTAATGATTCTTTTCACTATATATTTCACAGCTCTGGCTGGCCCAATCACGATATACTTCAAGGCTCCTTTAATTCCACCGATTTGATTAAAGTCCACGAAGGTATGTGGTTGGAGATCCTCCCGATTGTTCAACTGCTTATTATCGATAAATGGTGTGAGAACATGTGGGTTTTGGGAGATCCTAAAGTCATACTTTTGATCCCAAGCAATATAGACCAACAAACGTTCGATCGCATGAAGAATTGAATTCTGTGGTAAGGGTTCAGCTGGTACATCTGCTGCTGTCAAATTCAAATCAAAGAGTGGTTTCAAAGCATCGTATTTAAACCAAACAAAGGTCCCATAACTCATAACAAAAGTATTGAGATTTTTGAAATCAATTGTCTTGGTAGCATTCATCTGTTCCCAGAGCTTGTTCATCTCTGGTGAAATGAGGGCTTCATTCCAGGCAACGACTATTCGATTGTAACGGAAGAAGGTTGGAATATCGGCGATGGTGATTCCGACTTTTGGATTGGCCTCCATATTACCAAGGATTTGATCCGCTGGCTTCACCAGCATCTCAATCAATTCTTTGCGCCAAGATTCACCCGCCCAAAAATCTGCTTCTTTGGATTTCTTGGTATGAAAATGGCCGACATAATCATAGTGAGAGAGTTCCTCTTTTAAGAGGAGCATTGGTAACACATCTCGTCCAATGTTTCCAGTAACCACTACCGTCGCATCTTGTGCTCGATTGGAAAGAATTTGCTCAATAGCCTGCTTCTTCTCTTCTACATCCGTCGTGATCCACAAATCGTAAGAGAACTGAAAGGCTTGAAAAGCATCTAGAAATTCTTCCAAGAGGTCCACATAAAAGACATGGAGATGAACCGCAACTTTTTTACCGAAATCTCCAGCCAATTCTTGGTTTTTCAAGTACTTACGCGATAACAAATACGGATAGTCCGGACGATCAATCATAGACATGTGGTTGAGAATCAAATCTAATGGATAGTCTGATATACGTTCTAATTCGTCAAAAATGTAAGGCATGATTCCTTCATTGTTGGCAATGGTTTTGACTTTGATAAAAGGAACCTTATGATTGAGAATCGCTGTAGGATTGTAGTATGAAAAGTCCGGATAGAGCATCCCTGTTGTGTCTTCATGGATGGTATCAAAAACAGTTTTATAGCGAAAACCAGCATCCAAGAAATTCGTTGTGACCTTGGTTTCATAGTTATCAATCACATCTTGAACATTGGTGAAGTCTTGAACCCCCTGCCAAAATTCTAGAAAGGCGCTTGATGTCAGCACCTGTTTTTTAAAATTGAGATAATAACTTTGAATATGCTCGTTAAAATCCTTGTCTTTCCGGTAATTGGTCATCCCCCAGAAATCCACTTCAGCATCATTTTCGAACTGTTGATAGATTGGTTCTAGATCCCAAAGAGGTCCAAAGCAGGTATCATTCATGAGGGTAACCGAATCAAAATGAGCCAGATGGTCAAAGCCGACCGTCTGCATTCCATCCCGCCAAGCAGCGAAGTCAAAGCCACTATTCTGACGTTCTAGAATATCATCCACCAACTGTTGGGAAGACAAATGATCCTTCACATCGTCTGGTAGCTGACTATTAGAGATAAAGACCACCCGCGAATACAAGGGGCGAATTTTTTCTAATTGGTAGAGTACATGCCCACTGATAAAATTAAACTTATTGTAGTGAACATATAAAAGTAAACGTTGCATATTATTTCCTTATTCTTAAGAATTTCAAGATCTTTGTTGGAATGGTCCAACGTCTGGATGTGATAACGGAGTTATATGCTGCTTTCGTAGCTTGTAACTCTGCCTCAAGATTTTTCAATCTACTTTGACAATCTAACATTTCAGCAGTGAAAACTTTTCCAATATAATCCGGTGCAGAGGGATTATCTATAGAAATCATTTTATAGCTCAGTTGATACACACCTTCTTCTTTAACTTCATAGATCAACTGAGGATCCGGTTCACTATACAAATACAAATGATCAACAACAACGCCGTTACTATAAACAGCTGAGCAAACCTTTCCGTCAGAATCTCTCAATTCAACATCAGAGTAATAACTTGGACTTTCAGACAGATCAACTCGGATAACAGAAGTTCCCTTCGGAATTTCGATTGCCAGACTATCTTCTTTTTGAAGAAGTTTGGTCAGGGTACGATCTTCCGAATAGGTATTTTCCTCATCACCATAATAAATCGTGACAGATTCCATACCAATAGGTGAAAGGGAATCGGTCGGTTTGGATAGATGAATCTCATAGGTATTATTACGTTCTAAGAGAATCTTCGTCATCTCTTTAAAATCGGCATTTGGATACCTATCGAGATAGTCCAGCTGTGTTTGCAACAACTTATGGAAACGTCGTTCCAATTGTCTGAAATCACGAGGACGAGAATCGGACCCTTGGTTAATGGTATAAGCAACTGTTGCTTCATCCAGATAGGCTAATGAAGTTCGTTGAAAGAGCTCCAGTTGTAGATTGAAGGTATCGTCTGATGTCGTTAGATCTAACTCTTGATTGACTTCTAGCATCAGATCTCTATCTACTAGCCATGTAGAGGCCATGGTAAAGCCTCTAGTCGCAAGCATTTTTTCGTAGGTATCTGCTAATGGAATCGTATGATTAGTAAAGCCAGCCTTAGAAACAAAATTGCCATGCTCATCATAGATATCAAAATCAGTATTGGACCATTTGCAGTCTGGCTTACTGGCCAATAAGTTTACTTGCTTCTGAAGTTTTAAAGGATCTATCCAAAAATCATCTCCGTCACAGCGAGCAATGTAGTACCCACGCGCTTCTTTACAGATAGCTACCCAGGTTTTGGCGATTCCCTGATTTTCATCCTGATAAAAAGCACGAATCAGATTAGGGTAGTTTTCTTGATAGTCCTGAATAATAGAGCGAGATCCATCGCTTGAGGCGTCGTCCACCAAGATAATCTCAATAGCAAACTCTGTTTGTTGCGCTAGGAAGCTATCGATTGTCTTCTTAAGCCAGGGTTCTTTATTAAAAACTGTACAAATAATCGAAACAAAAGGCGTCGTTTCCATATCTCCCTCAGTCTAGTCAGTCATTGACCATGTTCCATTACGTTGGATTAAGCCACTTGCCGCATCCATTGCTGATTTATCATCCAAAGCTATATCATCTCGATTGATAAAGATTAGTGGGGTTTGCGTAGCATCTGAAAAGGCCAGCATCTGTCCTTCGGCATCCCGTACTGTCACTTCTAATTTCATTTTCAAGTCATTCACTGCTGGAAGGGAACAAGTGTAGTGAACCGTTTTATGTCCAGCCCCACTCATCAGCTGATCCATCGAATTATCATTGTAGATCCAAATATTCCGATCGATATCTGTTAAAGACAGTGCGATATAGGTCTGGATATCTTCAAGTACATCAAAATCAATTTGGAAGTGAATAGGATCTTGGGGGCGTAACTTGTTCGAACTTAACAACTGAAGCTGAAAATTTTCAACCAAGACATTTTCTTCCTGGTTGGAATTACCTACTCCATTAGCCTCTCCTCCCTGTTGCAAAGGAGATGTATTATCAAAACTGTACTGATTGGCAACATTTTCTGGACTTCCTAAAGCCTTCACCAAGCCATTTTCAATCAAAACAGCCTTGTTACAATATTTCTTGACGGCTCCCATATCATGGGTAACCAAGATAGTGGTTTTTCCTGATTTCTTGCGTTCTTGGAAGTAATCATTACACTTACGCTGGAAGGCCTCATCTCCTACTGCTAGGACCTCGTCCAAAATCAAGATATCGCCTTGGGCCTTAATGGCAACCGAAAAGGCTAGACGAACCTGCATCCCTGATGAGTAGTTCTTGAGCTTCTGGTTCATGAAGTCATGCAACTCGGCAAAGTCTACGATGTCATCATACATGGCATCAATTTCAGCTGTTGAGAAGCCCAGCATAGCTCCATTCATGTAGACATTTTCACGACCTGTCAATTCTGGGTTAAAGCCCACTCCAAGCTCAATAAAGGAGACCAGTTTCCCATCGATAGTGACGGTGCCTTTTTCTGGCACATAGATTTCAGAAATGATTTTCAAGAGAGTAGATTTTCCAGAACCATTTCTTCCGAGGATCCCGAAAAAGTCACCTTTTTCTACCTCAAAAGAAATATCCTTGAGAACGTGTTGTTCTTTATAGCCTTTGATTCCTTTGAAGCGATTGACCAGGGCAGTTCGAAGACTATTGGTTGCCTCTGTTGGCAACTTAAAGTACTTGCTGACATGGTCTACTTTTACTGCAATTTCTTTATCTGTCATTAGAGAATCTCCGCAAATTTCTTAGCATGTTTGTTAAAGTAAGCAAAGCCAGCAACAAAAATAAGAATTGGTAAAACATAAGGAATCAAAACCAAGAACTTATTTTCCACCAAAAGCCAGACAGGGGTGTTGGCCTTATCAATCAAGAAGTAACGCATGTCTTGGATGATTTGAGCCAAGGGATTCATCATGACCAACTTAGCGGCCCATGGATTGCGGTCTGCGATAAAGGTAATCGGATAAATAATTGGCGTCGCATATAGGCCTGCTTGCAAAAGTACTTCCCAGACTTGTCCAAGATCGCGGAAACGAACAAAAAATGTCGCTAAGATCAATGCACATCCTGTCGCCATCAAGAACAACTCAAAGAACAACGGAATCACCATCAAAGCTGTCCAAGAAAATGTCACCCCATTAAAGAATGAAAAAATCAAGACCACCACAAGGTTAATAACAAAGTTGATGGCTGCTCCTGAAATTGCAGACAAGACAATGATGTGTTTGGAGAAGTTCAACTTCCGTAACAGGTCGCCTCGACTAACGATCGACACCATCCCCATGGAGGTCGCTTCTGAGAAGAAGCCCCAGATTACATTGGCCAACAAGAGGGCAACTGGGAAATGGGGTACATCTCCACCCAAGCGTAAAAATCGGATGAAGACAATATACATAATACTAAAGGTCATCAAGGGCTTTAAAATCGACCAAAGATAACCAATTGCTGATCCTTGGTAGCGTAATTTAAAGTCTGTTTTAATTAACTCTCGTAATAAAATTCGATTTTTCTGACTAAAAACGTCAAACATTATTTTTTACCTCGATATGCAAACTTTGTCAGAATCAAGCTAGTAAACACAAGAGTGTGGAAGGCTCGGTTCTTACGGTAACCATACTGACGAATCCGTCTCAAACGTTCTCTTAGCGGTACGTCCATGATGGTCACAAAGTTTTCAATAATTTCTTTATTTCGGGGACTGACTGGCAGATCCAATAAATTTTTTGCTTGTTCTTGACTGGACTCGATGAGATTCCAATATTTGGCAAAAAGAATATGAGGGCGAACCCAGTTTTTAACCCGTTTTCTAAGGGTACGAGCCCCAAGAACGTTGCTACTGTGCTGACGGTACAATTCTGTCGGCTGATCAATATAAATGAGCTTTCCAAAGCTAGCTGCCAACAATGCTAGGTACCAATCATGCATGAGAAGCGCATGCTTTTCTTGACCTGTCCATAAGTCAGCCAGGGCATGATTAATCATGGCTACTCCGCCAGTTACCGTATTCTCCGTCAACTCTTGAATCAGTTCCGTATTGGCATGATCAGACTGGGTGCGAATCATACTTTCGTGCTGCACATTCAAGTTTTCATCAACCACTTTTAAATCCGTGTAGGCCAGCAAAGGCACTTCCTGAGGATGCTTGGCTGCTGCTTCCACTTGTAGGGCAATCTTTTCAGGAAGCCAGACATCATCTTGGTCACTAAAACAATAAAGATCAGCCTTTTCATATTTTAAGAGTGTGTGAAAACTCTTGATAACACCGAGATTTTCGATAGCTTCTTGGTTGATAAAGCGAATGCGCTCATCCTGGGCTACCAACTCTTGAATGATCTCCACCGTACCATCTGTCGACCCATCATCTCGGATCAAGAGTTGCCAATCCTGATAAGTCTGGTCTTGGATACTTTTGACCTGCTCTTTTAGATACTGTTCACCATTATAGGTGGACAACAAGATATTTACTTTCATGATAAGAATAATTCCTCGTATTCACCTACAATTTTTTCCCAGGTAAAGTTTTGCTTCATATTGTCCTTGGCTAATTGACCCCATTTAGATACATCTTCTAAAGAATCAACCTGGTTGATCAAATGCGCCAAATTCCCATTTTCTTTGGTCCAATATTGGGCTGTGTCCTTTGCAACCGTTTGGTTAAAGGAAACACCTAAAACCAAATTGAGATCCGTCTGCGCAAGAGCCTCTAGGAGACCTGGATTGGTTCCACCCACTTCATGACCATGGATATAGGCAAAGGCTTCTTTACGGATATACTTCAAGAGGTCTTGGTCATAAACCGTTCCTACAAACTTAATACGAGGATCCTGATCAAAGCCTGTTCGAGTTCGAAGCTCTTCAAAATAGGGATTGCCTTCATGGTTACAAATGATCACCAAATCCCGATTGGTAGAAGAGGCCATAAATTCACGAATGGCAGTCTCGTAATTATTTTCTGGAACAAAGCGACCCAAGATCAAATAATAGTTTTTCTCTTGTGTCTGCCACTTGTGATAGAGTTCTCTGACCTTCCTATCCTGACTAGTCAAGCTGGTCGGAGATAAGTCCGTCCCATAGGCAATATAGGTCGTCTTGGACCAAGGGTAGGCTTCCTTGATATAGGACTCAATACCAGGGTTGTCAGAAATTACCAAATCCGCATGGCGCGTCATGATCTTTTCAGAATACTTGAGATAGGCTTGAATCGGTTTGGACCACTTGGCCCTCTTCCACTCCAGTCCATCTGGATTGATATAGAATTTCCCACCCATCTTATGAATCTTACGCGCAAAGGGTGCTACGAAGGCCCCGATTGTATTGCCCAAAACATAAAAAATCGGCTGTGCAATTCCTTGCTCCTTGATGACCTTCAAGGCATAGCTGATGGCCATCATATCATAGGCAATGACCCGTGCAGGTCCAAGCTTCGGTGCTTTAATCGTAAAACAATCGACACCCTTATAATCAAAATGATGATAGGCTTGATCATTAGAAAGGCAAGCAACATGGTACTGAATATCTGTAGACACTTGATGCGAGACTATTTGGTCCACAAAAGTCTCAAAACCGCCGTACTGAGCCGGAAGCCCACGACTTCCGATAATAAAAACGTGTTGCATAATATTCCCTTTCTAACAATTTACAGTCTATTCAATTATACCATTTTCTAGGCTTTTTGCCTAATGCAAACGGAAAAGCGACCCTTGAGGTCGCTTCAAATTTCTCTTATTTCACTTCTTGTTTGTAAAACTCTTTCAAGGCATCTTGCCAAGTTGGAATAACGAATCCTGTAGCTTTCGCTTTTGCCAAGCTCATCGTTGAGTTAAGCGGACGTTTTGCCTTAGCAGGGAATTGGCTGGAATCAACTGGCTTCACTTCTACATCCGTATCTTTGAGGATCTCAACTGCAAAGTCATACCAAGTTGTATCTTCTTTTGCATCGTTAGACAAGTGGTAATAACCATATTCTTTACGATTTTCAGCCAAATAAGTCATGAACTCAGCAAGAGTACGTGTCCAGGTTGGACGACCATGTTGGTCGTTGACGACTGTAAGTGTTTTGTGAGTCTTGGCAAGGTTTTGCATGGTGAAGACAAAGTTCTTACCGTAGTTCCCGAAGACCCAAGCTGTACGGATGATATAGAAGTTAGACACATACTTCTCAACTAATTCTTCTCCCATACGTTTGGTACGACCGTACTCTGTTTGAGGATCTGGTTGATCGTCTACTTCCCATTCTTGTCCCACTGGTTTTTTCCCATCAAAAACGTAGTCGGTTGAGATATAGACCAAGGTTGCATCGTGCTTTTCAGATGCCTTTGCTACATTTTCAGTACCAGTCACGTTGATGGCATAGTCCAACTCTTTTCCTTCATCTTCAGCAGCATCAACAGCTGTGTAGGCAGCACAGTGGTAGACTAGGGTTGGTTTTACTTCCGCAAATACCTCGTCTACTTTTTCTGCATTTGTGATATCCATTTCAGCTACATCAACAGCTACATATTCTTCATTTCGTTCATCTAACAAATGGCGAAGCTCCGTTCCAAGTTGCCCATTTGCACCTGTAATTAAAATCATGGTAAATTCCTTTCAAATGCTTTTTCCCTATCATTATAGCAAAAAAAGCAGAAGTTTTCTGCTTTTTAGGATGGGAAGTGCTCCTTATTTTTTGAATACTTCTGTTTAAAAATGAAGAACACTAGTATCCAAGAGATCCATTCTATTATAAAACCAAGATACTGTATAAATGTCTTGTGATAAGAAACTTTTACATGACCAGAATTTCTAATAGATAAATAAATTTTACCATCATTTAAAACTTTTTCTGAAACAGTTGGTCTCCGAGCTTTTTTATTTTCTTTTAATTCCGATTCGGTAAAAACACGCTGTTTCAGCACAGGTTGAGATCCTTCAGCCCCCCTAGAATATTCTGCGCGATATCCTTTGTACCATATCATTGGTATAGAAATAGTTGTTTCCTTTTTATCATCAGGAACCTTTATATCAAATTCTAAAAGATTGTATCTCTTTTTAATAGTTGATATTTTTACACCCTTAGCTGTTTGAAATTCTGTAAATTGTGGTAAGCGTATCTCTTGGTTATTAATATCAAGATTATAATATTCATCACCTACAGGATCGATATATTTTGATTTATCACCTTTATAAACCGATTTTAGTAATTTTTCATTCTTTTTATTATCCTCACGCATCTGTTTGTAATTTTTTGAAGAGGAATTAAATTGAGGAACTACATGATTGAAATAAAAAGATAAACTCAAGATACATAAGACGATCGAGAAAAACCATTTCTATTTGTAACAGCAAGAAAGAATAGGAACAACAGGGGAATGAAAAACAATAGGCGCCCTGAATACTGCATACTCCCTAAAAAACTGTATTTCAATATGGAATTCCAAGGCAGCAGACTCGTTGCAGAAAAATATAAGATCCAACAAGTCCAAAATATAGTTTTACTTAAACTTCCTAGATGGCGATAAAATAAGATTACCATCATACTCGCATAGAATAGGCCGTCTCGTACGAATTGATGGATCGGCCACTCTAATGGTGTGAAAGGTTTATAAAAACCATATCGATCTGCTTGAAATGGAAAAGGAACTAAAAAAGTATCTTTCACATTGACAGGAAAATTTCTCGCTGTCCATGTAAAGAAAAATTTTTGTGATGAAACCTGTTCCAGATATTGAAAAATGTATCCTGCTGACAAACATAAGGCAAACAAGATTGAAAATACAAAAGAGATAATCTTTTCAAGTGTGAGCCTTTTATAATTTAATAACAATAATACCGCAGAAAAAATTGCTAATATAATAGTTGATAAAATATGGGTTTGAATTAAAAGTGCTACTACGATCCCCAAATAGAGAGGGTTCTTTTTATTTAAGTAGAGCACACGATAAATAGAATATATAAGAATTGGGACTAGCGGCACTACCATGGTCATTCCAAAACCAAATAAAGTATAATAACACGGTATTGTCAATGCCACTACTAAGCCAGTCATCTTATTATTTACTATTTTCGAAACAACAATATAACTTGTTAGGCTTGTACAAAGAGTGATCAGGAAGGCAAAAATACTATAAGCAAAATTTCCATCGTTCGTCATCATATAAACGATGGCTGACGGATAAAACTGCCAATTGCCATAAAACATGGGAGAAGCATATCCTGTACCAAATGCAAATAAAAAATTCAGATTGGGAAGGATATCCCAATGTTCAATAGACTCCGCTAAGCCGACAATGCGTGATAAATGAAACACATAGTCATATGAGCGACTTTGAAAATTGATCAGATTGAAAGATACAAATGTAAAAATGAGCGCATAGGAAGTTAAAAATAAATAGATCAACTTATTACTAATTTGGTTGAAAACCTCTATAAGCCGGTCAATATGACTACGGATCCCTTTTACCATATCCAACTGATTGATTTTATCAAGGAGACGATCAATTTCCTTGTAAAATCTATCTATCTTTTGCTTAACAGCAAGAATCATACTTAGGATATTGTTCATTCTTCACTTTTCTCTTTGATGACATAAATTGGACGTTTCTTGGTTTCCATGAAGATCTTACCGATATATTTACCTAAAATGCCGATGGTTAGTAATTGGAACCCTCCTAGGAAAAGAATCACTGTCATGAGGGATGGCCATCCAGAAGTAGGATCTCCAAACACTAAGGTCCGGATTACGATCAGAATCACCATGATAAAGGCCAAGATCCAAGATAAAAGTCCACCAATAAAGGCAATATTTAGTGGGGCATCCGAGAAATTAACAATCCCTTCAATCGAGTATTTAAAGAGGGACCAAAAATTCCAAGACGTCTCTCCTGCCACGCGCTCTACATTTTTATATTCGAGGTATTCTGTCTCAAATCCAACCCAGGCGAAAATTCCCTTAGAAAATCGATTGTACTCAGATAGTTCAAGTATGGCATTGACCATAGGACGGCGCATCAAACGGAAATCACGCGCCCCGTCGACCATTTCCACTTGGCTAATATGATTGATCAATTTATAAAACATCCGTGCAAAGAAAGAGCGAATCGGTGGTTCCCCATCACGGGTTACGCGTCTCGTTCCGACACAGTCTAAATCCGGCTCTTCCTCCAACTTCTGCTTCATTTCGATCAATAGTTCTGGAGGATCCTGTAGATCCACGTCCATGACTGTTACATAATGACCTGTGGCATGTTGGAGACCAGCATAAAGAGCTGCTTCCTTCCCAAAGTTCCGTGAAAAGGAAAGATAGTGCACATTCGAATCTGTAACATGTAGCTTACGTAGAACAGATAGCGTCCTGTCTGACGAACCATCATTTATAAAAATATATTCAAACTTTTCTCCCATCTCTATCCGAACACGTTCCATTTCCCTATAAAATAACGGAATTGATTCTTCTTCATTAAAACATGGGACTACAACTGATAGTGTCATATCTTACTCCTTGACTTATTCACTCTCTATTGTAACAAAAAACTAGGGTTTCCCCTAGTAATAACTTATTTTAGTCTTTCAATTATACAACAGCATATAAAACAGAGATTGTTTGTAGTATAGTTAAACCTATAATAATGAGACTACTTTCTACTACAAAATGATCCGTGAACTTTTGTTCATCTGAAATTCTTTGCTTAAACAAACTGCAAATAACTGGTAGAGACAGAGCGACAACTCCTAAATAGTATCTACCTTGAACTCCTAAAACTTCAAAATTTCCAACTGGTGTCCAGGTTAAATACAAGGTTAAAGAGATTAACCCAACAATCGCAAAAGAAACCAAACTTGCTCCTACTACTGATACTTTTGGAAGTTTGATCTTCCCAAAATTTGAAAAAGTAATCAAGCTATATAGAGCATAAATTGGAATAAGAACCTCTGACATGGATAAATCCAACCAACCAAAGGTATAGAGCTGATTTAAATGACTGACTGATAATAACATCTCCTTCAAAATCACTGGAAGATACCAATGAGGTTTTGAAATGATGCTACTAATTTGGCCTTTTACATCTGCGCCCTCCAGTTTAAAGTTCTCAATTCGAACTTGCTGGGTAAGAACGTACCAAAAAATCGTAAAGACAAAGACTGCGATAATCAAGGCGAGAGAGATGAGATAGTAGTTTTTACACTTCGTTTTCTTTCTCGGTATAAAGAGCAATAGTCCTACTAGCAAGACATAAGGAAGTTTCATTGTAACAAGGATGATACAAAGCAAAGCATACAGCAATAAATCCTTGATGCTAACAACTTTTTCATCATCTGTTACATAGTTCAAGAACAATCCAATAATGAGGTAGGTAAACCCTAATGCTACACTATCTTGATTGTATGAAGCAGCAAGTACCAGATTCATTGGAAACATCGCAACCATTGTCATCAACTGCTTCGCTTTTCCACTTAATTTAATGGCAATAAGAGCTAAAATACAGTAAGCGATCACATTAAAAATTCGACCTAAGTAATAGGAGACTCCTACACTCAAGTTCAAAAATTTTCCAATCCCGAATCCAAGAGCCTGAGGAATGTAACCAATAAACCAATATGAGTTTGTTGCCCTGTAATCAGTTTCTTTACCAAACTTCACTTGTTTGGTCGTCTGTTTTTCTTCAAACAAAGAAGATTTGGTAAACGGCTTTTTGAAGTTCTTATATACATCAAAGTAATCTTCCGTAATATGGATATTTTTATTTCCCATATTGACGTCACCTTCAACAATATGAATGGTTCTTGATAGGTGAACTTGTTCATCGGGCGTATTCAAAACAGGTGTAATGAAAGCAAAGGAAAGACCGCCAATAAGCATAGCAATGAAGGTCCCAACATTTCTCTTGGGTAAAAGAAAAATGAAAACAGCAAATGCAACAAATACCACTATACCAATTTTAGGAAAGTCCACTAAGCGCTTTGTATAAATGACTGTCATACAAAAGGCCAGAAGCATGAAAGCCACTACATACTTCTTATTCCGCTCAAAACTATCAACAAATAACCTCATCATTTACTCCTAATTATTCGAATTTTGACTCTTCACATATTGTCTCATTAGCAACTTGGCCATCCATTTAGGCCAAAAGAGTTCGTACATGTATAGATCTTCTTTACTTCGAGTGTTGTCTGCAATCGTTTTTGACGTTTCAGACTCTCCATGGATACGGTGGCACATAAGCTTATCAGATACGTAAGCAAAACGACCTTTATACTCACTGATCTTATACCATGCGTACCAATCCAAACTCACTCTCATTCCTTCATCAAAAAAGAAATTCTTCAGATTTTCAAGATGATAGGTTACAGCTGGACAACAAATCGGATTTCCAAAAGCCATCACACGGTTGCGCCAGAAATGACTTGCTGGAAAAAGATTCATGGTTTTTAACATCAAGGTTTTGATCTTAAGATTTGTATTCGCAGGAATTTTATGGCCGTCTTTTTCTTCAAAATAATCAGAATAGCCAATTAACACATCTGGATGTTTCTCCATCTTAGCCAATACTTTCTCAGCATATTCCGGCTCATAATAATCATCCTGATGGGCAATGGTTGCATATTTTGTCTCTACAAAAGACAGGGCATTGTTCCAATCCTTGCCAATTCCCCCACCTTGCTTCGTATAAAATGGAATATCATAACGCTGGCAAAGTTCTTTGATCGAATCCAATGGTGTTGAACTATAACAAATAATCTGCGATCGAAGAGTTTGTTTTTTCAAGGATTGAATACAATCATCTAAATATTCACTCTCTCCATAAGCACAAATCACCCAGGTGTGTTGTTGATTAACGAGCATAGCTCATCCTTTCTACTTTTCTTGCAACAAAATAAACAAGTAAACTTCCACTAAAATAAACGAACATCACGATTAAAAAGCTTAAAGAAGCTCCCAAAAGCCCTAATCTATGTACAAAATAGTCATTTGTCAGTTTGGAAGTTATGAACATGAACAAATATACAGGCAATAAATAAGTTTGTTTACGAATAACTGTCATGACATCGCCAAAAACGATCCCAAGAGAATACAAGATACCAGAGAAAACAAGGATAGCTAGCGTACTGCTATGTTGATATAAAGGTAAGCCAAAAACAAGACTTAAAATTGGAGTCCCAATCAAATAGGCTAGTACAGTCAAAATCAAGCCAACTCCCAAGACAATCACAAACAATTTCTTAATAATGGCATCGAATTTTTTCAAGTCTTTATTCTTCCATAAGATCGCTAACTGAGTTGTTAAGGGTCTAAGGATTAAAATAAAGAGACTCATAAAAAAGACAGGCATAAACAAAATATTATAATCCCGTTGTGTACCTGCAATAAAATGTCCCAGTCTGATTTCAGAGTCAATGGCGATTCTAGGTTCATTGAAAATATAAGCAAGTAAAAATCCACTAATAAAGAGAGGAATACAATTTTTTAAAATAGCAATCGCATCGAACAAGTTCCTTTTGAGATTGTTTACTGAAATATCAATGGATTCAAATTCTTTTGATTTTACGTAATCATAAGAGAATACAAAAATAAAATTTAAAAGGACTAAATAAAGCAAGGACTGGGTCAAGGATTTTGTGACAAGTAAAAATACCAATAAAAGGATTGTGCTAATAGAATAACGAATCGTCATTGATTTGCCAGCAATATCCAATCGTTCATGACGCTGAAACATCCCTTGGAAAAGATCAGAAATTGCCTCACACATTCGAAAGAGAACATATAAGGCGATAATGGTAATTTTTGAACTCTCATGAAGATCAATCCCCGAAATAAATAAATAAGGAAAGAAGATAGCCACCATAAGTAGGAGAGAGAGACCTCTGGCAATACTATAGCTTGTAAAGGAATGTCTATAATGGACATCTGTCCCCTGGTAGCTTCGAACCTGAAACATTCCTACCACCACAAGAATCGCAGCAATTCCATAAGCCAGACTAAAGGAATCTGCTTCCATTGGAGAGGTCATTCGTGTAACGATTAATGTAAATAGCACAGATGATCCAGCGAATGCCAAGTTTCCTAACAGATTCCAAAAATATACCTTCTCAGTTGAAATAGGCTGATTATTCTTCATGCTCTTTAACCTGTAATGCAATTTTCTGAGACAACTGTCGGATTTGAACGGATTGTTTTGAGGTAATCCGAGTCAAAGAGAAGTTTAAATAAACAAGTAAACAGAAACCTAAGAAGAAGACTAGATTGCTTGGAACTTGAATCCCTAACATCTTTGAAAGTTGTCCAATCAAATTAGGAAACCAAATGACTGGCAACGAGACGATACAAAGAATAAGCCAAGAGATGACATTTCTCATTTCAACAACTTTCTTTGCAACTAGTCGCAGAATATAAACCATAAAAATAATTACAATAAGGGTTAACCAAATATTTAGCATCTTATTTCTTATATCCTCCACCTATTCTAGCCACTAACATAGCCATTGTCACCTTAATCATATAATAGACTGATTTACTTAAGGTAATAGACGATTCACCATGTTCTCGTTCATTCATCAAGACAGGTACTTCTGCAACGGAATAACCCGAGGTCAAGAGGGATACAATCGTCTCTGGTTCTGGATAATCACTTGGATATTGCTTGGCGAATTCCTCAATCACTTTTCGGTCAGCAACTCGTAAACCAGAAGTTGGATCTGTTACCTTTTGACCCGTCAAAACCTTGATTAATTTTTCAAAAAATGAGATTCCAATCCGCCGCGCGAATGAGGATTGGAAACCTTGATTTTCAATGAAACGAGAGCCAATCACCATGTTCACATCTTTCTCTTGTAGAACTTGAAGCATCATTCTAATAAATTCAGGATTATGTTGGCCATCTCCATCCACTTGAACCGCATACTGGTATCCTTCTTTAACTGCGTATTGATATCCTGTTTGCACAGCACCACCAATACCTAAATTGATGGGTAAATCAATGACGTTATAGTGATGATTGCGACAAATTTTAAGTGTATGATCTGTAGAACAATCATTGATAATGACATAATCAAATTCGGGCGTATGATCTTCAATCATCTTGATTGTTTTTTCAATATTTCCACTTTCATTATAAGCTGGAATAATGATCAGTAATTCTGAATTTCTCACTCCTATTGTTTTCCCTTCTATGCATATCACTTCATTATACAATAATCAGTGCATATTTTCTACTTTATACTGCCCCCTCCTCCTTTTCATGGTATAATAGAGTGAATCGATTGCGGGAGGACATCTGATGCTAAGACTTGGAATGATTGGAACGAGTTGGATTTCACACGAATTTATAAATGCGGCTCACCAGACGGGTCACTATCGTTTGCAGGCTGTGTATTCGAGAAAAATGAAGACAGCTCGAGATTTTTGTGACCCATATGAAGCGATCTCCTGCTACACTGACTTAGTGGACTTCTTAGATAGCGAACTGGATGTAGTCTACATTGCCAGCCCCAACTCTCTTCATTACGCTCAGGCCAAGCTTGCTATTCTAGCCAAGAAGCATGTCATCATTGAAAAACCGGCTGTGACGAGTCCTGCTGAATGGAAGGAACTGGTGAAGCTTGCTAAAGACCACCATGTTTATCTCTTTGAAGCTGCTAGAAATTACCAAGAAGCTGCCTTTCAAGTGGTTAAAGACTTCCTTTCAGGCCAGGAGATACTAGGCGCCAACTTTACCTTTGCCAAGTATTCTTCCAAGTTGCCTGCTCTTCTAGCAGGTGAGATGCCTAATATTTTCTCAGATCTCTATGCAGGTGGCGCTCTAATGGATCTGGGAGTCTACTGCCTCTATCTGGCCATTGGCTTTTTTGGAGCGCCAGACTCTAGTCACTACACCGCTCACCAATTACCTAACTCAGTTGATCTCTATGGGCAAGGTATCTTGATCTATCCTGAGTTTCAGGTTGCCATTCAGGCGGGAAAAAACATTACCAGTCATCTCCCTGCTGAAATCTACACTAAGACTGGAACCCTGACCCTAAATGCTGTAGCTGCAATCGACCAGGCTCAATTCGTCAGCCATTCTGGAGAGGTCATCGACCTTCCTATTGAGCCCTGCAGTCATGTCATGCAAGAAGAGGCCGAGGCTTTTGCTCTTGCCATAGCTGGGCAAAAAGAGACGGCTTACCTAGAGTGGTTAAAAACGGCTGAGCAGGTCCATGAAACCCTCTACCAAATGCGCCAAAGCGCTGGAATACAATTTAAGGATAAAAAAGAATGAAAGAACTATTTCCACAAAGCTGGAAAGATCAGCTAGAAACACTCGGATTTGATACCTTCACTGACATTCAAGAGCAAATCTTCACCCCTATCTATGAAGGAGAAAATGTCCTCGGGATCAGTCCTACCGGTACTGGTAAGACACTTGCCTACCTCTTTCCAAGCTTGCTCAAAGTCAAACCTAAGAAGGCCCAACAGCTCTTGATCTTAGCTCCTAATACGGAATTGGCGGGACAAATTTTTGATGTCACCAAGCAATGGGCAGAGCCTCTTGGGCTCCAGACTCAACTCTTCCTGTCAGGATCCAGTCAAAAACGGCAAATCGAACGTCTCAAAAAAGGACCTGAAATTCTAATTGGGACGCCTGGTCGGATCTTTGAACTGATCAAGCTGAAAAAAATCAAAATGATGAATGTGGAAACCATCATTTTAGATGAATTCGACCAATTACTGAGCGATTCTCAGTACCACTTTGTCGATAAGATCAGCCATTATGCTCCCCGCGACCATCAATATGTCTACATGAGCGCTACAGCCAAGGTCGATCCAGACCAACTAGAAGAAAATACCCTTCGCATTACGGTTGACGGGATTTCTTTGGACAATATCCAACATTTTTACATGCAAGTGGATAAGCGGGACAAGGTCGAATTGCTCCGCAAACTCGCCTACGTAGAAGATTTCCGGGGCTTAGTTTTTTTCAATAGCCTATCTGATCTCGGAAGCGCAGAAGAAAAATTGCAGTATAGAGATATTGATGCTGTTTCTCTTGCCAGTGATGTCAATGTCAAATACCGCAAGGTCATCCTGGAACGCTTCAAAGACCATCAGCTAACCCTCTTGCTTGCTACCGATTTGGTGGCACGCGGAATTGATATTGAACATCTCGAATGTGTGATTAACTACGATCTCCCCCGTGATGTGGAGACCTATACCCACCGTGCCGGTCGGACAGGACGGATGGGGCGTGATGGCTACGTGGTCACCTTTATCACCCACCCAGAAGAACTCAAATCCTTGAAAAAATACGCCTCTGTACGTGAAATCGTCTTAAAAAATTCTCAACTCTTTTTAAATGAATAAGAAAATCCTCTGCTAGTGAATGGAACTGCAGAGGATTTTTACGTTAATTTCCATTGTAATAAATGCGATGACTTTCAAGTTGATAGTTCAATAATTCATCGACCGTTACAAAGGTATAGCCTTGGGCTTTGAGATAGTCAAGCAGTGCTGGCAGAGCATCAATCGTGGTTTGATGGATATCATGCATGAGGATAATCGAACCTGGTTTGACAGCTTTTTTTACTTCATTCAGAATGGCTGTTGTATTGTGGCTCTTCCAGTCTAAACTATCCACATCCCACATAATATAGGATTGGTCCACCCCGTATTGGATGGCACTATTAATTGCTCCGTATGGTGGACGCATGATCTTCGTTTGGACGCCTGTCGCTTTTTGGATGGCTTCTTGAGTATCTAGAATCTCTTTTTTAGCACCGTCTAAGCTCAATTTTGGTAATTGAGGGTGATTCCAGGTATGGTTTCCAATCTGATGCCCTTCCTTACGAACTTGCTTGGCAATATCTGGGTAAGCATTGACATTTTTTCCAACCATAAAGAAAGTTGCTTTGGCATTGTATTTCTTTAAGATAGAAAGAGCTTGAGGAGTCGTCGTTGGATCCGGCCCATCATCAAAGGTCAGTGCAATCATCTTGCGATGACGCTCTTCAATATAAGAATGATAGGAGGCCAAATCTTCAGAAAGCAACCGTTCAGTATCGATCACATCATAGAATTTAGACAAGGGAACAGTAAAGGTATCATCTCCCTTAACCTCAGTTGGAAAGGGAATGGTGAAATTTCCTTTTTCATATTGAAATTCCCATTGGCTCAGATCTAACTCTGCAAAATGAGCGACCATTTTCTCAATGCTCTCTTCATCCAGCTGACGAAAGGCTAGATTGCCTTGCAACTCTTCCAAAAAGATCTGCTTAGCTCCATCTGGATCCGCAAAAACCTGGCTGAGGGTCAGAGGATTGTTCTCATCATCCAAGTAAAAGAGAGGCAGCTTCACCGTCTCATCTTTGATGAATTTTCCTTTTCTGTACTGATACTCAGCCCGCTTGATCTGAATGGGATGATAGCCGACAAAAGGAGCTGCTGCTTCTTCACTATGGTAGAAAGTTAGATGCTTGGGTTCCTTGGTTTTCTCATCCGATCCTAAATGATTCAGGTCTTCTTGGATCTTTTCTTTAATGATCTCAACGGGTTGTCCATCTTTTGTAGGATAATAAGCCGTCACATAGGAAGTCCCTATTATTCCTTCTTGAATCTGAACATTTTTTCCTTTCTCCACCGCTCCTTCTAGCTGGGTTACCTTAGAAAATTGGTCCTGATAGGCCTTGTTTTCTCGTGATTTTTGAATCTTTTGGTAACCAATATACAAAAGACCAACTAAAAGAAGATTTATAAGGATTAATAAAATAATTTTTGTGTGTTTGAATCGCATAACTTTATTATAGCAAATTTCTCTCCAAAAAACAGTCCTTTTTTGTAAATGTTTTCATAAAAAAGAGGGCGACAGTCGCCCTGGTTATTATCAAATTGATTTCTCACGAATAACTTCAACTTTATAACCATCCGGATCTACTACGAAATAATAGTTTGGTGGTGTTCCTGGAAGCCCCTTTGGTTCAGTCACTTCATAACCTTTAGCCTTATGCTCTGCATGCAAACCTTCTAAATCTGGTGTGCTCAAAGCTACGTGAGCATAGCCATCTCCGATGACATAAGGACCATGATCATAGTTGTAAGTCAATTCTAACTCGTAGTCATCCCCAGGCAAGGCCAAATACACAATGGTGAATTTGTAGTCTGGGAAATCCTTCCGACGTTTTTCCTCAAAACCAAATGCATCTTGGTAAAAAGCGATTGATTTTTCCAAGTTTTCTACACGAAGGCAAGTATGCAACATTTTTGAAGTCATAAGATTTCCTCTTTTCTTTTTTTAAAAATTTATAAACGATTTTTTTTACGACTTTCCGTCTTAGTGAATAACTTCACTTCAAAGATAGTCCCCTTGGGTTTGTTATCTTTAACTTGAATAGTCCCTTTAAAGGCTTCAACGATCTGCTTGGCAAGCGATAACCCCAAACCAAATCCACCTTTCTGACGAGTTCTGGCCTTGTCCACCCGGTAAAAACGATCAAAGATTCGTTTCTTATCCTCATCACGAATCCCCGGACCATTATCCACCACTCTTAGAAAGAGATTCCTGTCCTTTAACTGGACTTCAAACTGGATCTCACCGTCTTCATCGGTGTATTTCAAGGCATTGTCATAGAGAATAGTCATCAACTGCTTGAGGAGCGTTCTATCAGAACAAATGACTTTGTCCACCTGATTGTCTCCACGAAAGATCTTATCATTTTCTTCAGCAACAATCTCAAAATTCGAGAAAGTCTGATCAAAAAAGCTTGGCTCAATATCTTCCATCTCTGGCTTCAAGCCGTCATCCCTTCGGGCAATATTGAGAAGGTTGGTGGTCAAGAGCTTCATATTTCGCACTTCATCCAAGCTAGATGCAATGCTCTCGCTTGACTCCATAATGGTCGCTTCGGGCTTTCTAAAAAGCGTTTCGAGGCGATTTTGAAGGACTGCTAGAGGCGTCCGTAACTCATGAGAAGCATTTTCTACAAAAGCCTTTTGCTTTTGCATACTCTCAAGAAGCGGCTTAACGCTAAGACGGGCAAGGAAGAGACTCGCAAATAAGGAGATCCCCCAGAAGCAAATCATGACGAGTGCGATCTGGCTTTCGTGTTCCTCACTGGTCTGCTCTAGCTGACTGATATTGGTCATGACGACCGCATACTTGACGTCGCTATCTCCGTCATCAGACAAGCCCAAATCCGTCATGTAAGCCCGGTAACTTTCTTTTTTTCCGTAACTATTTGTAATTTGGAGCTGGGAAACTTTGTTGAGCAGTTTCCGGCCAAAGGTTACGGTTTTGAAGTTTAAAAATCCATTTCCTGTTGTCAAGTTTTGATATTTTTTATTCAGCAGAACAACAGTCGTATTGGAAGTAACATCTCCTTTTGGTTCCGATTTATCAGGATCAGGCATCATCATCTCATGCTCATCACCCTCTTTGGAATTAGACTGTTTCTGATCCCGGTTGGCAATAGCTATAATGGAATAGGGATCCTGACTCAGGGTCTTGAGATTCTCATCGACCGTTGTATAGAGACTCGAGCGCATGACCTGGATGATAATCAGGGTCATGGCTGAGAATATCAAGGTGAAGAGACCAAAATATCGGATGAAGTAGGAAAAATCATCTTCCCCGACGGTTTTCTTAATCCTTGTTAACATCTTTTAAGATATACCCCACACTGCGTAATGTTTGCAAGTTCTCAACAAAATCTGTTCCTTTTAATTTCTTACGGATTTTTGAAACATAGACTTCAACCACTGAGATGGTTGTGTCACTATCAAAGCCCCAGAGACGATCGAAGATCTGGGTCTTTGGAAGGATGACATTTTGGTTTTGAAGGAAATAGACCAAAAGATCAAATTCCTTCCCAAGAAGTTCCACTTCCTTATCGTCCACGTAAGTCGAATTAGTGGATAAATTAACCTTTAAATTGCCATAATTGAGGGTATTTTCATTGACCTTCCCTGAACGCTTCAAGAGAGCTTGAATCCGCATCTTAAGCTCTTCAAGATAGAAAGGCTTAGTGAGGTAATCGTCTGCTCCTAGCTCAAATCCATGCCCTTTGTCATCCAGACTTTCTTTAGCTGTCATGATCAAAACAGGGGTTGTCACGCCTTTTTCACGCAATTCTTTCAAAACATGGAATCCGTCTTTTTCAGGAAGCATGAGATCCAGCAGAATCAAATCATAGATCCCGCTTTCTGCTTCGTAAAGACCTTCTTCTCCGTCAAAGACCTGCATAACGTCTGCAAAATCATCTAAAAAATCAAATACTGAATTTGATAAACCAAGGTCATCTTCGACCAATAGAATTTTAATCATCGTGGCTTCCTCTTCTCTTTCCTGAGTGAGTCTTTCTAATCTATTCTTAATCATTATAACACGACTTTCCTTCATTTCCTATAGTTTCGAATCTTGTTTTACTAGCAAATTCAGTCTGCCTGAGGAAGGTTATTTTATGAGTTTGTCGTGTTTTCCTTGTTACTTTGACTGTCACTTGTCTTGTTTTTATTCTTCAAATTCTTTTTGCTGGACTTGTTAGAGGAATCCTGGTTCCTTTCTTGTTGTCCGCCAGATTGCTTCATGCCATTTTCTGGACCATTCCCTTGAGGGCCACCATTGCCTTCCTGTGGCATTTGACCAGGTCCACCTCCTTGCGGACCACCTTGAGGACCACCGCCTTGAGGACCGCCGTCCTGTGGGCCGCCATTTTGCTGGTTTCCTTGTGAAGCATGGCCATTTTGACTATTTTGTTGCTGATTGGTTCCTTGGTTTTGACCCGTTTGAACCGGTTGAGAAAATTGTTGAGAATTGGAAGATTGTGAGGCGATGACACCGACCCCAAAGCCACTTCCAGCACCGACCAACAATCCACCAACTGCTGCCATACCGATCCACCACTTAGGACTTCGTTTGAGGACGACCATTTTTTCTTTGGATTCTTGCGTTTCGACTAGTTGTTTTGTTTCTTTTTGATTCATCTTTTTACCTTTTATCTTTTTTACAAGTACTTGTCTTTTAAATTTTAAAGGGAGCTCGATCCTTTAAGTAAGGCGATTATACTGTAGAAGGCTTAAACAGGCCTAAATTTTTACTTAAAAAATTCTAAACTAGCCTGTTCTTTCTCGTATGGGCTAAATCTTTCTCTTCTAGACATAAAAATACCTCTTAAGTAGATTTTGGTTATTTACCATGTCTACTTAAGAGGTATCATATCAAAATTTTGTATCGATTATTTTCTTATTTCATGGATAGAAGCGCTGCTTCAACAGCTGCTTTCTCCCGCTCGATAAGATCGATTCGAGCCGCGATTTCTTTAATTCCCATCTTGATATTACGGCTGATCGCCATATCATCCAATTGAGGCTCAAAGAAGGCCTTGTATTCATTTAAGCGTTCACGGGTCTTGAAACAGTTAGCTGGGTAGATGACAAACTTATCAAAGCTCATATCACCACCGAGGGCTTTCTTGATCCAATCCCAGTTTTCACGCGCCCAATTCCAAGTTCTTCCTTGGGTAAAGTCATCGTGCAAGAAGTTGTAGTACCAGCTCATAGCCAAGTCCTGAGGTTTCACCACATCCTTGTTCTTCCACTCCTTCAATAGAGCTTCCAAAGTTTCCTCATCCTTGGTGTAAGAAAGTGCAGCCGCCAACTGGCGTTTAAAGTTTCCATCTACTGTCTTAACATAAGTATCCAGGTATTGTTGGCTAAGCTCCTTGGTTTCCTGGTGCTTGATTTGGTTGACCAAGATTTGCAGGCGGATGGCAGCTGGAAGTTTTTCCAAATCATCTGCATGCGCTTCAAAGATAGCGCTCGCTTGAGCTTTTGCAGCTTCATCATTGGCCTTGATCATATTAGCAATCATTAGCTGACGAACTTTTTCGTCTTCTTCTGTTTCACCAGGCTTAGCTTCTAGACCCAAGCGTTCAAAGTTGTAACGGTTCAAGCGTTTCAACAACTCATGGAAGGCCGCTTCTGTTTCAGTTCCTTCATCCACAAAGAGACTGATTCCGGCTAAAACGCTCGAAACAGCTGAAACAACCAAGTAGGAACTTTCTTCTGTCAAGTGTTCAATCACTGGCAAGAGGCTTGCATAAGAAATTTGACCACTTTCCGCTAAGAGACGGCGTTCTTGAACCACTTGTAATTTTGAAGTGCTATCCAAGCTAGCAAGGTCAGCAAGGATGTCTTCCAACAATTCCCCACGGTAATCACTGATATAATGAGCCGTATTTTCTGTATTGAAGCGAAGAGCTCCGGTATTAGCTTGTTTCAAGGCACTGTAGTTTGGAATTTCTAAGACTTCTGTTTCCAAGGTATCTGGAATACCTGTCCAGTTGCTATTTAATGGAACAACCCACTTGCGGCCTTTTTCTTCTCTTTCTCCGATGAAGAACTGCTCTTGACGGATGATCAAGGTATCGTTCTCTACAGAAGCTGAGACAACAGGGTATCCTGGTTGCTCCAACCAAGAATCCATAAAGGCTGCGACATCACGACCTGAAGCTTGACCAAGAGCATCCCAAAGGTCACGACCGATGGTATTGCCGTATTGGTGTTTTTCAAAGTAGATCTTCAAACCTTTACGGAAGGCATCATCGCCTAACCAACGGCGAAGCATGTGCATGAGACGGCTACCCTTAGCGTAAACGATTGCTGGGTCAAAGAGAGTGTTGATCTCGTCTGGGTGTTTGACTTCCACATGGACGGATTGAACGCCATCTGTAGCATCGCGTTTCAAGGCAGCAGGCACTCCAGTTGTTTGGAAGTCTTCAAAGATATTCCAGCTTGGTTCAATGGCATCCAAGCTGACATATTCCATCATATTGGCAAAGCTTTCATTCAACCAAAGATCATCCCACCATTTCATGGTCACGAGGTTACCAAACCATTGGTGAGCTAATTCGTGAGCTACGACCAAGGCTACTGTTTGTCGGCTTTGGGCCGTAGAGTTTTCATCTACTAGAAGGTAGACTTCACGGTAGGTTACCAAGCCCCAGTTTTCCATCGCTCCGGAAGAGAAGTCTGGAAGAGCGATATGAAGAGATTGAGGGATTGGATACTTCACGCCATAGTAGTCTTCATAAAATTCAATAGCACGAACGGCAATATCCAATGAGAAGTCCAAGTTTTCTAATGGGTGAGCTTTGGTAGAGTAGACACCGACTAGGGTTCCATTCTTGGTCTTAGCTGTCACTCCTTGAAGGTCTCCAGCCGCAAAAGCCAAGAGGTAAGAAGACATCCGTGGAGTCGTAGCAAATTTCCAAATTCCTGTTTCTTTGCGGTTTTCCACGTCGATTTCAGGCATATTTGAAAGGGCAATTTCACCTTCTTCTTGGTCAAATTTCAAAGAAAGATCGAACGTTGCTTTGGCTTCAGGCTCGTCCACACTTGGAAAAGCTTCACGCGCAAAATGGCTCTCAAACTGGGTAGAGAGGACTTCCTTCTTCACGCCATCAATGCTGTAGTAAGATGGGTAAATCCCTGTCATATTGTCTGTGATCTTACCAGAATAGGTCAGAGTAACTGTCACTTGACCTGTTCCTTCTAATTCAACATAGACTGCTTCATTGTCATCATCAACCGTAAATGGACGGGCTTGACCTGCTACTTCTACTGTTTCGATGGTCAAATCCTTTTGGTGAAGCGAGATCTTGTCCGCCTTGGCTTGACCTGTAATGACCACACGACCACTAAAAATCTTTGTTTTACGACTTAAATCCAAAAACACTTCGTAATGTTCTGGAACGAATGTTTCTACAAAATGTGCAACTGCTTGCATAATTTCCTCCTTTAAATTTCTTTGCTTTTCAACTAAAAGCCCTCATAAAACTATTTTATCACAAAGTCAAGATAAAAGAAAAGACAAGCATTGGAATGCCTGTCTGAGATCGAAAAGATTCAGCAATTCTACATTTCGATAATTTTACCTGTTTCGAAGTAAACTACCCACTCACAAATGTTTTTTGCATAATCTCCGATACGTTCCAAGAAGTTGATCACTTGGAAATAATCCCGTCCGGTCACGATGGACTCTGGATTCTTCCGGATTTCTTCTGTCGCCAATTCTTGAATGCTATCAAAGTAATGGTTGATCACTTCATCCCGTGTAGCAACGTCATAAGCCAAATCCACATCACCTTTGAGGTAAACATCCAGTGTCGCTTCAACAAAGTCTTTAACTTCACGACCCATCTTGCTGATCTCTTCTTCAACAGATTGGATGCGGACTTCACCTTTCATGCGAATGGTTGCTTTGGCGATTGAAACCGCATGGTCACCCATCCGCTCTAAGTCTGAGACCGCTTTTAAGACCGTCATAACCACACGAAGGTCTTGTGAAACGGGCTGTTGAAGCGCGATAATCTCAAAGGATTTACGCTCTAATTTCACTTCGTACTCGTTGATCTCCGTATCATCTTCGATGACTTGGCGGGCCAATTCCCGGTCATGGGTCACGAAAGCACGGACCGTACGATTGATTTGGGTCAACACTTCATTTCCCATTGCATAAAACTGGTTATGCAACTTTTCTAAATCTTCTTCAAATTGAACTCGTAACATTTTATTTTCTTCCTATCCAAATTTACCAGAGACATAGTCTTCTGTTTCTTTCTTAGCTGGGTTCAAGAACATTTCGTTGGTATCATTGTACTCAATCAAATCGCCATCCAAGAAAAAGGCTGTTTTATCAGAAATCCGACTCGCTTGTTGCATGGAACGTGTCACCAAAAGCATGGTGTAGCGGTCTTTTAGTCCATACAAGGTTTCTTCAATCTTCCCAGCTGAAATCGGGTCCAGCGCTGAAGTTGGTTCATCCAAAAGAATAATCTTTGGACTGGTCGCAAGGACCCGCGCCACACAGACCCGCTGCTGTTGACCACCGGAAAGTCCGATCGCTGAATCATGCAGGCGATCCTTGACTTCATCCCAGATGGAAGCGCGTTTCAGTGAGGTTTCAACCGCCTCATCCAAGACAGCCTTGTCCTTGACACCATTGATCATCAAGCCGTAGGTCACGTTATCATAAATGGACATTGGAAAGGGATTGGGCTGTTGAAAGACCATTCCGATTTCCTTACGCAATTCGACCGTATCGGTCCGTGGTCCGTAGATATTGTGACCGTTGTAGAGGATGGTGCCTGTGGTTGTAACCTCATGGTTAAGGTCCCCCATGCGGTTAATGGCTTTTAAAAGGGTAGATTTCCCTGATCCTGAAGGACCAATCAAGGCTGTAATCTCTTTTGGAGCAAAGTCCAAGGAGACACTATTTAAAGCCTTCTTTTTATTGTAATAAACCGACAAGTCCTTGACTTGCAAAATTGGTTCTGTCATTCTATTTTCCTTTTTATTGTCATATTACTTTATCCAAAGTGACCTGATACATAATCGTTGGTCGATTGCAATTTCGCGTTTTGGAAAATATTCGAAGTCTTATCGTACTCGATGAGGTTTCCAAGATAAAAGAAACCGGTATAATCACTAGCACGGGCTGCTTGTTGCATGCTGTGGGTCACGATGACAATCGTGTAATCCTTCTTCAACTCCAGCATGGTTTCTTCTAATTGCGCTGTCGCAATCGGGTCAAGTGCTGATGCTGGCTCATCCATGAGTAAGATATCTGGCTTCACAGAGATGGCCCGCGCGATACAAAGTCGTTGCTGTTGGCCACCTGAAAGTGTCAGGGCTGATTTATGAAGATCATCCTTGACCTGATCCCATAGAGCTGCCTGTCTCAAAGAAGTTTCGACCAATTCGTCCAAGACTTTCTTGTCTTTCACACCAGCACGTTCATGCGGGAAGGTAATATTTTTGTAAATCGATTTGGCAAAAGGATTTGGTCGTTGGAAAACCATTCCGATATGCTTGCGCATTTCATAGACATTGATATCTGGGCGATTGACATCGATTCCTTCATACCAAATTTCACCCGTTACACGCGCAATATCGATGGTATCATTCATCCGGTTCAAACTACGAAGGTAGGTTGATTTCCCCGATCCTGAAGGACCGATCAAGGCTGTAATCTTATTCTTTTCAAACTGCATGTCAACGCCTTTGATGGACTCGTTCGTTCCATAATAGACATGCAAATCTTTAGTCGATAGGACCACCTTTTCTTCAGGAAAAGTAATGATGTGTCTCTCATCCCAATTGTATTTTGACATTTCTTCTCCTTTAAGCAGATGTTAGTTTTTTATGAAGGTAACTTCCGAGTTTGCGGGCTCCAAAGTTAAAGATCAAGATAAAGATCAAAAGAACCGCAGCAGAACCAGCTGAGACTTCAATGGAATCAGGAATGGTTCCTTCGCTATTGACCTTCCAGATATGGACGGCCAAGGTTTCAGCTTGACGGAAGATCGAAATCGGACTCGTCACACTAAAGATATTCCAGTTTGACCAATCGAGAGCTGGAGCTGATTGGCCTGCTGTATAGATCAAGGCAGCAGCTTCTCCAAAGATCCGTCCTGAGGCCAAGACAACCCCAGTGATAATGCTTGGAAGAGCCTCAGGAACCACGACATGCATCACGGTTTCCCAGCGAGACAAGCCCAGAGCTAGACCTGCTTCACGCTGCGTATGATGGACGTGCTGCAAGCTATCTTCGATATTGCGGGTCATCTGGGGCAGGTTAAAGACGGTCAAGGCCAAGGCACCTGAAATGATCGAAAATCCATATTTGAACTGGACAACAAAGACCAAGTAACCAAAGAGACCTACAACAACAGATGGCAAGGAAGACAAGATCTCAATACAGGTACGAACCAAATTGGTCAAGCGCCCTTTTTTAGCGTACTCAGAAAGGTAAATCCCAGCCCCAAGAGAAAGTGGGAAGGAAATCACCAAGGTAATGACTAAGAGGAAAAAGGAATTATACAATTGAATTCCGATCCCTCCTCCTGCTTGATAAGAAGAGGATTTCCCAGTCAAGAAGTGCCAGGATACATGGGGCAAGCCACGGACCAAGATATAAAGGATCAATGAGGCAAGAATCGCAACGATGATCCCTGAAATAGCATACAGTACTCCTGTTGCAATTTTATCCATTCGTTTAGCGTGCATAGTTCTTCTTACCTCTTTCTTTCGTAATCAGTTTAATCACACTGTTAAAGGCAAGACTCATGAGGAGCAATACCAAGGCAAGTGACCAAAGAACATTGTTATTGACCGTACCCATGACGGTATTTCCGATTCCCATGGTCAAAATAGAGGTGAGGGTGGAAGCTGGTGTCGTGAGCGAGGTTGGTACCACTGCCGAGTTTCCGACCACCATCTGGATAGCCAAAGCTTCCCCGAAGGCACGCGCCATACCAAAGACAACTGCTGTAAAGATTCCAGAGCGGGCTGCCTTGATGGTGACATGCCAAATGGTTTGCCAGCGGGTCGCTCCCATGGCCATACTAGCTTCCCGGTAATGACGGGGAACAGCTCGGAGGCTATCGGTCGTCATAAAGGTGACTGTTGGCAGGATCATAACAAAGAGGACAAAGACCCCGGAGAGGATCCCAAAACCAGTCCCTCCAAAGAGACTACGGGTGAAAGGGACAACGACTTGAAGACCAATGAATCCATAAACAACGGAAGGAATTCCCACCAAAAGCTCAATCGCTGGTTGCAAGAAACGAGCTCCTTTGGGAGAAACTTCTGTCATAAAAACAGCTGCTCCAATGGCAAATGGCGTTGCCAAAAGGGCAGAAAGCAAGGTTACAATAAAGGAACCTAGAATCATTGGTAGGGCTCCGAATTCCTTTGCGGCAGGATTCCAAGAGCTCCCAAATAGAAAACTAAAGATATTGACTTTATTGACAAAGAAAGTCGATAAGCCTTTTTGAGCCACAAAAATCAAAATCATGGCTACAACGACAACAATCAAACTCATACATAGAAAGGTAATGGTCTTCCCAAATTTTTCTAGGCGGGAGTTTTTTGATTTCGTCAGCATTTTTTTTGCTACTTCGTTCATTTTTTACCTAATTCTTTTATTTTTTTGTCACATTCCCTTTTAAATCACGGGTGACTTTCATATCATTGATTGGGATATAGCCCATCTTACCAACAACCTTTTGCTGGATCTCATCGGTCATCATGTAGTCAATGAATTTTTTAGACAACTCATTGGGTTTTCCTTTGGTATACATGTGTTCATAAGACCAGATTGGCCAGTTATTGTTGATAACATTGGCTTTGGTTGGTTGATAACCATTGAGCTTCATGGTTTTGACACTGCTATCCAAGTAGGTAAAGGCCAGATAAGAGATGGCTCCTGGAGTCTGGGAAACGATATTTTTCACCATTCCATTAGAATCTTGCTCTTGGGCCTGCTTAGGTTGTTTGCCATCCATGATAATGGCATCAAAGACTGCACGGCTACCAGAACCAACAGCCCGGTTCACAATCGTGATCTCAAGATTTGGTCCTCCCAATTGCTTCCAGTTGGTATATTCACCCGTAAAAATCTTTCGCAATTGCTCAGTTGTCAAATTATCGACTGAGATATTTTTATTGGCAATGATCGCTGTCCCTGCTACGGCTACCTGGTGATCGACAAGACTAGAAGCATCAATCCCAGATTTTTCTTCGGCAAAGAGGTCACTATTTCCGATATCAACTGCGCCTGATTGAACTTGAGAAAGTCCTGTACCAGATCCTCCTCCTTGCACATTCACAATTTTACCTGGATGTTCCTCAATGTAACGGTCCACTACTCCCTCAACTAGAGGTTGTAGGGCAGTCGAGCCAACAGCTGTAATAGACTCTCCACGATTGATCCAAGAAGCACAAGCAGATAAGCTTCCTGCTAATACGATCGTCGCTAATCCTAAGACTAACTTTTTAGACGTTTTCAAATCATGTCTCCTTGATATTTCACTATTTCACTTTCGATTTTTTGTCAATTTTTTTCCAAAAAACCTTTACTTCCACTATATCATAGAACCAGTTCTTTGCCTAGCATTTTACCTAAAACGTAGGCCCTTGGGATAGAAATTTTTCAGGGTCTGTCCAGTGACTTTGGCAAAGCCCAAACCATTGCCTTCAACGAGGACCTGGTACCAACCATTTGGATGTGTTTCCTTCAATTGGATGGTCTCTCCCGCCACATAATGGACAAAGTCCTCTGGTGTGATGGCAACGGTCTCTTTAACTTCACTCGGTCTCAGAGCTAGACCAAGGGCAAAACTAGGTTCAAAACGATTTTTCTTGAAGGTTCCGAGGTGCAAACCATTTCGAGCAATTTTTACTTTGCGCAAATCTGGTAAACCTAAAGGAACCAAATACAGCTCGTCACCAAAGGTTTCGAGAACCCCTTCCAGTGTGACTTTAAAATGTTTCTTAGCAAATTCCTGCCACAATTTCTTTTGTTCTGCAGATAATTGGTCCTTCTTCGAAGGGACTTTGGCAGGTCGATTCTCTCCTAGATAGCGGAACTTAGCAACAAATTGTCCCTCTCCTTTAAAGAGATGAGGATACATGCGCGCCGTTTCTGGATAGTCAATGCCTTCTGCCATACCATTGATCTTCTCGATAGTTTCCAATTCCAGATCATAGTTTTCCAGAAGCCAGGATACGATCTCTTCATTTTCCTCAGGAGCCCAAGTACAGGTTGAATAAACCAAGAAACCACCCGGAACCAACATCTTGAGAGCATCCTCTAGAATCTCTCTTTGAAGGAGACTGCACTCTCGAGGATAATCGATGGACCAATAGTCCATGGCATCTGGTTGCTTACGAAACATCCCCTCGCCTGAACAAGGGGCGTCTAGTACAATCAGATCAAAAAAGCCTGAGAAAACTTTGGCCAGACGATCGGCTGATTCATTTGTCACCAGCACATTTCGAGCACCAAAGCGTTCGACATTCTCTACGAGAATTTTCGAGCGGCCCTTGTGGATTTCATTGGAGACCAAGAGTCCCTGATTGTCCAAATAAGACAAGAGCTGGGTCGTCTTTCCTCCAGGAGCTGCCGCCAAGTCTAAGACCTTCATCCCTGGCTTCGGCTGAGCGACTTGGGCCACTATCTGTGCTGCTGGCTCTTGCGAATAGACCAAGCCTGTTGCGTGCTCGATGGATTTCCCCGAGACCTTTCCGTAGTGCCCCCAAGGCGTATTAGGAATGGGATCGTCAAATACTTTTTGCGCTTCTTTCAAGGGATTGGTGCGAAAGGCTGCTAACGCTTCTTGATCAAAGGTCGCAAAAAAAGCAGCAGCATCCTCACCTAGAAGATGCTGGTATTTTTCTTTAAAACCATTGGGAAAATTCATTTAACTTCTCCCTTTCTTAAGATAGGTTTGAATTTCTGTTAGCTTAGCTTTTGGAACCATCATAATGGGTTCCACTGTCTGGTAATTGGGGCTATCCCCATTTAGATTTAAGACTGTGTATCCTAACCGTTCGCCCATGATCGCTGCTGCTGCGTAGTCCCATGGCCAGATATAGCTAAAGTAAGCCAAAATACCGCCTGAGAGAATTTTTGCAAAACTAATGCCTGCACTCCCATAGACTCGAATTCCTAGTGAATCCATTCCAAGATCAGCCATGCCCCAGTCATTTTTCTCAAGCATACCGACATTTGACGCAATCAGGAAGTTCTCCAAAGGCTGATCCACAAAGGGCGTCAGTTCAACATCATTTCGATAAACTGGGAATTCCCCACCACCATAAAAGAGGTGGTCCCGCATGACATCGTAGATCAAACCAAACTGACCAATCCCGTCTTCAAAATAGGCTACCATCACCGCAAAGTCTTCCTTTTGGGTCACAAAATTATTGGTTCCATCAATGGGATCGATTACCCAAACCGCTCCTTCTGAAATCGGGGATCGAAGACCATCTTCCTCCGCAAAAATACGATCTTCGGGATAGCGACGATTAATTTTTTCAACCAAATCCTGTTGAACTTGTTGGTCCATTTGGGTGACCAAGTCCGTTGGCCCCGTCTTTTTCGTAATCATTAAGGAATCATTGAGATGAAGACGTAAATACTCCCCTGCTTCCAAAACGATCTGTTTTGCATACTCTAATTTATTCTTCAAGAGAAAACCATCCTTCCTCTTTTTGCTTTGCAGCCTGGGTCGCACGATAGAGAGAATAACCGCTCACTTCTTCGAACTCCCGTCCGAGACGTTTTTCTTCTCCGATACTAGGCACGACCTTCTTAAAAGCGCGGTAGGCTTCCATGTATTCTTTGGCCTCTACCTTACTTTCATAGGCTTCTTCAACTTTATTGTAAAAAGAAAGCACTGAAGCAAGCTCTTCAGTGCTCCACGATAAGTCCAGTGGGTAACTATAATTTTTTTGCATTCGACATACTTCTTAGTTTATTTCTGCTCTTAGAGTGGCAGAGCGTAACTCTTGTTTACGATAACTCCGCGGCAAGAAGGCACGAATTTCGTCTTCGTTAAAGCCGATTTGCATGCGCTTGTTATCTAAAATTATCGGTCTCCGTAGGAGACTTGGATTTTCCTCAATCAGATGAATCAAGGCTGAGATCGATAAATCTTCAACATCAACATCCAATTTTTGAAAAATTTTTGAACGAGTTGAAATAATGTCGTCTGTTCCGTTTTCGGTCAAGGCCAATATACTTGTCAACTCCTGTTTGCTCAAAGGACTTGTCATTATATTGTGTTCTTTAAATGGAACATCGTGCTTTTTTAACCAAGCCCGAGCTTTTCGACATGATGTACAACTCGGTGATAAAAATAATGTAATCATGTGGTTCACTTCTTTTTTTATATATAACTATCTAACTCTATTATACAAAAAAATTAGGTGCTTGAAAAGCGCTTTTTTGATTTCTAGTCGATTTTTCTGAATTTCAGTAGAAAAAAAGAAACCACTTTCATTATCCCCCAAAAGACAGCAGAAAAAAGGACTAGGTAGCTTCCTAATCCTCGGTCCAGTTTCGTGAAACTGCTTCATCTTCTTCTAGTTGAGCCACTAGTTGATCTATCCCATCAAATTTGACCATTTCTCGAATCTTATCTAACCAGTGAATGGTCAGGGTATGACCGTAGATGTCTCCTGAAAAGTCAAAAAGATTGACTTCAAACCGAAGCTCCTTCCCATCAAAGGTAATATTCTTCCCGACAGAAGCCATGCCCCGATAGGTATGCCCTTTAAAATCGACATCAACTACATAGACTCCATCTGATGGTAGATAGGTCCGATCGATTGGTGCTAGATTTGCTGTAGGGTAACCAATAGTCCGACCACGCGCATCTCCATGCACCACGATTCCCCGACTGGACAAGGGATGACCAAGCAACCGTGCAGCTTCCTTGACACGCCCTTTTATGACATCTTGACGTATGCGGGTTGAGCTAATTTTTTCGCCCTGATCCAATACAGGTGGAATGACTTCAACCTGGCCATCAAAATAAGTAGCTAAATGAGAGACATTATTTTTATCTGAACCAAAACTGTAATCAAATCCAGCAATTAAGACCCGAGCTCTCAAGGCTTTCACGTACTGTTCGACAAATTCTTTTGCTGTTTTAGAAGCAAAATCAGTCGTAAAATCAATGAGGAAGAGCTCATCAACACCTAGTTCTTTTAATTTTTGGAACCGATCCTCAGGGCTCTGCAAATGAAGGAGTAATTCCGGTCGGTAGCGAACAAAGGCTAATTTAGGAGATTCAGGAAAGGTTAGTAAAGCAACCTTCAATCCCTTTTCATCTGCCATTTGACGGGCCTTTTTAAAGAGTTCTTGATGTCCCAGATGCAGGCCATCAAAATAGCCTAGGACTAAAACAGTATCACTGTCTAAATGGATCTGATGAGCAGTAGTTATCAAACGAATATTCATAAATTTATTGTAACACACTTTCTGTCAGAAAAACCTTGCGAGGTTTGTAAAGTTCTTCCCTTTTTTCCAAAATAGCTACCAATTTCCCTTGGTAAAAAGCAGCTAACTCTCTGGCTTCGCTCTCAACTGGAATAAAGCGTCCCACTTGGACTTCGCCAACCTCTTCAACTGTCAGATCTACTTTTTCCAGATCCCCGGTTCCAATCTCAAGTGGGTGAAGGAAGCTCAAATCTCCTTGCGCTACTTTTTCAGCAACCTCTTCCAGGGTCAGGGCATCATCCAGTGACAAACCGGCAGCCCTGGTTCGGGTAAGATGGGACATATGGGCTGCATAACCCAGTTTTTGACCCAAATCCACCGACAAGGTCCGGATATAGGTCCCCTTGCTGCATTTGACCCTGAAGCGAAAACGGGCTAGTCCTTCCTCGTAGCCAATCTCACCGATGCGCGTGAATTCACAAATCGTCACCTGTCGGACAGGACGTTCCACTTCTTCTCCTGCTCGTGCATACTCATAGAGTTTACGTCCGTTGACCTTGACTGCTGAGTACATAGGTGGTATCTGCTCCATTTCTCCCACCATCTGGGCAATCATGCGGTCCACCTCTGTTGCATCTAAAGGGGCTTCCACTGGGGTCCGCTCTACGACTTCCCCGCTGGCATCCTCCGTCGTGGTAGAAAATCCCAGAGTGATTTCGCCCTCGTAGACCTTGCCCTCGTCCTGCATGAACTCTACCATGCGAGTCGCCTTCCCTATAGCAATGGGTAAAACGCCAACCACATCCGGATCCAAGGTCCCACCATGACCGATTTTTTTTGTTCCTAAAATCTTACGTAGCTTAAAAACCGCATCATGCGAGGTCATGCCTGCTTCTTTTTTTAAGTTGATAATACCGTTCATGTCTTGCTTTCTATTTTCCTCTCTTCAGTTGTGGTCAATAAAGTTATATTAACTCGTTCCAGTATCATTTAAACCATTCTCTCATGCCTTTGATCAAGCTATTGGCACTTTTTTAAGATTTCTTTTAATGTAGTCTCAATAATAAATCAATAGGTAAGTAATCTACTATTCACCTCTATCTCTCCAATTCTTTATGATAGTATAAATAAAATGTATCAGTATTGCTACTAAAAATGAGAATAAAGGGCGTAATGATACCAAGCTGATACCCACAACAAGGAAGGCTGATAAAAAATAGATGATAAACGCCTCTAACTTAGAAGGTCTTCTCTCCTCTGGAAGCATATCTAAATGTTCCTTCGTTAGAGCTGAGCGTTTATCGAATCGATAAAAGAAACGATATCTTGCAGATAAAGAATCAATATCTAAAAAGTCATATCCCCTAATATAATCAATTACGTAAAACATCAGTAAATTGTCAATTTCGTCAATATTTTCAGTATAGAGAGAAAAGTTTCTCTTTCCAGCAATTGCAATATTACTTGCAGCATAAACGGCAATCGGAATGCCATCTTTTGTGACAGGTGAAATATCTCCTTTACTACCTGAACCTACACTCGTCATTTCATAGTTATTTAAATTGAATTGAAAAACTCCATGCCAGTATGCTTGTTCCCATAAATGTTCAAATCTTTTTTCTTCATAATAAATCAAATCCTTATTTAACCCTCTTGCGACTATTCTTTTCTTCTTAGAAATGAATTCTGATTCTTTCAAGACAAGAATTTCTACATCTGTTGCATAGAGACGATAACCTTCATCTTCTTGAACGATTTCAATCCTTTCAGTCCAAAGTTCATCATCAGGTAATTTTGACTCAAGGATAAATCCTTCTGAGTTTCCACGTAATTTTAATTGTATTTCCATGTTTTACCCCCCTATTGATAAGCCCAATCCAAATGGTCCTAGTTTCATTTTTGCCTCTGCTTTTAGTATCTGGACAATAATTTATCATCATGACAGGCTCCACACCTTCTCTCACCCGAACAACACTCCCGATCGGTAAAATGGAAACTTTTAATAGCTCAAAGCTTGATATTAAAAATGTATAATCTCTTAATCTGCCCCCATTTTTTTCAAATTATATTTGGACATATTTTACATGGCAGATTGAAAGTCTCCTTTTAAACCCCACTTGCATCCCCCGTCGTGGTAGAAAAGCCTAAAGTGGTTTCTCCTTCATAGATTTTGCCTTCATCTTGCATAAATTCGACCATCTGGATCGCTTTTCCAACTGCAATCGGAAGCACTCCCACCACATCAGGATCCAGCGTTCCCCCATGACCGATCTTCTTGGTTCCTAGGATTTTTCGCGGTTTAAAGACCACATCATGTGAAGTCATCCCTGCTTCTTTTTTTACATTGATAATTCCGTCTATCTGATTTGCTCTTTCTAGCTCATGTGTGATCACCCTAGTCACCGACCCTTTATTATACCATGAAACGAGACTTCTTGTCCCTGTTTCCTCTTCCTGATAATCTCCCAAAAAATCCCGTAGCAGATTTCAGACTTTTTAAAATGGGTTTGATACAATAGAAAGCGAAAGAAGGTGTAACATATGTTAATGTATGATGTAATTGTTATTGGATTTGGTAAAGCTGGTAAAACTCTTGCAGCGAAATTATCAAGCCAAGGAAAAAAAGTTGCTCTGATTGAAAAGAGCAAGTCTATGTACGGTGGTACTTGTATCAATATCGCTTGTATTCCAACCAAGACCTTGATTGTTGCAGCAGAAAAAGGCTTGGATTTTGAGCAAGCCATGAATGAGAAAAATGCAGTGACGACTCGTCTCAATGGCAAGAACTACGCAACCATTGCTGGAACTGGCGTAGACATTATCGACGCGACGGCCCGCTTTGTGTCTAACAAGGTCATCGAAATTCAAGCTGGAGATGAAAAGGAAGAATTGACAGCAGAAACCATTATTATTAATACTGGTGCTGTGCCAACTATCCTTCCAATCCCAGGATTGGCTGAAAGTAAATTTGCAGTGGATTCAACCGGTATTCAACGTTTGGAAAACCTACCTAAACGCCTGGGCGTCCTTGGTGGAGGACCTATCGGATTGGAATTTGCTCATCTCTATAATACCTTGGGTAGCCAAGTAACAGTATTGGATGCTGCAGATACGTTCTTGCCACGGATCGAGCCAAGCATCGCAGCTCTTGCCAAAGGCTACCTGGAAGAAGATGGCATTCAATTCTTGCAAGGCGTTCATACCCAAGAAATCAAAGATGGCCAAAACAACTTAACCGTTGTAACGGATAAGGGAGACTTCGAGTTTGATATCCTTCTCTACGCAACAGGACGTAAACCAAACACAGCTGGACTTGGTCTTGAAAACACAGACATCCAAGTCACTGATCGTGGGGCAATCCAAGTTAACCGTCATTTGGAAACCAGCGTCCCTGGTGTCTTTGCAGTTGGAGATGTCAATGGTGGCCCTCAATTCACCTACATGTCACTCGATGACTTCCGCATCGTCTTCAACTACCTTACCGGAGATGGTAGCTACAATCTCGAAACTCGTAACAATTATGCGACAACACTCTTTATTGCTCCTCCACTTGCCCAAGTCGGCTTGACCGAGCAAGAAGCGCGTGACAAAGGACTTCCAGTCGCTGTTAAAGAATTGCCAGTTGCTGCTATGCCTCGTGGCCATGTCAACGCAGACCTCCGAGGGGCCTTCAAAGCCGTGGTCAACCCAGAAACCAAAGAAATTCTTGGAGCGACTCTCTTTGGAGAAGCTGCAGGCGAACTTATCAACCTAATTACCATGGCCATGGACAACAAGATCCCTTATACTTACATCGCAAAACAAATCTTTACCCACCCAACCATGGCAGAAAACCTAAACGATCTCTTTGCGATTTAACTAACATAAAAAAGCTGGAAAATTCCAGCTTTTTTTAGTTTAAGAATTCACAGACAGCCTCTTGAAATGCTTTATTATCTTCATAAAGAGCATGCCCAGAATGCTTTAGAATAAGGAGCTGACAACCCGAAATCGCTTTTGCCAGTTCCTTGGAGTCGTTCACACCGATCACATCATCTTCAAGCGCACCAAGGACCAAGGTCGGACATTGAATTTCTTTTAAGACCTCAAGGCTATTATGTTCCAGGCAAGACTGAGACTGAATAGCAATTCGTTTCTCATCTTTCATTCGTCCCAAGCGACCCATGATATTATAAAGCAACCGCCACTTTTGATAACTCTTTTGCGTGTAGGAATGCTTTGCAATATCCAGCATGAGATGCTTAAAATTTCCAGATTGACTAAGTTTTTGCCAATGCTCAATTCGTTCTCTAGCAAGTTGACTAGGTTTTGCAGTGGTCACGGCTAAGATGAGCTTTTGAACCTTTTCAGGAAAATCAACTGTCAACCATTGGGCAATCATTCCACCTTGTGAAATCCCCATAACATAAGCGGTATCTAGTTTTAGTGCCTCCATTGCTTCTGCTACATCTGCTGCCATATCTCGCGTCGTATAGCCCTGTCTCAGCTCATTGATTCGAGAAAAAACATAGATTTTATAGTGCTTAGCAAGTAGACGATAAGAGAGGGAAAAGAGCAGGGCCTTTCCTTTAACCGTCTGCAACCCATCCCCCAAGCCTGCTATGATCACTAATGGTTGCTTACCTTTACCAAATGTCACATAGTCCATGGTTTTCCCATTCATGGACAAGGTAGCGTTCTTAGCTGAATACAAAGATTATTCTCCTTTCAGAGCATCAAATTTAGCTTTCATGGTTGGATTTTTGCGGGTCAATTTTTTGACTGATACATCATCCAACTTATTATTAGCGAGGCGGAGTTGATTTTCTGATGTGGTGAGGAATTTCTTGACTTCTTCCATCCGCTTGATGGCTTTGTCGATTTCATCGATGGCCTTACCGAAGTTGACGGAGGCTGAATTGTAGTTCTTAGCAAAGGCAACCTTGAAGGCGTCTAGATCTTCTTCAAAGTGGGTGATGTCAATATTTTGCTCACGGATAAGTGCTAGTTCTTGCTTGTATTTAAGAGAGTTAAGAGCCGCATTGCGCAAGAGGGTAATCATGGGCAAGAAGAACTGAGGCCGGATAACATACATCTTCTCATAGACGTAGGACACATCGACAATACCCGAATTGTAGAGCTCGCTATCAGCCTCAAGAAGTGTCACCAGAATAGCATACTCGCAACCTTTCTCCCGCCGGTCCTTATCCAGCTCTTTGAAGAAATGCTCGTTTTTCTTCTTGGTCGCTGTCTCATCGCCTTCATTTTTCATCTCAAACATGATAGAGAGGATTTCTACACCATTTTCATCCACCTCACGGTAAATGTAGTCACCCTTGCTGCCAGTTCTGGCATCATTGTCCTTGCCAAACTCAGCTCGTGGAAACATAGCCATACGATTCTTGTTAAACTCATACTCGCAGTGCTGTTCCAAACTCTCGCCAATCATCTTAGTAGACTGCTTAGCTTTGAAATCCTTGTAGAACTCTATGGTCTCGTCTTTCTGCCGCAGCTCTACCTCATAGCGCTCTTTGAGAGAAGTCTGGGCGAGTGCTGCTTCCTTTTCTTGCAAGGCTAGCTGATTCTTAACCTCGTCTCGCTCTTTTTCCAGTGCAGATAAAGTCTTTTGGAGCTGATTCTCATGCTCCAAGCGCAAGGTGGCCAACTGATTTTCCAGCGCTTGCACTTCTTTTTCTTTCTCTAGTAGGCTTTGGCTAGCCGTTTGCTCCACCTCTTTTTTGGCCAATTCTTTTTCGGTATCAAACTGTTGAATCTGGTTTTGTAACTGAGCAATTTCTTGATCCTTCTTTGCTAACTTCTCTTGCTGCTCATTAAGGGCCTTTTGCTCTGCTAAAGCCAACTCTTGCCGAATTCGCTCATGAATTTCCTTGTCAAACTCTGCTGTCCGTACCTGTGACAAGAGTTCGCTGTATTGACTTTCATTGACTGTAAAGACTTCCCCACAGTTGGGACACTTGATTTCGTTCATAGCCTGCCTCTTTCTCTATTCTTAGTATATTATATCATGCCACCAGTAAAATCAAAACCAACAAACGAAGCTTGCTGGTTTTAAGTAAATATTCATTCTTTTATAGAGACTTTCCTTAGGTGAGGACGGACGGTAGCGACTCCCTTTGGGATTCCATACCTTAGATTTGAGCCTTTCGTCTCAAATCTACCGAGCACCAGAAACTAATGCGTTTCTGATGCTTTCCTCACGGCGAAAAGTCTCAATCTATTTTGCACTAGTTCCAAAATATTTTTTTCAATAGTCTCATTCAGTAATAACTTTAGATTTCTGAAAAGATGTTGCTTATTTATAATCTGAAACAGTGGACTTAGCTTACTGGCTTTAGTTTATTTCTTCTCAATCGGCGCGACACTGGCCAAGAGTTTTTTGAGACCCACTTCTGGGAAGTTGATCTTGAGTTCTTGGGTACTACCACTACCAGATACTTCAAGCACGGTTCCTTCGCCCCACTTCTTGTGAATGGCAATGTCGCCAATGGCCCATGCGACGCTTTCTTTGGCGCTAGAACGGTTGCTATTGCCAAAGGGGAGGCTTGATGACGTGAGAGCACTTGGGGCTGCTTGTCTCTTGCGCTCTTGAAGGGCTTGTGACAGGCTCATGCCTTTTCCAAAGGTCGTTCCGCCTCCATTGCTATAAGAAGCCTTAAAGCTGGTATTAACTGGACGGGCTAATCCTTGGTAGGTCAATAAATCCGAGCTAATTTCATTGATGAAACGCGTCGGGCGGTTGTAGCTGGTCCGTCCAAAGAGCAAACGTGAGTTAGCATTGGTCAAGAAGAGAACCTTCTCTGCCCGCGTGATCCCTACATAAGCCAAGCGACGCTCTTCTTCCAACTCATCTGGATCCTCAGCCGCACGACTAAGAGGAAAGACATTTTCTTCCATCCCAATCAAGAAGACGACTGGAAACTCCAATCCCTTAGCCGCGTGAAGGGTCATCAAGGTGACTTCTGAAGTTTCTTGGGCCCCATCATCTGTATCGGCAATCAAAGCCAAATCGTTCAAGAAACGACTCAAGGTTTCCACACCTGATTCGTCTTCGACGGTCTCTCCATTTTCATCAAAATTCTTGGTAACAGATAGGAACTCTTGGATATTCTCGATGCGGGCCTGACTTTCCAAATTTCCCTGATTGGTTAGGGCCGTCATGTAACCTGTCTTATCAAGGACTTCTTCGACCAATTCTGTAATGGTCAGATGGTCCAATTTTTCTCTCAAATCAAGAATGAGATTGGCAAAGTCCCAGATGGCTTGGGCTGCTTTTCCTTTGATGCCAGAGAGCATAATATTGGCTGAAGCATCCAGGAGTGAGGACTCTTGCATTTGGGCAAAGTCGCGAATCTTATCCACTGTACCTGGCCCGATTCCCCGCTTAGGTTCATTGATAATGCGCTCAAAACTGATATTGTCACTGAGGTTGGCAATCAAGTTCAGATAAGCAATGACATCCCGAATTTCCTTCCGGCTGTAGAACTTGGTGCCTCCCACCATGGTGTAGGGAATGTTGGACTTGAGCAGCGCTTCTTCAATGGTCCGTGACTGGGCATTGGTTCGGTAGAGAACAGCAAAATCACGGTGCTTGTAGCCAGCTTCGCGACTGAGCTCTTCAATGGTTTTAGCAACAAAGACTGCTTCATCCTGCTCGTCATTAGCCCGGTAATAGACAATCTCTTCCCCGTTTTCATTTTGAGTCCAAAGATTTTTAGGTCGACGGTTACGATTGTTTTTGATGACATCATTGGCTGCTTGCAAGATCGTCTTAGTCGAGCGGTAATTCTCTTCTAGGAGGACGACCTTGGCATCAGGATAATCCTTCTCAAAGTCCAGGATATTCTGCATATCTGCTCCCCGCCAGCCATAAATAGACTGGTCCGCATCCCCAACGACACAGATATTTTTAAAACGTGAAGCCAAGAGTTTGACCAATTGGTATTGGGCATGGTTTGTATCTTGATACTCGTCTACGTGGATGTATTGAAACTTCTGCTGGTAATAGGTCAGCACATCTGGATGCTGATCAAAAAGACGCAGTGTCAGCATGATCAAATCATCAAAGTCCACTGCTTCTGACTGACGGAGTTCCTTTTGGTAAGCCTCATAACACTTGGCGACGATCTGGGTATACATATCCCCCGCTTGGGCGACGTAGGCCACTTCATCGATCAGGTCATTTTTGGCATTGGAAATAGTCCCCAAGATGGTCCGTTCATTCCATTTTTTAGGATCCAAGTTCAAGGACTTCAAAATCCGCTTCATCAAGGTCCGTTGCTCACCCGGGTCGACAATGGTGAAGTTGCGGTTGTAGCCAATGTGATCCGCATCACGACGGAGGATGCGCACACACATAGAGTGGAAGGTGGCAATCAAGCAATCTTGGGTGGCTGGATTCAACTGATAAGCCCGCTCCTTCATTTCCCGAGCGGCTTTATTGGTAAAGGTAATGGCCAAAATATTCCAAGGATTGACCATTTTTTCATCGATCAAGTAAGCGATGCGGTGGGTCAAGACACGTGTCTTACCAGAACCAGCCCCCGCCATGATCAAGAGGGGACCTTCTGTCGTTTGGACCGCCTCTGCTTGGCGATCATTCATACCATTCAATAAAGGATTCATCTCATACTCCTCATTCATTCAATCGTTCTATTATACCACATTTTCGCCCTTTCTCCTTTTGGAAACAGTTGGCATCATTTGAATTTTGTACTCAAAAAAGCTATAATAAAGCCTTAAGAAGAACGAATATTTCCTCATCAACAACGATCCAAGTTTGTCGCTTAGGAGGAAATCTACAGAAGTCTGGAGGAGGTCTAAGTGAATCGATCACAAAGTAATTTAAAACTAGCCGAACGTGGAGCCCTGATCAGTATTGTCGCCTACCTGATTCTTTCCGCAGCTAAATTAGCAACAGGCCACCTGCTTCACTCCTCCAGTTTGGTCGCTGATGGTTTTAATAACTTATCCGATATTATCAGCAACGTCGCCCTTCTCATTGGCATTCGCTTAGCCCGCCAGCCAGCTGACCGTGACCACCGGTTCGGTCATTGGAAGATCGAAGATCTAGCTAGCCTGGTGACGTCCATCATCATGTTTTATGTGGGCTTCGATGTCCTACGAGATACGGTTCAAAAAATTCTCAGCAGGGAAACAACTGTTATTGATCCTTTAGGAGCCATTGTTGGAGTTGGGTCAGCCCTTGTCATGTTTGCGGTCTATCTTCATAACCGCACTTTAGCCAAGAAAGCCCAATCCAAGGCCCTCAATGCAGCTGCCAAAGATAACCTCTCTGACGTGGTCACTTCTTTAGGAACCTCTGTTGCGATTGGGGCTAGCGCTCTCAACTACCCCATTGTGGACCAATTGGTGGCCATTGTCATCACCTTCTTTATCCTAAAAACCGCCTACGATATTTTCATCGAATCCTCCTTCAGCCTCTCAGATGGATTTGATGAAAGTCTTCTTGATAAATACAAGGCTGCCATTCTAGAATTGCCCAAAGTCAGCCGGGTCAAATCCCAAAGGGGACGGACTTACGGAAGCAACATTTACCTAGATGTCGTCATCGAAATGAATCCAGACCTCTCTGTTTATGAGAGTCATGCCATTACCGAAGAGGTCGAGCGCCTTCTTAAGGAAAAATTTGGCGTCTTTGACATCGATGTGCATGTGGAGCCAAGTTCTATCCCAGAAGATGAGATCCTGGACAATGTCCTTCTCAAATTAAAAACTTATGAAGAACGCTTGCAGGCTCAGCAGGAATATTCAACCCTCCTAGCAGACAACTTCACCCTCATTAATGAATTCGGTCAAGAAAGCCACAAAGAGGATCTCGTTCGTTTGCAAGAAGAGCATCAAATTCCCTTTAAGAATTTCGAAATCGAATCCATCAGTCAAAAGACCAAATTGATTCGCTATGAATTACACAACCAGGTTCATACCAGTCTCTGGCGTCGCCATGAACACTGGCAAAAGGTCTTTCACCAAATCACTAGTAAACAAGAAAAATAGATCCCTCTCCCTCAATTTAACCAGAACAAAAAGCTACTGCAATTCCTTTCCGCAGTAGCTTTTTTGTAAGAAAAAATAGCCTTTCGACTATTCTTCAACTTTTATAAAACCAAATTTATTGAGGGGGTAGAGACGAAGATTGACAACTCCTTCAATCTGATTTTTATGGATATACCCAAACTCCCGACTGTCTTCTGTGTCCCCACGGTTATCATTTAAAACCAAGTAAGTATCCGATGGTACCCGGCCAGCCTTGGTTCCCTTTAACTCTGATAAGAAGAAGTCATCTGTGTAATAGCCATTACTGGTTGGAGCAGCTAGATGTTTGTTGAGCATGTTATTCAAGTAAGGTTCTGGCGTTGCCTGCCCATTCAAATAGAGAACATCATCCACATAGCTAACTTCATCATCTTCTTTAGCAATGACACGTCCAAGGTATTCTTTTCCACCAACCTTGTATAAAACCAAATCACTGCGATCCACCTGAGCATTTCTAGTTGCCACAACGAGATCCCCATTTTTTACAGAAGCATTGGCCATTTTCTCAGTAATTGTTAATGGATGAAATACAAAAATTCGCAATAAAATCAGTGCTAATACTAGTACACCGACAATGACGATATTTCTAATTAAATCTCTCCTTGGCATGTGTGTCTCCCTTCCTTTTTATTTATTATACCATGTTTTCAATCTTTAAAAAAGAGAAAGTAAACATTAGTGAGAATTCACTTGATAACTTCCTCCGATAGACAAGTCAACGAGAAAAAGAAAAACCTTGCTCGTTGATCCTTTTCGATCAACGAGCAAGGTTTTAAGAACAATTGTCTTTATTAACGTACTGTACGGATACGCATTGTGTTTGTACGAACAGCTTCGCCAAGTGGCACACCTGCAACGATAACGATATCGTCACCAGATTCTACAAGACCTGCTTCAACTGCTTTACGTTCAGCGATTTCGAACATATCATCAGTTGATGATGGAGCTTCAGTCAACATTGGGATAACACCCCAGTTCAACATCAATCCACGCTCTGTCAATTCGTCGAATGTCAATGCCAAGATATCAGCATTTGGACGGTATTTAGAAATCAAACGTGCTGTGTGACCAGTCTTAGTAAGGGTAACAACCAATTTGATATTCATTGAGTTTGTAGCGTCTTTAACAGCTGAAGCCATAACTTCTGTCTTAGAGTTACGTTCGAAAGTATCTGAGTTCAAACGTCCGTATTCGTTAAGAAGAGTTTGAGCGTTCTTGTCAATTGTAGCCATTGTTGTTACTGACTCAAGTGGGTATTTACCATTCGCAGACTCACCTGAAAGCATTGTAGCGTCAGTTCCGTCGATAACAGCGTTAAATACGTCTGATACTTCTGAACGAGTCGCACGTGGTTTTTCAGTCATTGTTTCAAGCATGTTTGTTGCAGTGATAACAACTTTACCAGCAGCGTTCACTTTAGTGATGATCATTTTTTGGTAAACTGGAACCATTTCGAATGGTACTTCGATACCCATGTCACCACGAGCGATCATGATACCGTCAGCAGCTTCAATGATTTCATCCAAGTTATCGATACCTTGTTGGTTTTCGATTTTCGCAAACAATTGAACGTGACCGTTACCAGTTTCTTCACAGATGGCACGAACTTCGTTGACGTCTTTTGCAGTACGTACGAATGAGATCGCGATGAAGTTGATACCTTGTTCCAAACCGAAGCGGATATCATCGTTATCGCGTTCAGCAAGAGCAGGGAAAGGAATTTTCGTGTTAGGGATGTTCACACCTTTTTGTTTAGCGATCACACCGTCGTTTTCAACTTCAACGACAAATTCACGAGTTGCATCATCTTTTTCTACAACACGAAGACCCAATTTACCATCGTCAACCAATACTTGGCGACCAACTTCAACGTCATCATAGATGTCAAGCGCACCTGCAACGTTCAAAGCAATCACTTCACGAGTTGATTTGATTCCTTGTTTAGTTGCAACACGGATTTTTTCACCAGTTTTGTATGAGTACTCTTTAGCTTCACCTTCGAACAATTCAGTACGAATTTCTGGTCCTTTAGTATCAAGAAGGAAACCAACTTTTTTACCTGCAAGTTTTTCTGCAAGTTTAACAGTTGCCATCCGTTCACCTTGTTCTTGGTGGTCACCGTGTGAGAAGTTGAAACGGAAAGTGTTAGCTCCTGCTTCAATCAATTTAGCAATGTTTTGTGCTGAAGCTTCAACGTCAAGTTTTTCACCCCAGTATCCATCTTCACCGAATTTTTTTCCACCACGGATTTCTACCGCAGGACCCAAAGTTGCAACGATTTTTACACGTTTGTTCATGATTTATGTGACTCCTTTTTAAATATATCTGTCTTTCTAGGACCAGATTAACAAATTTATGAAATAGAATTAGATTGAAGACAAGTTACGGTTTAACTCACAAAGGTCAAGATCAGCCTTGTGGGGATTGTTCACCACAATCTTACCTTCTTCTGTCAAGCTAAAGAGCGCTCCTTCTTCTGCTTTACCAAGGATTGGGCTTTCCACCATCTTCTCATTACGGATTCCAACGGCTACACCACCGATTCCTTGTTTGAGCAATTTAACTGCGTGTGCACCCATACGTGAAGCAAGGACACGGTCACGTGCAGTTGGTGAACCACCACGTTGGATGTGACCAAGCTCCGTCACACGAAGGTCACTTGTATCTCCAGCATCTTTCAAAGCTTGACCAAATCCATCCGCAGACATCACACCCTCAGCCAAAACGATGATGTTGTGGGTACGACCTTTAGCGTAACCTTCTTTGATACTTTCAACAACTTCTTCGATCTTGAATCCTTCTTCTGGAATAATGATTTCATCTGCACCAGAAGCAATTCCTGCCCAAAGAGCAATATCTCCAGCATTGCGACCCATAACCTCGATAACAAAGGTACGACGGTGACTAGATGAAGTATCACGGATTTTGTCAATGGCGTCCATTGCAGTTGTAACTGCCGTATCAAAACCAATTGTAAAGTCAGTTCCAACAATATCATTATCAATGGTACCAGGAAGACCAACAGCTGGGAATCCAAGTTCTGTCAAGCGCATCGCTCCATGGTAAGAACCATCTCCACCAATGACAACAACACCTTCGATTCCATGTTTCTTCAATTGCTCGATCCCTTTTAATTGACCTTCGCGCTGAGCGAATTCAGGGAAACGAGCAGAGTGAAGGAAGGTCCCTCCACGGGAGATAATATCACCAACAGATGATCTATCAAGTGGCTTAATTTTACCAGCAACCATTCCGGCATATCCATCATAGATACCGAAGACTTCCATTCCTTCTGAAATTGCTTGGCGAACAACTGCACGGATAGCAGCATTCATTCCAGGGGCATCTCCACCACTGGTTAAAACAGCAATACGTTTCATTTCGATATTTGCTCCTTTTTTTCTTTTACATTCTACGTAATTATAACACAAAGAAAATCAAAATTCTCGTATTTTTAGCAGTTTTTATCGATAAATCGTTTTCATAACGAGATTCTTTAGTTCCTCTTCCAATTCTTTGTTTTTTTGAACTGTATAGCCCTTCAATTGCAGGGTTTTCTTTTCTTCTTCATAGCGCAATACCACAGGATAAGGCCCTGGATATTTTTTCAAAATAGACAGAATCTTTTTATCCTGACGATGATCAACCAATTGCAGCCAGAACTTCTCATTGGTTGCTAGTTGAGCTTCCGCTAAAATCATCTGCAAACGACCATCTCGCTCTTGTACCTTTCCAGTCAAGTAGTAGTAACCACCTTCTTTGATCAAGGAAGAGAATCGATTGTAAGTTTCAGGAAAAAGGGTCACATCTAATTTGTTCTTAGTATCGCTGACCTGCAAAAAGGCCATCGGTTCCCCCGACTTGGTTCGAATGGTTCGAATGCTGTGTACCTCAATAAGAATGCGTGCTTGCTCCCCTTGTACAAGTTGGGCAATAGGCTGGATCTCAAAAGGACTTGTTTTCCCAATTGCAACCAGTGGATGGTTGCTAAGGCCAACTCCAATAATCGCCTCTTCCTTCTCATATTTTTTAGCCTGGCTAAAGTCTTCTGTCTCTATCCAAGAGTAATTGGAATCTGCAAACAAGCTTCCTAATTCATCAGCAAAAACAAACAAATTCGGTAAATTTTGAAGGACTTTGCGTCTATTCTTTTCAAAAATATCAAACAATCCAAGCTCCGCTAAGGGAGTCAAGAGAGGCAATTTATGGTACTGCCTTGGAAGTCTTAAGATGAAATCTTCGACACTTTCAAAGGGGCGATTGTCGATAATCCAATACGCTAAATCCCTGGGGAGTCCCTTGATATTTTTCATTCCCAAGTAAATTTTTCGATCCTGAAACTTATCTCTGTAAGGGATGGTATTGATGGATAATGGCGCGACTTTAAAATCAGACTGAAGAGCATCCGTCAGATAATCGCTACTCGAATAATTGAGCATGATATCAAAGAAAACATCGGGATAATGCACCTTGAAATAGGCCATTTGAAAAGCTAAGGCAGAATAGGCATAAGCATGGGAACGGTTAAAGCCATAACCAGCAAATTTTTCCATGATCGCAAAGACCTCTTTAGCTTTTTCTTCCGTATGACCTAAATTTTGAGCACCAAGGACAAAATCGTCTTCCATCTTATGCATTTCCGCCGCATTTTTTTTACCCATGGCACGCCGTAAAATATCGGCTTTCCCCAGGCTAAAACCTGCAAAGCGTTGGGCAACCTGCATGACCTGCTCCTGATAGAGCATGATGCCATAAGTAGGTCTTAAGATTTCTTCAATGGCTGGATCCAAAATCTCCACTCTTTCTTGGCCATGCTTTCTTTTGACGAAATTATCGATGTAATCGCTGGCACCCGGACGATTGAGAGAGGTGGTCGCTACCACTTCTTCGAAATGATTGGGTTTCACCCGTCTCAAGAGGCGGATGGCTCCAGCCTGTTCAAATTGGAAAATCCCCTTGGTATCTCCTGCCGCAAACAAGGCCAAGGTTGCTGGATCTTCTAAATCAATGGCTTCAATCACAATCTCTTCTTGGTACTTTTCATAGACGGCTTCCTTCATCTTCTGAACAAAGGTTAAATTGCGCAGGCCCAAAAAGTCCATCTTTAACAGACCATTGGCTTCAACTGCATGGGCATCATACTGGGTGACGAACATATCTTCTCCGTACTTGAGAGGAATGTAGTCCGTCAAATCCTGGTCACTCATCACAACACCCGCCGCATGGATCGAGGTCTGTCTTGGTTGGCCTTCAATTCTTTTAGCAATCTCAAAACCACGCTCAAAGTCTGCCCGGCTATGGATTACTTGTCGAAAAGCTAAATTCTGTTCATAAGCGGTTGTGAGTGTATCTCTAAAACCAATCCGCTTGGTAATAGAAGTCAATTCGTACTCAGGAACTCCAAAGCGTTTAAAGACGTCTCGAATGGCTTGTTTGGCTCCAAAGGTTGAAAAGGTGACAATCTGAGCCGCATGGTAACTCCCATACCGATCTCTCACATAGCGGATAAATTCTGGACGATAGATATCAGGAATATCAATATCGATATCTGGCATGGTGTAGCGCTCCACATTTAAAAAGCGCTCAAATAGGAGATTCTTCTCCACTGGATCAATCCCTGTAATTTCAAGGACATAAGCTACCAGCGAGCCTACAGCTGATCCACGCCCCATTCCCATATAATATCCCTGACTCCGTCCGAAACGAAGGAGATCCCAGACAATCAAGAAATAATCATCGAAGCCCATTTGATGAATAACATCTAACTCATGCTCTAGACGTTCTTGATAGACCCGACTGGTCAAGTTCTTTCGAAGAAGACCCGCTTGGGCTAATTCTCTGAGTTCCTCCACTGCAGGTCTTTGAGGATTGAAACGAGGTAATTTCAATTGGGTATCCATGTCATAATGAATCCCTTGGACAAGTTTTTCAAGATTTGTGATGGCGTGCGGAAATGTTTCTGCAAAATCCTTCTCCAACTCCTGAGGAGCTTTTAAGACGAGGGCAGGATCAATTGGTCCTGTTTCCGTCAAGGTTTGATTTTCTTTAATAGCAGCTAGCATTTGCATAGCTTCCATATCCCCAGCCTCAAAAAATCGAACAGTATGAAGAGGGATCACAGGGTGCGAAAACACTTGGACGGGACTATCCACAAACACCCCGATCAAGTAATCCAGACCAAGTGCTAATTCTTCGCTGGCAAAAGGAGCTGGGACAATGACTGCTACCCCTTCAGTCAAATGCTTCACATCCTCCCAATTGCACTTCCCCATCATCTTGACGGTCGACATCTTCATCAGATTCTGGTATCCCTTGGTAGATAAGGCCAACATCCGAAAGGGAATCGTTTCATTCCCGAGCTCCAGTTCAAGTTCCAAACCGACTATGGGCTTAAGATTTGCCTCCTGACAAGCTTCAATAAACTCATAAGCTCCATACAAATTATCCACATCCATCATTCCTAAAGCATCATAGCGCAAGCTTTTAGCCTTTTGGACATAGTCTTTTAGGGTCACAAGGCTTTCCATAAAGGTATAGACTGTTTTTGTATCCAGCTGTGCAATCACTTTTTCTCCTCCCTCACTTGTCTATTTTTGGGACTCTTTATTGTACAAAAAAACACCACTGCTACACAATGATGTCTCAACAACGGAAGACATGGGATTCGAACCCACGCACGCTTTTACACGCCTACCGCGTTTCCAACACGGCCTCTTAAGCCTCTTGAGTAATCTTCCATGAATAAAAATATGGAGCCGGTGGGAGTTTCTAAAACTCAATTATATAGCTGTTTTTAGGTTTTAGGGTCTGTTTTAGGTACTGACTTCTAAAACTTTCACGGCTCATCATTTGTATTACTAGTTTAGCATAGGTTCCAAGAAAGTTCAAGCTTAATTATAAAAGAGATATAGAATGAAGCTATTTAATAGGAAAAAATCTTTTATTTTTTTAAAAAAAGTTAGTAAAATCTCTTGATTTAATACAACTTTAGTTGTATAATATATACATAAGGTTAAGGAGGAAACCTTAGACAAGGAAACTAAAGAAAGGAAAAATAAATGTTAAGGCGAAGAAAAAAGCCAATCAAAGCTAAGACGAATAAGCTAGTAGTCAAAATCAACTTGTTCATCATAAGCATTGAGTGGCACATCGAATTCGGATAGTGAGCAATCACTATCCGCCCCTTGGTGGGGCTTGCTTTAATTATATCAGGTATCGTGATGAAAGTAAAATTTAATGTTAAAAAAACCACAGCTAGAGAAAAACTTGAGTTTATTTTAGGGCTTCTGTTGATCGTAGTGATCATTTGGTTTTTTGTGAGGTAAATATGTTAGTTGATATCAATGCTATTAAATGGCTGCTAGAAAATGCCACAGCCTATTCTATTAGTAAAAATTGTGGATTATCCACCCAAGCTGTAGACAAATATAAGAATGGTATTTCTGATATTATGAATATGCGTTTGAAACACGCAATTAAAATGACAGAATACGCCAATCAGTTAAAAAACAAAAAGTGATGGTTATTTAATCATCACTTTTTTTGATGTAAAGACCCATTGCTTATAGCAGAGAATCAAAAAAACATAGTCATTCGATTGAGGTTACAACGGACAATTTTAATAATTGCCGTTATAAGCACAATAAAAAAAGCCCCCTCGAATTGAGGGGGTGTGTGTCTTATGTATTATAGAGTTTCTGGCCACGGGTCATCTGTGATATATGACATATCAGTAAACCGCAAGTCTCCGATATCACGATCTGTTGGCACTGGGTCATCGAATTGTAAGCGTAGCTGGTTGCCGTCACCCGGCCCACCTAGATAGAAAGTGCCAAGGCGCTTGCCTTTGTCATTTGTCATAATACCCAGTTTTGAGTTAGTCGCACGAAAACCGACGGGTATACCACCGACGTTTAAGATCACCACGTTTCGCTCACGGTCAGAGCCTTGTGGAACGTAGCTGGGCGCACCTCGTCTCACGATTCCAAACCAACCCCAAGAGAGGCCACCAAAGCCGATCTCAACCGTGGAGTTTATACGTCTAAACTCGACATACGCATTAGTTTGATTTGAGTTGATATTTCTTGGTTTAATTTTGACATCTCCAAACAAGACTGACCAAGCGTTAGAGCCGGTTCCGGAGCCTTTCTTGATCCACTTCACCGCTCCGTTTTTAGCCGTGGTATCAGTATAAATTGTACCGATGTCAGCGTTTAGATTATACGGGAAGCCTTGACCTTTTAATTCCGTTCCAGCACTGCCACCAGATCCTACCGAACGCTTTAATTCCTCAAGATCGTTTTTGCTGGCCAGTTGGCTTGTGTCGATTGTCGGGATTTTAGAGCGTGTTACGAATGGATCACCGCCATTTGCCAATTTTGTATCAATCAATGCATCCAGACCCAATTCAAGGTGCTTGTCTTTGATGTTATTGGCCATCTGGGATTGCAAGGTTGTATAGGTTGGAAATAGTTCGTATGCTTTAGAGGTTGATAAAAATGAAGTCTGTTGTCCTTGAAGCACACCTATATCAACCCCAATCGCCTGAATAACTTGTTTTAGTTTATCCATGCTTCACCTCCTTAGAGGGTATTTTTAGCGGTATTATAAATCTGTGCAAAATCGGTATTTTCCAAGTCAGTAAATTTTTGACCAAGCTCTGTCATTTTAGACACGATAGCCTGATCTGCTGATCCTGCACCGTTAGCAATACGGTCTGCGATTTCTTTGAGAGTGTCAAGTTCTTCTGGCACACCCTCGCCAAGGATTGCGGTTTTCACCCCTTGAATTGCTGTTTCCAGTTGTTGTTGTGTGATCCCGCCTTGACCAAGCTCAGACTTGTCAGCTTTATTAGCAAGCGTGGTCTTGATTTCTTTTACGTCAGCACCAACGGCCTGTGCAAATTGTGTGAGGTTTTGTGTGTTTAAAGTCATTTATTTCTCCTTTTAAATTTTAGCTAGGTTATATAGTACGGTTAGATCTGGGAGTTCTTCCGTCTGTGGTCCATTTGGATGTTCTGCAATGTACTTGTCGATTTCAGTCTTGACATCGTTTCTTACAAGCGAAAGAACTTCCACGCTTGTAAATTCGTCTGCTGAACGTGTGATTTCCAAACGTGTCGAGCGGTCACTTGGGAAAATATACCCGTCACAAACGACTTCTACCAAATAAGATCCAATCGGTAGGGGCTTGCTTATTTTAAAAGTAACTTTTGAATTATCTACTGTACTCTCAAATGTAGCCTTTCCTTTTTGATTAAAGATTCGTATTGTAGCATTTTTGCCGTTTAGATCACTAATAGGGCGCATTTGCTCGTCCAGTAGCTCATATCCAAAAAGTGAGGCAGAGTCGCCTTGCTTGACAACCGCCCCTCCTTCGAATTGTTTTAGGTTTGTTGAATTAATGCGCATAATTCACCTCCTTTAAGAGAATGAACCAAAGCTATTAATACGCTTACTATTCTCTGATTGCCCGACTGCGACATATCTGCGATTGCCAGATCCTGCGATATACGTAATCCAGATATAGCCGTCATTATCAATCCAACCGTCATAATTGATGGTTTGACCTGCTGTATACACTGCTACAATCTCAGAAGAGAGCCCTGCAGAGGCACGTACATTGAGCGCAGAAACTTCCACGGTAAATGTTCCCGTTTCCTCGTTAAATGCACTAGAATCGACTGTGAGAGGCTCTGACGGCTCGATAGAAGTCACTTGCGCTGGTTGGCCATCTACAGGGAAGTAAAACCAGCCTACAATACCGTTAAAATCACGGGTGTTATATCGTGCTGGACCACCGACATAAAGAGCATCTGCATTACCATCAATGTTTTGCTCAATAGTGCGCATGGTATATCCGTCACTATCTTCGATGACTAACCCTGTGTGACCGTAGCTGTGTCCGTAGATGTAAGTGGTATCCATAACAAATACAGCCCCAGCCCGTGGCTTGCTATCGAGATTTCCCTCTTGGTTGTATTCTACCTCGTAGCCAAGGTCACGGGCAGAATTAAGCAGATCAATCGCATTTCCCCAAAGAGTTTTTCCAAAAAAGTAAGTAGAGATCGCATTAGGTAGTGCAGCACACTGCATACCCCACTGGCTCATAGATACACCTGTTCCAGCATCTGCAAGACCTTCTGCATATCCTAAAATATCGTTTAAAGTAGCCATTACTGCTCCTTTCTAAAATCAAAGGCTACTATCCAAAAATAGATAGTAGCCAGTAAAAATATATTAATCTTCGCTAGGTTCTTCATAACCTAAAGCACGCTCTGAATCGCTCAATCCAGCAGTAGTTGGATCGTTGACCACTCCGACCAAAACGAAGAATGCAAACAACACATTGACGAATACCAAGATTTTATCAATGGTTTGGCCAAACTCTAGCTTGATACCGAAGATGTCAGCGAATGCTTGAAAGAGCAATGCCAAAGCTGGCACTAATGCAAGCCAAAAGTTCTTATTTTTAAGTCGTACTGACCAGTTAATTTTATTCATAATGTTACCTCTTAATTATTTTTGTTTTGAATGAGTGCTTTAAGCTCCTTCATATCCTCGCTCAAGGCTTTGACCTGCTCTGCGAGGATCAATAGAGACTTATTCTGTTCATCGTGGTTATCGAGCCGTCTCACTGCTGTCAAACGGAAATCACGCATGTTTTCGATGTCTTTTTCGATCACGACCATGCGTTTCTCTTGTGCCACGACACTTCCTTTAAAGTTGCCGTAAATTCCAAGTAAGATCCCGATAAAACCGACCATCATCGAGATGTCCTCTGGTGTAAAGTGGATCATAGATCACGCCCCTCTCTTGTTAAAGTGTTGGTTGTGGTGTAGCTGTAGCCACTGGTTGAGTTTCAAGGTCGCCAGAAGGTTGTCCTGGCTTCTCTTCCTTCTCTTCCTTCTCTTCTTTTGGTTTGGTCCACTTCCAAATGCCGATTTTGCCATTTTGATAAAGGCTATTCAATTGATCCAAGGTTTCGCCTTGGTAAGTAAATGGCTCATTCACTTGGATCATGATGCGTTTCCCTTCACCAAATGCTTCTGTGTGGCTTGGATCTTCGATGGTAAAGATCTCTTGTGGTTGGTAAGTCTTGCCAGATTGACCAAGATCTACCAACTCAAGACCACGTTTAAATACAGTAGGATCAAGTGGATTTTCAACATCAGTCACACGGGCCAACACGTTCCATTCGGCCACTTCTTTGATCTTCTGGATTTGGTTCGCTTTTTCTTCGTTGTCCTTGGTGAGAGCTTGAATCTTAGCGATAGCGTCATTGTTAGCTTCGACAGATTTGTCTAACTCTTTCTTGATTGCTACGACTGCTCCAGATGTGTCAAGTTCCATGCGGACGATGTTTAATACTGCTTCAACCAGTGTCGCATCATCTTCAGTCGTGCGGTTTGTTGGCAAAATTTCCTCGAAAACACGGTACGGAAAGTCTTGCTTGATTGCTACCTTGGTAGTGTTAGCTACTGCATCGTATGATTTAAATTGTACTTTGTAATCCATTATTTAGTTACCTCGTTTTTATTTTTGATTTCTTCAAACAGGTCCTTCAAGTCTTTATCAGAATCAAGGACAGAGCGATAGCTTTCAACTTCCTGAGCAAGTTGAGCTACAAGTTGCTGTGACTCAGTAAGACGAACCTTAAATTCAGCCTCATTGATTGACTTGCTGGCAAGTTGATTTGCCAGTTCTGTGATGATTGCTACATAATTATTTTCGTTCATTACAGCTCCTATCTGTAGTTATATTTCGAAAGGACACCACCGATGTGTCTTTGAGCAGCACTGTTTTTGAGATCCCAGCCATATTTCTGCAGGGTGCCAAAACATGTGAGCAGATCCCATAAATAAGTTCCGACACTTCTATGATTACCATCTGCTGTGTAGATCAATCTAAAATCAGATGCAATCATCTCTGAGTATGTTGTGCCGTTTAGTGGTGCAATTCTTGGTTTACCAGCATTTTGAATGATCCAACCTTGCTTGTATTCACTGTGTTGCAAATACAACTTATCTGCATAAAACTTAGTATAATCTTCAACGTCTTCATTCGTGCTGTTGTAGATCTCGATGCCACTAAATGTCCTGTTCCCACTATTTTCCGTACCGTCACGGTTTGATCCGATGATGGTCTTCGAAAATCTGTTTCCGTTTTCGATATGAGTTCCATATCTAATAAACTGAGTAGGAAAGTTGTTGAAAACACGTCTGATAACTGCTGTGTCAGTCAACATGTTCATCGCACTATTATCTAAATCGAATACCAGAGATCCAGTATTCGATTCTAACCTACCACCTTTAATTCGTTCTGCAGAAAAGTCGATTGAGGCAAGTTGCGTGATAAAGGCTTTTTGGGCCATTAACTCTCTGATAAATGCTTGGTTTGTCACCAATTTATTAATCATGGCAGAATCTACTAGCATTTTATCAGCCGTTACTGAGTTCGAAGCTAAAACCGGTGTAGTAACCGATCCAGCCTTCATGTGCCCAGTTTCCACGCTCTCGCTTGCGATATGACGGCCCAAAATGGATCCATCAACTACCATGTCACCCTTAACTTTAATCAATTGAGCGATCAAGGCAATGGATTCTGGCTCTTGTACCATTAAGGAACTGATTGTTCTCCCGTTGATGCTCTTTCCAGTGCCAAAGGAAATTTGACTTGGTGTGATTTGGATATCCGTTTTTCTCAACATATCACCAATTTGGTTTGTGATTGTTGTAAACTGTCCATCCACCGTCTGTCTGTATTCAGCAATCTTAGACTCAATTTTAGCCTCTGAAGTGCCAGCTTTATCCAGTGGGCTGGGCCTAAATGCTGGGATCTTAGATCCACGGACTAAAATTGGATTCCGTACCCAAAACTCTCCGTTATTGATAGCATAGATGTAGAATGGGAAATTACCTGTTTTGTTAAACTCAAAATCACGATTGGCAGTGAAATGGAATTCTGCTCGAATCCACCTATCTTTCGGTGTATTTTTGTCAGCAAAACCTTGAGCAAATATGGCAGTATTGTTTGAATGGTTTTTTAATGCAAATGTTAGTCCTTTGTCTACCTCTACACTAGATTTGATCATGTAATCAAATGCGATAGAGTATACATCACCTTGCAAAATACGATCAATATAGATTGGGAAGCAAGGTCCTAGCCATGTTGTGGACGGAGACCCATCAATTTTCATTTTGAAGATTCCGTCTTCCGACCTTGAAAGCCTATTATTATTATTATTATTGGATACACTGTATTCAGTTAATGTGTCCGCAAATCTGATAAGATTGTCTGGTGTTGTATCTGTCGCAACACTTTCAAATCTTCGATTGATTCCAGCTACATCTTCATCATATTTAGCTTTTGCTATGTAGCCTTGCTCTAGAATCTGCCTTGTTGCTTTCAGGGCATCAACTGCAGCCTTCTCAGAGTAGGTCTGCATGCGCTGTTCAAGTTCGCCATTTGGACCAGCTTTGCTCTCTAGTTGTGTTAATTGGGTCGAGAGACCTTGGATAGTTCTTTCAAAAGTAGCTTGAGCCTGTGTTACTAAATATTCTTGATCTTCAAGTGCTGGTTGCCACGGCCTTTTTTGAGTCCCTTTATAAAGGTCAATTTCTGCAATATATAAATCAGATTGACCGCCATTTGTTCCGTTATTATCAAAACGTAAATAGGCATTATCAATATCTCCGGAATTAAATTGGACTGATACACTTTCTAGTTCACTAGTGCTTAATTTTTTACCATTAATCAACTGTTTGACAATGGTGAAGCCTTGGGTTTCACCGTTACGACGGCCAAGGATAAAGACATCATAGGACGTCAAAGCCGAATTATTAAAACCCCTAAAATTAAGGGTATAATCTGTATTTTTTTCTAATAAGAACCGGTTAGAACTTATTACTTTTTCGGTTTGGTCATTATTAGAGAAAATAAGTATTGGTTTTGAGCCGTTAAAATAGAATGGATGGTTTCCTATTTTTGCAATCCCATTGCTACCAAAATATTTCGTACCTTCTTTATAAGCAGTATCACGAATTAAGTTAGGCCCACCGATTGTCGAAGAGGTAAGTTGCTCTTTAATTCCATTCACCGTCTGCTCGACATAAGAGCGATCTGCTTTGCCATTGGCTACATTGATCAGGTCAGATATGGCTTTCTCAGTCGTCTGCTCAAAGCGTGATTGAGCGCCTTGGACACCGACAAATTGGCTTTGCGTTTGAGTTTTGAAATCATTGATCAGCTTCTGGATGTCTGCATCACTGGTTTTTAATTGATCAGTAGTAGCTTTCAGTCCTTGCATATTGACTTCAATGCCATTGTATCGAGCCCTGAACTCTTCTACAATTTCATTTTTGTTTGCTTGGTTTGCTGCATTGATTTTCTCAGTTACTTTAGCCGAAATTTCCTGCTTGACCACTTCAGCTTGTGCTTTGGCTTGCTCAATCCCGTCTGTGATTTTATGTTCCAGCTCTTTCGCTTGCTTGTCATACTCAGCATTAGCATTATCTACAAGCTTCTGCACTTTCGCTTCATATTCTGCATCATAAGACTTCATTTTCTTGTCAACGGAGTCATTGACCATTCCTGAGATAGAGTCTGCTAAAGTTCTAGCAACTTCGCCAAATCCGATGCTGACAAGTTTGTTGCTCATTGGATTAAACTTGTATTTCGTGATCTTTTTTCGCAAATCGACATCGTAGCTCTCGTGGAAGATGCTCACGATATCGAACATGTGTACTGGTTGATCTGCCTGGCCTACAACATCAATCTCAAGGCTTTCTTCGATCATGTCACACAGAGTTTCTCGAAAATAGCGCTTGCCGTATTCCTCAAGCGTTTTTTGATCCACGACATCCTGATCTTGTACTTCCATATCTGCTTCGTAAATATGCTTGTACTTAGTGATCAGTGGGCTATCAATGGTCACGGTTAGGATTTGATCTTTCTTCCCTTCTTCGTGTGCTTCAATAACCTTTTTAAAATGGATCCGTGTTCTCAACTCTTTGGTGGATTTTGTTTCTTGGAACGACTTCATATTTTTCTTGTAGGCAAATAATGATTCGTTTTCGATTCCACCATGTTCTAGCAATCGGACGCTGTACTTGTCCCGGACAAGGTCTCCACCCCACTGCCCAACGATGGAGTGCTTGTCTTTGGCCAAAGCTTCCATCGCTGAGATATCTTTTAAATTAAGGGTGTGTTTTGACATCACATCAGAAAAGAATGTGAATGGTGTTTCTCGTTTGAACCCGGCAACAAGCGCATTCATTACGGTTGCTCCATTCACTCGATCGACATTGATCTTGTTGATAGAATAACCATTTAACAATGTAGCTACTTGATTGGCGTATACTGTGACATATCCGTGTTGCTTTTCGACTTCAAAGATAGTAAAGTACTGTTCTCCGTGCAAGTCATCAGCAACTAATTCTGTTTCCGGAATTAACGATGCCCATTTGGGGTCTGATGTGGGAAATTTAAAGGTAAGCTGGTAGGTGCTGTTAGCTTCCTGAACGATTTCGGAGCTAAAAGCTTCATTAAGAGGGAAGTTACCCTCTTGCAGATAGATCATACTTTATACCTCCAATTTCCTTTGATTGTGATTTTTGAGACGGTGCCTGAAACTGCGATACCAGATGTGCCTGGAGCAATTTCGAAAAAACCACCTCGTTTTCTCAATGTATTTTTCAGATTTCCATTTTTGTCATAGACATTTTGCTTTTTATGACGGCAGTCAATTGTTGCTTTTGTATCAATCGTGAGTTGCATGGTTTGCTTCCCAATGGTTAGAGAGACATCTCCATTGCCCTCAATTGTGATGACTGGTTCAGAATATACAGTTCCTGGGTTATTTATTGTGCCGTTACCTGCCAAGGTGACTGCAGCGTCATTATTTAAGTAGCGGAATGGATGCATCTTTAACTTTATTTCTAAAGTCCAAGCATGTAAGCCATTCTGTTTAAATGATGCGCTCTGAAAATCTGCATAAAAAATAGAGCCTGGCCGATGACTAAACTCTATTTTATTTTCCTCTTGTTTGAATTGATTGACAATCATTTCGATTTCACTTGTTTTGACAACGTATAAACTTACTGTCTTATCGTATCCGTCAAAAGCTCCATCATAAAGATTATAATCTCCATTTGCCCCGTAAATCGTATTTGATTCGACCCTTGGTGTGGCCGTCTGGTCTTCTCCGAAATCCGTCACATAGCAGTTTGGGATTGATCCAGTGTCAAATCCATTTATAATCATGTTAAACATTAGATTCCCTCCCTTGCCATGATTTTAGAATATCTTTGATAGCTGTTTTGCGCTAAAACATCACCGTCCAGATAGGTTTCTGACGGTTTTTCAAGGATAGCCGTAAGGATCTTTTCTAAACTTGCTCTCAGAATTGCGATCTCAGCAACGATATTTTCACCAGTGTAGCTATTTCCGTTTGATGTTTCTTTAAATAAAAATTGCTGGCTGGCATTTTTCATTTCTCGCAAGAATTTGGCATCTTCCGGAATTCCGACCCCTGTGGCATACCTTGGGAAACCAAGATTTTTCATCAGTCGCTTAGTTCTATCGGCTCGCAATACTTTGGATCCACGAGGCAAGTTGAGTACAACGTCCCGTCCATCTGGTATAAATGAGCTTCCATCTGGTAATGTTACCATTTCTTTATAGACCGCATTTCGCTGGTCATTAACCATTGCGAGTCCACCTTCGTGGAAGTTCGTACCTTTTTCATGTCTTGATCCAAAAACACGGGAGAATGAGTTAACTACTTTATTTACTACTTCTGTAGCTGTGATAGTCGTGTGGTGACTTGTTGGGATGCCGTTGATAGCATTGGTAGCACTGTTCGCAGCATTAACCGCACTAGTGCTATCGCCTGTTATAGGCTTAGTTGGGCTTGGTGTAGCGTTCCAAGCGTTTTGATTATCAATCGCTTGTCGTGCAGCAGTGATAGCACCCGTTGGATCACCTAACTGTGGTTTGACAGGAGACGGTGTGCTGTTCCATTCTTGTTGCTTATTAATCGCTTGTTGTGCAGCATTATTCGCATTGCTTGGATCAGCGGTAATTTGTTTTGTAGGAACAGAAAAATTATTATACAGTCCTAAAGCTCCCATTGCTTGGTTGCTTCCTAATGTTACACCATCCGGAGTAGCAATCAGATCTGTCTTGTGTTGTGTTGGTAAAGTTGTGATGCTTGCTAATGCACTTGCGATTGCAGTTTGTGTCTTGTCGCTCGCATCAAGGTTAACTACTGGATTCATTCCGGTTAAGGCTTGTGCGGCAAGTTTAACACGCTCCATCTTATCACTAGCAGCATCCTTAACAATCAATTCCTTTTCTGCTGGTGTCAACTGATTCCAATGTTCTAAAACGGCTTTCGCACGTTCGCCAGACTCAAGAAATGCTGTGTTTTTCATCAACAATTCTTTTACTTCTGCCGGCATGGCATTATATTGATCCAGCAATGTTTTGTTATCAAGAATGGCTTGCATACCTTGATGATTTCCGACTACTAACTCTTTTTCTGCCGGGGTCAAGCTATCCCATTTACCGACTTCAACCAAGGCTTCACCGATTGTCATCTTGGCATTTGTTTCAAGATTGGCATGCTTGAGAATAAATTGCATATTCTCCCAGCCGTTTTCAGCCTGCAATGCTTTTGTGACTTCTTCCTGCGCATTGGTCTTGACTTGTCCAGTTTTAGGATCAAATACCATTCCATTCCACAAGAGATTTGCATCCCTTGTCTCTTGTGACATGTTTTGAACACTTTTAGCGACAAGACCTGATGAGCGACCTACGATGTCAGCAAATTGGTCTGCCTTGGCCATCATCTTGTCATAATCGAGTCCAAGTTCTGCCCAACTTTTTCGTAATTGGCTAAAATATAACTCACGTTGTCGATCATCACCAAAATTAAGAGGGACTTTTTCACTCAGTTTCTTTTGAAGAGCGGCATACTCACGGCCAAATGCTTCCATTTTGGACTTGTGTTGAGCGCTTAACTCTTCCATTTTTTGGTTATATTCAGCTTTATTGAGAGTTCCTTTGTCATACTCTTCTTTTAAAGCTTTTGTCTGGTCTTCGTAAAGTTTGATCTCATCTTTCAACCATTTAGCAACGACTCCGGATCCTTTCCTTAGCTGGGTTTCGTTCAAGTCGTTTATTTGACCATTCATCGCTTTGATGATGGCTGTGCGCTCATCTGCAGAAAATTTCTGTATTTCCAGTTGTTTGTTGATAAATTGGTTCTCGTAGTCGTAAATGAGAGCTTGTTCTTCACGAGTGATCTTACGTTTTTTGTCAGACGCATTTTGATAGATCTGGATGATCTCATCAGTCATTGTCTGTACGTTTTTCTTCTGCTGTTCTGCTTGTGCTACAGCACGTTTTTGGACTTCTTCAGAAGCTCCAATTTTCTCAAGGTTTTTTTGAGTGCGTTGGAGATCCTTATCAATTGCCTTTTGCAGATCACTCGAAAGTCCTTGCACACTCTTACGGACATTTTCAACGGCTTGAGATCCACCGTTTCCAAAACCAATCATTGCTTGATGGGCATCATCGATTTTAGCTTTTAATTTCGATAGTTCCTCTGCTTGGACCTTGTTTACCGAAGTTCCCCAGGTCCGAGTCCTCTCGTCTGCGTCTGCCATTTCTTTGGCCACTGCAGCAATCACACCAACAGCAACACCGCCTATTAGGACTCCCCAGGTGACAGGGTTCCCAAGTAGTGCGATCCCTTTTGCTAATAGACCAGTAGAAGCTACTGCACCTTCTGCAGCAGTACTTGTCGCAGTGATACCAGTAGTTGCGGTTTTAAATGCAGAAGAAAGACTGCTTCCCTGTTTAAATAATTGGAATGTCTTGCCTAAAACAGAAAGACCTCCTCCAACTTTCCCAATTCCTTGAGTTAGGAATCCGATACCTTTAGTGATACCTCCGATAACTCCGATACCTTTGCCAAGGATTGATAAGGCTGGGCCTGCGCCTGCTGCAAGTAATCCCCATTTAATGATATTCTGTTGCTGAGACTCGCTCATTTCACTAAATGCCTTGGCCATGTCCGCCAATTTTTGGACCCAAGGTTTTGCAGCCTGCAAGCCAGAGTTCATTGCTTTCAGAAGCGGTCCGCCAAATTCAATTGCCAAATCAGTAATCTGGTTTTTAAAGATTTTTAATTGAGATTCTGTAGTCTCATAGCGCTTTTTGGCTTCGTTCGTGAGGGCTGTATTTTCTTTCCACGCTCCATTTGCAGTTTTTAAGGCTCGTGATAGCAAGTCTCCAGCACCAGCCATACGTTGCATAGTATCTACTTCTTGAGTTGATTTGATACCCAGTTCTTTTAAAGTTTGGGTTACATCCCCACCAGACTGCTTGACTTTTTTCAATCCGTCAAGAAATGCTAATAAGGCGATTTGTGGTTCTGTTTTCCACTCATGAGCAAAGTTTTGAGCGCTCATTCCAGATACTTTCGCAAATAATTCTAGCTTTTTACCACCAGAAAGGACTTGCGTGTTGATTTTTTGCATGACACGAGAGAATGAGCTACCCCCTGCTTCTGCGTTAATACCCACGGAACTCATAGCAGTTGCTACTGCTAAAATCTGCGGTTCAGTCAATCCTACCAGATGCCCTGTACCTGCTAACCGCAAGCCCATTTCCAGAATCTCAGATTCAGTTGTTGCAAAATTATTTCCGAGGTCAACAATAGTTGATCCTAGTCGTCTAAATTCAGATTGTGGCATCTGAGTGATGTTTGCAAAACGGGCCATTGCGGTAGCAGCTTCATCAGCAGTCAAGTTGGTAGATTCACCGAGGTCGATCATGGTTTTCGAAAAGTCAACAATGTTTTCTTTTTTGATCCCTAACTGACCTGCCGCTTCCGCTACTCTCGCAATGTCCGCAGCACTCGCTGGCATTGTCTTAGATGCCTCACGAATAGCATTTGACATCTTCTTATATTCGCCCTCAGTAGCGTCAACCGTTTTTCTAACTCCGGCAAAGGCAGACTCATAATCCACGGCAGCCTTAACTGCAAATCCTGCGCTTGCAATCAACGGAGCTGTCACACCTTTGGTTAATGTTCCTCCAAAGTCGGAAACTTTCTTGCCAAATTTTTGGATGTTATCTCCATTTTTGACAAGGTTCTTCCCAAAGTTTTCCATTTTACCAAAAAAGCTATTTTCACGTCCAACAGCTTTCAAGGCTTGCTCTACTTTGTAGAGTTGTCCTTCCATTGCTGACAATTTTGCATTTTCTCGCTCAATATCAGCAGCAGCTTTGTCAAATTTAGCAGATCCAGGATCGAGCTTGTCGAAGTTCTGCTTCATTTGATCGAGTACCTTCTTTTGTGCTTCAATGGCCTGTCCTAAAGACTTGTATTTTGCTTTGAGGAGTTCAGTACTCTTACCATTGTTTTTTAATGTGCTATCGAGCGCTTTGACATTATTTTGGAAATACTTCACAGCGTTCTTTGCACTTGTTAAGCTAGGATTGAACTTTGACACGTCCAGCCCTAGTTCGATATACATTTGTCCTAGTGGCGTTCCACCTGCCATTTTTCCTCCTTTTACAAACAAAAAAAGCCCAAAGAGGCTTTATGCTTCCATTTCTCCAAAAATGTCAGCTAGATCTAAAGACGCATTTTCGGTTTGATCTTTATCAAGATCAATAATTCCGATCAGATCTTCCCAGCTTAATTCCATCACATCATGGACATTCATGTTATATGGTCCATCAGCAACTTCCTTAACGAATTTGTAGAAACGTTTTAATGCATCTTTAGGATCTATTTTTTCCCCTTTGGGTCCACATCACCCACAAGATGAGCATAGATTTCAGTGAACACTTCAATGATTTTAGCAAAATCAGTATGTTCTAGTAATTGCTCTACTGTCACATTTTCGAATAGTGAGGCAATGAAGCCTAATTGTTGATCCAATTTTTCGACTTCTGTCTTGTCTGATGTGAGTGAGTCGTTCAATACAAGGTAATCACGATAATCACGAGTAGTAATTTCTTTACTAGAGTAAAGTACATCTTCTCCAGCTTCGTTCTTCATGGTAAATGTAATTTTTGACATTGTTTGCCTTTCTATAATTAAAAAAGCACCGAATGGTGCTTATTTCATTTTGTCCAAGTTTTATTTAAAAATTCAATTTTATTGACATCATTATCCGAATGGTCATTATCCATCGCATAAAATATAGCTATGGTTGCCTCTTTCCCGGCTTGTATGACGACACTTTTATCCGATTGAACAGAAACGGTATCATCGTTAGACATAACGGAATCATAAGCAAGATAATTGCCTTTGTCATCGCTCGCAAGGAATTTACCTGGATTGAATTCAATATTCGATGAGTCGTTATTTTTTATAGTCAGTGTTACCGTTACTGGGATGAAACTTTTAGAGTCATGGTTCATCGCAAGCATTCCGGAAGTTTGTTTTTTCGGTTCGCTGACAGCGATTTGAGTTTTGTCGAAAAGAACTCCGTCACCAAATTTGTAGCTAGTCAATGAATTCATTCCAAGAACAAAATCATTTGCTTCCAGAAATAAATCGTGATCTACATTTGATACGTATGTAGAGAGCTTATCTTTTACCATGACAGCTCTGTCCTTCTCTTCCTTTACGCTCTCTATTTCCTTGTGTGCCTTAGAAAGTTGATTGTTGGAATTTACGAGCATAATAGCAAGTACAATGGAAACTAGAGTGATCATAATTGTTAATGTTATTAAAACTGTATTTTTCTTATTTTTCATAACAAAACCTCCACAACTTATTATATCAATAATTGTAAAGGTTTACAACGATATAAAGATAAATAAAGGGGCTAAATGCCCCAATTATTATCCTGCTGCTGCCATACCGAGTTTTGCTTTCAATTTCTTGATTTTTGCTTCATCACTACCAAAGTACATTGTACCGTACTTGTTCTTGGTTTGCTCATCAGTACTTGCGCCTGCAGCGAATGATACATCTGTAGTAGCAAGCTCATCAGCTTTATCTTTGATCGTGTTAAGATCGATTGCATCCATTGAAAGATTCCCTTTGTAGAAACCGTAGTAAGCTCCACCACCATCTGCGGTATTTGATTCGAGCAAGATCGCAACATCTTTTGAAACTGTGTCAGCTCCAAAGTCAAGGATATCATCATCGTTTTCGTAGCCGAGAGCTTTAACGTAAAGCGCTACTGGAATGTCCAAGAGACCAAGTTCTACCTTGACATCTCCGACTCCACGGTTGTTCACATGGTAGGCGATATTGCTTCCAAATGTTTTTGTAGGGTCAACGGCAAGACCAGAGATTTTTGCGGTTTGAGTCGCACCTTCTCCTTTTTTACCTTGGATGATAAAGAGGTTTTCTCCCTCTGTTGGGGTTTGATTCCCATCCAAAATTCGAACTGTAAGGCTTTTAAAACCAACTGTAGCAGTTCCTTGTTTTTGTTGTGTCATATTAAATTTCCTTTCTAATAATCGTCATACAGCTTGCTCTTCCCTTTGTAAGTTCTGGCATCTGCATAGCGTTTGATTTCAGGGATCCATTCATCTAGACCCCCAGCAATTTGATAGAATCCTTGTGACTCCATCACCTTTTCGACTAACCCTTGCATTTTTTTGCATTCAATTCGGTTAATCGATTCAACATTGATTTGATAAAGAAATGTTTTTGAAAAGCTTGTATTGCTTCCCTGGTCACTTTGGATAGGTGGCCCTAGTGGGATAATAACAATACTCGTCTGATCTGTTGGTAAGGTTTCAGGACGCTCAAATGATTTGATAGTGATTTTAGAAAGTTCCTCATCGCTCATCAGAGCATCATATATTTCTGATATTTTGTCTTTAATCATCCAAGCCCTTCTCCTTTCAATTTAGTTGCTAAGCGATATTTAAATTTTTCTTTGTTGGCTTCCGAAAATCTTCGGATAACACCGAATCCTCTTGGATGAGCCTTTTTGGCATATCCAAATTCGTTCAAATGTTCTAATCGCCAACGTGAGCCAGCACCAAAACCGAGTTTAACCATTGGCACTCCTTCAAAAGCACCCGTTACATTTCCGACTGTTGCGCTTTCAATTGTTTCTCCGGTATCTTTGAAAACTTGTAGAGCGACTTTAAAGTCTTCAAGTGTTTCGGTTGCTGCGCCTTTCAAAGCTCTATTCGCAGACCTTCTCACTTTCGCATCGCCAAGCTTTGCTTCTAAATTCCGGATGACTTCATCGAAGCCTCTTAATGTAGCGCCACTAGTCATTTGATCCACCAATAACAACAATTAAATAATCACGGTTGTCATAATCGGGACGAACGTCAATGATCTGCCATTTTTTATTTTCTAATCGGTGATCATTTACTTGCACAAAATGCTTATTGTCAGGTTGATAACTTGTTAAAGGATCTCTTATTTTTAAGGTCATCCTTGCAGTCATTGATTTCCCTGTTGAAATTTCGATATCCTTTAAACTAGGCGAGTAGATTTTTGCGAATGTATAAAATACTTTCTCAAAACTCACATCCCTGCCATCTAACCCTTCAAGTACTTTTGAGTTATAAAACTCTACTGGAGTTCTTAATTCGCTTGTATTGGTTTCTGGCTTTTTGTATTTAAACTCAGGCTTATTCATCTTCCACAACTACATCTTCGTTTAGATTGTCCGAAGCTACTAAATCGTATTCTTTCACAAAATCAGGTAATTTCTTCATCAATTCGTTTTTTCGATCATCATCAACTTCAAAAATGTCTCCAACGTGTCGAACGACATTTTCTTTCAAGTCAAAGAAATCTTGGATTGTTTCTAGCACTCTTTTCCTCCTATTGGGTGATTTTGAAGTGATAACTCAAGGAGTTCTCCTTGAAAATTCGTAAAGAAAAACTCGACCTGATCATTGTACAGATATCTTGCACGTTCCAAAACAAGCTCTTCAGTGCGAGAATCTGACAAATCAAAAGCTCCTGTTAAGTCGAGAATTGCTTTTTCGGATGAAGTCAACATCCTTGAAAGATTCCCGTCTTCAGCATCATGAAAGATTTTCATCCGCTCCTTAAATACTGCTAGAAGCGGATGAAATTGTTTTGTTTCTTCCATTCGGTGTCACCACCTATTATTTGATTTCCAATTTCCAAACAGCAGCAGTCTTTTCGTCGTGAGCCTTACCATAAGCGAATTGCTTAGCAGTGTAGAGATTTAAGTCTTCGAGAGCGTAGGTTTCTGTATAACGACCAAACTCGATTCCGCCACCTACAAATGCATCGTAGCGACCTTTGACAAATGTAGTCACTTTGCCAGTGGTTTGAGCAACTGACTCAGCCAAGATCAAGTTGTATGGCATTGCTGTCACATACACACCTTGAGCGTTAAGTGACGTATATTGTTTTTTGACATCCCATGCATCCGCTGGATTGACAACCATCACAACATTTCCTTCAACCGCTACTGGACTACCGTCAGTTTTAACAGAGTGATATTTGTAAACATTTGTCAATTCCTTAACGACTGTAGCAGAGTCCGCAAATGTAAGTTTTGCAGTTTCAACAGATTTTTCTGCATAAGTTGTTTTTCCACTTGCTGCAGTTCCTGTAAGAGTGCGAGAAAGACCGATAGGCTTGTCGTCCCCATCACCGTTCAGAAAGGCAGCTTCCAAAGCAGCAGCGAACGCTTCTGTGATTTGAGTAGATACGAATGATTGCAACCAAGCCGGACCGAATTTTTCAGAATCTTTAGGAATGACTACAAATGCAGTCAACTTGTTTTGAATAGCTTCTTCTTCGTTGAAGGTTTGTTTCAATTGACCTTGGATTTCCCCATTGATCTTGCCCCAAAGAGCTGTACCAGTTTGAGTCGATTTGAGGAATTTAAGGCGGATGCCAGCATTGCGCAAGCCAATATGTTGCAAGAGAGGGCGAGATTTAACCATATCGTCAAAGATACGGTCAATAGTTTCTTGTGGGAAGAGTTTTTCTACTCCTACAGGAGCAGTTTTTTCGATGTCGTTGAAGAATTCACGAGCTTCGGCAGTCAATTTAGCATCATAAGGATTCATTGCTGAAACTTCCTCATGAGCGGCATGACGAGCTTGCTCCATCATTTCGTTTGTCATCGACTCGATCATTTCATTGTAGAGTTTCGCTTGTTCTTCTTGAGGTGCGCCATTTGCTACAGCGTTCAAGAAGTTCTGACGAATTTCGTTGAATTTGTTAGATAATTTCATTGTCATTGTATTTTTCCTTTCTAAAATGCAAAAAGACTGAACCCTTTCGGTACAGCCTCGTTTGTGTTATTTTCTGGACTTTCTGGAATATTGAATTTTTTCTGTACAAATTCGCTATTTTTAAAAGTCTCACTTGCGATTTGTCGAGCTTCTAGCTTATTCGCTACAAGATCAGCGATTTTATCAACATCAGGAGTCATTGCTGACTTCATCTTGTCAATAAAATCATGTGGGATCATTGGAGTTTCGCTTGCAGCAAATGTAGGAGCAATTTCTCCAGCAAACATGATCCTGTCAGCAAATCCTTGATTTACTGCTGATTCAGCATCAAACCAGGTAGTCTTGTTCATCAGATCCAATAAATCATCTAATGCTTTTCCAGTTTTATCAACATAAGCATTTGCGATTGACTTATTAAAACCTTCAAGCACTCCAGCTTCATGAAGTAGAGTGTTGTGGTCTCCGTCAACTCGTGATGACACGTTATGGATCATGATTTGAGCAGTAGGGCTAATTTCTACGACATCACCAGCCATTGCGATAACGCTCGCTGCGCTTGCAGCAATTCCCACGATTTTAACAACTACTTTCCCTGAGTAGGCCCGTAATGCAGTATAGATTTCGCTACCTGCATATACATCTCCTCCCCCTGAATTGATGTGAACTTCGATGTCCTCACCAGTTTCCGGTAATACTACATTTTTAGGAGCGGTACAGTCCCAACCAAACCAATCATAAAGCCAAACATCATCGTTTGACACGATTGTTCCTTTAATCGGAATCACTTTCATCTTCTTTCTCACCTCCCTTCTCTACATCCTCACCAAGTTGATAGTTCTTAGTGATCAGAGGCTTGTCGCCCCACGGTACAGCTTCAAGGCCAAGTTCCTCACGGACCTCATTGATAAGCATGGAACCAGAAGAAATCAGCTTGTCAATACTTTGAGCAAGCGAGAATTTATCTCTTTGCCCTTCACCAACAATGACAAGGCGCTTATTGTCTTTGTATTCACTTTTGCTGAGCAAAGCAAAGTTCAGACCATCGCTCATTTTCTTCACAAGCGACTGGTAGCAATAGCTATTAAACATCTTCTGACTATTTTCCAGATTAGCCATGTCCCCATGCATCAGAGCAGTGGGAATCCCTAAGATGTCAGCTACCTCATCATCAAATTGCCTACGAAGCTTCTTGAGTTCATCTACTGATAGATTTGATGTCCCGGTAGTGTTGGTCAGTTCAGAATATTCCATTCCTTCTTGAGCTGGAACAATTGCTACGGTCTTGGTCGTAAATGATTTAAAGAGACCGTCTGCATATCGTTGCATCTTTTCACGTTTTGATTCGTCAAAACTTGCATTCGTTCTAGTACTGAGTACTCCACGAATTTGATTATTCCGTGCAAGCGCTTCGACTAGTCGAGTGTGTAGTTTTTCGTAATCATTGAAGAGTTGAGTGAAATATTCTTGAAGACGATTGTTGTTGTATTGCAAGAAAATGACTTCATTCATCTTGAATGGTTTCTGGAAAGTATAGTTTTGACAACTCACAGATGTGAATGTATCATCGAACACAGCATATTTCTGTCGAATGTACGAGTCAGCAATCAATAACTGATCATCATTCGACAAGAAAATTAGTACTTCGTTCTTGGTCAATAAGCGATAAACCGCCTTTTGCCAAAACTCAGAAGCTGATTCATTTTTATTGGGCCTTACATTTAACAGATAATCCCAATCAGTAGCCTTCTTTTTCCCATTCTCGATGAATTTAAACTCAGATCTTGCAAAGATACGGGCCACAAATTCAGCAGCCTTGTCAATCGACAGGCTCTTTAGTTGCAGATTTCCAAAAATCCGCTCCAGCTCATCAAACTCAAAACTCGGTTCCGGAACTTCTCGCTTGAATAAATTTAGCCATCCCAAGGCACCTCCTCCTTTCTAAAATTCTATGCCTACCACCCACCCGGATATTTTTTTATCGTTTAAAGAATGACTTTTTGGAGCGTTTTAGTTCCTTCTTGATTGATTCGAACTCTTTATTTGTTTGTTCAACATTTTGTCCACAAATATCTTCATGTCGTTTCACGGACTGGTTTAAAGTATTCAATTCAGCACTGATTGAACCAATCTTGTTCAACAATTCAATGTTTTCTTTGCTTACTACTGCAAGCTCACATTCAAGCCCTTGAATCTTTTGTTCGAGTTGTTGTTTTTTCTTCATTCGTTTGTTCATTTTGTTGTCCTTTCTAAAATTCCCAATCTTCGATCACGTCAAGGAAGTCTCCAACCGTACTTTCCTGAATGATTTCTCTCTTGTAGAGAGCAGCAATAAAGGCATGGAAGCCGTCAGTCTTTCGTCTCAACGGTTCCTTTTTCAAAAATCTCTTGTTTCCGTCTTTGTCTTCTTTCACAAAGGTATTATCGGTATACCAGAGCATTGATTTGTCATTTTCAAAAATGAATCTTTCGTTCGCAAATCCGTCCTCAATAATTGGAGCCACCTTCGACTGTATCGCTCCTGGATTTCGCAAAAATTCATATTCAAAATCAGCTTCTTCCAGCAATGGTTTCAGCAAGTCCATTCGAAATCCATCAGCACAGACAATTTCGATATTGTAGAGCTTGCGCCACTGGATTAATTTATCAACAAGTAATCTTGGATCTATACTTGGACCATCTACGATAGTAAAGAGCCCTTGCTCCTGCCATTCACGGATTGGAGCCTTGATTTTAAACATATCCAAAAATTGCTTTCTGGCAAAACTGTGTTGCTTCCAAATAAACTCATCACCGTTTTTAAATAGCAGTCCAACACTGGCAAAGTCTCTGATGCTTGCGTAGTCAAAGCCAGCGACACAAGATCTTCCTGAGAGATCTATGCCAGGGCTTCGCAATGCAGCCATTAACTTTTCACGAGTGGTCACATCTTTTTCGATGTCGGCTTCAGGCAGATTCATCCGCTTGGTCATAAATTCCTGTCTGCCTGATGGTTCCAATTCCAAATCATCATAGTCAGCTTTCGTTCTGGCCAGCAGACGTTTGGCATAAGGTGTGGTTTCATCCAGCATAGGATTCGCTTTGGGCCAGTTGCTCATATCATCCACTTCTTCCGGGTCGTCTAGTTTGCAGATAAACGGAAATAAGCGAAATTCCTCAAGTTCTCCATTCAAGATTTTCATTGATTTTTCGATCATCTTGTCATAGAACCCTTCACGGACGTGTCCGTTGGTACCATTGTAGAAGGTACGAGCATGGGCAATTTTACCAAGTCCTGATCTCTGGATTTTAACAGCAGAATCATTTTCAAACTGGTGAATTTCATCGAATTCAAGGCATCCATCACGAGCTGAGTCCATTGTCTTCGGATTATTCGTCCGATAAGAAAAGACCGAGTTGTTCCCTCGGCCTGTAATAGACATCTTTGTTAAATAAAAATGGTCTTCCAGTCCTCTTCGCTGGACAGTTTCATAAACCTCTTCAAAAGATACTTTCCCCTGTTTCTCCGAATTGGCTGTGATAGTCACATCATAATCTCGGATGGGATACAGTGGGCTGATAAAAAACGCATCTCGACTAGACATAAAACCATTCTTACCACCACCACGGGCCAAAGTAAGAAGAAATTCATCGAATTGAGGTTCGCCATCTTCTTTCCTGAAAAGGAATATAAACGGTGTCAAGAATTTTTGATATTTAGCAAGTGGAAAGAAATTCTTTTCAGTGAACTGAATATATTTTTCGATCAATTCATTGTGAAAATAAAGATCATCCCTTGGATATATCTTTTCTTTGATGATTTTGAATAGCAGTGAGCGTTCTTTGTTGACTTTGATTTTTCCTGATTCGGCAAGTTCGATGTATTCATCAATCAGAGGATGAGAAATCACAATAGATCACTTCCGTCTGATGGTGGTTTCTTCTCCACTGGTGAATTTTCAACCTCAAAGTCAAATGATCGCTCAATCGCTAGTAGCTGATTGCTGGTTGTGTTGATTTCTTTGATCAACGAGTTCGCTTTTTGAAATCTTTGCTGACCATTGTGAACTGTGATAACTAATCCATCTTGTTTGAGTCGTTCTTTCAATTCATAAAGTAGACGGACCAGATAGAGATAGCGATGAACTTTCTCGTACTGAATCGCATCTTTCTTTCGTGTGCTGAAATTGCCGATTTTGGAAAGTAACTGGTTTTCCAATTCTTTTATATTTTTTTCTGAGTATTCTTCCATGAGCCCCCTCCCCCTTAAAAAATAGTGCTTTGCATTTGGACAATCGACCCCTCCCACCGGTTCCCAGAGACCGATTTTTTTCGATTTTTTTCGACCGGGGGGTCTGTGAATTTTTCAAAATTTTAAATTTTCATCCCCACCATTCGTCCGAACGAAAATTTTTATTTTGCAATTTGGATGATTTACGAAATTGAAAGCGATGATGTCGCTTGTTATGGCACTCCTTGCACAGAGTACGAAGATTGTTAATATCTAGAGCAAACTCTGGATAATACTCCAGCTCTTTGATGTGATCGACTTCAAGGTTATCTGTAGTCACCTTCCCCTCATCTCGACACCAGACGCATTCAAAATGATCTCGACTCATTGCTTCGAGTCTCAGTTGTCTCCATGATCTTGAAAGATAAAACTCTCTGCGACTTTCTCTTGTCGAAACATCTACTTTCAATTCTTAAATCCTCTGTAACATTTCATACTTTCAATTATCTATTTCTGAAATTCATTATATTATTTCTGAAAACTATGTTGTTTTTCTCTCTTGAATTAGACATATCTTATATTCTGTCTGATTCGCCTCAGCTTTAAAAAGCCAGTAAAATAAATGAATAGCAGGTAACTAATAAAACCAATTAGCATTTTACTCGTTGTGTCTAATTGATAACTATAAATCAAAATTAGACATGGCTTTATCTCGTTGATCCTGTCTAATCCCAATATATCTCAGCGTAATTGCAGGAGATGAATGATTAAATAGATCCATGAGCATTGCCACATCTTTAGTTTTTTTATAGTAATGATAGCCAAATGTTTTTCTCATCGAATGGGTACCGATATTCTCGATCCCACACTCGATAGCTGCGGTCTTCAATATCCAATCGACTGTCCGCCTGTCCAGCGGTTTGTTTTTCCCGATGCGACTTTGAAACAGATAATGATGTAGTGGCATATCTTTGATGTATTCTCTGACTTCCTTCTTCAGAGTCTTTGTCATCTTGAGCTGTTTCCTTTTCCCGGTCTTCTGCTCTTTGATTTTGATATACCAACCTTGCACATCTTTTACTCGTATCCTCAAGATATCTCCTACGCGCAATCCGGAATTGATACCAAATAAAAAGAGTAAATAGTTTCGCTCATTCCATTCTCGAAGATATTCCTTCATTGCCTGGATATCATCTTTGTCACGAATAGGATCCACAATGTTCACAGTGCCACCTCCTTCCTAGGCAAAATAAAAAGCCAGCTTGTGCTGACTTGGCTGATAATAGGAGTACAGGATTCGAACCCGTGACACGCCGGTCATAACCCGACCGCTCTACCAACTGAGCTAACTCCTAACCCGTTTCATAAGGATCCATCGGTTCGGTTTTACCCGATGATATAATTTTACCACCTTATTTTTTAATTTTTTCCACACTTTCGACTATATTTTTAACTTTTTTCCAAATTAATATTAATCTTAGTGTTTACAGATAGTTCATAGATTTTCTTTTCAAGCCCACTAAAGAATGGCTCAATCACTTCCTTGTATGCAAGAGACTTACTGCAATGTAAGTATTTAATCGATGCTCCTTCCACAGTTAGAGTTCCATCAATGTATACTTCCTTGATTGCTGCCCATTGTTTTTCTGGTGTCAAAATCTTGATAGTGCTGATTGCTTCTCTGAGCAATTCGAGACGATGTAGTTCTGGATCCGATTCTTTCTTGATGATATCGGACAGAGCTTTTGGAGTCATTACCTTATTGCTCTTAATCCCTGTATTTGGATCTGTTGGCTTCCAAGGTACTTCAATTTCTTCAATCCGTTCCTTGATTTCTTTCTCGAATGGATATTGCTTCAGGGCTAGAATTAAATATCCATATCTACTTCTTAGATTCATTCATTTACCTCTTTGGTGTAGACTTCCACAATTCCTTGCAAGCCCAAGCTTTCATGATAAGCAAGTGCGTCATGTCTATTTTCAAATTCTTTCTCAATGTATTTTGCTAAGTGTTTAGGATCGATCCAACTTGAGCGTCCATGGTATTTCCTAACAACATATACCCTCATTTATTGTCCTCCACATCGATGATATGATCAATAATACGCTTTAAATCTCTTATATTGTCAAATGGCAGCACTGCATCGTATAGATCTTCAAAGTATGAATCGGTTTCAAAAAACTCTTCCCCAAGTATGGCTATCTCAAGCTTGCCATTTATTTGGGAAATAGATAGAATTCTGTTCGCTCGCATTGGTATATGTACATTATCCAAACTCATCATTTTTTCTCCCTGTTTTTAAAAACGATCACACTAGCCCAGATCAGACCGGAGAGCCAGACTAGTGCGAATAGTAAATATATAAAGTTTTGTAGATCCATTATTTTTCCTCAACATCGTATACCACATAAGAAATTAACTCGTTCGGATTGATATATAGACCCTTAACACGCATTAGATGCCCATTATTAAATTGACTGGCCAATCTATCCAAATCATCCCAACTACATCCGTGCGCTTCACACCTATTGCCATCTTTTAAATAAAACACAATCGTCATCGTTTTACCTCCATGCTCTTAATTTCTCTAGTAAGTCTATTTTTTAAAACATGACTTGTAAAATAACTGCCGTCCTCGTATGTGAAATAATCAACGTTTTCTTCTTCCCACTGACTTTTTGTGTATGGGTATCTGTTTGGTCGTGTCATTCTTTGTCCTCGCTCATTTCTTTATTATATTTATAGGCTGCGTACATTATTAGATCTAGTTCATTCTCATAAGTATTTCCTATCACTTCGCAATTATCCCAGTAATATTTATCAAAAGGTGCATAAGTAGCAGGAGTCACGTTTAGAAATGATAAGTAAAATCCGATTTCTGTTGTTTGTGTGTCGTCATCTTCAAAGTAGGTATATTCACCAAAGCCTACAATACAGCCATAAGCGCTTGTTCGGATTATATCTCCCTCAAAGATTTCTTTGCCATTCTTGTCTTTGCGGCCTGTGGATTGTCCAATTGTTTTTGGATCTACAGGACACCAAGAGCCTATAGTGATGTATTGTTCATTAGCTTCTACCACTTCGTTGATAATAAATGCTTGTTCACCATCTGCAATCAGATAACCATATTGCATTTTACCTTTGCTATCGTCAGCAATAGATATACCTCTAAATTTTGGAATCATTCTGTACCTCCTCAAAGCGCCCATCTTTTTTTGGACTTATTTCTTTTAAAAATAGGATTCTTCTTTTCCTTCTTCTGCTGCTTGTGATATTCACTGTCTTTATTGAAGATAATATCTTCGTCTTCAATAAGTTCAGGAATAAAAAGTCTAGATAGGTATCGTTCAGGTTGTTTCATCCCTCAACCTCCTAAATTGCTAAATGGAACTTCCCACTGATAATCATCGTATTCATAACAAATATTTTTGATAATTTCACCTTTTGAAATTTCAATTTCCTGTGTGAATTCCATGCCACACTCAAACGTAAAAATTTTAATATCAACATCAAACTTACTTGAAATTTCTTGATAATTTTCTGGAATAGCACTCCATGCTTGCTTAAAATTATCAAGTTCAACGATACAAAATTCTTTTTCAAGTTCAAGCCAAACTTCTATTTGTTTTTGATCAACAAACGCTCGCCTTGTTCCATTGATGTAAAAATAGGGAGCTGTGTTGTTGAATCTAAGTAGAATGCCATCATATTCATCTTCTAATGTTACAGTGTCACTTAATAGCATTTCATTCAATGCTGATGCAATATTTTCGCTTTTTCCCCTTAATTTAAGAGATCCTTTGGCCCAATTTGGCATTATTCCTACACCTCCTCAATTTCAATTCCAGGGCAATCAAATACCCAGTCGAATCCGGCGCCTTTTAATTCTTTTTTAGTGTGTTTAATAATAATACTTTCTTTTTCTGAATCAGTGCCAAAATACCAGTAATTATCCTCGGCGTCGTGTTTTAAGTACACACTACTGGGAACGACGCCTTTCATCTTCACCAGATACCGCTTCTCTTTCTCGACTGTATAGCCATTGATCCAAGCGGCAGCAAGCGTTTCTTGATTACGTTCGTGATAAACCCATATCAGAAGTTCTTCATCTTCTTCGTCTTCTATACGCTTAAATAAATCTTGAAAATCCCAATCATTCTCTATAGCATATTTAATATAATCCGCTACAAACTGCGGTACTGTGACTTTCTGTGGTTCGTCTAGTTGTTCTATAGATCCCAATATCCAATTTCTATTTACTGTGACTGTATCTGCTATAGGACCTTCTGAATAAGGCAGCTCCGAAATACGTTTTATCAACTCTTGTTTATTCATTCCTCCACCTCCTCAATCTCAATCCCTGGGCAATCAAACACCCATCCAAAACCAGCATCTTCTAACTCTTTGCGAGTGTGTTCTGTACGAAATTTCTTGTCAATTTTTAACGACGATAACACCCAAGCACGTTGAAATTTGATAAAGTTTAAGTAATTAAAATCATTACTTTCCATCCCTTTAAATCTTACATAATACCGCTTCTCTTTCTTGACCGTGTAGCCATTGACCCAAGAAAGAGCGAAGAGTTCGGAATTATCCCAATACCATTCTGCAACTCTATCAGACATGCATGCATCTATTGAGTAGGACAGCGTATGACCTAGTTTTTTCTGTTCTGTGATAAAATCCGCCACAAAAATTGGGATCTCTACTTCCTGCGGTTCGTCTAATTCAGAAATAAGTCTAATTACCGTATCTATTTCGACATATTCAGATTTATTTCCGAAAAGATTTTTTAAACATTCTATCCGTTCAATCAACTCTTGTTTATTCATCTGGCAAATCCTCTTCTTTTACAAACGATCCATCAATCCATTTGCCTTTCCGATCTTTGATTTCGTTATAAGCCCCAGTGAAACATTTTAGAAATTCATAACCCAATATATTGCTGATTGATTTCAAGTAAGCAACAATGCGCACAAGGTTATGACGACACATTTTTTTACTTGCTAAATCTTGAGATAGCTGAAACTCTGAAATGTTAGCATTTAGCAATTTGAAACAGTCCATTGCTTCTTTTCGTCTAATATTATTAGCCTCTTCAAAGATGCCATGTACATCCTCTTTAATCAGCAATACTAGACCTACAACTACCACAGCACAATCACCAATGCTATCTTTTGTTAGTGCTTCATTCTTTTTCAAGAATCCTGCACATAACTCACCAAATTCCTCACTTAATTTTAATGACTGTTTATCTAGTCGGCCCCCGTTTTCTAGATCTCGATCAATAAACCATTTTTTCACTTTGTTTAAAATTAAATTCTCCATTTTTACCTCTTTCTATTTTTTTACAAGTTTTAAATTACCAGTTTCTTTGCCTCTCCTATTTAGATCTTCATAGAATTTCAATAGCAATTTATCTTTCCCTGTAATTTTGCTTAATTTCTTTAACGAACCAGTACATAAATAATGCCCGTTTTCATAGAGCTTATAATCAGCCAACTCATCCGCATCACCCATGAGAGAGTTCTCTCCAATTTTAAAATATTCGCTAATCAGTTGTATGTGGCGTTCGTGTACTTTTTTTTGGCCGGTTAATAGACTGCTTATTGTAGTCATTGAGTAGCCTATTTCTTCGGACAATTTTCTAGCTGTTAAGTTATGGCTTTTCATTAAGAGCTTTAGTTGCTCCTTGAAATGTTCTATCTGATTTTTGGTATAGCCTGGCATGATACATTGCAGCTCCTTTTTAATTATCAATTTCTACTGGATAGAATGTACCGAATGACTTTCTTAAAGCATTTCCTACCTGGATAGCTACCCCACGAGATACGAACTTCATAGCTTTCGATTCTTCAGAAAAAGAGACATCTAGACCAGTTGTTCCAATCGCTACAGATTTTAAAAATGGTTTTGCTTCTTTTGATCCATGCTTTAAAATAAACATTACTTCCTATCCTTTTCTAAATTCTGTAGCATTTTATTTTTTGCTTCCTCCAAAGCTTTTTTTTCTTGCTCACTTGTTTGATTGGTATAATTTGGTTTTGACCAATCTGGAACGTTTGATTGTTGCTTTGTTGGTTGTCCTTTTGTTTTGCTTTCCTGAAACTTCCGTTCTCGTTCGTTTACTGCTGCAATTGATAACAAGCCATCATTTTTCCAATTTTGCAAAATAGCTCTAATATAGCTAAAATTTCTTTTACCATTGTCAGCAGCTAAACTGATAGCTTTTAAAACCACATCTGGTTCCATACCATCCAGAGTGATGAATTCTTTTAAAGTTTCAAATTGGATTCCATCAATTGGTGAAATACGAGACTGATATTCGTCTACGATGATTTTGAGCGTATTTTTCTCTAAATCTTTCTCTATATCTATCTCTATTTTTTTCTCTTTATCTATCTCTAACTCTGGTGGATGTTCGTCCGACATTTGTCCGGACAAATGTCCTAACAATATTTTTTGTTTTTCCTTCTCAATTCTTCTGCGATAGTCACGCTTTCTATCAGCTTCCGTGTTCGATTTTCCAATAAATGATTCAATGTCTAGCATGAAAATGGCACCATTGTCCAAAACATCAATTAGGTTCATTTCCTTAAAAATGCTGACAGCTTTTTCTACTACTGCCACAGGATGTCTCGTGATTTTTGAAAGCATTTCAGAATTGAATGGGATTCGATCATTGAACATCAACTTACCATTGTTTTTCAAAGATCTCAGATAGAGCTTGATCAAAATGTTAGAGTATAGAAAGCCATCTGGCATACTTTCTAAAATAATCATTTCATCGCTATCATAAAAATTTTCTTTCACTCTCAGATAGTAGTATTTCTTATTATCTGACATTTCATTCCTCCATTCTAGAATGGTAGACCGTCATCAGGGATATTCATTTGATTACTTTCAAATGAAGGAGGCATTTGCTCATACATAGAGTTCCGGTTGGCTGAATTGTCACGCTTTTCTAAACTTCTGAAACTATCAATAACAACTTCAGTCACATAGACACGTTGACCTTGCTGATTCTCATAATTACGAGTTTTGATGTGGCCAGTGATGGCTACAAGATTTCCTTTTTTGATCCAGCTTGCGAAGTTCTCCGCTAATTTCCGCCAGATCACGCAATTGATAAAATCTGCATCATATCCACCATCTTGATTTTTAAAATTTCGATTTACAGCAAGCGTGAATTGTCCAACCGCTTGATCTTGAGGTGTTCGATATAGTTCTACATCACGAGTTAAGCGCCCGATAAGTACAACATTATTAATCATTTCCCACTCCTCTCAAATCCTTTTCATTTTTTAAAATTGCCTTCTCTTTTTCAATCAACCAATCCATGTGAACCTTTGCTTTTTCCAAGTCCTCAATCCCGTTTTTTTGGCGATAACGAAGGATATATTTTAGGAGATTGCCCAAATGATAACCTGTTAGCTGTTCATCATTCATGAAGTTGCGATGAACATCAATTGCTTCTAAGCCATTCCGTCCTTGGTAATGTTTTGGATTTCTTACATTGTCGTTCATAGTTCAGACATTCCTTTCACTGTTCTCTTTTGATGAATCTCTGACATTCTCTTATTCCACATTTCACGCTGATATTTTGCTGATTTGTAATGCTTCATTTTGGCTTTTTGGCGAACGATTACTTCACGCATCACATAGATTGCGAATCCTGAAAATAAAATGTATGTTACAAAAGCTACTGCTAAAATAATTTCAATTGTTGTCATTTTCTTCTACCTCTTTTGTTTCTTTTTGCGGGAAAAGTTCCCGGTTGAATTTGTTGATCATCACATCTTGAGCCTTATTGCTCTCTTTGATTTTTTCGATGCTTTCAGCCCAATGACCTGTACTTTCAAAGTTCATTTGGACTGAATTTTCTAGTTCTTTGATGTGTTGTTCTTGATCGTACATGATTTTCATTGTTGCGCCTGCAAATAATAATAATAGTGTTGCAAGTGATAGAACAGTAAATTTTAATTGTTTTAAACTCATACTCTAATCACCCCATCGTTCTTAAAATCCAGAGCCATCTGATGAAGTTTGTTTTCAAATTCATTGTCTGGCAATTTCATCAATCTGGCTTTTTCCTCTACTTTCAGCGGACGATTAGCATCTTGCCATTCCATCAATTTTAATAATCTTTTAATAGGATCCATTTTTTCTCCTTCAAATTGTGTTATAATTAGTTTATAGTTCTTTCAAAAGTGCCTTTCTCAAGGCGCTTTTTTTATTTTTGCAAGCTTCGACAGAATCGCTGAACATCTTCCAAATTATAGAGATACTTTCCACCTTTCCCAGACTGTTGAAATTGAAATTTCCCTTGATCACGCCATTCTTCTAGCTTGGTTCTACCCCAGCCGGTTGCTTCCTGTAGCTGTTTGATCGGTACCCATGTAATTTGTCTGCTTTGTCTGCGTTTGGCTTCTTCCATTGCTTTGATATTTAGAGATACGAGTTCTTCAAAGAGCTGATTTATATAGTTCTCGTTATGTGTTTGAGTTATTTGATTTAGAATAGGATATTGTGACATTCCCGTCTCCTTTCTAACTTTAATTTTTCTTTTGTTCTATAGCTCTTAAAATTATTTCATGAGCTATATTTTTAGTAAGCTTTTCTAATTTGATTAAAGCTTCACTATAAGTTTCTGATTGTTCAATTAGCCAGTCAGATAACTTTATAATTTCATCTTCAAAATCCATCTCAAGACCGATGACCTTTCTATATTATTGTGTTAAGTTACTACTGACAAAAAACGATTAAATAAGACCTCTTACTCCTTATGAAAATCGTCTGTCAATTTTTATGAAAGGAGGAAATCTATGAATTACATTAATGAAATGTTGCCTAATGAAGTAAGTTTCTTGTCATATCGTTTTTCAACCTCAGATGCAGATAGTGTTGATCCATCATCTAAAACTGTTTTGAAATTTGCTACAACAGTAGATAACGAGAAATTTATTGATTTATTGTCGGTACATGAAAATGGTTTAGTTCTATTAGTTAAAAGTGAAGACCACGAAGTTTGGTCTAATAGAAAACCAATTTCCAATACTGTTGATGGTAAAGTTGTAATTACTTTTGAAAGTGAATAATCGAATCACTAAGTTTTACAGAAGTTTTCCCATCTTTTGAACTAAGGACTTGTTTTTTAACAAGTTCTTTTTTTAATTTTATTTTCATTTATTTCTCCTTATACAATTTATTTAAGTAGAGTATTAGGAAATGATTGCTTAATTGATATCTCTTTAGGATGCTCCCGACCATTAATATAGTCGATTTGGATCAGAGTTTCAGGTACTTCGTCCTTGCTTGTCTCCCAAACAATGTTTATTCCTTGTAAACCGATATCTTCAGCTTGAAAATCAACTCCATTTAAAATAACGTGAGGTATGCTAGAATCACTGCTGATCTTAATTTCTAGATTTTCGATTTGCAATGTCTTTTTTAAAGGTTCGCTCATTTGTTTCTACCTACCCGACTAAACTCATCTGTCCGTTGCGGGCTTTGATTTCTAGCTTGGTATTTGCTGATGGCTCCCAACTATCCCAATAGTCGAAAGCTTTTTCCTCGTCCTTGCGCTTCAACAAATCATAGCGAGGGATCCGGAAGTAGTCCTTGAAGTCTTTAGCAGCCTGAGAAAATACGGATTGTGCAAAATGTCGGTCACGGTATGCTTGGCTGTCTTTTCCACCGAGCAAGGCTACTACTTTCTTCTTGCGTAGCTTTTCTAATGCCAAGCAAATGGATGGATTCACTGGTTGCTCATTCTTTAGATAATCAACATCAGCTGATAAGATGGACTGGCCTTCTTTCAGTTTTTTTAATTCCTGGAGTGCATGGATCATTGCGTCTTCTACCACTAGTTCAGTAGGTTGAATAGTAACTTCATTCATTATTCAAATTCTCCTTCTAAAATGTTGCTTTCTTTGCGGATGTCGTTTAGGTCGTTGAAGAATCGAAGACCACGATTGATAAAGCTATCAAATTCATTTCGGATGATTCCGTCTGCTTTCAGAACTTTCTCCTCGTCTGCGTAGATTAGGCCGCCCATGCTTGCTAAAAAATCATTTCCCTTTTGCAAAAGGCTAGTGATGTTCTTGTAAGCTGAGATTTGCTTCTGTACACTATTTAGTTGCCCTTGCGATTCTTCAATCGCTCGAGTCAATTCATCATACTGAGCAGATTTCTTATCGACCTCTTCACGCTGGATCAATGTGTCAGCAAGTTGCTTTTCGATGAATTCGGAGCGTTCTTCCATTGTCTTAACGGTTTTGGATAGTTCCTTATTCTTTTCTAGCAATTGCTTGTTAAGGTCCTGTGTGGCCTTGTAATCGTCTGGGATGACTTCCTTGACTTTGACCTTGGAAGACTTGATTCTCTCGTTTTCAGCCTGTAGACGCTTGTTTGCAAGCTTGCTGAGGTTGAGTTTCTTCTTAACTTCCTTCAACTCTCGCACCGTTGGATTGTCACCATCTTCGATGCGTTGAATCTGCTCCTCCCTCTCTTCTTCTGGAAGAGTTGCAATCAGATGAAGTGCTGTTGTTCCTAAATTTCGTAACGTTTCGAAATTTGGAAGTTCTTTTGCTATCTTCATTGATTTACTAGCAAAATCTTTGTCAATTCCAAGGTTAGTGTACCAATCCATGAATTCCCCATGTACCAGATTGTGCTCTTTCACATGGTTCAATCGTCTGCCGATTTCCCAAATCGACTGCCCAGCTATTTGTTTGTGATGACTGATTTCAAGTTCTATCTGAGATAGATTATTTGATAAAGCTATTTCGTTCACACGCTTTTTCCTTCCTAAATTTGGTATAATAAAAATAAAACGAGGTGATAGTTATGAGACTAAATCCCGATTGTATTCGAGATATTCTTTTTGTTGTAGAAAATAATGCGACGTATTCAAATGATGTTTCTGAAGAAACGATTTTCAAAGAACTTACTCCAAAATATTCTCGAGAAGAAATCCTCTACCATGTACGACAATGCGAACACAGCGGATTATTCCTCAAAGTAGTACACTATTTTGGAGGCTTCTCCATTGAGGATCTATCACCTTATGGTCATCGTTTCATTAATGATATACGTCAAGATAATAACTGGAGTAAAACAAAGGAAATTGCCAAAAGTGTCGGCTCTTTTTCACTGGATGTTCTGAAAGATATTTCATCACAAGTTATTACCAACCTCATTTCAAATCAACTTGGCGGTAAATTTTAAGTAAACAGTAGCATGGTTGCTTTCAGCCGTGCTTTTTGTTTTGATTGCTTACACACCATTTAATTTTTGGTTATTCAAATAAATGCCGTCTTTTTTTATTTTTTGTTCTTTCATTCTTTTCTCCTACTCCTCAAATTTTTCCCATGACTCATTGATTCGCAATTTTTTGTTAATGCGAAGTTTTAAGTCATCGCTACCTTTTCCTTCTTTGAAAAGTTGAGTTATTGTAGCTGGACTTACACCTACGACAGTTGCTAAGTCTGATCGTGACCACCCTCTTTTTTCGAGAGCTTCCTCTACTAATGAATTCCATCGTTTATGTTGTTGGCTCATCATATCGGCTCCTTTCTACTTTTTTGTAAAACAGTAAAAGAATTAGTCAAAAACTTTATAAAATTCCTTGACATTTTTTAAAATTAATTCTAAAATTAAGGCATAGTTAAAAGACATCTTAAAACCTTTTATCTTTAATGATTCTCGCTCGCCAAAGCTGTCATTTTTTAAAAAGATTTTATATGTTGTTTTGCTAACTCTTTTACTTTACAAAAACTATTTTAAAACTAATTCTAATTTTTGTCAATAGTTTTTAGAATTAATTTTAAATATTTTTTGTCGTATCTTAGAAAGGTTGATATATCAATGTTTTCGACGTTCGATAAAATTAAAGAACTTTGCCAAAAGCAAGGAATTTCGCTTAACCAATTAGAAGAAAAACTAAATTTTAGTACAAATTATCTTTATAGTATGAAAAAGGGAAATCCGAAAGCTGATAATCTCCAAAAAATCGCTGATTATTTTAATGTGTCCACCGACTACCTCTTGGGACGCACGGATAATCCAAACATTGCGAAAGATGGTGATGCTTCTGCACCATTAGACCTCCGAGACATCGCAGCTCAATCTATGTTATTCGATGGTAAACCACTTACCGAAGAAGATATTGATTTTATTACAGCGGTATTGGAGGCACACTTAAAAAATAAATAGAGGTGCATTTATGACTGTAAAAGAGCTTTGCGCTCAAGAGGGTGTAAGCCTATGTTACTTTGACGGAAGCGACTGGCATAGTCCTGGGTTCTTTAATCCTACTTTGAACATTTTAGCATTAGATATTAATTTGTCAGTTGAAGATCAAAAACAAGTTGCTTTGCATGAATTGGGTCACAAAGAGCATACTCCTGCTCAATATGAACTAAATAGAGAATACTGTGAACTGCAAGCTGATAGAAGTATGATTCATCATTTGCTGGAAGAAGAACTACAATTAATGGAAGATGTCAGAGATTTCAATTACATAAAATTTATGGAAAAGTATAAATTAAAGACCATTGCTGATGAAACAATGGTCAAAGATGAGTATAATTCACTAATTAGTTAAAAAGGAGAAAAACGATGGCTATTTTTGGGAAGAATAATGATGAAAAAGAAATTGCTCAAAAGCAGAAATACTACAATGATGCTTATCCTTATTTTGAAAAAAATAATATGCTTAATATTTTAGAAAAATATCCAGAGCAGGCTGCCTACATTGGAAATGTCATGGATAGCAAAGCTGTGGCAATTATGAACGCAAGTGGGCCGGGTGCATTGGAAAAGGTACAGATCCAACAAAATCAAATCTTGATCCAACAAAATGAAGAAATAATTGAGCTTTTAAAGAGGTTAAAATAAAAAAACTCTCCATTTTTTAAAGGAGAATACAATGGAAATTAAATCTTACAAAAAGAAAAATGGTGATACTGCCTACGGATTTAGGATCTATGTCGGCAAAGAAAACGGAAAAGACAAGTATGTGAAGCGTCAGGGCTTCCAGACGAAAGCCAAGGCAAGAGCAGCACTTCTCCAACTTCGAACTGACCTTGAAAATAGTGAGGAAATCACTGTCAAGGAAATTACTGTCAAGGAAGTCGCTGAAAAATGGCTCAAGGAATATGCTGATACAGTACAGGATAGCACCTACATCAAGACAGAACGTAATATTAAAAATCATATCTATCCGACTTTAGGAGACAAGAAGATTTCTACTCTCACTCCTCTGCAACTTCAGGAACAAGTCAATGCCTGGTCCAAAAAACTTGTTTACGGACGTAAAATGAAAGGCTTGATGAATAACATATGTAAGTACGCTATCAGACATGGCTACATCTCAACAAATCCGGTTGAGAGTGTAACAACGCTTGTCAGAAAGCAAGTAGATACAGATAGCGATTTTTACGACAAAGATGAACTGAAATCTTTCCTTGAGTTAGTAGACAAAACAGATGAACTGAGAAAGAAAGTCCTCTTTCGGCTTCTGGCCTTTACAGGAGCTCGAAAAGGGGAGGTTTTAGCCCTCAAATGGGAAGACTGGACCAATAACACTCTGAGCATAAACAAAGCCATTACGAGAGGATTTGACGGGGAATCTGTCGGTCCTACAAAAAACAAAAGTAGCAACCGATTGATCAGCTTAGACGAAAAGACAAATGAACTACTCACAGAGTGGAGAGAAATGAATCCTACTACTACTTTTATCTTTGAGAATGAATTTGGAAAACCAATACCAGGAACACTACCACGGAAATGGCTACAACAAATTGTCAAAGATTCGGATGTGCGCCCGATTAGAATCCACGGCTTCCGACATACACATGCCAGCCTATGCTTCGAAGCTGGAATGACACTCAAACAGGTCCAGTATAGACTTGGACACTCAGATTTAAAAACAACCATGAACATCTATACTCACATCACTAGAGAGGCTAAGGATGATATTGGCGAAAAGTTCGCAAATTATATTGATTTTTAAACAAATAACATAAAAACAGACCCTTTGGATAAAAAAGGGTCTGTTTTTGGGTCTGTTAGTTTCAAAAAGGTTCAAAAAAGAATAGAAAGTATAAAACAAAAAACGTTGTTTTTACAACGTTTTAGAAACTTTTAGAAAACTTTAGAAAGTATATATGGAGCCGGTGGGAGTCGAACCCACGTCCAAACACCTGCCAGCATATTTGTCTACAACCATAGGTTATGTATTATTTTAACAGCTACATGACACATAACTCAAGCCCTGTACCTGCGAGTCTATCACTCTCTTATCTAACTCCTAGACAAAGTTAGATCGTATCTCGCTAAAATAAAGACCTGTCATCAAACACGAGCGATTCGAGTCGGGTCACGCCTGCTGGTGTTTAGGCAGCTAAAGCGTAAGAATTATTATTTTTTGCAGTTATATTTAACTGGCGTTTTACATCCGCTAGATGAGTTGCAAAATATGCCTCATAATGCCTGTCGAATCCGTAACGACCCCAAAACGAATACCATTAGTATATCAAAATCTAGCTAAAAATGCAAAAGAAAAAATTGAACAAGGAAGCCTTCTTAAGAAAGAACCTTGTCCAATTAGCTATCATTATTGAAGATTCAACTTATACTTGCTGATATAGTGAACCGTGAAGTACATAGAAACAATTTTAATCGCTTCATAGATGAGTCCTGGGATGAAGTCAATTCCAAAATCATCGGTAGTACTAGACATCGTACCGATTAGATTAAATATGTTTTCTAAATCTCTAAAAGGATTGACAATTGTACCGATGATACTTAAAACAACCCACAATAAAAAACCAAATAAAATTGCTTTAAGACCACGACGATTTTGGAAGAGTTGACCAAGCGCAATCGATACATAAAACATCAAAATTCCTGAAGCTGTTGTAACCATTATCCAGACGATCTGCCATAGGGTAAAAGAATGGCTCAAGATAGAAAGGTAGTTATCCCAAATAAGAGAGAGATCTTCACCTGTTACAGAACCCATGACTAACAAAGTCACAATACCACAGATATAGAGAAGAACAAAGCAGTAAATGCTCGCTATCCAAGCTCCCAAAAATTTAGACAAGAGAATCGCATGGGGACTGGCTGGAAGGGTCCAGGTCAAGTAGCCTTCACGTCCATATAAGTTCGTATAGAAACGACGGATAATAATATAGTAGTTACTGAGAAAGAGAACAATCAAAATCCCAAAAATGAGAATAAAAAGAATCCCAATAATCGTTTCCAGCATTTGGTTTTCCAAGAAGTTGGCATTTGATGCATTACTTCCACCAATGACACCTACTAGAACTGATAAACTTAGGACAATCAAAGTCATCAACAAATACCATTTCGCTGTTGATTTAAATTCATATTTTAATAATTTACCAAACATGGGGTCCTCCTAATAAACACGGAATTGATCACGGAAGATCTCATCGATTGATTTTCCGTGTTGATTGCGTAAAACAGTCGTATTTTCATGCAAGAGGATTCTTCCTTGGTTGATGAAAATAGCCTCATCCAAAACTTGCTCAATATCAGCAATCAAGTGAGTAGAGATCAAGACAGAAGAATTTGGACGTCTATTCTGAATAATGGTCCGCAAAATATAATCACGCGCTGCTGGGTCAACCCCACCGATTGGTTCATCGAGAACATACAAGTCAGCTTCACGGCTCATCACCAAAATCAATTGCACTTTTTCCTTGTTTCCTTTTGAAAGGCTATTCAATTTTTGATTTGGAAGCAAGTGTAAGTCATTGAGCAATTGATAAGCACGTTGGACATTAAAATCAGCATAAAAATCTTGAAAATAACGAATGGCATCGTTAATTTTCATATTTTCGTTCAAATAAGTTGTATCTGGTAAATAAGAAATAACTTTTTTAGACGCTGGGGATGGCAATTGTCCATGAATATAAATATTACCAAGACTTGGTTGCAACAAACCATTAATCAGTTTAATGATAGTTGTTTTGCCACTACCATTGGGACCTAAAAGCCCAATAATACGGCCAGGTTGGATGTTCAAACTAACATCCATAAGAGCAACTTCGTGCCCATAATTCTTTGTCACATGGTCCAAGTAGACCAAAGGATATTGATTCATGTAAATCTCCTTAATGTTCTATTTATGTTATTATACCGTTCCCTTTTAATGTTTGCAACTTTATCTGAAAATTTGCAAATAATTTGTACGCACTCATTCTGAATCAAGTGCCTGTTTAAACTAACAAGAGGTTGGGAACATTCCCAACCTCTTGTTATTCTGAAAGATAAGCCCCTATTGATTGGAGAAGGTTTTAACTAATGCCGAGAGCAATCCGTGCATAGCGGCTCATTTTTTCAACCGTCCAAGCCGGATACCAGACGAGTTTCACATCCACAGATGTCACTTCTTCTACTTCGGTCAAAACATCATGGATTTGATCTGTTAGCAGATCAGCCAATGGGCATCCCATGGTCGTTAAGGTCATATCGATAATGGTTGCTCCAGTTTCACCATCAAAATGGATCTCGTAGACAAGACCTAAATTGACAATGTCAATCCCAAGCTCAGGATCGATTACCTCTTCCAAAGCATTTAAGATTTTATTTTTAATTTCTTCAATTTGCTCAGTTGTATAAGCCATATGACACTTCCTTTTTTACTAGTTTACTCCCGCCAGACCTAGGTTGCTTCTTCATTTCTAGGCGACCGTTAAAAATGTCCACTGGACCTGGGTCGCTTCTTCATTTCTAGGCGACCGTTAAAAAGGTCCACCGGACCTTTTTAATCCTCAATAAAGTCACGCAATGGTTTGCTTCTGCTTGGGTGGCGGAGTTTGCGGAGGGCTTTGGCTTCGATCTGACGGATCCGTTCACGGGTCACGTTAAAGACTTTGCCCACATCTTCCAAGGTCCGCATTTTTCCATCATCCAAACCGAAACGGAGACGAAGCACGTTTTCTTCCCGATCTGTCAGAGTATCGAGGACTTCATCCAACTGTTCACGTAGTACTACACGAGTGGTGTAATCTACTGGATTTTCAATCACTTCGTCTTCGATGAAATCTCCCAAATGGCTATCGTCTTCTTCCCCGATTGGAGTTTCGAGAGACACAGGCTCTTGAGCAATCTTCAAGATTTCACGCACCTTGTCTGGTGTCATATCCATACGTTCAGCAATTTGTTCAGGTGTTGGATCTTGTCCCAATTCTTGCAAGAGATTGCGTTGTTCACGGACCAACTTGTTAATAGTTTCCACCATGTGAACAGGGATCCGAATGGTACGAGCTTGGTCTGCAATAGCACGAGTGATAGCCTGACGGATCCACCAAGTTGCATAAGTAGAGAATTTAAATCCTTTGGTATAGTCAAACTTATCAACGGCCTTCATCAAGCCCATATTTCCTTCTTGGATCAAATCTAAGAATTGCATCCCACGTCCAACATAACGTTTCGCAATGGAAACAACCAAACGAAGGTTGGCTTCTGCCAAACGTTGCTTAGCTTCCAAGTCTCCTTGTTCCACCAAGATGGCCAATTCTTGTTCTTCTTCATTGGTCAAAAGAGGAACGACCCCAATTTCTTTCAAATACATCCGTACTGGGTCATTAACCTTGGCAGAGTTGCTTCCAAGCAATTCCTCATCTGACAGTTCTGGTTCTTCTTCGTTGTTTAAGACCCGAGCACTTGGATTTCCTTCTTTATCTGTGATTGAAATCCCTGCATCCTGAATCCGTTGCAAGAGATCTTCAATTCCGTCTGCATCCAGTGTGAAAGGAATAACCAACTTGTCATTAATTTCATCATCTGTTGCAGTCCCGCTTTGCTTGTGGCTACGGATAAATTCTGCAATTTGAACGTCCAATGTTGTAATATCTTTTTGTTCTTTAGCCATTCCTACTCCATTCTTCTTTTTTGAGCGATCAAGCGCTCGAGTTCCAATAAAGCTGTTTCCGCATCCCCAGTTGAGGAAGCTTCTTTCACTTTATTTCCAATTTGTTGACTTTCTTTACGAAGGAGCTCACGAGTTCTTGTCGCTTCTACTTCTTCGAGTTCACCATCCGCTATCTCTTCTGGTAAATCTTCTTCTAACATACGGTACCAGGCATGCTGGACCCCTTCGGCTTGCTCGGACAAATCCTGCGAAGTAACTTCCCCATTTTGACAGAGCAATTGATACAAGATCTGAAGCTCCGGTGTATCGAAGGAAAAATCAGGTCGTAAACGATAATCATTCAGCACCATGGGAAAATCCTTCATCCTGCTCAACAAATGATTTTCTGCCTTGATCAAGCGCGTCATCCCACGATTCGGCAAGAAATCTACTGAAAAATTCGACGTTTTTGCTCGCCCACTCGTTTGAGCCTCTTGTCGTTGATGCAAGCGACTATTATTAACAATCTGCTCAATCTGCAAATAATCAAAATCTGGTAATAAATCAGCCAGTTTATAGATATAGGTATTTTGAGCGGTGATGGAGCGCGTCTGAGCAATCATAGGCGCCATCTTTTCAACAAATTCAATTTGTGCTTGCAGATTTTCAATATACTGGGGCTTCCAGTAATGCATCAAGAATTCCACCTTACTGATCCGAGAATTCTTTAAGAGTCCTGCTAGATCTTCTGGGGAAGTCTTTTTGAGATACTCATCTGGGTCCATCTGATCCGGAATACGGACAATCTCTAGTTCCAGATCCTGCAAAAGCTCCAAGGCCTTAGCTGTCGCTTCAAGTCCAGCTTTATCTCCATCATAGGTCAGAATGACTTTTTTTGCGAAACGAGACAAGTGCTGGACATGCTCCGGTGTCAATGCTGTCCCCATAGAGGCAACTGCATTTTCAATTCCAGCACGATAAGCCGCAATGACATCCATAAAGCCTTCCATGACATACATTTCATGCTGTTTTTTTGCACTAGTCTTAGCTTGATCTAAATGATAGAGTTCATAACTTTTATTAAAGAGACGGGTACTACGACTATTCTTGTACTTGGCTTGATGACTCCCATCATCCATCTTTTTCCATAACCTACCAGAAAAAGCAATGACTCGTCCGCTATCATCCGTCAGAGGAAACATAATCCGATCCTGAAAGGCATCAAAAACTGTTCCAGCATCTGATATAGTAAATAAACCCGAATCGGTTATAACCTTTTCAGAAAACTTCTCGGATAGATTGCGATAGAGGTAGTTCCCTTCTGCTGGAGCTAAACCCAATTGAAAATGTCGGATGACCTCATCCGTCAGTCCACGTTCATGCAGATAGTTCCGTGCTTCTTCCCCCATCTTTGTCGTCATCAGAATCGCCTGATAGAACTTACTAGCTTCCTGATGAATCTCATAAAGTTCTTGGTTGGGATTGGTAGACGTGGATTGAGCCGGCCTTGCTTGGTACTGAAGCGCAATACCAGCCTTGTCAGCTACGATCTGGACCGCATCCATAAAAGCGACTCCCCGATAGTCTTCAATAAATTTAAAGACATCGCCAGAGCGACCACATCCGAAACAATGGTAAAACTGCTTGTCTTCAACGACATTAAAAGAAGGAGTCTTTTCACCATGAAAAGGACAGAGCCCTAAAAAATTACGCCCAGCCTTGGTCAGGGAAACGACCTCGCCAATCACTTCGACAATGTTTACACTGTTTTTAATCTCTGCAATTAGCTCTTTTTCAACCATAAACAGTGCCTCCATTTTACCATAGATTATCACTTTATATTTTATACTAAAAGTTAGTAAAAGTAAATTTTTTCCTACTGATTTCACACATAAAAGAAAAGATTTTCAACCTTTATCACTAATTTTAAAAAAATGATGCATATTTCTTGTAAGTCGAATATTTTTCCGTTATACTATCATAGTAAAAAATTATTATGAAAGGACATATTTAGGATATGTTAAAAGATTTGAAAGCTTTTCTCCTTCGTGGGAATATTGTTGACCTTGCTGTAGCAGTCGTTATCGGAGCTGCATTTGGAGCTATCGTAACATCATTTGTTAACGATATCATCACTCCACTTATTTTGAACCCAGCTTTGAAAGCTGCTCATGTTCAAAATATTGCACAATTGTCATGGAACGGTGTTGCTTACGGTAGCTTCTTGAGCGCTGTGATCAACTTCCTTGTTGTTGGTACTGTTCTTTTCTTCGTAGTGAAAGCTGCAGAGAAAGCTCAAAACCTTGGTAAAAAAGAGGAAGCTGCTGAAGAAGAAGCTGCTGCTCCTACTCAAGAAGAGTTGCTTACTGAAATCCGCGACTTGCTTGCAAACAAATAAAGAGATAAAAAATCCGATCTTCTAGAAGAAGGTCGGATTTTTTTGTCTTCAATTTTCTAGAGAAACAAAAAACAGACCGAAGTCTGTTTCTGTATTCAATTAGAATTTTTTACGTTTACGAGCTGCTTCTGATTTACGTTTACGTTTTACAGAAGGTTTTTCATAGAATTCACGTTTGCGTGTTTCTTGAAGAGTACCAGCTTTAGTAACCGCGCGTTTGAAACGACGAAGAGCATCGTCAAGAGATTCATTCTTACGTACTACTGTTTTTGACATGTTTTTCACTCCCTTCAAGCCTAAAATCTTAATTATTTTATCACACTTGAAAGATCCTGTCAATATCTTTTGAAACTTTTCTACTATCCCCATTCATTTTTTGCGCTTTCCAACTTTTTCATTCCTTGCATTTTATGTTACAATGGAAACAAAGAAAACCATGAAGGAGACACCATGTCAGAAATTTATGATATTACCATTGTTGGGGGCGGACCAGTTGGTCTCTTTGCTGCTTTTTATGGTAATTTGCGCCAAGTAAAAGTCAAACTAATTGATTCCCTGCCACAATTGGGAGGGCAACCAGCTATCCTCTATCCAGAAAAAAACATTCTTGATGTCCCTGGATTTACGAATTTAACAGGTCAAGAGTTGAGTGACCGTTTGATCGAGCAAGTGAAAGGATTCGACACTCCGATCTTCCTCAATGAAACCGTAGAGGAGATTCAAAAAGAGGGCGATATTTTTACCATCACTACTTCTCGCCAAAAACATTTGTCTAAAGCAATCGTCATTGCCATGGGAGGTGGAGCCTTTAAGCCACGCACCCTTGATATTGAAGGCGCTGAGGACTTTGACAATGTTCACTACCACGTTTCGAACATCCAACAATACCAAGGACAGCAGCTAACTGTCCTTGGGGGCGGGGACTCTGCAGTCGACTGGGCCCTTGCTTTTGATAAGATTGCTCCGACTACGATCATTCACCGAAGAGATAACTTCCGCGCCCTCGAACACAGCGTGGAGGAATTGAAACATTCTTCCGTGCAGATTAAAACACCCTTTGTTCCAAGTCGCTTGATTGGAGAAAATGGACAAGCAACTCATCTAGAAATCACCAAAGTCAAATCCGATGAAACAGAAGTGATTCCAATAGATCACTTGTTTGTTAACTATGGTTTTAAATCTTCCATCGGGAACCTAAAAGAATGGGGTGTAGACCTGCAACGCCATAAAATAAAGGTGAATCAAAAACAAGAAACTAGCCTTCCTGGAATTTATGCCTGTGGAGACTGTTGCTTCTACGAAGGAAAGATCGATCTCATCGCTACAGGTTTGGGTGAAGCCCCTACAGCTGTCAACAATGCTATCAACTACATCTATCCAGATAAGAAAGTCCAACCAACACACTCAACCAGTTTATAATAAAAAAAAAGGCCTTCGGCCTTTTTTATTTGTCTAAATCGTCTGCGATCTTATTGATCTTACGTAAGCGATGGTTGACGCCACTTTTGGAAATTGGAATTTGCAAGCTATCCGCAATCTGCTGGATGGAATAATCTGGATGGTTCATCCGGATATAGGCAACCTCTTGCAGGTCACTTGGTAAACTTCCTAAGCCGACCGTATCCATGATTTTACTAATATTATTGATGGTTTTCATACTAGCTGTGACCGTTCGCTGGATATTGGCCATCTCGGCATTATTGGCCCGATTGAGATCATTGCGCGTCTCTCTCATGACCTTGATAGCTTCAAATTCTTGCATAGCTTCCATAGCCTCTACCACAATGAGAAAATCAATAATATCTTCCGCTCGTTGCAGATAGGTCACCACTCCTTTTTTCCGCTCGATGGTTTTCGCATCTAGTAAAAATCCTTGCATAAGAAGGGCAATTCCTTCCGCGTGGTCTGTATAAACAGAATGAATTTCCAGCTGGTATTTCCCTTTTTCAGGATCCTTGATGGAACCACTCGACAGAAAAGCTCCCCGAAGATAAGCACGACTGGCTACTTCATCCTCTAAAACACTAGCATCAATGCCTGTCTCAATCCCAAAGAAGGCATCTGCCAAATGTAAGTCAGCTAAAATTTCTTCTACCTTTTCATCCAAGAATACTGTGTAGACACGATTCTTTTTCAAATTGGTTTTTTGGTGGTGACGAATATCTGATTTGGCCTCATAAAAATGATGCAATAATTCATAGATATGGCGAGCGATCTTGGCATTTTCTGTCGTTACCGATAGCGTCAAGCCGCCCATTGATATGCCGAGGCTCCCAGACATCTTTATAATAGCAGCTAATTCACTCTTTTCAAATCGCTTGAGAGACAATAATTCTTCTTTGACACGAACCGTAAAACTCATTTTCTCACCTGCACGATCTGCATCAGTTCTTCGACTACTTTTTCGCCATCATGAAAGGCTCCTCCATTGACCAGCTTCAAGAAATCAGAAGAAATCACTTGGGGAACTTGCGAGTGCAGCCCTTTGAAATCGTGCTCTACCTGCACCAAGTATTCATCAAATTTATTGCTGTTCATATAAGCTGCGGGAACCTGATTGATATTGACAAGGACGGTATCGATGAACTTCTCTCCCAAATGTTTATGGAGAACGGCAACGTGGTCACTGTCTGTGAAATGCTCGGTTTCTCCTCTTTGCGTCATGATGTTACAAACATAGGCTACCTGAGCCTTGGTTTCAAGGATGGCTTTCCCAATCTCATCGATCATCAAATTAGGAAGGATCGAGGTAAAGAGCGAACCAGGACCTAAGACGACCATATCACTTTCAAGAATAGCTTCCACTACTTTCTTACTAGCTTTTGGACGCTTTTGATCAAAGGTATTGGTCACATAGACATGATCAATCATGCCGGTGTAGTTGGCAATGTGGCTTTCTCCTACCACTTCTTTTCCATCTTGAAAGACGGCATGAAGGGTCAAGGGACTATCACTGGAAGGATAGATCTTGCCGGTCGTATGAAAGAACTTGGTTAACAACTGCATGGCATTATAGGTCGAGCCTTGCATCTCTGAAATCCCTGCAATGATCAAGTTTCCCAAAGGGTGGCCAGCCAAAGGGCCATCATCGTCAGCAAAGCGGTATTGAAAGACCTTCTCATAAAAACGAGGCATATCTGACATGGCAACCAGCACATTTCGAAGATCTCCAGGTGGTGTCAATTTTTGGATGTTCTTCCGCAATTCACCTGAACTCCCGCCATCATCTGCAACGGTTACGATGGCAGTGATGTCGACCGGTTTCTTTCTCAAACTATCGAGGATAACAGAAATTCCTGTTCCTCCTCCAATAACGGTTACTTTAGGTTTTCTCATGAGCGATTCACCGTTTCTTTCCGTCTGTCCTTGTCTCTATGACTGCAATTGACCTGCCAATTTTTTTCTAAATCATGCGCTAAACGCTCTGCAAAGGCTACTGAACGGTGTTGCCCACCGGTACAGCCCATAGCGATGGTGAGAACGGATTTACCTTCTCGTTTATAAGACGGTAAAATAGGAACGATCAAGTCATGAAGGTGACGATAAAAGTCCTCTGATTCAGGGTGATCCATGACATAATCATAGACTGCTGGATCCTGACCGGTTAAATTCCGAAGTTCCAATTTATAGTAGGGATTTGGAAGAAAACGAACGTCAAACACAAGGTCAGCATCTATCGGAAGGCCATATTTAAACCCAAATGACATGACCTCAACCCGAAAATCTGGCTGATTATCTTGACTGGCAAATTGTTCTGCGATCGTTTTTCTCAGGTTACGAGGCGTCAACTCAGTCGTATCCACCACATTTTGACTGATATTTTTTAATGGTGACAAGAGTTCGCGCTCTAGGGTAATCCCATCCAAGACACGGCCATCTGCCGCTAGTGGGTGACTACGACGGGTTTCCTTGTATCGTGCTACCAACTCACTGTCAGTGGCATCCAAGAACAAGACCTTGAAATCGAGGTCTTCTTGGTTGTCCAATTCATCCAAAATGGTGCGAATTTCATTGAAAAAAGAACGGCTCCGCATGTCCACAACAACGGCTAATTTATTGTTATCCGGGCTATGACGCATGAGCTCAATAAATTTCAGCAAGAGCGCCGGTGGCATATTATCGATGGTAAAGTAACCCAAATCCTCAAACGATTGGATGGCGACGGTCTTTCCCGCACCGCTCATCCCGGTTACCATGACCAGTTGAATCTTACTTTCTGTCATTTTCTCCTCCCATAAATAAAACAGAGTGGCCTACAGTTTCCTGCTCTCCACTCTGTCTTTTTGTCTTTGAATGGTTATTAGGCTTTGATTTCCGCAATAACTTCAATTTCAACCTTCACATCACGTGGCAGGCGTGCTACTTCAACAGCAGATCGAGCTGGAAACTCTGTGGTAAAGACTGTTTTATAGACCTCATTAAAAGGTACAAAGTCATTCATATCACTTAAGAAACAAGTGGTTTTCACCACGTGGTCAAAGTCTGTCCCAGCCTCTTCCAAAATAGCCCCAATATTCTTTAAGACTTGTTCTGTTTGTTCTTGGATGGTTTCGCCAATGATTTCTCCTGTTTCAGGTGACAAGGGAACTTGTCCGCTTGCAAAGAGAAGATTACCTACGATTTTCCCTTGAACATAAGGTCCGATTGCTGCGGGTGCTTTATCTGTATGAATTGTTTTTGCCATAGTATTCTCCAAGTCTATTTACTTCTGCTGGTTTTCTTTTGCTAATTTTTCCCTTTGTAAGCGCAATTTGCGCTTAGGATTTAGCGTATTAAAGAGTTCTTCTAGTTTTTCAGCATTCCAAACATCGGCTGCTGAAACAAAATTTCCATTTTCATCTCGAAAAGATATTGGTTTATCTCCCACTGAAAAAGCCTCACTTCTTATTTGGAATCCTTGATCCGCTGGGGATCTATCCTAATCTACAAACTCAAATTCAAATTTACCGATCCGGACAATATCGCCATCTTTTGCCCCACGCGCACGGAGAGCTTCATCAACCCCCATGCCACGCAATTGACGAGCAAATTTCATGACCGCTTCATCACGATCGAAATTCGTCATATTAAAGAGTTTTTCAAGTTTTTCACCAGACAAGACCCAAGCGGCATCGTCATCCCGACTGATGTCAAAGGCTGGCTGGTCTTCATCAAAGCCATAGTAGACTTCTTCTTGGGCCATTTCGTCTTCTGAATACAAGAGGAATTCTGGCGTTTTGTCTAACAATTCTGCTGTTGCTTCTAACAAGTTGTCCAAACCTTGATGCGCCAAACTAGAGATCGGGAAGATCTGTGGCAATTCATCAAACTCATCGTAATTGGACGCCAATTTCTTCTTGAACTCTTTCAAGTTTTCTTGGCTCTCTGGCATATCCATCTTATTTGCCACGATAATCTGAGGTCGCTCCATCAAACGAAGATTATAGGTTTCAAGCTCTTTATTAATTTGAACATAGTCTTCATAAGGGTCGCGTCCTTCACTCGCCGACATATCAATAACATGCAAGATAACACGGGTGCGCTCGATGTGACGAAGGAACTGGGTTCCGAGTCCGACTCCTTGGCTAGCTCCTTCAATCAATCCAGGAAGGTCTGCGACTGCAAAGGATTCACCTGACGGTGTCCGAACCATGCCCAAATTTGGAACGATGGTTGTAAAATGATAGGCACCAATTTTTGGTTTGGCTGAAGTAATGACACTAAGAAGGGTTGATTTCCCAACAGAAGGAAAGCCAACCAAACCAACGTCTGCCAAGACCTTGAGTTCTAATTCGAGTTCACGTTCCTGACCAGGTTCCCCATTTTCTGAAATCTCAGGCGCTGGATTCTTTGGAGTGGCAAAACGGATATTTCCGCGACCTCCACGTCCTCCGTGGGCTACAATGTACTCTTGACCATTTTCAACCAAGTCAGTAATAACCTTGCCAGTCTCAGCATCTCGGACTGTCGTTCCTTGCGGTACTCGTACATAGAGATCTTCTGCTCCCCGTCCGTGCATCCCTTTGGTCATCCCTTTTTCCCCATTTTGGGCTTTGAAATGTCGGTTATAACGGAAGTCCATCAGCGTGCGCAAGCCTTCGTCTACAACGAAAATGACATTCCCGCCACGGCCTCCATCACCACCCCAAGGTCCGCCATTAGGGACATATTTTTCACGGCGAAAGGCCACCATGCCATCGCCGCCATTTCCAGCCTTGACCTTAATCTTGGCTGTATCTAAAAACATACTCATAAATAGATGATTTCCTTTATTTCTGTGTGCGTCTTAGTAAGAAAGAGCACCAATTGCGGTTGCAAAGATTGCACCAACCGTTACAATCAACATAATCACAATGACCACCATCGTGATCATTTCAAATGGTGTTTTTTTACGTTTTCCGTTATCTCCAAAAGCCACTGCTAATACCTCGATTACTATAAATTCATTAGCCCTATTTTACCACGAAATAGGGGATTTTTCAAATCGAGCCTACACAAAAAGACCAGACAAACGTCTGATCTTTTATGGATAGATTTAGGAATCTTTTCTTACTCGTAAAATACTAACAGAAAGAACCGCCAGTAAGACACCCATGACAAGAACAACCGGTGTCATCTTCTCACCTGTACTTGGAAGAACTTTTTTCTTACCAGGTTTTGGTGCTTCTTCTTTGACAGAAGTTGATGATGAGCTTGATGAAGTACTAGAACTTGACGAAGATCTAGAACTTGATGAAGACGATGAACTTGACGAAGAGCTAGAACTTGATGAAGACGATGAACTTGATGAAGAGCTAGAACTTGATGAAGACGATGAACTTGACGAGGATGTTGTGCTAGGTGTCGGTGGTGTTTGTTCTTTCTCACCCAATCCTTCGCCAGATCCTGTTTCCAATCGCACTTCACGGGTTAAACTACGCGGTGCTGGGAAATTGGTTGCCTTCCATGTTAATGTATTATGGACAATATCACCGACTTTAGTTCCAGGAGCTACTTTTGTAGAATATTCAATATACATTGGCCATTTGTAATTATCACCAAATTCAATTGTAAAACCAGTGATCTTTCCATCTGCATTCTTATCGAAAACAGCTTTTTTAGTAAAGTTATCTAGAACTGGGAGACTCAAGATCTGAGCTTCGTTCTTGATCCCACCTTCTACAGGAGCATAGCGAACCGCACGTAAGCTCCCTTCAACCAATGTTAAACCATCTCCGAATTGGTCTTTAATGACCATTCCTCGCAGCATATCTTGACGGGCATTTAAGAGAATCCGCCATTTGATTATGGTTGGATCAGACTTATCTTGATAGCCGTATTTCATTTCATAGTCCCCAGCTTCCCCAGCTGTTTTTTCATAATTCAAGGAAAAATCTGTATTTCCTAGTTTAAACTGGATTGGAGATGTTTTTGTAACTACTTCTGAATCGACTTTTACATCAAAATGAAGAGCAACTCGTTTGTTGAGTGGATGAGATGCGAAATAATCATTAAAGGTAACGGTCACTGTTTTCTTAGCTGTATCAACGACAGCTTTCCCCACCGCCTGACCATTTGATTGGCCTTCCTCAAGAACATTGAATTCCAATGCTGTGTAGAGGGCTAATTCTTTTGGCAAACTAAGAGTTAAGGTATCACCAGCTTGAATAGCTTGCGAATCTGGGAAGGTCAAATAAATGCTTGCTGACAATTTTTCATTTGTCAACACCTTGCTTCCATTTGTTAGCGTGTTACCGTCTTTCGTTAGACGTGCTGTCTGTGTATATGATGAGACTTCTGCAGCATGAACTGTTTTAGTCAAACCAGCTGTGAATAGAATCGTTAGCACTAAGGCAAGTGCCCATACAATTTGACGAACCTGTTTCATATATACCTCCTCTGCTCGCCTATTTGCGAGCCATGTTTTTTACAAGGTTAAAGTCCGATTTTTGCTTGAACAACTGCAGCAATGGTATCCACATAATAGTCCACTTCTTCATGAGTTGGTGCTTCTGCCATCACACGAAGGAGGGGTTCAGTTCCACTTGGACGCACGAGGATGCGGCCATTTCCTGCCATTTCCGCTTCCATTTTTTCAATGATTTCACGAATAGCAGGGACTTCCATCGCCTTGTCTTTCATGCTATTTTCAACTCGGATATTGACTAGTTTTTGTGGATAAATAGTTACTTCAGCAGCCAATTCAGATAATTTCTTGCCGGTTTCTTGCATGATTTTAGTCAATTGAACTCCTGTTAATTGACCATCACCAGTTGTATTGTAATCCATGATGACGACATGACCAGATTGTTCACCACCAAGATTGTATCCTGATTTGCGCATTTCTTCGACCACATAACGGTCTCCAACAGCTGTGATTTCTTTTTGAATTCCCTTCGCATCTAATGCCTTGTGGAAGCCGAGATTAGACATGACGGTTGTGACGATCGTATTTTTTTCGAGCAAGCCCTTGCTTGAAAGATAAGAACCGATGATGTACATGATCTTATCGCCGTCTACGATCTCTCCATTTTCATCAACAGCAATCAAGCGATCGCTGTCTCCGTCAAAGGCAAGACCAATCGCTGCACCTACTTCTTTGACTTTCTCTTGCAAATGCTCTGGGTGAGTAGAACCAACCCCATCATTGATGTTCAAACCATCTGGGTTTTCACCGATGACAGTCAATTGAGCTCCCAAATCTGCAAAGATTTGACGGGCACTAGTAGAGGCTGCACCATTTGCTGTATCTAAGACTACGTGCATGCCCTCGAGTTGAACGCCTGTCGATACAAGGAATTCTTGATACTTACGCAAGCCTTCCGGATATTCCATGACCGTTCCTAAACCTTGGGCACTTGGACGTGGAAGCGTATCTTCAGCCGCATCAAGTAAGGCTTCAATTTCAAGTTCGCGATCATCATCCAATTTGAAGCCATCACCACCAAAGAATTTGATGCCATTATCCAAGGCTGGATTGTGGCTAGCAGAAATCATAACTCCGGCGCTGGCTTTTTCCGTACGAACTAGATAAGCAACACCTGGCGTTGCAATCACACCCAACTTGTAGACGCGAATTCCAACAGATAAGAGCCCAGCAATTAAGGCATGCTCTAACATTTCACCAGAAATACGCGTATCACGTCCAACAAATACCAAGGGTGTTTCTTCTTCATGTTGGCTCAACACATAGCCACCGAAACGGCCTAGTTTAAAAGCCAATTCTGGCGTTAATTCTACATTTGCTTCTCCACGGACACCGTCCGTTCCAAAATATTTACCCATTCTTCATTACCTTTTTTACTTTCTAATTACTTGAACTGGAAGAGGTCGACGACGAACTGCTAGAGCTTGACGTAGACGAGCTAGTCTTTGTGGTTACTTTAATCCGTGTTTCACTCGGATTTACCAGACCTGGTAGAACATTTCCTTGGGCATCTACTGCATTTAAGGAAATGGTTCCGCTATAATTTCCACTAATGATTTCACTGGATGGGAAGACAGCTTCGACATGATCAATGCGACTCAAGGTTTCTTGATCGCTGGTCACTTCTACCTTGGTGGTTTCAAGAGTAATATCCGATACCGTTATTCCATCTACAATTTGATTGTCCGGGATCGTGGCCCTGACCGCAAACGATTTTTTGGCTTTCTTCCCGATTTTTACAGAAACTTTTTGAGGCTCTACGGTTGCGGTCAAACCAGCCGGAAGATCTTCCACAATCAACGGCACTTCAACGGTACCTTCCTTGGCCTTACGAAGATCTGCTACCACACGAAACTTCCGAGTGCCCGGTTGCATCTCACTAGCAAGAGCAACCCGGTTTGAACCTTTCAGAAAGACCGTTAGCTCTGATGTCAACCCACTGACAAAGTATGTCTTGTCATTATACTTGGCATCAATTGGAATATTGGTCAAGGTATTGGTGTAGGTCTCTGAGCTGACTTGTCTAGCGCTACTATTATTTTGAAAATTAAAGGAAGACGCATTGATAAACAAGATAAAGGACAATAAGACGGAGGCGAAAACATAAAGAAATTCTTTTTTCGATCTCATTTTGTCACCCTCCCAAATAGACGCTCTTTCCAACTAATCGTTTTATTCTCTTCAGGAACCAAGAAGGCTCTCAATTCTGATTCGAACTCTTCTAAAGTTAAATCGTGTCGGAAGGTTCCATTGTAGGTCACAGAGACCCCACCCGTTTCTTCTGATACCACAAAGGTAAAGGCATCCGAAACTTCAGATAAACCAATGGCTGCGCGGTGACGCGTTCCGAACTCTTTTGAAATTCCAGTATTTTCGGTCAAGGGCAGGTAGGCACAAGAAACAGCGATTTTATCATTGCGGACAATGACGGCTCCATCATGCAAGGGAGTATTAGGAATGAAGGTATTAATCAGCAATTCTCCTGAAATTTCTGCATCTAGAGGAATCCCTGTGGAAATATATTCCTGAAGGGTTCTGGCTCCTTGAATGGCTACCAAGGCACCAATCTTACGTGGGCTCATATAAGCTACTGCCTTGACATAGGCCTGCACCATCTTCTCTTCCTGACTGACTTCACTCGTCGTAAAGAATTCTGTCGCCCGACCCAGACGCTCTAAACCAATCCGAATCTCAGGGGAGAATATCACAACCAAGGCGATAACCCCATAGGTAATCACTTGATTGATCAGCCATGAAATAGTCGTAAGACCTAGGAAATTGGCTAAAAATTGCACCAAGAAAAAGATAATAACTCCACGAACCAAAATCATGATCTTGGTCCCGACGATGGCCTTGATCAAAAAATACAACAACCAAGCCACCAGGGCAATATCGATGATATTGATAACAATACTCCACCAATTCGGGAACAAACTGGTCCAAAATTGTGGATTTGTAAACTGTTGAATATTCATATTCTCATACCTACCACTTCTCTAAAAGACATCATCCTATTATAACACGTTTCAACAGATTTTTCTGTAACCTTCTGACGCTTTTTATGATAAAATATGATTTATGAAGATAAATACAACCTTGGGCCTTCTGGCAGGAAAGCTTTCCGGCTCTATTCTAGAAAAAATGGGGCGGGGATCAACCCTACCAGGTAAAGTAGCCCTCAAATTTGATAAAGATATTCTCAGTCAACTGGCAAAAAACTATGAGATTGTTGTGATTACAGGGACAAATGGGAAAACCCTGACCACTGCGCTGACCGTAGGTATTCTCCAAGAAGCTTTCGGACCGATTTTAACCAATCCAAGCGGGGCCAATATGATCTCTGGGATTACAACGACCTTCTTACGGGCTAAGCATTCGAAATCAAATCGACCGATTGCGGTACTTGAAATTGACGAGGCCAGCCTCTCTCGGATTTGTGATTATATTAAGCCCAGCCTTTTTGTGATCACTAATATTTTCCGGGACCAGATGGACCGCTATGGAGAGATCTATACGACCTACCAAATGATTTTGGATGCCATTCACAAGGTCCCAACTGCAACAGTCTTGTTAAATGGTGATAGTCCGCTCTTTAATAGTCAGACCTTATCCAATCCGATCCAATATTATGGATTTGATACTGACAAATCAGAGCCACAACTAGCTCATTACAATACGGAAGGAATCCTCTGTCCGCATTGCCACAACATCCTCAAGTACAAGCTCAATACCTATGCAAATCTTGGGGATTATATCTGTGAGCACTGTGGTTTCCACAGGCCTCCTCTGACTTATGCCGTATCAGACCTCCTCTCATTAACCCAGCGCTCTTCCCAATTCCGGATTCAAGGCCAAGACTACCACATCAATATCGGCGGTCTTTACAACATCTACAATGCCTTAGCTGCTGTTTCCGTTGCTGGATTCTTTGGAGTTCAACCTGAAGTGATTAAGCAAGGATTTGATCGCAGTCGCGCTGTCTTTGGTCGTCAGGAAACCTTTAAGATTGGGGATAAGGAATGTACCTTGGTTTTGATTAAGAATCCAGTTGGTGCGACCCAAGCCATTGAAATGATCAAACTAGCACCTTATTCCTTTAGCTTATCAGTCCTCCTTAATGCGAATTATGCAGACGGAATCGACACGAGCTGGATTTGGGATGCAGATTTTGAGCAAATCACCCAGATGGATATTCCAAAAATCAATGCTGGTGGGGTGCGCCACTCTGAGATTGCTCGGCGACTTCGGGTCACTGGCTATCCGGCTGAAAAGATCACAGAAATGGCTGAATTAAAAGAGGTCTTCCAACGCATCCAGCAACAGGAAACCCCTCACGCCTATATCTTAGCCACTTATACGGCCATGCTTGAATTCCGTGAACTCTTGGCCCAAGAACACCTGATTGAAAAGGAGATGCACTAATGACTTATACTTCTCTAGAATCTTCTGATCAGGCACAGTATCCATACAGCCTGCGCATTGCCCATCTCTACGGCAACTTAATGAATACCTACGGAGACAATGGAAATATCCTCATGCTCAAGTACGTTGCTGAAAAACTTGGAGCCCATGTCACAGTGGATATCGTCTCTCTCAAAGACCGGTTCGACCCTGATGCCTATGATATCGCCTTTTTCGGTGGCGGCCAAGACTACGAACAGACCATTGTATCAGAAGATCTACCAGATAAAAAAGAAGATCTTGAACGCTTCATTCATGACGATGGTGTGGTCCTTGCTATCTGTGGTGGCTTTCAGCTTCTGGGTCAGTACTACATTGAAGCTTCTGGCAAACGCATTGAAGGACTTGGCATTATGGGCCACTATACGCTCAACCAAGTCAACAACCGCTATATCGGTGATATCAAAATCCATAATGAAGAATTTAACGAAACCTATTATGGTTTTGAAAACCACCAAGGTCGAACCTTCTTAGCAGAGGATGAAAAACCACTGGGCAAGGTCGTCTATGGAAATGGGAACAACAAAGAAGATGGGTGCGAAGGGGTTCATTACAAGAACGTCTTTGGCAGCTACTTCCACGGTCCTATCTTGTCCCGAAATGCCAATTTGGCCTATCGCCTAGTGAGCACTGCTTTAAAAAATAAATATGGCAAGGACCTTTCCCTACCGGCTTATGAGGAGATTCTAAGCCTAGAGCAGCCGGAAGAGTACGCTGATGTGAAAAGCAAGGCCCCTGCTGAACAATAAGGAGATAATGATGAACAAAAATAATCTACACTACATTGCTTTATTACTTTTAATTTTATTGATTGCTGGTATTTCCCTTGCAAACATGCAAACGGTCACCGTAAATTTCCTCTTGGTCCAATTTAAATTACCCTTGATCATTCTGATCTTGCTCTGTGTCCTCTTAGGTGCATTCGTCATGAACTTGATTAATTTTTCAAAGGGCTTCTCCCTAAAAAAAGAACTCAAGAGCACTCAAAAGCAACTGGAAGAAGCAAAGAAAGAAGTTAAAGCAGAAGAAAAAGATAACAACTAAAAAAGCACCGATCGGTGCTTTTTTCATGCTGATGTACCTTCTTTTGCTTGTAATTTCTTGGCGACTACTTGAGCTAGGAGTGAAAAAAGGATGACACCAGCTCCTATCAGGAGAAAAGATTCTACACGGACGCTTGGCAACAAGGTCATCAAACCTTTAGCCACCGGCATAAAGAGAATGGCTAGGGTAAAAATGGTGCTTAAGACCCTGCCCAGATAGTCTCCTTCTACCTTGGTTTGAACCTGGGTAAAAAAGTGAATATTGAAAATTGTCATAAAGAGTTCACAGACTAAATTTCCAGAATAGGTAAGAAGAGGCGGAAGGGGCAAGCCCATCATGAAGACTCCTACTCCTGTTAAAATCAATAAGAAAAGAAGCATCTCCATGCTGGATTTAAATTTATTGGCGATCAAAGCTCCGATGATGGAGCCGATAGCCCCCAATGTTAAGATGGTCGCATAGGCTCCTTTGACCCCGTAAAGGCGATTGGAAAATGGGAGTAAAAACTCAAAAGCTGCAAAAAAGAAATTGACGCTGGAAGCCACCAACAAGAGAAAGAAAATCTCTTTCTGATGCCAGATATAGTCTAGTCCATCTTTCATATCCGAAAAAATATCTTTTCCCGTAAACCGTTTCTTTTCCTGAATCTTGGCTTCTTCTTTCGGAAGGAATGCCACTAGGACAAAGGCGATGAAAAAGGTCAGTGCATCCAGTAAGAGGGTCGCATGGAGACTGGCAAATTGTAAAACAAGGAAAGAGAACACAGGAGAGCTGACACCAACTACTTGTAAGACCAACTCCAAGCGGGCATTATAGGTCACAATCTCATCCTTTTCTACAACTTCTGTGATAATGGCTTTATTAGCCGTACGAGAGAAAGCAAAAGCAATGGCCTGGACAATATTGGCAAAAATCAGGGCCGCAATCATCCAACGATCATTCCTGATAAAAGAAATGCCCAAACAAAGGAGACCACAAACCAAGTCGGTTGTCATCAAAATCTTGCGACGGGAAAAACGGTCTGAGATCACGCCTCCAAATGGATTGACTAGAATGGAGGTGACGAGTTCAGAAATCTGATAGATCCCCAACACTGTCTTTCCTACCGTCCCCATCGAGGCCAGCCAGACACTATTCCCGTAATCATAGAGCATATTTCCCATTCGATTGATCGCCCCACGAGCAATTAATTGGACTGCATGTCGATTCATAAAAAACCTCCTTCATTTTCTGAAACTATTGTATCAGTTCATGAAAGAGGTTTTCATTTTGTCCCCTATTTGGGAAAAATAATGGTTTACAAATTTATCAAAGGATCCCTACTGTTGTTTTGATTGAAGCTGCTTAGCTACTAGCTGAGCCAAGAGTGAAAAGAGAATAATCCCAGCTCCAATCAAGAGAAATGATTCCATACGGACGCTTGGCAACCAAGTCATCAACCCTTTGGCGATGGGCATAAAGAGAACAGCCAAGGTATAAATTGTGCTCAATACTCTACCTAGATAATCATCTTCCACCTTGGTTTGTACTTGGGTAAAAACGTGGATGTCGAAAATGGTCACAAAAAATTCACAGACCAAATTTCCTGAAAAGGAAAGATAAGGCGGAAGGGGCAAGCCCATTATGAACACTCCGACCCCTGCCATGATCAGTAAAAACAGGAGAATTTTCATACTTGATTTCATTTTATTGGCAACAAGCGCTCCTAGAATAGATCCAATAGCTCCCAGCGTTAAAATAGTCGCATAAGCTCCTTTAACCCCGTATAGACGATTCGAGAAGGGAAGTAAAAACTCAAAAGCGGCAAAAAAGAAATTGACGCTAGAAGCCACTAATAAGAGAAAGAAAATCTCTTTCTGATGCCAGATATAGTCTAACCCATCCTTGATATCAGAAAAAATATCTTTCCCGGTAAACTGTTTCCTCTCTTGCACCTTAGCTTCTTCTTTCGGAAGGAAAGCTACTAGGACAAAGGCAATGAAAAAGGTCAGCGCATCTAGTAAGAGGGTCGCATGGAGACTGGCAAATTGTAGAACTAGGAAAGAAAACACGGGAGAACTGACACTAACAACTTGTAAGACCAGCTCCAAGTGCGCATTATAGGTTACAATCTCTTCTTTCTCCACAACTTCTGTGATAATAGCTTTATTGGCAGGTCGAGAAAAACCAAAGGCAATGGCCTGAACAATATTGGCAACAATCAGGGCCGCAATCATCCAACGATCATTTCTGATAAAAGAAATCGCCAAACACAGGAGACCACACACCAAGTCGGTCGTCATCAAAATCTTGCGACGAGAAAAACGGTCTGAAATCACCCCTCCAAAAGGATTCACGAGGATCCCTGTTACTAACTCAGAAATCTGATAGATTCCTAATACCGTCTTTCCTATAGTCCCCATTGAGGCCAGCCAGACACTATTCCCATAATCATAGAGCATATTTCCAATTTTGGTAATCGCTCCACGACTAATTAATTGTACCGCATGTCGGTTCATAAAATCTCCTTTATCACTGTCCTATTTAGGGACATTCATCTATTACAAATTTATCAAAGTGTTCTTGATAGTAAGCTACCTGCTCAGGAAGTCCTAGCACATCAAAAATATTCATAGCCTCTTGCATTTGCTGACTCCCTTCTTTCTCTTGTCCCTTCTGATAGAGGGCAAATCCCTTGAGGTAATGAAAGACATTGCGTTCGTAGAGTTTGATGCTCTTCCCGATAATCTTTTCCACATAGGCTTCAAAATAGCTGGCATTTTCGAAAGAACGGTGTTCTAAACAATGCTGGTAACTATTCAGAGCTAAAATCAAGACCAGTTTTCGATGGCGACCAATTTCCTTGTAGAAATTTTCCCGCTCCATCACTTCTCTACCAAGCCGAGTGACATAATCCACATCATAAAAGCTATAAAGATTGCCAAAGAGGATCAACTCATACATGGTCCATTCTTCCGTTTGAAAGAGATAATCTGCCACCTTTTCCAGATCACTTTGCTTCATCGTGTAGCTGGCATCTCTCTGGCAAATCAGCCCTTGTAGCAGAATCCAGTTCAATTCAAAATAAAGGGGACTGGTCGAACCTTTAGCCTTTTCAAGTTGTTCTCCTTGAAGCCTTTGAAAACCAGCAATATCATTTGCATAGTAAAGCGGAATAATCTGAGCCATCAAGGCCACATGCTCATGGTGTTGGAAATTTCTGGCCTTATCCATAAAATTCTCAACAGTCACATGGATATTGTCCAAAATTTCAAAGAAGCGCGACGTAGCTAGATCCGACTCCCCCAATTCAAAACGGGATAACTGGGAGGTCGAGCAAGCTTCTCCTGCAGCTTCTTTTAACGAATAATTTTTACTCATTCGAAATTCACGAAAAACTTTGCCTAAATCTTCCATTTGATTACCACTTAAATTCCTTTAAGTACCTTTCTAACTCTTGCAAGTATCCTTCGTAGAATCCATGTTCTTCTTTAACGGAAAAATCTAATTGTCTTAAGTAAGAAATCAGCCAATCAACCAATAGATCGTACTGATGAAGAGGTAGGCGTTTCATCTGCTCTTCAACAAAAGAAATGGCCTCCGCAAAGCGCTGCTCTTCTAAAACTTGCTGAAGATAGTGATTCCCGTTGATGAGTTTTCCTTCCTCATCCTCATACTGCCCCAAATCTAAATTCTGAATCTGCAGACGCAAAATTGTACCAATAATATCGGCTACACCTTTAATCTGCTTCATAAACCAATCATTTTCAGTCATCACAATGTTCTCCTTAGGCAAATTAGAAAACTACACTTTCTCCGCTAGTTCTTCCCATTCTATCATGGCTTCTTCTTGGATGGCGGTCAGCTGGTCGATTTGCTGCTGGCTCTCCATGAGTTCGCCGGTTTCATTGGTGGCCTACAACTTCTTTCAATGAATAATTTTTACTGATTCGAAATTCACGAAAAACTTTGCCTAAATCTTCCATTTATTCCACCTGCTCTGACAATTCTGCCCACTCTTCCATGACCACTTCCTGTTGAATAGTCAGTTGGTCCAGGTCACTCTGGAGTTGAACTAAGTCGGCTGCATCATTGGTGCTATGCATGGTTTCGGTGATGGCTTGGATTTTCTGATCTAGCTCTTCCATCTCTGCTTCCAATTGCTCAATGCGACGGGTGATTTTACGGAGTTCCTTCTGGTTTTGCTTTTGCAAGTGATAGTCATTGCTGGTGACTTCTTCGGTCGAAGAAACAGGCACAGCTTCTGCTTGCGCTGCAGCAAGGGCCTCTAACTCTGCTTTCTTCTCCAGATAATAGTCATAGTCTCCTAGGTAAAGGGTCGAGCCCTCTTCTGAGAGTTCCAAGACCTGTGTAGCCACCCGATTAATAAAGTAGCGGTCGTGGCTGACAAAGAGCAAGGTCCCATCAAAATCAATCAAGGCATTTTCCAGTACTTCCTTGCTATCGATGTCCAAGTGGTTGGTCGGTTCATCGAGAATCAAGAAGTTGTTATTCTCCATGGACAGCTTGGCCAAGAGCAGGCGCGCCCGCTCTCCACCTGACAGCATGCCGACAGTTTTCTTGACATCATCCCCAGAGAAAAGAAAGGCTCCCAGGCGATTGCGGATCTCCACTTCTGGTGTCAGTTTAAAGTCATTCCAGAGCTCATCCAAGACACTGTTGTGAGGCGTCAGTTTACTTTGGGTCTGGTCATAGTAGCCCACCTCGACATTGGCCCCAAAACGGGCTTCCCCCTTGATAAAAGGAATTTGTCCGACAATAGACTTGATTAAGGTCGATTTCCCGATCCCATTTGGTCCCACAATAGCGACTGCATTCATCTTGCGGATATTCAAATTAATAGGCTCTGAGAGGATTTGATCGTCATAGCCGACGGCTGCCTCTTCTACTGTCAGGACAACATTTCCAGATGTCTTATCGGAATGGAAGGTCATATGGGCAGACTTGGTCCCAGCTTCCGGCTTGTCTAGACGCTCCATTTTTTCCAACTGCTTGCGCCGAGACTGGGCTCTCTTGGTAGTCGACGCCCGCACCAAATTGCGATTAACAAAGTCTTCCAGCGCAGCAATTTCTTTTTGTTGCTTCTCGTAGTTCTTGGCTTCGGTCAACAGTTTTTGCTCCTTTTGCTCCACAAAACTCGAGTAATTACCGACATAGCGGTCCAAGGAATGCTTGGTCAAATCCAAGGTAATAGTTGCGACCTTATCGAGGAAATACCGGTCGTGGCTGACAATGAGAAGGGCCCCGCTATAATTGACTAGGTAATTTTCCAACCAGGCGATGGTCTCAATATCCAAGTGGTTGGTCGGCTCGTCCAGTACCAAGAGATTTGGTTTTTCTAGAAGCATCTTGGCCAGAGCTAGACGGGTATTTTGCCCTCCTGATAGCTCTTCAATCTTCATCTGCCACATGGACTCATCGAACTTGAAGCCGTTGAGAATGGTGCGGATATCTGCCTCATAGGTAAAACCACCTGCCTGACGGAATTCTTCCGAGAGACGGTCATAGTCCTGCATGAGTTTTTCTAAGTCAGCCCCAGTTTTTTCCCCCATCTCAAGCTCCATCTGCCGCAAAGTTTTCTCCGTTTTACGGAGGTCGTCAAAGACATGGAGCATCTCATCGTAGATGGTATTGGACGACTCAAATCGACTATCCTGGGCTAAATAAGAGAGAGAAAGATCCCGCTTTTTATTGATTTCTCCTGAAGTTGGTTCTTCTTCTCCCACCAAGATTTTCAAGAGCGTAGACTTGCCGGCTCCGTTCTTTCCGACCAGGGCAATCCGGTCCCGTTCATCCACTTGCAGGCTGATATTATCAAAAAGAACCTCCCCTGCAAAAGAGCGTTCAATTTTGTTGGCTTGTAAAATAATCATGTCCTTATTTTACTATCTTTTTTCAGATTAAACAAGGAAAGACGAGCCATCAAAAAAATCCTGAGCCCCTTGAGGCTCAGAACTTTTAGAAAGTATTTTAAAACTTATTCTTCCTTGTATAATTGCCGAACTGCTTCCACATCTGTATCCTGAATACTGTAGAAGGAACCAGCCGGTTGCATGACCGATTCTCCATCAGTGTGGTCCAGCCCAATGGCATGGCCTAGCTCATGCTCAGCTGTATTGACAATCCGATCATAACTATAGTTATAGACATAATTTAAAAGATAATGGCGATTGAGACGCACTGTGATGTGGGTGAAGCGGTTGGTTAAGAGGTTGGTCTGAGAAGCAGTCTCTCCTGCAGCAGAAACCGATGCGTTATCCATTTCCGTCAAGACCACATTAGCCTCTTTTTCATTTGTAACCAACTTGAAGGTAAAGGCGCCTGTTTGGTTCCAAGCCTCAATAGCATCCCGATAAGCTTTTACAAAAGTTTGACTGATATTAGGATCCAGGTAGACCGTGGCCTCCGCTTTTTCCCAGCGAGCACCGCTATGCTCATGATTGTCCGTCTGCGTGGTCTGTGAGCTAGGTGTCATCCCAAAGCGCGATGCAAAGCCCTGATCACCAAATAAATTGCCTACTTGATAGACAACCTTTTGGGCGGCTCGGCCAAATCCATCCATACCAGAACTAGGAGAATCTGTGAAATAGATGATCCCCACTAGGACGAGAAAACTGATGGCAATGGTCCAGAAAAATCCCCAAAAAAGACTCCAAGCCATGCGAAGGATTCCTCTGAAAAATCGAAAAATGGTTCTCATACATTCTCCTTTCTCTTAAAGAAGGTATGCAATTGTAACACCCCATTCTTAAAAATAACTTAAATAATTGCGCTTTCCAGCTTATTGATGAACGGTTACTTTGCCTGTCTGATAATCCAGGCTAATCCCACTTTGAACATTGGGAACAAAGACATTGAACTCAAGGGTCCCATCACTCGATTTGGCTTCGATCTGTGATCCTAATGGAATCAGATCTTCTGGATGGTTGTAGATCAAGGTCACCCGATAGCGGATCCGCTTGTTCTTATCCAGTGCTTTTCGAACCAGGGTCTCATAGTAGTTTTGACCAGTGGAATGAGGATCATTGGCTTGATTGGACCAAGCCGTTTGTACAGCGATATTTTTTGGATTGCTAGTCGAAGCATCGAAACCTTTGAGATTGCCGATCAAGGCGTAGCCCAATAGGTGGCCCCGATCCACAGCATGGTCATACTCGCCTGACAGATGATGTACCTGATGCCAACCTGCTGGTTTCCAATCGGTTAGGCCACTACCTGTTGCATCTCGATCTCTGTACTGGCGAGTCGCTTTGGTCATGATGGCATTGGCAACCGTCGGCACAGTCCTTCCATTGACTTCTTTTGTCTTGTTATCGGCATAAGGTTGACTAGCCACGCTGGCATCCAGATCTGTACGATTTCCCTTAACTACAAAAGCTCCAGCGCCATTCCATTCCAAGTCATTTCCTAATTGTGAACGGGCAGATTTCGTTAGTACCGAGCTAGCTAACTCTTTACTAGGTGTTTCTTGTTGGCTACTAGTCACCACCGAAACAACCTGATCTGTCGCTTCTTTTACCGTCGGTTGATTGAAATAATAGCCCCCAATAGCTAGGGCCGTTGCCACCACAAAACCGGCTAGGGTTTGTTTGGTTCGTTTTGTGAATACTTGTTTTGTCATGCCTCTCTCCAAAAAAGAGCAGCGCTAGATGGGTCATTGACTCGATTCGCTGCTCTCCTTTTTACTCAATTTTAGTTAAAAGATTATTTGCCTGTTAGCTTTCCAATGATCTCTGACCAAGTGTCCGGAGAGAGAATGGACCATGGATTTTTTCCATCTCCAATCACTCCATAGCCAATGACCAAACCAACTGCAAAAATGATGATTCCAATCACAGCCAACAGGAGGACAATTCCTAGCTGTTTTCCAACATAGCGAAGATTAGTTTTCATCGTCTTCTTCCTCTACACGTTTCACGTCTGCACCTAGTGCCACCAATTTCTCATGGAATTGATAATAACCACGGTCTAAGTGACTTAATTTGCTGACTTTCGTTTCTCCTTCTGCTACCAAGCCCATCAAGACCAAGGTTGCACTTGCTCGTAAATCGGTCGACATGACCTCTGCACCTTGGAAGCTTTCCCCTCCAACGATACGAGCTGTATCCCGCATAATGTCTGAGTGAACGCCCATCCGACGCATTTCTTCCAAATGCTGGAAACGATTCTCAAACACCGTTTCAATCATGGTAGACTCACCTTTAGCCATGGCCATCAAGGCTGTGAATTGAGCCTGCATATCTGTTGGGAATCCTGGATACGGAAGGGTTTTAACGGTCACTGGACGGAGCTTACTGATATCCGATTGAATCCGAATGCCATTTTCTTCTTCGGTTACCGTTACACCCATCTCCTGCATCTTAGATAGAAGCGGACGGTTGTGTTCCCAAATGGCATCTTCGATCAAGACATCTCCACCAGTCATGGCTGCCCCAATCATAAAGGTTCCAGCCTCGATGCGGTCTTGCACAACATTGTGGTTTGCACCATGCAAGCTCTCCACACCAACGATGGTCAAGGTCTCAGTTCCTGCACCCTTGACGTTAGCCCCCATTTTATTTAGCAAGAGAGCTAGGTCAACAATTTCAGGTTCCCGAGCTGCATTTTCAATCACAGTGACTCCATCTGCCAAGGTTGCGGCCATCATAATATTTTGTGTCGCCCCTACTGATGGGAAGTCCATATAGATGTGTGCACCCTTGAGACGATCTGCTTTTGCTTCAATATAGCCGGCTGTTTGGGTAATTTCAGCTCCCATGGCTTCCAGACCTTTCAGGTGGAGGTCAATCGGACGACTACCGATCGTACAGCCTCCAGGCATGGAAACTTTGGCATGGCCATTGCGTGCCAAGACAGGACCCAGGACAACGATAGAAGCCCGCATCTTGCTCACATATTTATAAGGCGCTTCTTCAGACAGTTTCTCTCGTGCATCTACGACAACCATATTGTCTTCTTCATTGAAGGTTACTTGTGCATTCAACCCACGAACAACATTGTTCATTGTAAAGACATCTGATAAAACAGGTACATTTTTCAAGGTTGTCACGCCCTCGCTTGCTAGAACTGTTGCAGCAAGAAGAGGAAGGACAGCATTTTTTGCTCCTTCGATTTTAACAGTTCCAACCAGTCGATTATGACCACCATTAACGATTATTTTTTCCATACGGGATTGTTCTCCAATTTCTTAAAGTCACGCTTTCTATCATACCATATTTTTTATAAAATGTGGCTAGAATTGGCCAATAAAAATCTGCCGACTCATCTCATAGACACTGATAAAAAATGAGCTGGCTAGATAGCCTATTCCGACGCTGATCATCAAGATCAAAAAACGGATTTTAACCGCATTTTCAGCACTTACTTTTAAAAACTTTTCCCATTGAACCAGGTTCAACAATAGGTAATAGGCAAAAAAGATAAACAATAGATGGCTTGAAAGATTAAAAATCATTTGAATCATACAGCTATTATACCATATTTGGTCCGTACTTTCTTCTTTTGATTCTCTCCCAACAAAAATAAGGTGAGGACAAAACCTCCACCTTATTTTGAATATCTTATAAACGATTTCCGACATTAATCCGGTTAATGGCGCGTTGAAGAGCAATTTTAGCACGACGTTCCATATCAACCGAATGCTGATCTTTGGCTTCTTCAATCGCTTTTTCAGCTCGCAGTTTGGCACGTTCTGCACGACTAATGTCGATATCTCGAGCACGTTCGGCAGAATCGGCAACAATGGTAATGACATTATCAGCTACTTCGATAATCCCACCATTGACTGCAATCCAATCAATATGTTTGTCATCGTCGACACGACGAACCTTTACTTGGTCTACAGCCAAAACCGCAATGGTATTGATATGATGAGGTAAAATCCCTAATTCACCATCAATTGTCTTGACAGATACAAATGCGGCATGATGATCATAAACCAGTCCATCCGGTGTAACGATTTGGACGTTCATTTGACTCATCTTTCACCTCTTCTTAGAATCCCATTTTTTCAGCTTTGGCGATCACATCTTCGATCGATCCAACACCACGGAAGGCATCTTCAGGAAGATGGTCATATTTCCCATCCAAAATTTCTTTAAAGCCACGAACAGTTTCTCCAACTGGTACATAAGAACCAGGTTGACCTGTAAATTGTTCCGCAACGTTGAAGTTTTGTGACAAGAAGAATTGGATCCGGCGAGCACGAGCAACCAAGGTCTTTTCTTCGTCAGACAATTCATCCATCCCCAAGATAGCAATGATATCTTGCAATTCATGGTAACGTTGAAGGACGCGTTTGACTTCAGAAGCTACTGCATAGTGTTCTTCTCCTACGATTTCTGGAGAAAGGGCACGTGAGCTTGATGCCAATGGATCCACCGCAGGGTAGATCCCCAATTGTACCAATTTACGTTCCAAGTTGGTGGTTGAATCCAAGTGAGCAAAAGCGGTTGCTGGCGCTGGGTCTGTATAGTCATCGGCTGGCACATAGATGGCTTGGATCGATGTAACAGAACCTTTCTTCGTTGACGTAATCCGTTCTTGCAATTGACCCATTTCAGTTGCCAAAGTAGGTTGGTAACCAACGGCTGATGGCATCCGTCCCAAAAGGGCTGATACTTCAGATCCGGCTTGGGTGAAACGGAAGATATTGTCGATAAACAAGAGAACGTCCTGACCTTCGACATCACGGAAGTATTCCGCAATGGTCAAACCAGTCAAGGCAACACGCATCCGTGCTCCAGGTGGCTCATTCATTTGTCCAAAGACCATGGCTGTTTTTTCAATAACGCCAGATTCTTTCATTTCCCAGTAAAGGTCATTCCCTTCACGTGTCCGTTCCCCAACACCGGTAAATACAGAAATCCCACCGTGTTCTTGGGCAATATTATGGATTAATTCTTGAATCAAGACGGTTTTCCCAACTCCGGCACCACCGAAGAGTCCGACCTTCCCACCTTTCAAATAAGGGGCTAAGAGGTCAATAACCTTGATCCCTGTTTCAAGAATTTCTTCTGAAGTAGAGAGCTCGTCAAAGGATGGAGCTTTTTTGTGGATGGAGTCACGAGGAGCATCCTCAGGAAAAGGTTGATCCAAGTCAATGGTATCTCCAAGAACATTGAAGACACGTCCCAAGGTTTCTTTTCCGACAGGAACAGAGATTGGACGACCTGTGTCCAAGACTTCCATTCCACGTGTTAAACCATCAGTTGATTCCATGGCGATGGTCCGTACGACCCCATCACCAAGTTCCAAAGCTACTTCAAGAACGACTTTTGATTTTTGTTGGTCATTTTTATAGACTACAAGCGCATTATTGATCTCAGGAAGTTTATCTCCAACGGAAAAGGCAACGTCTACGACGGGACCTACGACCTGAGAAATTTTGCCTAAACTCATGTCATTCTCCTATTCTAAGTAATTTCTACTGCTCAAAAGTTCTCTTTCGAGCATCTGTTTTTGTATATAAAATTGTATCCGACAACTATTCAAGGGCGCTAGCACCAGCAACGATTTCAGTAATTTCTTGTGTAATCGCTGCTTGACGAGCACGGTTGTATTGAATCGTTAATTCATCAATGACTTTCTTGGCATTGTCTGTTGCAGTTTGCATGGCCATCATCCCAGCAGCATTTTCAGCTGTTTTAGCATCAATAATGGCACCATAGATCATGCTTTCAGCAAATTGAGGAAGCAATTGATCCAAAATGGCATCTCGACTAGATTCCAATTCTAGATTCAATACATAGTCCTCATCCGCTTCATTTGGGTCCAAATCAATAATTGGAAGCATTTGTTCCACCCGCATTTGACTCGTCAAACTGTTGACGTGGTGGTTGTAACAGACGTACAACTCATCAAACAAGCCTTCCTGATACATTTGGACTGTTTTCGAAATGATCTTGCGAACTTCCTTAAAGCTAGGATGATCAGGCAAACCACGCAATTCATAAACCGGCTGAATCCCACGGGCACGGAAGAAATCCGCACCGACGCTTCCAATACAGATCACTTCAAAGTCATCTCCAGTTGGATGGTATTCTGCCTTCATTTCCATCATGGTTTTAAGGATGGAGGCATTGTAACCTCCAACCAAACCACGATCGGATGTAATCACGATATAAGCTGTCTTTTTTACCGGGCGACTCACCAACATCGGATGGGACTTGGTATTTTCTGTTTCATGTCCATGGAGCAAGTCTGTTAAGAGCTTACGAACCTTAGCAGCATAAACCTGAAAATCCTTGGCTGCCTGCTCAGATTTACCAAGTTTGGCAGCGGACACCATCTGCATGGCATTGGTGATTTGACTGGTGTTTTTTGTGGATGCAATTTTATTTTTAATATCATTTAATGAAACTGCCATCTTCCACTCCTATTTCTATTTGAAATTTGACTGGTTGACAAATTCAGTAAGGGCTGCATCCAGTTCTTCTTCTGCTGGAAGATCATGTGTCGAACGAATCGTCTCAAAGATTTGATGATAATGTGCTTCAAAGTAATCAAACAACTCTTCTTGGAAACGAAGAATGTCGTCTACTGGAACACTATCTAAGAAACCATGAGTCAAGGCATACAAGATCACGACTTGTTTTTCAACTGTCAATGGTTCATGAACGGGTTGTTTCAAGACTTCAACTGTTCGGCGACCACGGTTCAATTTCGCTTGAGTCGCAGCATCCAAGTCACTACCAAATTTCGTGAAAGCTTCCAATTCACGGTAGGAAGCGAGGTCGATACGAAGGGTACCCGCAACTTTCTTCATAGCCTTGATTTGGGCAGATCCCCCTACACGGGATACAGAAGAACCTGCATCAATGGCTGGACGAATACCAGCATTGAACAAACTATCTTGCAAGAAGATTTGTCCGTCTGTGATCGAAATCACGTTGGTTGCGATATAAGCAGAAATATCTCCTGCTTGGGTTTCAATAATTGGAAGGGCAGTAATAGAGCCACCACCCAATTCATCTGAAACTTTAGCTGAACGTTCCAACAAACGGCTGTGGAGATAGAAGACATCCCCTGGGAAGGCTTCACGTCCTGGTGGACGACGAAGAAGAAGGGACAATTCACGGTAAGCTACGGCTTGTTTTGACAAATCATCATAGACGATCAAAACGTGTTTACCGTTATACATGAACTCTTCAGCCATAGCAACCCCGGCATAAGGTGCCAAGTAAAGCAATGGAGACGGTTGAGAAGCCGAAGCGGTTACCACAATCGTATAATCCATGGCTCCGTATTTACGAAGAGTTTCTACTTGCGTACGAACTGTTGATTCTTTTTGACCAATCGCCACATAGATACAGATCATGTCTTGACCCTTTTGGTTCAAGATGGTATCGATAGCAATCGAGGTTTTTCCTGTTTGACGGTCCCCGATAATCAATTCCCGTTGACCACGTCCGATTGGAACAAGGGCATCAATGGCTTTCAAACCAGTTTGTAGGGGTTCTGAGACAGATTTCCGTTGCATAACGCCAGGAGCTGGTGTTTCAACTGGACGGAATTTATCTGTCACAATCTCACCCAAACCATCTACTGGTTGGCCCAGTGGGTTGACAACCCGACCAATCAAGGCATCCCCTGCAGGGACCTCCATGATTTTACCTGTACGACGGACAGAGTCTCCTTCACGAATATCCGTGAAATCACCCAAAATGATGATCCCGACATCCGTTGTTTCTAAGTTTTGGGCCATCCCGTATGAGCCATTTTCAAAGATCAACAACTCACCACTCATGGCATTTTCAAGACCATGAGCACGGGCAATCCCGTCACCAATGTAGGTTACAACACCTGTCTCAGTGACGTCAAAGTTTGGCTTGAAATTTTCAATTTGTTGCTTAATTAAAGCGCTGATTTCTTGTGCGTTAATCGCCAAAATTCACACCACTTTCTATTTCAATTTAGATTTTATAACTTTCAATTGGTGTTTGAGACTGGTATCCAACGTTTTATGATTGGCTGTCACGACAAAGCCACCAATTAAATCTGGATCGATCTTTTGTTGGATCGAGCGAACTTGAATCCCAAATTTTCTTTCGATAATGGGGATTAGCTTTTGCTCTTGAACAGGATCCAAACCAGCAACCGTCGTAACAGTGACGACAAAAGCGTTGCTCAACAGTTGAATCTGATCCAAACAAATCGTTACAATGTCATAAAATAAGGCTTCACGATGATTGAGAATAACAACTTCAATCAAATGGTCGAGTAATTGTGAATCAGAGGGTTGAAAAAGTCTGAGACTTTTTGCTTTCTCTTCATCCTCTACACCGATATGAGCTAAGAAGTTAGCAAGTCCAGTCTCCTCAAAAATAGCCTTGATTTGGGTCAATTTTTCAAAGACTAGGTCTTGTTCTCCTTTTTCAAAGACCAATTGAACAAAAGGCTGGGTATATTTCTCAATCACCATCAGTTGCTTTTTGTCCATTAGGCTTCTCCTAATTCATCAAGATAGCGATCGATCAGTCGGCGTTGACCTTCAGCATCCAGCTGTTGGCTCAACAATTTGCTGGCAAGATTGACAGTGAGATCTGCCACATCGCCTTTGATACTGTTCAATGCTTCTTCTTTGTTATGCGCAATTTCTTGTTGCGCTTTTTCTTTCAAACGTACTGCTTCTTGAGTGGCTTCTGAAAGGATCTGAGATTTGTTCTTTTCTGCAGTTTCCTTTGCATTTTCGACGATAGACGCAGCTTCTTTGCGGCTACCAGCCAACTCTTCTTCACGTTTACTTGCTAGTTCCTCAGCTTTTTGACGAGCTGATTCTGCTCCATCAATATCATCTGTAATTTTTTTGGCACGCGCCTCTAAAATATCATTGATATTGTTCCAAGCAAATTTCTTTACTAAAAAGATTAATAATAGGAAGGAACCAGCAATGAGAATAAAGTTACCAATAATTTCACTCATTGATACATGCATTCTTTTACTCCTCCTCTACTTACTCTTCGCCATTAATTTTCTTACCAATGTAGAGAGATGACAACATGGTAAATACATAGGCTTGGATACATGAAATGAAAATTGAAAATGCAGTCCATGCCATGCTTCCAATAAAGGCAACTGGATACCAATAGAAAGCTTGATGTGATAGACTCACGAGCAAGCTTGCTAATACTTCACCGGCAAAGATATTCCCGAAGATCCGAAGGGCCAAGGAGGCAAAATTCGTGAATTCTTCCAAAATATTCATGGGTGTCATAAACCCTGGTGTTACAAAGGCCTTCAAATATTCCTTCACACCACGACGACGAATCCCTTCTACATGGGCGATCAAGGTGATCAAAAATGAGAAGGCAAAGTCATAACCGAGGTTAGCAGTCGGTGAAGTCCACAAATTGTAACCGTTGGTTGTTTCTAGTTTTGCCATCAATCCAATGTTATTGGCAACTAAAAGAAAGAGGAAAAGAACAAACAAGAACAAGGAGTAATCCTTCATGTAATGTTCACCAATATTTCCTTTTGTGAAGCCTACGACAAAATCATATGCATATTCCAGCACATTTTGTTTGCCTTTTGGTCGGATCGACATTTTTCGACTGGCCCAATAAATGAAGCCAAAAACGGCGAAAACAGAAATCAGGGTCATAGCAAGTAGGGTCAAATTAAAAGATACAGGTCCAAGAGTAATCGTTGGATTGATACTTTCTTCCAAGGTTTGACACCTCCTTTTCTAAAATAGAAGCGTCTATTTGATAATAAAGGCCATAACCAAGGTTACGAAGAAAGTACCTTCGACAAAGGCAACACCAAGGATCAAAAGACTACGTAATTGACCGATAATTTCTGGTTGGCGAGATGCAGATTTGAACAGGTTGCTCATCATCAAACCTTCCGCAAGTGACACACCAAAACAGGCTAAACAAAGACCTAAAAATGTTAAATTCATGATGAATTCTCCTTTTATAAATTTTACTACCTTAGTTTACTCCTAAAAGATATAATAGTCAAATATTTCCTAGAAAAGAAAGCGTTTTTGTTAAATTACGTTATTTTTTTAATATGATAATTTTTCCTATCTACGATTGATTTCTTTTAATTTTTAGACGCTTTGTCCACCTCTATTCATTTTTTCTTCTAAAAAACTCTCACCTGCTCAGCAGATGAGAGAATTCGATTATTTAAAGATAGACGTTTTGAAACTGTCTGTTTGTTGCAGTAATTTCTTAAAGATTTTTTCTTTCAAGGCAAGGGTATTGTCAAATTTGACAACACCATTCTTCAAGCTGGCCTGATCTTTTTCAACCGCAGTTGCAAAGGCTTGTTTTAAGTCATCATAAGTGCTATAAGTAGTCCCATCAACTTCAATAGCCTGAAGTCCATTTTTAGCACTGGTCACCACTTCGTTGAAGTATGCTTTCTTCCAGTCTTCAAGGGTACTGAATGTTCCATCAGAAATCTTTTGAATGATGTAATCATCCCCTAAAGTCGCATGACCTGCTTGTTTGGATTCTTGTTTATACTTGTTTGAAGCATAGCCTAAGAAGCCTTTTTCATAACCATAGTAGCCCCAGAGTCTAAAGGTATTGTGTTTGAAGGACATGGCTCCAGGAGCCCCTTCACTGGTGTTTCCACCATAGATCCCTGTCATCATCGGTACCGTCACATAGGCTGAACCAAAGTCCGATGGATTATAGACTCCATTTCCAGGACCACGATTGGTCATGAAGTTATTGGTGATGAGATCATCTACTGTATGTAAGGTAATGGCTTTTTCCTCATCACTCAAAGGACGCACCTTATCAAATTGATTTTTGGTATTAGCCCCTCGGTATTGCTTGTCAACCTTCTTGAACCAAGCATTGTTTAAGTCTTGACTGCCTTTATTGAGGACAGCTTCCCCTTCTAGGTAATCCAGAAGCATGAGCGTATCGTTATAACCTTTCATGTAACGATCAATTTCATCGCGTGATTGAAGATTGTTTGGATTGGTATTGTACCATTGGTTGCCATCGTTAGGACGTTCATAGGCCATATTGAGACCTAGGGCCTTGTATTCCCCATTTGGATTGGATACTGATGGTGTTTGGAGCATTCCTTGGGCAAAGGCTTCAATATCTGTCCCTTCGCGATGTCTCCAACCACCTAAGTAAACCATGCGGTCATTGACGTGCGTCGTTTCGTGGGTAAAGGCAGACACCCCAAAGTCACTGACCATATCGGTCACCATGAAGAAGACAGAGTCGTCTTTATATGGATTTCCGTAAATTCGAGCTACAGCCCCCATGCGCCAATCTGTCGCATGGTAACGATCGGTAGGTCCGTACAATTCACGGATTGGAGCGACATCTTTGCCACTATCTGTATGTCCATAACGATCTGTGCTAATACCTTTATAGTTTTGGTTATCGAGAACAGGGGTCGGCACCATATTGTTGCTCTTCAGGAGCTGATTACGAACCTTATCCGTTGCTAGACGTGACCAGAAATCTAGGTAATTTTGTTGCCCTTTAGCGACCTTATCAATTTCCGCCTTGAAGGCATTTCGTTCCGCTTCCGTGTTCTTACCATATTTCTCGAAGGAACTATAAGCCATTGTATTGTAGGTTGAAATCAAGAACATATGGGCATCTTTTAAGTTCAAGAGTGGCAAGATCATTTTACCATGCACATCGTTATTTAATCCTTCGTATGCTCGATGTTTCTTATCGACAAACTCAGGAGTTGTTGTTTTTGGCTCTACAATATAGACATTGTCTTTGGTTGCTTTGATAAACCAATCATTCAAGTCTGTATCACTTGTAAAGAGCTCCATATTGTACTTAAGGAAGTCATTAAGATTTCCAGAAAGAGTCGATTTAGCCACGACTTCACGGAAGGCATCGTGGGTCCGAGTCCCTTTGATATAGTCTTCTTTTGAACCAATTTCAATCAAGCGGTCTAAGACATCGACATTCTTACCATAGAAGTCTGGCTTGAACAACATGAGCTGTTTGAGATGGACATCATCAAACTTCACTCCGTAATAACGGTTGAGGTAAGAGAGACCCAAAAGAACTGCCGCCTTGTTGTCTTCAATTTTCTTGATGAGTGCCCGTTTGGCAGCCTCATCCGTGTTCAATTGATGGTCTTGGTTTTCAACCAACTGTTTCACAAAGTGAGTCAGATTGTCCTTGACTTCTTGGAAACTTTCTTCGAGGTAAAGGTTCTTAATAGCATTGACTTTGTTTGGTCCTGTTCTACCAAGATGTGTGTAGATTGGATCTGATTGTAATTCGACAGGACTTAATTTCCCTACGATGGCACTAATAAGATCGCTCCGGTCTTTGTCCACCATATTCGGCGTGTAGACTACTTCACCGAGCTCCGCCACACTGTACTCTTTCACTTGTTTGACTTTAGACTCTTTCGGCGTAATGCTAAAGATATCTTTGGTCTTATCACCATAATGAACCATAATATGGTCGGCATCAGCCAATTCTGTTACAAAATCATTGCCCTTCATGGCTGTCACAGACAAGACTTCCTTGGTCAAGAGAGGACTACCCGTAGCCAATTTATTTCCTTGATCCACAATCCACTCTTTATTGTAGAATGGTTGCAGTTTAGCAATATTGCGGTAAGCAAGTTCGCGAGCTGCGTCGTAGCCATCAATTGCCTTGTATTGATCGTCTTTGTTAACAAGGTTATTGAGTTTATCTTCAACAGGTTTCGTGCTTTCAAATTTATCAGCAGTAATCCCCATTGCTTCAATTTTCTGCTCAGCTTCTGCCAGCGAGATGCTAGGGATTTTACGAGAGTTGTTATAGGTTTTCTTACCTTCACTCACGTCCTCCACACTGTAATTGCGCTTGGTTCTTGAATAGGTAAAGTAGTCATCCGCATCAATATCCGAGTGACCAAAGACCATCTCACCTGTTTTGACTTTCATCATGGTGATGTTGTCTTCAATAGCCCCCAAGGCCCAGTTGGTTCCTAGTAATCCACCAGATTGGACCGCTTCTTTCAGTTCGATCGAACCTTTAGCAACGGAGTTTCTGAGAACCCCTTCTTTACCTAGCGTATTGTTATTCCCACCGTTTTGAGAAGAATAAACTAAACCTGCAGCTTTGGCTTTGTTACCAGTGATTTCAGCATCAACGTAAGCCTTTTCTACAATACCTTTCCAGTTCTCGCCAACAACACCTGCTAGATAGCCACCTTTATTGCCAGCAGCGTGCAGTTTCCCTATGAAGGCAACATTACTTACCTTCCCACTACCATCAATTTTATTGATAATACCAGCTACATCGTTGTTTCCAACAACGCTTCCTGTTACTTTAACATTTTCGACAGTCGCATTATTTTTGATGACACCTGCGATTGGTGCTACTCGATCAAATCCAGGCATGTCAATGTTAACATTTTCAAGCAAGAGATTCTTAACAGTACCACCTTCGATGTTACCAAATAACGGTCTCGTAATGTTATGGATAGCAAATTTATTGCCTTCTGTACTTTCCAATATTCCCTTGAAGGCATTGGTTACATAGGATTTTCCTGCAGCTTGTACGTTCGCCGCATTCATGTTGCTACCCAGCTTAAAGGTCGCAGTCGGATTGGCTTGCATAGCTTTTACAAGTTCGTTGAAATCGTAGTAGACATCTCCTTCATGAGCTTTTGGCTTCGCAATGTAGTGGACATAGTCCTCACTGAACTGGTTGTCTGCAGTCCGTTGGATGAGATCAGGTGCTTTAGCAGTCACCTTGTATAATGCTTTTCCATCAATTGTGACTTCTTCGATTTTATCAACGGCTAGTTTTGTGACTTTATTATCATGGGTGGTAACCTTTAAGTAGTAAGGTTTCACATCTGAAGGTGTTTCGGACAAGAGGCTACGATCGGTCTCAAGGCCTTGGTCATCCACACTAATCAGACTAGTTTCCTTGATGTTTTTGACTTCAACTTTTTTAAGATCAATTCTCAGTGGTTCTTCCTTGAGAACTTCTTCTTCATCCCCATTTCCACGGTCATAGACCATGGTCGTTGCGAGCGTATAATCCTTGTAGTAGTCCAAATCTGCTAAGGCTGCTGCTAAATCAGACTCTGAAAGGGCAAAAGTTTTCACCACTTGATTGCCCTTCTTCAACACCGCCTGGATGGACTTGATGGTCACACCCTCGGGTTTGTCTAAATGATAGAAAGCCCTAGCACTGCGCTTCAATTCTTCCTTATCGACCTGGGTCAAGGTCAAAGTTGGCTTGTCTAGTTCTTTGGTCCCTTTTTGAATGATCCGATTTTGGGCTTGTTCAACGACTTCCTCCGAAACCGTTGGAGCATCCGCAGTTTTTACACCTTTAATGGTCTTATAGACCTTGGTGATTTTCTTCTTCCCATTTCTTCCTGCTTGAGAAACCGTTTCTCTTCCTTTTAGCAAGGTAGCATCTTGTTCGGTAACCGTCTTAAATGGAATTTCCTCAAAAGCAACTTCCTCTGTTTGGCCTTCAATCGCCTTGGTCCCACGACTAATTTTTCCTGTCACAGGAGCTTTTACCGTTTCAGTTGTCGTGCTGAGAGGCTCTCCAACTTTCTCGCCATTGACCGTTTTATAGACACGACGAATTTCCTGGCTCCCTGCCTCTCCTTTTTGAAGGATACTTTCTTCATCAGTATAGCGGTCCGCATCTGGTACATATTCAGTTTCATACGGAAGGAGCACCGTTTCTGTTTCTGTAACTGTTCCTTCCGTTATTTGATAAACTGGGTTCTCTGGCTGAATTGGGGCTTCACCAACATGACCTTCCTCTTGCGTGCCCTTGGCTTCGATGACACCAGTATAGGCTGGGTTCTCTGGCTGAATTGGGGCTTCGCCTACATGGCCTTCTTCCTGCGTTCCCTTGGCTTCGATGACACCGGTATAGGCTGGATTCTCTGGCTGTATAGGAGCTTCGCCTACATGGCCTTCCTCTTGCGTGCCCTTGGCTTCAACGACACCGGTATAAGCTGGGTTCTCTGGCTGTACAAGAGCTCCACCCACATGACCTTCTTCCTGCGTCCCCTTAGCTTCCACCACGCCGGTATAGGCTGGAGCCTCTGCTTGAATCGGTGCCTCACCGACATGGCCTTCTTCCTGTGTTCCCTTGGCCGTTACAACTGGAGAAGGGCTGGGTTGAGGGGTTGGTTGGGCATCTTCTTTTGTCCCGATGGCAAGAACTTGTGAAACTGGTTCTTTAGTGACTTTGCTCTCAACTACTCTGCGAACTTCTTGTCCATCTACTATACTCACTTCTGTCAAAATGGTCCGCTCCCCATTTTGGCCAGCTGTCAGCACCTTGGTTTGCCCTTTGGCTAATGTAGGATCAGCTTGGTTGACGATTTCAAATGGTACAGGTTCAGTTGAGACTTCAAGCCTTGGTTTTTCAACTATTGGAAAGGCTGGAGCGACTTCTGGTGTCACACGCGCCTGAGGATTTACCTGTTGAATCCCTTTACGCGTTTCAGAACTTGTAACTACGGGAGATTGACTTTCCTGAATAGCTTTTGCTTTTTGAGAGCCAGTCTTTTGCACTGACGAATAGCGCAAATAGCCAACATAGTCATAACCGTCAATTTGAATCACACCATCTACAAGATCTTTGCTGGATGCGATCGAAAGATTCTGATTATAAGCACGTAAAATTTGGTTTTGCAAAGCTGCAACTTCAATTGGTAGAAGAAGACTTTGTCCCATAGCTCCAATTAAAAGGACAGCCATGACTTTCTTTCTGTGCTTTTTAGAAAGCAAGAGTACCGCAAACGAAGCAGTGGCTAAACTTAGACCTAACAGTGCCACTTCCTGACTTCCAGTTTGGGGAAGAACTGGCTGGGTAGACTCTTTCTTCTTATAGACTAGATAGAAAGTATCTTCATTTTGATATTCTTCAGGGATTGCATGAATCACCTGTGACTTTTCTTCAGCAGTTAACTCTTCTTCTGTCACATATCCTAAGTGCACATTAGCAGATAGAGTTACCTGATCGGCTTGGACAGGACGAGCTCCTAAGAGAGTTCCCCCTAATAAAAAGGCTCCAATGGCAACAGGACCAACACCGACAGATAATTTCCGAATCGAATATTTGGTCATTTTTTCAAAAGTTTGTTTCGCTTTTTTCATCCTAAAATTCCTATATAGTAATATTTGAACCTCATGTAGGGTCCTTATTGTTTGAAGAGGATGAGACCATCTCCAAAAACAAAGACCTTCCCGGGATTTTTTACCTTTACCTATCTTATCTTTTTTCTTCTATTTTAGCAAGCTCTATATCTCAAAAAATTAAAACGTTTTCTTTATAGGAAGAAAGCAACACAAAAAAACGCCTCGAAAGGCGTTTTTACAATAGATTCAGTTATAAGTATTGGTACAAATCGTTGTATCGTTGGCTAGCTGTATCCCAAGAGAAGTCACGCGTCATAGCTTGCTCTTGCAGACCATACCAAGCCTGTTTGTCATTGTAGTAGACAGCCAGGGCTTGATCAACTGCCCAGTTAAGCCAATAGCCAGATAAATTATTGAAGCTAAAGCCTGTTCCACTTCCATCCACAACATTAAATGGCTGAACCGTATCACGAAGTCCACCAACCTCATGTACCAGAGGAAGAGTTCCATAACGCATGGCCATCATTTGAGAAAGACCACATGGCTCAAAGCGGCTTGGCATCAAGAAGACATCTGACGCTGCATAAATTTCTTGAGCCAATTGGACATCAAAGGTGATATTAGCCGACAGTTTATCCGGAAAAGCATGACCAAACCAAGCAAAGGCATTTTCAAATGCAGGATCTCCTGTCCCCAGCAAGACAATCTGAATATCTTTTTGCAGAAGCTGATGCAACTCTTCTACCACAACATCAAAACCTTTTTGGCGTGTCAAACGAGAGACAATCCCAAACAAAGGCACATCATCGCGAACGGGTAGACCGACACGTTCTTGAAGAGCTCGTTTACTAGCTGCTTTACCTGAAAGATCTGAGAGACTGAAATGATGCGTCAAGAGGGGATCCGTTTCAGGATTATATAGATCTGCATCAATTCCGTTGACTATTCCGGTCACCTTGCCAGATTCCATCCGAAGGATCTGATCCAAGCCACAACCATACTCAGGAGTCATAATCTCATGCGCATAACTAGGAGATACGGTTGTCACACGGTCAGCATATAGAATGCCGGCTTTCATCCAATTCAGGCAATCATTCCAACGAAGTGTTCCGTCTGCATAGCGTTCAAATCCCACTCCGAATAAATCCCACAACATTCCTGGGTCAAACTGACCTTGGAATTCCAAATTATGGATGGTCAATACGGTTTTAATCCCATGGTAAGCTTGAATCCAACGGTATTTTTCCTTCAGCAAGAAAGGAATCATAGCCGTATGGTAATCATGGGCATGAAGAACATCTGGAATGAAGTCCACCCGTTCCATCGTTTCTAAGGCTGCGAGCTGGAAAAAGGCAAACCGTTCGCCATCATCAAAGTCACCATACACATGGCCTCTAAAGAAATAGTGTTGGTTATCAATAAAGTAAAAGGTGACCCCATCTCGCACAATCCGTTTCACACCCACATATTGACTTCTCCAGCCAACCTTGGTTTCAAAATGCAAGACATCTTCGATTTGATCTCCAAACTTTGCTTCTACCATATCATAGTATGGAAGTATCACGCGCACATCATGGCCACTTTTAGCTAAGGACTTAGGAAGAGCACCAATAACGTCTCCCAAACCACCAGTCTTTGAAAATGGAGCACCTTCTGCGGCAACAAATAATAGTTTCATTAGACAATATCCTCTGTAACAGTCGTTCCTTTTTTAATCACTACCGGTGTTCCTTCACTTCCACGAATCGTCACACCAGCAGTCACTTCGACACCTTTATCCAGAATCGCGTTTTCAACGATTGCATTTTCATGAACCACAACACCTGGGAAGAGAAGACTATTTCGAACCACTGATCCTTCATGCAGATGAACCCTACGAGAAACAACAGAACCTTCTACCGTTCCTTCTACAATACTACCCGAAGCAAATTGAGACGCTTTAATGTTTGAAGTCTTGGAATAATACGTTGGCTCTTCATTCTTCACTTTCGTATACACTTTTTGATTTGGTGAGAAGAGTTTCATGAATTTTTGATTTTCCAACATATCCAGGTTTGCTTGATAGTAGGATTCAACTGAGTGAATATTTGCTAGATAGCCTGTATACTCAAAGGCAAATGCATTGTATTCTACAGCCAATTCACGCAAGATATAGCGAAGTTTTTGTGGATATTCTTTCTTGGCTTCTTCTTCTAATTTTTCAATCAACCAAGGAGTATCCACAATAAAGACATCTGTTGACATGTTGTAAGCTTCATCAGGTGACTTGCTGTCAAACAGTTTTTGTTCCGTAATATGGTCTGTCTCATCAATCTGTAGAATAGCATTCACTTCAGAGATATTTTGAGGATGCAACTTTTTATAAACAACTGTAATCGGACGGTCAATGGTATTATGCAGGTGGAAAACTTGATTGAGGTCGATATTCATCAAAATATCACAGTTCAAAGCAACCGTTTGGTTTGAGCCAGACCGTTTCAAATAAGTCAATAATTGTTGGTAGTATTCTGGTCCTACGTTTGTATTTTCCACTGGAGTATTATAGATTCCAAGGTAATAGTGGCTCAATAAAGTAGACAAGCCCCACTCACGACCTGAACGAATATGGTCAAAAACCGAACTAATATTTTCTTGTTGGAAAATACCAAATACACTACGAATACCAGCATTCGCAAGACTAGACAATGGGAAGTCAATCAAGCGGTATTTCCCATCAAACGGTAGGGATGCTACCGGACGATGGCTAGTCAAAGTGGACATATCATGATACCCAACTGTATTTCCTAAAATGGCTGAATATTTATCAATCTTCATCTGTTGCTACCCCCACTTTTTCATTGTAACCGACAACTTGTACTTCCTCTGTTCCATCAATCACGACACCTTCTGCAATAACTGCGCCTTCTCCGATAATGGCGCGTTTCACAACAGCTCCTTTACCGATAATGGCATTGCTCATCACGACAGCATCTTCGACAACTGCTCCTTCACGAACTTGAGCTTCTGTTGATAAGATGGAGTGTTTGACTGTACCGTCTACCGAACAACCGTCGACGACAAGAGAATCTTCGATGTGGCCATGTTCCCCAAAGAAGTTCGGTGGAGAAATGAGGTTGCGTGAATAGATTTTCCAGTGACGATCGCGACTATCCAAAGCATTATTGGGATCGATATATTCCATATTGGCTTCCCAAAGAGACTCTATCGTACCAACGTCTTTCCAATAACCATTGAATTCATAAGCATAAACACTTTCGCCTGATTCTAGATAAGTTGGAATGACATTTTTACCGAAGTCTGACATATCGATATCACTCTTTTCAGCAGCAACCAACATATTGCGCAGACGAGCCCAGTCAAAGATGTAAATCCCCATGGAAGCCTTAGTTGATTTTGGTTCAGCTGGTTTTTCTTCAAATTCAACAATCCGATTATTAGCATCGGTATTCATGATTCCAAAACGACTCGCTTCCTTCAAAGGTACATCTAGGACGGCAACGGTCAAGCTCGCATTATTATCCTTATGAGATTGAAGCATATCATCATAGTCCATCTTGTAGATATGGTCACCAGAAAGAATCAAGACATATTCAGGATTGATGCTGTCGATATAGTCGATATTTTGGAGAATGGCATGGCTAGTTCCTTCAAACCAACGATTTCCTTCACTAGCTGAATAAGGTTGCAAAATGGAAACCCCTGTGTTGATTCCATCCAAGCCCCAGCTAGAACCATTACCAATATGACTATTGAGGGCCAGTGGTTGGTACTGTGTAATCACGCCAACATTGTGAATTCCTGAGTTGGCACAGTTTGATAGGGCAAAATCGATAATCCGATAGCGCCCACCAAATTGAACCGCAGGTTTTGCGATGTTTTTGGTTAATTTTCCAAGACGAGTTCCTTGCCCACCAGCAAGGATTAAAGCGAGCATTTCATTCTTCATTGACTACTTCCTCTTTTCAAAGCCTGGACTCCCATAGAGTCAACCGATCATCATTTTTTATCTACTGTTTTAGATTTTGTTTTGCGCACCTTACGCTTCACCTTCCAAATGCTAGCTCCTAAAGCCGGCAAGGTAAAGGTCAAGGTTTGTTCATAATCCTTCCACAGTCCATCTTGAGACTGAACTGTCGGATTATGCTCTTTCCAGACACCTCCCCATTCTTCTAATTCTGTATTCCAAATTTCTTCATAGACTGCTGATACAGGTACACCGATCGTAAAGTCCTTGCGTTCCACTGGTGCCATATTGAAGATACACACCAGAAGATCGCCTTTACGATTTTTCCGAACCATGGACAAGACGCTCTGATCCCGGTTATCTGCATCAATAATCTCTAAGCCATCAAAGCTATCATCAATCTCCCACAATTCCTTGTGTTCCTTGTAGAAATGATTGAGCTGAGAAGTGAAACGACTCATCTTAGCATTCATTTCATCCTCTAGATTGCCCCATTCCAGTTGCTCCTCTGACTTCCATTCCAAAAATTGACCAAATTCCGAACCCATAAAGAGTAATTTTTTTCCTGGATGGCAAATCTGATAGGTTAAGAGATTCCGAAGCCCAGCAAATTGATTGTAACGATCTCCCCACATCTTGTGCATCAAACTCTTCTTGCCATGCACTACTTCATCATGTGAAAACGGAAGAAGGAAATTTTCAGAAAATGCATACATATAACTAAAGGTTACCAGATTAAAGTCAAATTTCCTGTAGACCGGGTCTTCCTCATAAAATCGGAGAATATCATTCATCCAACCCATATTCCATTTATAGTCAAAACCAAGACCACCTTCTTCTTCAGGGCCTGTGATCTTTTGACCAGCAGAACTTTCTTCTGCAATCATCATAACATCTGGGTGTTCGTTCTTGATAATCGCATTCAAACGTCTGAGGAAATGAACGCCCTCATAATTGAGGTTTCCTCCATCAATATTCGGAGTCCATGGACCACTATCATAATCGAGATAGAGCATATTGCTCACAGCATCGACCCGAATTCCATCTAAATGATAGGTTTCAATCCAAAACTTCAAACTAGAAATCAAGAAAGACTGTACTTGATTCTTTCCTAAATCAAAGTTCAGAGCCCCCCAACCATAGTTATGAGCCCGATGTTCATCCTGGTATTCAAAGGTTGGTGTTCCATCATAATATGCCAAAGCATCATCATTGATAATGAAATGTCCAGGTACCCAATCCACAATCACTCCGATATTGTTAAGGTGACATTCTTCTACAAAGTCTTGAAATTCTTCTGGGCTACCATAAGTCTGCTCGAGGGCAAAATAGCCCATGAGCTGATACCCCCAACTCAATCCCAATGGATGGGCCATCACTGGCATAAATTCTACGTGGGTGTAGTTCATCTCTACCAGATATGGAATGAGTTCATCTTTTAGTTGTTTAAAGGTATAGGAACTGTGATCGTCATTTCGTTTCCAAGATCCTGCGTGAACCTCATAGATATTAACAGGTCGTTCCTTAAAACCAAGTTTTTTACGGCGTGCTCTCCAAAGACCGTCTTTCCAGTTCTTTTCCGGAATGGTCTTAATGATAGACCCTGTATTAGGTCGTTTTTCCATCCATAACGCTAGAGGATCAATTTTTTGAACCTGATGACCATTATTTCGTGTCACCAAATATTTGTATATATCTCCCTCTTTTGCATCTGAACAGAAGACTTCCCAGACGCCTCCTTCATTACGAACCATTGGAATTTTCCGTGCTTCCCAATCAGTAAAGTCACCAATCAGATCGACCGCCTGGGCATTGGGAGCCCAAACACGGAAGGCATACCCTTCTTGTTCTCCCCTTGTTTCCTTGTGAGCACCTAAATACTCTTGAAGCTGGAAATTATCCCCTCTTCCAAATGTCCATAAGTCTGTGCTTCTATCCATATACTCACCTCTTTTATTTTTTGAAAGCGTTTTCTAATTGTTTTTATTTTACTATAAAATCACTTAATTTTCAAGTTGATTCCAGGAAAATCATGTAAATTTATCAAGAAAAGTTCTTTCATTTTCTTTTCCGAACCTTTTACTTCATTCCTTCGCTTTCCTCCTACTCTTACTTACGATTATACTACATATCCAAGGAATAATAAACAAAAAACCGAACATTTAAGTTAATATTTTTATTACTAACTAGTTTATTACGAATAAAATGCACATTTTTATAAACAAAGTAAAAAAATCATAAAAAAAGACTAAGACAGATATGTCTTAGTCTTGATTTATTCTTAGCCGACGTTCACGTATTCTTTAGAAAGTTCAAGCACTTCTTCCATGGTTGAACATTCTGTAAGAGCACGGTTAGCGTATTCTTGCATTTTAGCTGTGTCCAATTTCTTCATTAAGCTACGTGTACGAAGTACAGATGTAGCTGACATAGAGAACTCATCCAAGCCCATTCCGACAAGAAGTGGAACAGCTGTTTGGTCACCAGCCATCTCACCACACATACCAGCCCATTTACCTTCAGCGTGAGCTGCTTTGATAACGTTGTTAATCAAGCGAAGGATTGATGGGTTATATGGTTGGTAAAGGTATGAAACTTGTTCATTCATACGGTCAGCAGCCATTGTGTATTGGATCAAGTCGTTTGTACCGATTGAGAAGAAATCAACTTCTTTGGCAAATTGATCAGCCAACATTGCTGCAGCAGGGATTTCAATCATGATACCAACTTGGATATCGTCTGCAACGGCAACACCTTCAGCAATCAATTTCGCTTTTTCTTCTTCCAGAATACCTTTAGCGGTACGGAACTCCGTCAACAAAGCAACCATTGGGAACATGATCCGCAATTTACCGTGAACAGATGCACGAAGCAAAGCACGCAATTGTGTACGGAACATTTGGTTCCCCGTTTCAGAGATTGAAATACGCAAAGCACGGTAACCTAAGAATGGGTTCATTTCTTTAGGAAGATCGAAGTAAGGAAGTTCTTTATCCCCACCGATATCCATTGTACGAACGACAACAGGTTTACCGTTCATACCTTCAAGAACTGCTTTGTATGCTTCGTATTGATCATCTTCAGTTGGGAAGTCTTGAGAATCCATGTACAAGAATTCTGTACGATAGAGACCAACAGCTTCTGCACCGTTATCATTCACCCCTTCAACGTCTTTAGGGGTACCGATATTAGCCGCCAATTCGAAGTGTTTGCCATCTGCAGTCACTGTTTTGGCATCTTTAAGGAGAGCCCATTCAGCTTTTTGTTTGGCATAAGCTTCACCAGCTGATTTGAAAGCTGCAATTTGTTCTTCACTTGGATTGATGACTACTTCACCAGTGATTCCAGATACAGCCAACACATCACCATCTTTTACAAGATCTGTAATGTTATTTGTACCAAGGACCGCTGCGATTTCAAGTGTACGCGCCATGATGGCTGAGTGACTTGTACGTCCACCAATGTTTGTAACAAAAGCTTTAACAAACTGTTTGTTCAATTGTGCTGTATCTGATGGAGTCAAATCATGCGCAACCACGATTGCTTCTTCGTTAATGGTTGCCGGGTTTGGTAATTTCTTACCAAGTAAGTTTGCAAGTACACGTTTGGTCACGTCACGGATGTCTGCTGCACGTTCTTGCATGTAAGGATTGTCTTCCATTCCTTCAAAGATCGCAATAAACATGTCCGTGACTTCTTTCAAGCCAGCTTCTGCATTGATTTTTTTCGTACGAATCGTTTCTTTGATCTGACCAACCATTTCTGGGTCAGAAAGCACCATCATGTGAGCATCAAATACTTGTGCTGCTTCTTCACCAAGGCTCGCTACTGCATTCTCCCGAATAAGAGAAAGCTCGTTTTGTGAAGCTTCAAGAGCTGCATCCAAACGAGCTTCTTCTGCATTTGTATCTTCAACTGAGATTGTTTCAAATGACAAGTCGGGTTGAACAAGTAGATATGCCTTAGCAACGGCAACACCATCAGATGCTGCAATTCCTTTAAGCATTTCTGTCATGTTTAAGCCAATCCTTCTTTTTCCATTGTTTCAGCAATTGCTGCAAGAGCGTCATCAGCGTCAGCACCTTCAGCTGAGATTACAACGTCAGCTCCTTGACCAACACCAAGGCTCATAACACCCATGATTGATTTCAAGTTAACGGATTTACCTTTGTATTCAAGAGTAATATCTGAAGCAAATTTGCTAGCAGTTTGAACCAACAAAGTTGCTGGACGCGCGTGGATACCTGTTTCTGCCACGATGTGGAAATCTTTAGAAGCCATAGTTTGACTCTCCTTTTAAAATTAGTTTTGAGTTATCTGTGATAACCCTTACAATTTGGTATTATATCATCTTTTGAAATTTTTTTCAAGATTTTTATTACTGCCTTACAGAAAAAAAACTGCGAGAAATCCCTATCTAGATACATTTTAAAGAGCGATCCAGAAAGAAATAACAGGTTTCTTTCAATTTTTCTACTATATTATAAGTAAAATTTTCTTCCGCTTTCAATGAAAAGATGCAGCTAAAACCACAGGATATTGATTCACCCAAAAATTATAACTAATTAAAGATGCTTAAAAGCCTATCCCTATCCCATTTCTTAGAATGTCATACTTTCCACCTACCACAATATATTGTGCTTTAAAAACCCCATTTCATATCTTTGCACAATATTTAGTTTTATTTTGTTGACAAGTTGGTGGATTTTGTTTATACTGTTTACAGATTTATATTTCGATAGGAGAACGAAAAAGAAATGGTAACCATTTATTCAAAAAATAATTGTGTTCAGTGTAAAATGACCAAGCGATTCCTCGATAGCAATCACGTGGAATACCGCGAAATTAACTTAGATGAACAGCCAGAATTTGTAGATCACGTTAAGAATCTCGGATTCAATGCTGCTCCAGTTATTCAAACACCAGATGAAGTATTTTCTGGTTTTCAACCAGCTAAGTTGAAGAAACTTTCTTAATAAACACAGTATTTTGCTTAAATAGGGTCTAGCGTTAGCAACCTAACACTAGACTTTTTACTTGTAAAGAGAGGACTTCTTCTCTTCATTTTTTGAACTAGAAAAGGATTATTATGGGATTAAAATCTCTTGAAGACGTAACCTACTTCCGTCTTAATAATGAAATCAACCGTCCAGTTAACGGTCAAATCATGCTTCATAAAGATAAAGAAGCCTTGGATGCTTTCTTCAAAGAAAATGTTGGACCAAATACCATGGCCTTTGATTCAATAACGGATAAAATCAACTACCTTATTGAACACAACTATATCGAAACAGCCTTCATTCAGAAGTATCGTCCTGAATTTTTGGAAGAATTGGCCCAATTCATCAAAGATCAAAACTTCCAATTCAAGTCCTTTATGGCTGCCTATAAATTCTATAACCAATATGCTCTGAAAACAAATGATGGAGAATACTATCTCGAAAGCATGGAAGACCGCGTCTTCTTCAATGCTCTCTATTTTGCGGATGGAAATGAAGACATTGCCAAAGACATCGCAAATGAAATCATCCACCAACGCTACCAACCAGCTACTCCTTCTTTCTTGAATGCTGGACGTGCCCGCCGTGGGGAATTGGTCTCCTGTTTCTTGATCCAAGTAACCGATGACATGAATGCGATCGGACGCTCTATCAACTCTGCCCTTCAACTTTCACGTATTGGTGGTGGGGTTGGGATCTCCCTCAGCAACCTTCGTGAAGCTGGAGCACCGATCAAGGGCTATGAAGGAGCTGCCTCTGGGGTCGTTCCTGTTATGAAACTCTTTGAAGATAGCTTCTCTTACTCAAACCAATTGGGTCAACGCCAAGGAGCTGGGGTGGTTTACCTCAACGTCTTCCACCCAGACATCATCGCCTTCCTTTCTACTAAGAAAGAAAATGCCGATGAAAAAGTCCGGGTCAAAACCCTCTCACTTGGTGTCGTCGTACCTGACAAGTTCTATGAGTTGGCTCGTAAGAATGAAGAAATGTATCTCTTCAGCCCATACTCTGTAGAACGTGAATACGGAGTGCCATTTAACTACATCGACATCACTGAAAAATACGATGAGTTGGTCGCTAATCCAAACATCCGCAAGACAAAAATCAAGGCGCGTGATTTGGAAACTGAAATTTCTAAATTGCAACAGGAATCTGGTTACCCTTATGTAGTCAACATCGATACTGCTAACCGCGCAAACCCTGTCGATGGAAAGATCATCATGAGTAACTTGTGTTCAGAGATCCTCCAGGTTCAAGAGCCAAGCTTGATCAACGATGCCCAAGAATTCATTAAAATGGGGACTGACGTCTCCTGTAACCTTGGTTCAACCAACGTGGTTAATATGATGACTTCCCCTGACTTTGGTCGTTCGATTAGAGCTATGGTTCGTGCCTTGACCTTCGTCACAGATAGTTCTCATATCGTCGCTGTTCCTACTATCGACCACGGAAATAGCCAAGCGCATACCTTTGGTCTTGGTGCTATGGGACTTCACAGCTATCTTGCCCAACAATTGATTGAATACGGATCACCTGAGTCTGTTGAGTTTACGAGCATCTACTTCATGCTCATGAACTACTGGACTCTCGTGGAATCAAACAACATCGCGCGTGAACGTGGCGTTACCTTCCACAACTTTGAAAAATCAGACTATGCCAACGGTAGCTACTTTGAAAAGTACACGACCGGAGAGTTTGTTCCAAAATCTGATCGCGTCAAAGAACTCTTTAAAGATATCTTCATCCCTAGTGCAGAGGATTGGGCAGAACTGCGTGCTAAAGTTCAAGCAGATGGTCTTTACCACCAAAACCGCTTGGCTGTCGCACCAAATGGTTCTATCAGCTACATCAATGACGTATCTGCTTCTATCCACCCAATCACACAACGGATTGAAGAACGCCAAGAGAAGAAAATCGGGAAGATCTACTACCCTGCTGCTGGTTTGTCAACAGAAACCATTCCTTACTACACTTCTGCCTACGACATGGATATGCGCAAAGTCATCGATGTCTATGCTGCCGCAACTGAGCACGTAGACCAAGGACTTTCACTCACTCTCTTCATGCGCAGTGACATTCCAAAAGGGCTTTACGAATGGAAAACTGAAAACAAACAAACCACTCGTGACTTGTCTATCCTTCGCAACTACGCCTTTAACAAGGGAATCAAGTCTATCTACTACGTCCGTACCTTTACAGATGATGGTGGGGAAGTCGGTGCTAACCAATGTGAAAGCTGTGTCATCTAAGACGGCCCCAAGGTTCGCCCTTAAAAGTCGGTTCGCCGACTTTTTGTGCGTATTCTATCCATTTATGGTAGAATAGTAACGATTGAATGAATAGAAAAAGAAAGTGATGAAAATGGAAACTTACTACAAAGCCATTAACTGGAATGCTATCGAAGATGTCATCGATAAATCGACCTGGGAAAAACTGACCGAGCAATTCTGGTTGGATACACGTATCCCTTTGTCAAACGACCTAGATGACTGGAGAAAGTTGTCTAATAAAGAAAAAGACCTCGTTGGTAAAGTCTTTGGTGGATTGACCCTGTTAGATACCATGCAGTCTGAAACTGGTGTGCAAGCTCTTCGTGCAGATATCCGTACTCCCCACGAAGAAGCTGTCTTTAACAACATCCAATTTATGGAATCTGTCCATGCTAAATCCTACTCTTCCATCTTTTCTACCTTGAATACCAAGTCAGAAATCGAAGAGATTTTCGAATGGACCAATACCAATCCTTATCTTCAAAAGAAGGCAGAGATCATCAATGAAATCTACCTCAATGGAACCCCTCTTGAAAAGAAAGTCGCCAGCGTCTTCCTTGAAACCTTCCTCTTCTACTCTGGTTTCTTCACACCACTCTACTATCTTGGAAACAACAAGTTGGCTAATGTGGCCGAAATCATTAAGTTGATCATTCGGGACGAATCTGTTCACGGAACCTATATCGGCTACAAGTTCCAACTTGGATTTAACGAATTACCAGAAGACGAGCAGGAAAAACTCAAAGAATGGATGTATGACCTGCTCTACACCCTCTATGAAAACGAAGAAGGCTACACAGAGAGCCTCTATGATGGTGTGGGCTGGACAGATGAAGTTAAGACCTTCCTTCGTTACAACGCCAATAAAGCCCTCATGAACTTGGGACAAGATCCCCTTTTCCCAGACTCAGCGGATGACGTCAACCCAATCGTTATGAACGGAATCTCAACCGGTACATCCAACCACGACTTCTTCTCTCAAGTCGGAAATGGTTATCTTCTCGGTGAAGTAGAAGCCATGCAAGATGACGATTATAATTATGGTCTATAAGACAAAAACCTTTCCAGACGGAAAGGTTTTTTTGTTGCAATCTTTTTCTGATTGGAGCTACTTCTTTTTTGAAAAAAGAGGTCGGACAACCATCCAACCTCTTCTCTTTATTACAATTTACCTGATACGGCATCCAACAATTCTTGGATTTTCGCTTGGTTGCTTCCTCCTGCCATGGCCATGTCTGGTTTACCACCACCACGTCCATCAACGATTGGAGCCAATTCTTTAATCACATTACCTGCGTGTACATCTTTTGTCTTGCTGGCTACAAGGACATTCACTTTGTCACCGATGGCTGCGACAAGCACAAGGACATCAGAGTAATCTTTTTGTTTCCAATTATCCGCAAAGGTACGAAGAGCACCTGCATCTGATACTGAAACTTGGCTGGCAATGTAACGGTATCCGTTTGCTTCTTGAACATGTTTGAAGACATCACCTGCTGCCGCTGCTGCTGCTTTTTCCTTCAATTCTGCATTTTCTTTTTGTAACTGACGGAGTTGTTCCTGAAGTCCTTCCACCTTGTGAGGGACTTCTTTGAGTTGAGGAGCTTTCAAGGTTGCTGCGACTGCTTTCAGAGCATCTTCTTGTTCACGATAAGCTTCAAAGGCTTCCTTACCAGTCACTGCCAAGATACGACGAGTTCCTGATCCGATACCTTCTTCTTTGACAATCTTGAAGAGACCAATTTCAGAAGTGTTGCCTACGTGGGTACCACCACAGAGTTCCACTGAGTAGTCCCCGATGGTCACAACGCGGACTTCCTTACCATATTTCTCACCAAAGAGGGCCATAGCTCCCATTTCTTTAGCGGTGTCAATGTCTGTCTCAACAGTCTTGACTGCAATAGCTTCCCAAATCTTCTCATTGACTTCTTGCTCAATAGCGCGTAATTCTTCAGGAGTGACAGCTTGGAAGTGAGTGAAGTCAAAGCGAAGGAATTCTACTTCATTAAGTGAACCTGCTTGAGTTGCATGGTGGCCAAGGATATTATGAAGAGCTGCATGGAGCAAGTGAGTAGCTGTGTGGTTTTTCATGACACGGTGACGACGATTGCTATCAATCGCCAAAGTGTATTCTTGGTTCAAAGCAAGCGGTGCAAGAACTTCAACTGTGTGCAATGCTTGTCCGATTGGTGCTTTTTGAACGTCTGTCACAGTCGCTACCACGTTTCCTGCAGCATCTAAGATTTGACCGTGGTCCGCAACTTGTCCACCCATTTCAGCGTAGAAAGGTGTTTCTGCAAAGATCAGTGATGCAGTCCCTTCAGATACGCCTTCTACTTCTGCATTATCCGCTACGATAGCCACCAACTTAGAAGGCAATTGGCTAGCATTGTAGTTGAAGACACTTTCTACAGTGATGTTTTGAAGGGTTTCATTTTGCATCCCCATGGATCCACCTTTGACAGCAGATGCACGCGCACGTTCTTGTTGCTCTTTCATGGCTGCTTCAAAACCTTCACGGTCAACCGTCATTCCAGCTTCTTCAGCAATCTCTTCTGTCAATTCCACTGGGAATCCATAAGTATCGTAGAGTTTGAAGACATCTTGACCAGCGATAACCGTTTGGCCTTTTTCTTTCAAGTCTGCTACGATGCCTTGGGCAAAGTGTTGACCTGAGTGAAGAGTGCGGGCAAATGACTCTTCTTCGCTCTTAACGATTTTCTCAATAAAGTCACGTTTTTCAAGCACTTCTGGGTAGTAGCTTTCCATGATTTTTCCAACAGTTGGAACGAGTTTGTAGAGGAAAGGCTCATTGATACCCAATTTTTGACCATGCATAGAGGCACGGCGGAGAAGACGACGGAGGACATAACCACGACCTTCATTTCCAGGAAGGGCACCATCACCGATCGCAAATGAAAGCGAACGGATGTGGTCTGCAATCACCTTGAAGCTCATGTTGTCGCCATCTTGGTCGTAGACCTTACCAGACAATTTCTCTACTTCACGAATAATCGGCATAAAAAGGTCTGTTTCAAAGTTTGTCTTAGCCCCTTGGATCACTGCTACCAAACGCTCTAGACCAGCGCCCGTATCAATGTTCTTGTGAGGCAATTCCTTGTATTCGCTACGAGGAACAGCAGGGTCTGCGTTAAATTGTGACAAGACGATGTTCCAGATTTCGATGTAACGGTCGTTTTCGATATCTTCTGCAAGCAAGCGAATTCCAATATTTTCTGGGTCAAAGGCTTCTCCACGGTCAAAGAAGATTTCTGTATCTGGTCCAGAGGGTCCCGCACCGATTTCCCAGAAGTTGTCTTCGATTGGGATCAAATGACTTGGATCCACGCCCACTTCGATCCAGCGATTGTATGAATCTGTGTCATCTGGATAGTAAGTCATGTAAAGTTTGTCTTTCGGGAAGTCAAACCATTCAGGACTTGTCAAGAGTTCATAAGCCCAAGTAATGGCTTCATCACGGAAGTAATCCCCGATGGAGAAGTTCCCCAACATTTCAAACATGGTGTGGTGACGAGCCGTCTTCCCTACGTTTTCGATATCGTTGGTACGGATAGCCTTTTGCGCATTGGTAATCCGTGGGTTTTCAGGGATGATGGTTCCGTCAAAGTATTTCTTAAGGGTTGCAACCCCTGAGTTAATCCACAATAGGGTTGGATCGTTTACTGGAACCAAACTTACTGATGGTTCTACTGAGTGGCCTTTTGTAGCCCAGAAATCAAGCCACATTTGGCGGACTTGTGCACTAGATAATTGTTTCATATTTTCTCCTAATTCTTATTTAATTAATTGGCGCCAGTTTCCAACATTTCGACGTAATCGATGGCGACACAAAGCGAGATGACTAAATCCGCATACTCATCCTCATAGACCGATACTTGATAGGTCGAGGTGAGATGAAAGAGTTCTTTGCTAATCTCAGCGACGATTTGATCCCGATCATCGAATAGTTTAAAATCTAGATCCCAGATATTTCCTTGTACCCGAAGGCCCAAATCTTCAATATCATATTTGTCTCTAAAGACCGTCAACTTTTTATGGATAAAAAAGCGATCTCCTTTTTTCAACTCAACCACAAACTTTGGAAGAAGACTGACTGGTTTTTTAGTGATCTGACTGACTACTTCTCCATTTTTATCATAAATGGTAAAAGTCTTAGGAATTTTAAGAAAGGATCCCTCGACCTGGTAATCGACATTTCCTAACTCATCCTTAATATCGAACCGTTCACCGCCCAATCGAAATTTTTGTTTTACTTGATAGGTTCTCATCCTTCAATCTCCTTTGAAAAGCTCCAGGTAACTGCCCATAAACAAAAGACAAGCCACTAAACGAAGGGCGAAAAACCGCGGTACCACCTTCATTCAATGAACTTGTCATTCTTCATTTTGTATGCAATTGTCTCAGCCGAGTAGCAAAAATCATTTCTCTTCCATGGCTCGCACCCCCGCCACTTCTCTGACTCCGATATACAATGATTTATTCTCAACTATTTCATTATACAAGTTCCATAGGGAACCGTCAACTATTTTTTAGATGATGAGCTACTACCACTTGTTTCAACACCAATATTTTGTAAATATTGGTTAAAGGTTGATTTAAATGCATCATCTTTAACCTTGATATTGGCATTGGTCATCGCTTTGGCAATGATACTTCGGATGTAGTTGGTATCTTGCTTACGACCTTCGACAATGATCTCTTTCAGACGTTTTTCGTAGGTCTTCCAATCAGAAGCTTTTTCTGTCTTCTTATTTAACTTGACAATATAGTAGCTAGCAGAATAGTTTTGACCTGCTGAAACTGTAATCACGTCTGAAATCCCATTTTCATCCAACTTAAAGGCAGCTTCTTTGACTTGAGATGGAATATCTGCTGTTCCTGAATCGAACTTGACTTCGCCACCTTTGTCTTTTGTAGCAGTATCTGTCGAATTATCTTTAGCGATTTGGGCAAAGTCTGCTCCTTCAGCTTTAGCAGCTTCCAACACTTCTTTTGCTTTATCTTCAGAATCCAACTTAATAATTTGTGCTGTTACTTCTGGTGTGTAAGATTCAAAAGCCGCCTTGTAGTCTGACTCTTTGATATCTTTCTTAGCAGCTTGATTAACTGCATATTCCAACAACATATTGCTACGGATTTGTTTCTTCGCTGTTTCTTCCGTCAAGCCTTGTTGCGCCAAGTAAGCATCGAATTGGTTCCCCAATTGTTTCTTTTGTTTAGCCAATTCTTTATCGACTTCTTTATCAGAAACTTTTGATCCATATTCTTTTTCAAAGACTTTATTGATGGTCATTTGGAAAAGAACTTGTTGAGCACCTTGGTTTGTTTTGATTTCATCATAGAAATCAGAAACTGTAATCGTGTCCCCTTTCATGGTCACGACGTCTTTGTTTGTGCCATTGGCACATGCTGCTAGCGTTACGACTGATAGCAAGGTCACAGCACCTGCTACAAGTTTTTTCTTCATGAAAATTATTCTCCGTTCCTTTTTAAACTTCTTCTATTTTACCACAAATTAGAGAGAATACCTTAAAATTGCCTAAAATGAGCTAGGATCTGGCAAGGTTACCGTCTCTGCATTTTTACGAATCATCAAAATACCATCTCCAAGTGGCACCAAACTAGCGGTCAAATCTGGATGATTGAGAGTCGCATTAAAGAGATTTTGAAGCCCCCGGTAAATGGTTCGTTGCCCACGACGCACTTCCATGATGTCTTTGGCAACATCTCCCCCTTGGAAAATATCATCCAGTACCACAATTCCTCCAACTTCTAAGAGTTCGAGGATCCGTGGCAAAAAGACAATGTATTTAGACTTGGCTGAGTCCATAAAGACAAAGTCATAGGTCTCTGTTAAATCCTGTAAGACATCTACAGCATCTCCTTCAAGCAAGGTGATTTGCTTTCTCTGATCGTATTTAGCCAGATTTTCCTTAGCAAAACCAATCATTTCTTCATTTCGATCAATAGTGGTAATTTGTGCATTGGGAGCATGTTCAGCCATTAAGAGAGCTGAAAAACCAATTGCTGTCCCAATTTCAAGGATTTTCTTTGGTTGTAAAGCTTGCAAGAGTAGTCTAAAGTATGCTACCGTTTCATGCGGGATGATGGGAATATTTTCCTTGCGGGCGAATGCTTCTAATTCCTTCAGGGCACCAGCTACCGGCTTTTGACGGGTCCGCATAAAGTCAACGATCTCGTCTTTAACGACTGGCCGACGCATATTGTGGTTGGCATTTTTACTATAAGACTCTACCATTTTATGCGAGTCCTAATTTTTCTACTAGGGCTTCAAATTCATTCAAACGACGTTCAAAGACTGCAAAGGCTGCGTCCAAATAGTCTTCTTTTTCCATATCCACACCTGCTTTGCGGATGACATTTAGTGGATAATCAGAGTTTCCAGCCTTCAAGTAGTCGATATATTTGTCACGATCTTCTTGGGTTCCATGAACGATTTTTTCAGCTAGAGCTGAAGCTGCTGCAAAACCTGTTGAATATTGGAAAACGTAGTAGTTATAGTAGAAGTGAGGAATACGAGCCCATTCATATTGGATTTCAGGGTTGTCTTCTTTTGAAAGACCGTAGTATTTCTCATTGAGTTCTGCATAGAGGTTGTTCAAGAATTCACTAGTCAAAACGGTACCTTCTTGGTCTGCTTTATGGATAGCATGCTCAAATTCGGCAAACTGAGTTTGACGGAAGACGGTTCCACGGAAGCCATCCAAGAAGTGATTCAAAATAGCAAAACGAGTTGCATCGTCTTCTACTTCTTCTAGGAGACGTTCTGTCAAGATATTTTCATTGGTTGTAGAGGCAATTTCAGCAAGGAAAATAGAGTAGTCTCCATAGACATACGGCTGGGTTTCACGGGTGTAGCTAGAATGCATACTGTGACCAGTTTCATGTACCAAGGTGAAGAGGTTATCCAATGTATCTTGCCAGTTCAACAACATAAAGGCATTGGTATCATAAGAACCACCTGAATAGGCACCTGAGCGTTTTCCTTGGTTGACATGCACGTCGATCCACCGTTCGCTAAAGGCACGTTTCACACGAGAAAGATAATCCTCACCCAAAACAGCCAAGACTTCTTCTGCTTTGGCCAATGATTCTTCATAAGTAAACTTGTAGTCTGTATCGGATAATGGCGTATACATATCGTACATCTTCAAGTCTGAGATTCCTAGAATTTTTGAGCGCAATTGCACATAACGTTGCAAGAGTGGCAAGTGTTTGTTCACAGCTGCTACCAAGCTATCATAAACACTTTCTGGTACAAAGTTATCAGAAAGGGCTGCTTCACGGGCAGATGAGAATTTGCGAACTTTGGCATTGAAGTTGTGAACTTTTACATTGGTCTGCAAGGTTTTTGCATAGGTATGTTGGTACTGTTCATAGACCTTGTAGAGACCTTCATAAGCTTCTTTACGAACGGCACGATCTTTTGACTCTACCAAAGAAATATAGTTCCCATGTGTTAATTGAACTTCTTCACCCTTGTCATCATGCACAGTTGGAAAGACAATATCTGCATTGTCCAAAATTTCAAATGTTTCCCCACCAGCAGCAAAGATCTCACCAGCTCCTGCAAGTAATTCTTCCTCTTTTTGGGACAAGACATGTTCTTTTTTCTCTAGCAAACGATCAAAATAATGACCATATTGTTCCAAGGCTGGAACCTCACTCACAAAAGCCTTGTACTGCTCATCTGTAATGGCCATGAATTCAGGCTCATAGAAGGCAAAGGTTTCACCCAACAAGCTATAAAGCGACATCCCTTTTGATTGGTACTCTTGGTATTTAGCCACTCGTGTGTCTTGGTCATTTTTCATATGAGCATAGACGTAGACCTTTTCTAAACGACGGCTCAATTCCAAATATGCATTGGTTGTCTCCAAAAGCGTTTGCGCTGAATCCAACAAATGGCCAGCATAGTGGCTAGCTGCTTTAATATCTGCAGCTAAGCTAGCTGCTTCTTCTTCCCAAGCTTGATCTGTCGCAAAAATTGTCGACAAATCCCATTGGTATTTTTCATCAATTTCATTACGTTGTTTTACCATTTCGATTAATCCTCCAATGGTACTATTTTAGCATATTTCAAAAACTGTTTCCATTATTGCGCCATACGTTCTCAAACGTTTAAAAAACGCGTATTTTAGAAAATTATCGTTTTCGTCATTTTTCAATAATTGAAAAAAGTCGTATTCAAAATCGTATTCATTGCCCGCACAATCTAGAGAACGAGCCCGAGGGCTTTTTTTATTTTGTCCGTTATAATAGACAATCTAAAAAAATTGCCGTTATAACAGACAAAATGGAAAATTTATTTTATTTCTAATTCTTCCGCAAAATCATATAATTTTTCAGCTGTAAGCAAGGCCATTTTATCCATACTAGTTTTTCCTTTTCTAAGGTCAGATACTGTAGACCAAGGGACGTCTGCACCTTTAGCAATTGCGGTTGTACTTATTTCGCTATTTAATAACTTTTCTATTTGTTCTCTCATTTAACCACTCTCTTTACTTCCGTCTGCCTTTTAAAATCATAAGAAATACAAAAAATACGATTATGAAAATTGGTAAATATTTCATTCTTTTGCTCGATATGATATAATCATGGTAGGTCTAAGGGGCTTTCGCCCCAGCCTACCAGAGCCTTACTTGAACCGCTTTGCTTTGCGTGGCTTGCGTTCTTTTGGCTCTTTTTTTATTGCTATGATAACACTTGCGATCCCTGTTAATAAGGTTCCAGTTGCTACCATTAGTTCAGCAATCTCTGATAAAAATGAACATTTCGGGAGGATTTCTATCTTAGAAAGTTAGCTTTTCTGCTGAGCATAAAAACGTGGGGGATAAAGGATCTGAACAGGTTGGATCCCTTGCGACTGATAATAGGTCATAAACTGCTGGTAGTAATCTTCTACATCCTCTTCAATTTGAAGCAAGTTCTGTGAAAGGATAGGACGACAAAGAGGATAAAAGAAATCCAGCCCCAATTCCATTAGATGGTGTCCCTGCAAATAGAGTTCTTCTTGAAGTCTCATCCACTTTGGGTGACGGTAAAAGAGCTGCTGCTGCACATAGGTTAAAAATGTGCGATCCAGCACGACCGCCATTTGCTGCATGGGTTGCGAAAGATAAGGGGTACGCAAAACTTCAAGTAAGGACTTTTGACCAAAAGGGAAAATTTCTGTTTGATAATGCAATCGCCCTCGTAAATCCTCATGGATGAGGTATTGCAAACGTAGCTCTTTCTTTGAAAGATCCAATTCCCAAAGATGAAACCCACGATTCTGACTAAAATATAGAAAACCAGCCTGTAGTTTAGTCAGTCTTTCCTTGAGCCATAACTTTTTACCAAGTAACCAATAGACCTGATAACCATGGGATCGATAAGCATCACTTCTCTCCTTCAAACGCTCCAAAGATAAAGAGCTACACTGTACTTCCAAAGCTAACTTCTTATCTACTACTAAGAGATCTGCAATTTGTTGAAAATCTGCTAAATAACTTTCGACTTCTGTTCTAGATTCCTTAGAGGCCCAGTTATAAAGACTAGCTTTTAATTCCAGGTGTTCCAAACTCTCCGCTTCGTGATGGTAGGGACAATGCTGTAACTCTACATGGGCAAAATGAGCCCGTAGCACCGTGCCATTTTTAAGACGCACTGGACTGTTACAAGCTAAGCAATAGAAGGGTCCTTTACTGACGTCTGGGATCTCCTCCAGACAATTCCACCGCTTTTGATTCTTATCCATGGCAATAAACATAGCCCCACCTCCTCATCTATATCATTCGAAAAAAAAATAAGAAAAAGGCTGGAAATTTCCAACCTTTTCTTGCTATTATTCGTCAGAATCTGAATCATCACTGTCATCATCTGCAACAGGAGATTTACTCAATTCTTTCTGCATATCTTTCATTTCTTTACGAGTACTTTCCAACTCTTCTCGAGCATCTTTCAAGCTTTCGATCAAAGCTTCACGATCTTCTTTAGGAACAACAGTGCTATCTGAACCGATGCTTTCCAATCCTTCATTAAAGATATCTTTTTGGTTTTCCAATCCTTGCTTCAAGGCACTAATCGTTGCATCGTATTGCTCTTTTGCAGAACCCGTCACAGAAGCACCTGCTTCTTCAGTAATAGATACAGATTGATCCATTAATTTTGCAAACAACTTTTTGAAGTCTCCAACTGTTTTTGCTTTACTGATTTCAGCATCTGTTAAGAGACTAGAAGATGAAGTATCTTCTGAATCTGTTGAAGTATCCTTACTTTTTGAAGTGTTGGCAGATTTGCTCGTCACTTTAGTAGTTGATTGACTATTTGAAGTTTCCTTCTTTGTTTCTTGCTTATTTGAACAAGCAGCTAGGGAAACAATCGTCAAAAGAGCAGCTGTCGATAAGATCATTTTTTTCATAAAATGGTCTCCTTTATTTTTATTTTACCTCATTCTATCATCGAATACTTTGATTGTCAAATTAATTACTAGTTCTTGATAATATCAAAAAAATTGGACAGAACACGATGAAATCAGTATTTCTGTCCAATTCCTCTGTAGCTAGTCGTACAATTCTAGCAAATAAATTATTCTACATTGCCACCAAAAAGGCTGTGAGATCTTCCTTGGGGCATTTTTAAAGCAAAGGTCATTACAAAAACGATTCCTACTACTCCTGCTAAAAAGAGGCTCATAAGTTGATAGCCGCCGTATTCAATAAAGTGTGCAGCCAGTGGTTGTAATAGAATCGTACCTAGGTAGCGTGCCCCCTGTACAATAGCCATAGCAAGAACCAAGTCTTTCCCCTTCACCTGTTGGGCAATAAACCGTAAGGAAACCATAACCAAAACCATGCCTGTCGTATGCTTGGCTAAGAGTGTCAGGAGCACTTTTAAGAAGACAGAACTTGGAAGAGCATAGACGGCATATTGAGCGAAAATAATCCCGATTGGAAGAGCGATCAAAACCCGTAAAGGCCAGTGGTCCATGAATCGATCGGAGAAAAAGATCAAAGGAGCTTCTACTACAACTGAGATAGCCACAACCGTTGAGGCAATATGAACCGGTAGACCACTATCCATCAGCAACTCAGGAATATAGGTGTGACCGATATTACCAACCCCTGAAGCCAAGCCAATCAGAATAATAAAGAAGAGATAAGGACCGTTGTGAAGAAGAGGGCAAATAGAAACGGTCTCTTTTTCCTTCTCTATAACTGTCTCTTTTTCCTTCATTCGAACGGCACTCAGACAGAAAATACTTAGGACAATCGTGATTAAGACCGTATAATAGACTGCTTGGGGACTAAACTGATGATAGACCCAGCCGGCTATTTGTACTCCAACTGAGTAGCCAATCGTTCCCCAAACGCGAATCTTCCCAAAAGCGTAAGGACTTTGCGTTGCAAAAACTTCCATCATGGGAGCTGTTCCATTCAAACAGACTAGAACGATTCCATAAAAAACTGTCAGCCAAAAGAGATTGGGAGCCCAAAGAAAACCTAAGACTCCACCTATGATAATGCTCAGACTGAGGGTTGTCATTTTTACGATTCCAAATCGTTCATTGATATACCCAAAGAAGGGTTGGGCTACCATGGATAAGAAAAAGGCAACAGATACCAGGGTCGATACTTGGGTGGCACTATAGTGTTTCCCCATCAAATAGACAGAAATTAAGGTCGTAAAGAGGGAGGTAGACATAAAATAAAAACTATAGAGTAGCATATAAGCTGCATAAGAATTACGGAATTTTTTCATTTACATCCTTTCTAAAAGTATCCTAATGGAACAATGACAAAACCCAACCGACAATCAGTTAGGTTTTATTCTTAATCTTTATAATAGCGCTTTTGGGCGTCTCTTTTGCGTCGATCTCGACTTTGTTTTTCAATCGAGAGAATGATGACAAGAATGAGAATCGGAATCAAAATCAGGAAGTGATCTAGCGAAAGCCATTTACTTTGCTTGGCAGTCGTCTTTTTTCCACTTTCTGTTTCTTTGACAAGCTCTGGCTTGGCCCCTTCTTCCACCTTCATATCATCTCGGATTCCTTCAGACAGAGTATAGAGACCATTATCCACTGTCAAATACCCATCTTTTACTGCAAGTGTGGGCTCTTTAGCTCCCTTTTTCACCGTTGCATAGAATGGTTTTTCGAGTGTATAGGTCTTGCCATCAATCTGCTGGACACCAGAATCCAATAATTTCTTATAGCCAAAATCTTTATAGGCTTTTTCGATCAAGGCATTCCCAAATGGGTGACGGTAATATTCCCCATCTTGGTCTGCCCAATCTCCAACCCCCATGATCACAGCAATTAAGCGCTGATTGCCCCGTTTGATGGTCGCGATATAGTTGAAAGCTCCACGAGGACTTGATCCAGTTTTTAAACCATCCACACCTTTCAAAGCATACTTGGCTCCTGGCAATGAATAATTGTAGGTATCAAAGGTTTCCTCATACGGAGTTCCTTTTTTGACCGTGACTTGAGCTTGATTGGTATAGTTTAAAATATCTGGGTATTGATTGATAAAATGATAGACCAAAATCCCTAAATCACGCGCAGTTGTCTGGTTGGCCGCATCATTTGGATAATTGTTTACCTGATAATAGCCTTGCAAGGTGGAGATGGCCGCCCCACTCGGGTTATTCCAGACCGTATTGGTCATCCCCAATTCCTTAGCCTTGGCATTCATGCGCTCAACAAAAGCATCTGGATCATTGTTGGACATGAGATTGGCCAACATAAGGGTCGATACATTTGAGGATGGAACCACTGTCATGGTAATCAACTCAGGAATGGTATAGTCTACTCCAGCAACAATATTATTATTTGAGATCTCATAGATCTTACCGATCGCTTGATCTGAAGCGGTCGCCTTGATCACTGTATCTTTACTGATCTTGCCATTTGCCATATCTTCAAACAAGAGATAGAGCGTCATGAGCTTACTCATGCTGGCCGGATCTCTGACTTCATCGATATTGTCTTTCCAAAGAACATTTCCCGTATTGCCGTCAATAATGAGCGAAGAATGTGGACGGTTAATGGCTTGGACATTGTCATTTGGATACATCTTTTGCGCCATATCCACCAACTCATCCGCACTAGCTAGAATTGGCTGGCATAAGAGACTCAGAAGGAGGCAAATAGACATCAAATATTTTTTTATCATAAACTTTTCCTTTATAACAGACTAATCAGCTGGAGGTTGAAACAAGCTTCTAGCCCTCATGCTCTTTTCTCTTGTCTCCCAGTAGATGAAAAGAGCTAATCCCAGCAGATAATTACTTGTATTGTACCATACTTTGAAGCAGAAAAAAACCTATCTGGCCCGAATAAATCGGCGATAGGTCCTGTTTTTTATCGACTTAACAAGCTCAAAGCTTCCTTATCCGCAATAATGGTCACATTTGGATGGCCTTGAAGGGCACTAGCTGGCACTTTTTCTGTCCTTTCACCCTCTACCGTACCTTTGATCGCTTGGGCTTTCGATTCCCCATAGGCAAACAAGACAATTGATTTCGCAGCTAAGATATTGGCAATCCCCATCGAAATGGCTTGAGTTGGTACATCTTCGATCTTATCAAAGAAACGAGAATTGGCCTCAATGGTAGAGTCATCCAACTGAACTAAGTGGGTCTGACTATCAAAGGATGTTCCTGGCTCATTAAAACCGATATGCCCATTTCGTCCGATTCCCAATATTTGAAGGTCTACTGGATGGTCTTCGAGTATTTTGTTATAACGGATCACTTCTTGATCGGCAGATTCTTCTACACCAGATGGGAGATAGCTTTCTTTGAATGGTTTGGCATCAAAGAGATGTTTCTCCATGAAATACCGATAAGATTGAGGATCATCTCCTGTCAAGCCTACGTATTCATCTAAGTTCACACTGATTAGATTAGAAAGATCCAAATTACTTTCACGAATTTGTTTATAAAACTCAAGGGGACTGCTTCCAGTCGCAAGACCTAAGGTTTGCGCACCTTCCTGTAAAGTTTCTTTCAATATATCAAAGGCAACTTTTCCACCCTCAATTTGGTCCTTTACTTCAATAATTTTCATTGGATAGACCTCCTATTTCTCTATGCTTTTATTATATGGTATAGACCAATTTTTGTCAAGTGACACCGCTATCTTTTTCTGGCATTTTTTTCATTTTCAAGTCGATTCGTGATATAATGAAAGGTATGATTGTATCAATATTATTCATCATTTTTTTGATCGGACTCCTTGTCTTTCTCTTATCTTTCTTGATTCACCAAAGAAAGATTCTCAAGGTCCTGATCTTTTTGATGGGAACTGTCCTGATGCTTTTAGCTATCGGGACAACCATCTATCTACTCACAAATTTATTATAAAAGGAGCGCAAATGAATACCAACGACTTTGACTTTGATTTGCCTGAAGAACTGATTGCCCAAACCCCTCTTGAAAAACGAGATGCCTCTAAACTCTTGATCCTGGATCGAAAAACAGGGCAATTCCAAGATCGTCATTTTGATGCAATTTTGGATGAATTGGAGCCAGGAGATGCTCTTGTCATGAACAATACGCGCGTACTGCCTGCCCGTCTTCACGGCGTCAAGCCAGAAACCGGAGGTCACGTCGAATTCCTTCTCCTCAAAAATACGCAAGATGACTGTTGGGAAGTCTTAGCAAAGCCTGCTAAACGATTAAAAGTAGGCGCTTCCGTAAGCTTCGGAGATGGTCGATTGACTGCCACCGTCGAGGAAGAATTGGAACACGGAGGCCGTATCGTTCGCTTCCACTATCAAGGCATCTTTTTAGAGGTCTTGGAAAGTCTTGGTGAAATGCCACTTCCTCCCTATATCCATGAAAAGCTGGCTGACCGCGAACGCTACCAAACCGTTTATGCTAAAGAAAACGGTTCTGCTGCAGCCCCAACGGCAGGTCTTCATTTCACCCAAGAATTACTCCAAAAGATCGAAGCCAAAGGGGTTCACCTGGTCTATTTGACCCTTCATGTGGGCCTAGGAACCTTCCGTCCAGTATCTGTGGACAATCTTGAAGACCATGAGATGCACTCTGAATTTTACCAACTTTCTGAAGAGGCTGCTGCGACCCTTCGTCAGGTAAAAGCTGCAGGGAAACGCATCATAGCTGTTGGAACGACTTCTATTCGAACCCTTGAAACGATTGGCAATAAATTTGCAGGTGATATCCAAGCCGATTCCGGCTGGACCAATATTTTCATTAAACCAGGTTATGAATGGAAAATTGTCGATGCCTTTTCGACCAACTTCCACCTTCCAAAATCAACTTTGGTCATGTTGGTTTCTGCCTTTGCTGGCCGTGAATTAACCCTTGAGGCATACCACCATGCTATTCAAGAACGCTACCGCTTCTTCAGTTTTGGGGATGCTATGTTCATCAAGTAAAGGAGGCCCTCATGAATAAAATCGAAAGTCGCCACCGCTTGATCCGTTCCATCATTTCTGAGCGTCGCATTCACACTCAGCAGGAACTCCAAGAGGCCCTAGAGGCCAATGGAGTTCTTGTAACCCAGTCGACTCTCTCAAGGGATGTCAAATCCTTGAACCTAGTAAAGATAAACGAAGGAGATAGTTCTTACTATGCTATGAACACTATCGCTCCTTCCCGCTGGGAAAAGCGCCTGCGGATGTATATGGAAGATGCCTTAGTCATGTTGCGGCCCGTTCAAAACCAGGTCGTCGTAAAAACTCTTCCAGGACTCGCTCAATCCTTTGGAGCTATCTTAGATGCACTGGAACTGGATCAAATCGTAGCCACCATCTGTGGGGATGATGTCTGTTTGGTCATCTGCGAAGACAACCAAGGAGCTTTGGATTGCTTTGAAAAATTAAAAGAATTCACCCCACCCTTCTTCTTTAGTAAATAAAAAGTTTGGAAAGCAAGTTTCCAAACTTTTTTATCTTGTCGCTAAGCGCTGAATCGCTTCTCGATAGATTTCCATTGCAGCATAGAGATCTTCAATCTTTGCTCGTTCATTGGCCTGGTGCTCGGTCTGTTCTGCACCTGGGAAAAGAGCGCCAAAAGCGACACAGTTTTCCATGGTCCGCGCAAATGTCGCACCACCCGAAGACATGGCTGGCGTCCTGTCCCCAGTTTCTTCCTGATATACAGCCATCAAAGAGCTGACTAAAGGACTATCTAACGGCACATATAACGGAGCCAAATAGTCAAATTCTTCATACTCCAACTGATAGCTAGCCGCAATTTCTTGCAGACGAGCCACTAAAGCTTCCTTGTCTGCTAAAACTGGAATTCGAATATCAATCCCGATTTCGGATTGCTCTTGATCGATCACAAGGGTCGCAAGGTTGAAGGATAGAGCCCCACTTGGTTCATCTTTGATTTCACCGAAGAGAGCTGCTCCTGTCGCGTCTTCTCCAACGGCATCTGCGATGAAAAGCAAGGCTGGATGAGGCTGAATCAGAGAAAGACTTTCCGCTAAGCCGACAATGGCATTGACTCCTTCAGCTGCATCTTTAGAATGCTTGGACACACCCATAACCGTTACAGAATTTTCTGTTTGGCTATACTGAACCCCACTTTGATCCAAAACAGGGAGCAATTCTTCCAAACGATGACCAGCATAAGTTGCTTTATCTGGAACTACGTTGAGAGCTTGACCAGCCTGTAAGGGAAGATCATCCCAACCTGGACCATGCAATTTCACTTGTAACAAACCTTTTTCAGCATAAGTTAAAGGGAAAGAGGAATCCGGTGCAAAGCCAAGTTCTGCTTGTTCTTCCATTTGATTGTAGCGGTTCATGCAGCGCCACAAGGTTTCCTCATCTGTTCCAAAGATAAAACGAATCCGTTTGGTAAACTGGATGCCGTCATCCAACAAACTCTTGACAGCATAGAGGGCAGCAAGGGATGGCCCCTTATCATCCTGTATCCCTCGGCCTACTAAATAATCACCGACAATGGTCGCTTCAAAAGGTGGCGTTTGCCAATCTTCTAAATCACCGGCTGGAACAACATCCAAGTGACAAAGAACGGCCAGGAGTTCTTCCCCCTGACCGATCTCTGCATATCCATAGTATCCTTCAGGATCTATATAGGTTTGAAAACCTAATTCTCGAGCAAGCTCTAAGGTTTTTTCTAGGACATCTTGGATAGCTTGTCCAAACGGTGTTCCATTTTCCCCTTCATTTAATACAGAAGGATAAGAAATGATGGTTTGAAGCGAGTTTAAAAACTGCTCTTTTACATCGTCATTTATTCTATTTTTCATGAAACACCTACATTATTCTATTGCAAGAATGGAACCACAGTTCCGAGTAGAAGAAGGGCAATGGTGATCACAACAATCGCTACGACCAATTTACCCATGAATTTCCACCATGCACTCAAGTCAACACGTCCAAGAGCAAGAGCTCCCATTACGATACCTGAAGTTGGTGCGATCAAGTTCAAGACACCAGATGCAGATTGGTAAGCTGTAACAATCAAGCTACCTGGTACATTGACGAATTTACCAAGAGGTGCCATGATACCCATTGTCGCGCTGGCAAGACCAGATGATGATGGGATCAAGAATGACATTGGCAAGTAGAAAATGTAAGTCAAAACAATAAACAATTGAGATGAAAGACCTTTCAGTCCTTCTTCACCCCAGTGAAGAATTGTCGCAGTGATCATACCGTCATTCATGATGACTTGGATACCACGTGCTACTGCTACGATAAGCGCAACACTCAAGAGGTCAGCTGCACCATTCATAAAGGATGAAATAATTTTATCTTCTTTCAAGCCATAAATGATACCAACAAGGATTCCCATGAAGGCAAAGAGCATAGCTGTTTGAGGGAAGTACCAAGTACCAAGAGCATCTGTATTACCGATCAATTGACCAAGGTAAGGAACTTTATGGAGAGATTCGTTAAAGCTGTCAAAGAATGTAATACCCAAATCTTTGAATGGGATAAATCCTGCAACCATGATGACGAACGTTGAAATGAAGACGATCAAGACACGTTTTTGTTTCTTGTTCATTTGTGAAGGAATTTCTTCGCCACTATCAACGTTGAAGTGTTTCAAATCTTCTTCACGAGTTGCATAGGTGAGAGATTTGGTTGGGTCTTTTTGAACCTTATCTGCATAACGGTACACGTAATATGTGCTAAGTCCTGTCAAAACGATCCAGAAGATCACACGAAGTAAGAGACCAGAGGCACTTGAGATACCTGCAGTATCAGAAGCGATAACTGTCGCAAATGGGTTCAAGGTTGAGGCCAAACATCCGATTTGTGATCCTAAGAGGATAATAGCTACCCCTGTCAAACTGTCAAAACCAACGGACATCATAACAGGTACAAGAAGTGGATAGAAGGCCATGGTTTCTTCACCCATACCATAAGTTGTCCCACCAAGGGCAAACAATGGCATCAAGATCAAGATCAACATTTTTTCGCGGCCTTTGTATTTACGAACGATAGAAGCAATCCCTACATCAAGGGTACCTGTTTCGTTCACAACACCAAGGAAACCACCGACCATCAAGATAAAGAAGGCTACGTCAATCGCTGCACTGGTTGGTGCTTTACCAAGCATGGCATTGATTGGGGCCATCAAGACGTCCCAAATCCCTTGAGGATTTTGTTTCACAGCTTCATAACTACCTGCGATGATGGCACCACCATCGTCAACCTTGTATTGACCAGCTGGAATAATCCAAGTTAACACTGCCATAATGGCAATGATGATTAACAACACGGAAAAAGATGAAGGCATCTTAAATGCTTTTTTCTTTTTTTCACTCATTTGTCTTCCTCCTAACGCAACAAAGTGTGAGTGATATCTTACAAGGTTTCCCTTGTAAAACGCTTACCTATAGGTTTATTCTATCACAATAAGCTTTAAAATACTAGTTTTTTCCTAATCTTTCATTAGTCTTTTTGGATGATTGTTCCACTTTCAGACTCAATCAAAGCGCCAAGGTTTTCAAGTGAAGTGATGACTGCTTTTCCTTCTGGACGACCATTTACAAAGGCGATCGCAGCTTCTACTTTAGGAAGCATGCTTCCTGGTGCAAATTGATCTTGTTTGATGTACTCTTCCAATTGAGCGACATTGACATGTTCCAATTTTTCTTGGTCTGGTTTGTTGTAGTTTACAAAGACATAGTCCACTCCTGTCAAAACGATGAAGAGGTCTGCTTCTACCAATTCAGCCAAACGTTGAGATGCAAAGTCTTTATCGATAACGGCTTCAACACCAGTCAAGCTACCATTTGCTTCTTTCACAACTGGGATACCGCCACCTCCAGCAGCGACAACGACTTGACCGTCGTTCAACAAGGTACGGATAGTATTAATTTCTTTGATATCCACTGGTTTTGGTGAAGCCACAACTTTACGCCAGCCACGACCAGCATCTTCTTTGAAGGTTGCTCCAGATTTTTCAGCTTCTGCTTTCGCTTCTTCTTCTGAGTAGAATGGACCGATTGGTTTGCTGAGGTTAACGAAGGCTGGGTCGTTCTTATCCACAACGACTTGTGTTACAACTGAAGCCACGTCTTTTTCAATTCCTTCTTCAAGAAGAGCATTTTGAAGAGCATTTTGAAGCCAGTAGCCAATGCTTCCTTCGGTCATAGCAACTAATGAATCCAATGGGAAAGCTGGGTTCTTTTCAGAGTTTGCTGCCAAGTGTTGGAGCAAGAGGTTTCCTACTTGAGGACCATTTCCGTGAGTGATGATCAAGTCATCCCCATTTTTGATTAATTTTACTAAGTGTTTTGCTGTTTCTACAAGTGCTTCTTGTTGAGCTTTTGCAGAAGGATCAGATGAAAGGATGGCGTTTCCTCCCAAAGCAACGACGATTTTTCTTGACATAGGTTTTCCCTTTCTATAAAAAATAGGGGCAGGACTAAAGCTAGCAGTCCAGCCCCTATAGCTGTTGGTATACGGTTATAAAAGTCTTAAACTTTTGGAATGTACAAGTTACCAAGAGTAGCTGCCATCACCGCTTTGATGGTGTGCATACGGTTTTCAGCTTGGTCAAAGTGGCGAGCATATTTGCTACGGAACACTTCGTCAGTAACTTCCATTTCTTTTACGCCGAATTTTTCAGCAACATCTTTACCATAAACAGTGTTTGTGTCGTGGAAAGCTGGCAAGCAGTGCAAGAAGATCAAGTCTTCGTTATCAGCTTTCTTAACCAATTCCATGTTTACTTGGTAAGGTTTCAAAAGGGCAACGCGTTCTGCAAATTTGTCTTCTTCACCCATAGATACCCAAACGTCAGTGTAAAGTACATCTGCACCTTTCACAGCTTCGTCAGCATCTTCAGTGATCAAGATATGAGCACCACTTTCTTTTGCGAATCCTTCTGCCAATTTAACAATTTCTTGTTCTGGGAAGAGTTCTTTTGGTGAGAAGATATGTACGTTCACACCAAGGATAGCACCTGTTACAAGAAGGCTGTTTGCAACGTTGTTACGTCCGTCACCACAGTATACAAGTGTCAAACCTTCCAAACGTCCAAAGTTTTCTTGAACAGTCAAGTAGTCAGCAAGCATTTGTGTTGGGTGCCATTCGTCAGTCAAACCATTCCATACTGGAACACCTGAGAATTCAGCCAATTCTTCAACCATACGTTGGCTGAATCCACGGAATTCAATACCGTCAAACATACGTCCAAGAACTTTTGCAGTATCTTCTGTAGATTCTTTTTTACCAAGTTGGATGTCGTTTGCACCAAGGTATTCTGGGTGAGCACCAAGGTCGATGGCTGCAGTAGTGAAGGCAGCACGAGTACGAGTTGAAGTTTTTTCAAACAAAAGCGCAATGTTTTTACCAGCTAGGTAGTGGTGTTGGATGTTGCGTTTTTTAAGGTCTTTCAAGTGAGCTGAAAGTCCGATAAGGTATTCTAACTCAGCACGTGTAAAGTCTTTTTCTGCCAAGAAGCTACGTCCTTGGAACACTGAATTTGTCATTCTAATTGTCTCCTATTTTCTTTCTAGTATTGATGAGTAAGAAGGCTGAGCTGATACACTAAGACCAGCTCGCGATCTCCTACATTAGATTTCTTCACGTTCAAACGGCATTGACATACAACGAGGTCCACCACGACCGCGAACCAATTCACTTCCGCGGATCTTGATTAAACGAAGTCCGTATTCTTCTAATTTCTTGTTGGTAACAGTGTTACGGTCGTATACGACTACCACACCTGGTGCGATTGTAAGAGTATTTGATCCGTCGTTCCATTGTTCACGCGCAGCAGCAACGATGTTGCCATCTCCACATGGAATTAATGTAACTTTTTCAACACCAAGGTTTTCAGCAAGCAATTCAGCCAAATCACCTTTTTCTTCAACGATCTTCAATTGTTCGTTTTCATAAGTTACAGAGAAGACGCGAAGGTTACCTTGGATTTCTGGGTGGATTGTGAATTTATCGTAGTCCACCATTGTAAATACTGTATCCAAGTGCATGAATTTACGGTTGTTAGCAAATTCGAAGGCCAATACTTTCTTGAAGCCAACGTTCTTCTTGAAGATGTTTACCAACAATTTTTCGATTGATGCAGCATCAGTACGTTGTGAGATACCAACTGCCAATACATCTTTAGAAAGGACCAACTCATCTCCACCTTCGATACGAGTATCTTCTTCACGGTTGTAGACAAGTTCAACTTTTCCACCGTAAACTGGGTGGTATTTGAAGATGTATTTACCATACAAAGTTTCACGGTTACGTGTATCTGCGTACATGTGGTTCAATGATACTGCATTACCAATTGTCGCAAATGGGTCACGTGTGAAGTACAAGTTTGGCATTGGGTCGATTGCAAATGGATAGTCAGATTCAACAAGGTCTGTCAATCCTTTTGCTTCTTCAGGAATTTCTGGAAGTTCAGCTTTTTGAACCCCTGCCATTGTTTTTTCAACCAATTCTTGGTTGTCTTCAATGCTGTGAAGCAATTCACGAATCGCAACTTTTGTTTGGCGTCCACGAATGTTCGCTTCTTCAAGGTATTCTTCGATGAACTGATCGCGAATTTCTGGAGAAGTCAATGACTCAGCAGCTAACTGTTCAAGATAAAGTACTTCGATACCTTCGTTACGAAGTGCTTCAGCAAATGCATCGTGTTCTTTTTGAGCATCTTCCAAGAATGGAATATCATCAAAAAGAAGACGTTCAAGATAGTCAGGCATCAAGTTTTCCAACTCTTTACCTGGACGGTGCAAACAAACTTTTTTCAGTTTTCCAATTTCTGAGAAAACATGAATTGGGTGTGTAGACATCTATAGTCCTCCTTTTTCTTGCGGTTTAGTGTTACCTAATCCCGTTTACAGGTTTTATTTTATCACCAGTTGGTACCGTTTTCACAAAGGATTCTACTTTCCAAAAGCTAAGAATTTGGCATTTTTTTGAATGATTCTTATATTTTAGTTAATATGAAGCGTTTTCTTTGCATATTTTATCCTTAATATTATTTTTATGAATATATATTTTTTTGTAAAATTAAAAAAAGATCAACTATTAGTCGATCTCTTCAAAACTCTTTAAAAAGTAGCTGCTGTCTATAAATCTTAATTGCTTTCTCTCATACTGTATCTTTTGAGAATCCATTAATTTCTTTAAAACTTGATTAACCGTTTCTCGTGTTGTTGCGGCCAACTTGGCCATTTCCTTCATGCTGATTGGAAATGGGAGCTGATTCCCAAGGGCTTCATAATCCTTGCAAAGAATCGCTAACGATTGAATGACACGCTCACTGGCACTGGCTGTTACAACATTGCGCAGCCGTAACTCCTGAAATTTTAAAATAGAGGAGAGCTTTCTCGTAATAAAGAGCAACTGCTCCTTGCTCTCTTGGGCATACAATTCATAGAGATTAACAGGGATGACGAAACAACGCAAGTCTGTTACTGCACTGGCTGTATAGTGATAGCGCTCATCCTGGAACATCCCACCATAAGGGAACATGGCCCCCTTCTTTATATAATCCATATAGGAGAATTGATCCGCTGAATCGAATTGCTCAATGCGAGCAAAGCCTTTTTCAAGAAGAAAAATACGATCTCGCTTATCTCCTGCAAAAAATAGAATTTGTCCTTTTGGGATATCCCTGGCATGAATTTCAACAGCTAATTTATCAAATAGCTCCACTGGTATCGCAGAAAAAGCTGGATGCGAGCGAAGCAACTGGTAATCATCCTTTGTAATCATGTCTATACTCCCTCTTATTTCTAATATTAGTATAACATACTTTTTGATAGATAGGTAGAAGAAGCCCACTGTTATCAGAAAACTAGTAAGAAATACCAAGTTAATTTACTCTTTTTTATATAAACTAAAAGAGGCTGGGACAAAAGTCCTAGCCTCTCAATTATTTTTGGATTGTCGAGCAAGACGCAGTGGTTGAGTGGGCTCTATTACACTGATTTCATCAGCTTTTACAGCCCTACTCAACTGTGCGGAGGTGGGACGACGAAATCGAATTCTAACGAATTACCGATTTCTGTCCCACTCTCTCTCAATGATTTTATTCATTCATATTGACACGATGCCATTCATTGATGACATAGGCCAATTGACCTAGTTGATAGAGACCGTAACCACTGATCTCAGAACTTTCCGGAGTTGTTCCTCCGAGACCTGCAGTATAGATGGCAATCAAATAAGGAGTCGACTCATGGACAATAGCATCCACATTTAAAGCTTCAGCGACATAACCTGGTTTTTGCTGAATAACCAAATCCGGTAAGAACTTCTTATAGTACTCATCTGGGAAAGACTCCCCAATCAATTCTAGCAAATCTGCATATCTTTCTTGATGGTTCCATAGATATTCCAATACATGAATATAGTAGTCCGTTGTTGTTTTGTTATTTTCACTAAAAGTCTTCACTTCCGGTGAACGGGATTGACCATAGCGACTGAATAACTTACGTACTTGCTCCATACCACCCAAACGATCAGCTAAGGCATAAGCTGGGGTATTTTCTGAATAAACCAATGAATACCGCTGCATATCAGGGATAGACATAGCACCATCAAAGGCGGCTACATAATTGTCATGTTCCCCTACATATTCATAGTAGGTATTGGTGATGTCAAACCGATCCGTTAAATTAAGCTTGCCTTTTGCAACCTCATCTACCACTAGCATATTTAATGGTAACTTATAGGTACTCCCTGCCGTCATCGGTTGGAGATCATTCATGGCAAACTGCTCTCCTGTAATGGCATTGCGATAGGTGAAAGCGATTTGTGACGGGTCAATTCCGCTTTCTGCTAGGAAATCTTGAACAACCTCTACCAAACCTTTATTGGCATAATCATAAACCAGTCCAAATGCAGTCATCGTTTCCATATCTGCATCCACTACCGCTTGCTTAGCTTCTGGAGATTTGACACGCGGTTTCTTGGTCTGAGGAGTTGACTTTTCTATATCTGTTTTTTTTGTTTTCTTTGCTTTTTTTTCAATAGCTGATGCTGTTGGTTGCGTAAGATGCAAGTAGCCTAGTGCACTGGTTCCCCCTATACACAAAAGGATACCGATCGCAATCATGATCGAGCGTAGATTAAAATATTTTTTCATACGAAATTAATTATAAAAGATTCTATTGAAAATAACAAGAATTATCAGAAGGAGAAAACGGTTTCTTCTTGAAAAGTTTTTTTCTTCTGATAAAAGGGGTTATTTCCTTTTAAAGGAGCCCATAATCAGTTTGGCAATCTCACGCGCAATTGTCCGGAATAAAGAACTCAGGAAGGAATCCTTTGCTTTTTCAAGACTCGATTTTCGTGGACGACCTGGACTACTTTTTTGAGCTGCCTTCTCCGCCGCAGCCTGTTCTTTTGCGGCTTCTTTTCTTTCTTCTTCTTGAGTTTCCTTGTTTTCTTTCTCTGCTAATTTTTCATAAGCGGATTCTCGATCAATCGGTGTTGCATATTTCTGATGGAAAGGCGACGTTGTAATCAAGGCCAACTGCTCACTTTCATTCAAGAGATCAAAACTCGATTGAGGAGAGAGTATATAGGACCGTTCCACAACACTTGGTTGCCCCTTTTCATTTAAGAAAGAAACTAAAGCTTCCCCTGTCCCTAATTCTGTAATCACCGTTTCCGTATCAAAGTTTGGATTGGGACGAAAACTTTGAGCAGCTACTTTAATGGCCTTCATTTCTTTCGGAGTATAGGCCCGAAGAGCATGCTGAACCCGATTCCCTAGTTGTGCTAAAACAGACTCTGGCAGGTCTTGAGGATTTTGGGTAATGAAGTAGATTCCTACCCCTTTTGAACGAATCAAGCGAACCACTTGCTCAACCTTCTCAAGAAAAAGCTTGCTAGCATCCTTAAAGAGAAGATGTGCCTCGTCAAAGAAGAAAACCAATTTAGGTTTTTCTGGATCACCGACCTCAGGAAGGGTTTCAAAGAGGCGTGATAGCATCCAAATTAAAAAGGTCGAATACAATTTTGGTGAGTGAAAGAGCTTGGTAGCTGATAAAATATTGATATAACCACGCCCAGAAGTATCTAGTTGCATGAAGTCACTTAAATCTAGAGCCGGCTCACCGAAAAACTGATCTGCTCCTTCTTCTTCCAGTACCAACAAACTTCTTTGAATGGCTCCAACAGACTGTTTGGTAATATTGCCGTACTGGGCAGAGTATTCCGAGCTGTGTTCATAGACTTCCTTTAACAGGCTCTGTAGATCTTTCAAATCAATCAAGGGCCAATTTTTCTCTTGAGCCAATTTAAAGACAATGGCTAGAATTCCTGTCTGGGTTTCATTCAAATCAAGTAGGCGAGAAAGCAACAAGGAACCCATCCCCTCAACTGTCGCACGAACTGGGTGACCTGCTTGACCAAAGACATCCCACAATCGAACAGGGAAAGCTTGTGGATCAAAAGGATCTGTCATTCCTAAAAGTTTGTAGCGTTCTTCCAGCTTGGGAGTCCATTGACCTGCTTTTGCTAAGCCAGATAAATCTCCCTTGATATCTGCAAGAAAGACCGGAATGCCTTCCTTGCTTAATTTTTCCGTTAAGACTTTAAGGGTAACTGTTTTTCCTGTCCCTGTCGCTCCTGCAATCAAACCATGGCGATTCAACATCCGTAAATAGATGGGGGTATCAACTGCTCCTTTGGTAATGGTGATACTAGTCATTTCACTTCTCCCTGAACTTTCAATTTCTTATTCCTTTTGTTTGCCTTGTCTCACCTATTTCTAACAAGCCTCAGACAAGCAAAACACACTCCCTCTAGTGTATCATTTTCCTGTTCAAACGCAAGAAATTATACTTCAATTTTCGGATGAGATCACAAAAAAATCTATAAGAGCCATTGCGCGCTCTTATAGATTCCATCGTTCTATTATTTTGCTGCTGCAAACAATTCATCTACCTTGTTCCAGTTGATGACTGAGAAGAAAGCTTTGATGTAGTCAGGACGTACGTTACGGTATTTTACATAATATGCATGTTCCCAAACGTCCAAGCCCAAGATTGGTTTTTTGCCTTCTGAAATTGGGTTATCTTGGTTTGCAGTTGAAGTCACTTCAAGTTTCCCTTCTTTGTTGACAACCAACCATGCCCAGCCTGAACCAAAGCGTGTCGTTGCAGCTGCAGTGAAAGCTGATTTAAAGTCATCGAATGAACCAAAGGCTGCATCAATCGCTGCAGCAAGTTCTGCTGAAGGAGCTGTTTGTTCTGGAGTCATCAATTCCCAGAATAGAGCGTGGTTCAAGTGACCACCACCATTGTTGATCACCGCTTGACGGATATCAGCTGGGATGGATTCAACATTTGTCAACAAAGCTTCCAAATCTTCTCCAATTTCAGGGTGTTTTTCAAGAGCCGCATTGACGTTGTTCACATATGTTTGATGGTGTTTATCATGGTGCAAATGCATGGTTTCTTCATCGATATATGGTTCCAATGCATCGTAAGCATATGGTAATTCTGGTAAAATGATTGCCATTTTATGGTCCTCTTTTCTTTATTACTGACTTGATAATAACGCAAACAGCTAAATTATTCAACTAATCTGCTTACTCTATTATACGTTTTTAGACAGCATTGGCTACTTTCAAAAGTGCCAAATCGAATAAGTAGTCCTTATCATAAGACCCATTTTTAATAGCATAATCAGTCTCAATGAGGATCATCATAGCTTGCTTCAGGAAGGCCAGGGAAATCCTACGGCTATCCCGCAAGGCAAACTTCACCTGGTAAGGATTGATCTTGCGCCCTGACAACTCTGATAAGCTCGTCACAATTTGGCTTTCGGATTGGCCTTCTTCTGAAAAAATTTTTACCTGGCTAAACATCCGGAATTGGCTCAATAGAATAGCGATCAATTTTATTTCATCTTCTCCTTGCAAGCGGAGGTCTTTGACGAGGGCCCGCGCTTGATCAATACGACGCTGAAGAATCATTTGGGTCAGATCAAAAATATTATCTTGCAGGGTCTTGGGGACAGCCTCCTCAATATCTTCCAGACGAATCTGCCCATCCTCTTTATAGGCCTTTAAAAAGGCGAGATTCTTCTGTAAATCACCAAAGTCATAGCCTGATTTTAAGAGTAATTGATCGAGTGCATCGCCGACAAACTGCAAGCCCATTTCTTGGGCCTGACTTGAAAAATAGCGCTTTAAGTCTTGTTCCTTAGGAGTTGCTGCCTCAATGATTTGAGCATCCCGTTTTAGTAGTTTAACTAGTCGTCGCTTACTATCTAACTTTCCTTCCGCAAAAATCACCAATCGGGTCGATTCAGAAGGCCTTTCCAGATAACTTTCAAATTGCTTTAGTTCTTCATCGGTTAAATAGCGTTTTTTAGCAGTCGTCAGATCCAACAAGTGATCCAAGATCACGATTTTTTCATCCGCAAAAAAAGGGAGACTAACCAAATCCAGCTCTACATCAACGTAGGAGGCTTCCTTCATGTCAAAATAAGAATAATTCAAGTCTGAGGGATCATAGCCTATATTTTTTGAAATTTCTTTTTTTAGCCATTCAAATTGACCAACATCCTCACCTGTTAAGACAAGAATAGGAGGTAGAGATTGAACCGTCAGATTTTTGATATCGGTAATTGTTTGCATGAAACTCTCTTCTCTTTATCAGCTTAGCGCACTTGGTGTTCAGTAGCCATTTTTTGTTCCAATGGAGGTTTATTATCAGACAAGTCTGGGGCTGCTACAAAACTAGGAATTCTCTCAAATGGGTCAGCAACGAAGCTATCCACTGCCTCTATTACAGTTGGACTTGCAGTTCCTTCCATTGAATTTCCTTCTGATTGCAGGGTAGCCGATTTCCCTGGAAGCATCATGAGAAGCAATAGGGAAACAACTGCAATCAGCCAGACAAATAGAAAAATATCCAATCCCGTCAATAAATAGAGCAGGACGGGCCCAAGGTTTAAAAAGATCCAAGCCCAATGGATTCCTGCATCTCGCAAACGACGCACACAGATGGCTTGACTGGGTACTAAAATGAGAAAATAAAAGAAGGCTAACAAAGTGATCGCCCATAAAACTGGTACAGAATGAAGATTTGAAAAATTGAGTGGTTCCTTAGGATTTTGTTGGTCTAAGGAGATAACGATGTAAAAGACCCAGAGGGGCAAAGAAAGGAGAAAATTCCAGAAAAAAGCTAGCCAAAAATGGGCCCGACTGGTCTTACTTGAAAAATCTGCATAGTGTGTCCAAAATTGCTTAAATGCGTTCATACGATTCTACCTTTACATTGATTTCAACTTCTATCATAGCAATTTTCAGCATAGAAAGCAAACCTCTCCTCGTCTCTAGCGGACCGTTTCCACCCTCCAATAGTCCCATCCGATCAAGCGAATCGCTCCCCTTTCATCGGTACGAAGGTAAGCAATGGACCGTTTCTCTAAACGATCGAGCAATTCTTTATGAGGATGGCGGTAGCGATTATTTTTTCCAACGGAGATCAAGGCCAATTGGGGATGCAACTGATCTAAAAATAGGTCACTAGAGGAACCTTTAGATCCATGGTGACCTACTTTTAAGACGTCCACTTGCAGTTGCGGATAGTGGCTTAAGAGTTTTTTCTCCCCAGCTTCTTCTAAATCACCTGTAAACAAAAACCGTTTCTGATAGAACTGCCCATAAAGAACAATAGAGTCATCATTTTTACCATCTCCAATACCATCAGGGGCCAAGACCTCTAGGTTGCTGTCAAAAATGGGAAGCCGTTCCCCTCTCTTGACTACTTGAATCGGACTATGAAGCTGTTTTAACTGTTCCCGAAATTTAGCTTGGGTGAGACTTCCTGAGCTAACATAGACTTTTTTAGCAGGGATCTGTCGAGTGACCTCTACCATATCTCCCATATGATCCTGATCGGTATGGGTCAAAACCAAAGCATCCAGTTTTCCAACACCTCGACTCTTGAGATAGGGAATCAGAGTTTTTTCTGCATTAACAGACCTACTTCGCTCCTGCCACTTGTTCTCCTTTTCAAAGTCGACGTGTCCTCCGACATCAATCAAAATGGTCCTTCCCCTCCAATCACGTAAAAAGATGCTGTCCCCTTGGCCAATGTCCACCACGGTGATTTCATTTTCTAAAGGGTGTTTGGTCCAACAAAAGAGGAACAGAATCAAACCGGACAACAAAATATGAAGGCCTTTTTGTTTCCGAGTATCGTAGAAGATTCCCAAAAGAAGCAAGAGCACAACTAAAGCTAGTCCTGACGGCTGACCAAATACCAAAGGTAAAGATGTAATCTTTGCAATCCAGCGAATACACTCTTCAATGAGAAGAAAGAAATTGTTAAAGATCGTTAAAGGCTTCAGGATGGACAAAAGAAACAGGAGCGTTAATCCAGGAAGCAAGACAAGGTCAAAAAGGAAAGAGAAAAGAAAGGTTAAAAGGATTGACCAAGGTTGGAAAACACTAAAATAATAGGTTAAAAGTGGTAAAATCCCTAAACTAATCCAGAAACTTTCTACCAACACCTTTTTGATCCCTGAAGAGGAACTGGAATCTACCAAAGTTAAAATAAAGGCGTATGCGCAACTTAAAACGCCGCCAGCTGTCAGAAGAAACTTGGGCATGAAAATCATTAAGAGGATCAGGGTCACAGCCAGATTGTCCATTCCTCGGATGCTCTTTTGAGAAAGTAACTTTTGCACGAGACTACGAACAACTGAAATAGAAAAACCTGTTAAGCCGGCATACACCAAGGAAATCGGAAGCATCAGGAAATCGACGGTCTCTTGCAAGATTCCTAGACGTAAGAGCATTTTTCGAATGCCATTGATAAAAAAGCCAACCTGCATTCCTGATAGGGCAAACAAATGGATAATCCCTAAACTCGAGTAAAGCTGATCCATCTCTTCAAAATCCGTATCCAAATAACCGAAAAGAAGGCCAGTCATATACTGATTCATCGGAAGAGGAAAATGCTCTTTGCTCCAAACAATAGCTTGTCGCCTCCACTGGGATAACCAATCAAAAAGATTCCAAGTCTTGACTGGGATGGCAGATTGAATTGCCTCCATCTTCATTTGGTAATAAATCCCCTGTGTTTTCAAATAAGCCTGATAGTCAAATCCTCTAAAATTCCGCTGTCCTTCTGGCTCTTCTATGCCCCCCTTATAAGTCAGCTCTATCACCTGAGTTTGTCCTTGCCATTGCTTCTTTTCTTTTTCTGATTTCAAGGTGTAAAAGACTTGGTAGGTCTTTCCCTGATTTTTAGCGCGAAAAGATAGGGCATCCCCATTGATCTTGATAGTATCTGGGATCAGACGTAAGTGGGCTGGGGCTTGCCTTTCCACTTGTATTGAACGATCCTGTACTCTCTGAAAGACAAAGAAGGCAAAAAAACAAAAGGTTGCTAAACCAAGACCTAGCAAACTTGAGCGATCCTCTTTATAGTGATGAAGAACTAAAACTACCACCACCACTAGACCACCGATAGAAAGCCAAGATGGTTGATACACACTAAAATACAACCAAAGAAGTAAAAAAGCGAGGTGGGCAAGTGAAAAAGGAGGGTCTTTAATCCACCGTAAAAGCATCTTTAAGTTTCTCCAGTGTTTTTTCACCAATCCCTGAAACATTTTTGAGATCCTCTACCGATCGGAAAGGGCCATTTGCTTCCCGATAGGCAATAATGTCCTGGGCACGTTTTTGTCCAATTCCAGAGACCGTCTGGAGCTCTGCTTCGGTCGCTCGATTTAAATGGACCTTGCCCGTTTTTTCTGCTGGCGCTGACGAAGTTGCAGGACTTTCTGAACTCCCAAGTGCTGGAACATCCTCTCCTTCTTTAGCAACATAGATCACGGCTTCATCGGAGAGTTTTTGCGCCAAGTTGACCGATTGGCTATTGGCATCTGCTGTCATCCCGCCCGCCTTATGAATGGCATCGTGGACTCTGCTATTGGAACGCAACTCATAGACACCTGGTTGTTTGACGGCTCCTTTGACATCGACCGTAATGATCTCGGGTGTATCAGACACAGAAGGAGCCGGCTTTTCTTCTTTTGAACTAGAAGCTGGCACTTTTTCCGAACTCGCAGTTGAAGTGGAAGCCGGGTAAAGATCCGGTACGGTCGATGCACTTAAGTTGGAACGATGAAAAAGAAAATACCCTCCCAGTAAGAGTCCAATCGCTGCAATCGCAAAAAATAGCTTATATTCTTTGATTTTTTCAATCATATCTTCCATAAGAAGCCTCCTCTCACTTTTAATATTCGTAAAAATAAAAAAAAACTGAGAAATTTCTCAGTTTTTTATTTATTTTTCCGATGTTTGTCCGGATCCCATACAAAGCTTGCTAGGTAACTAAAGAACAAGGTCAAGATGCCAACGACTAAAACGGCAGGAAGCAAAAGGATTTTTAACAAACGAATCAAGATAAACGGTTTCGTTGGGGTATTGATCGCTTGTGCTTCCGCATCCAAGCGATCAAACTCCTCTTGGATCCGGTGAGCAACTTCTGCCACGCCTTCGTCATTCATCTTTTTGATATCCGAAATATCAATCGGGTGTCCAAAGTTCATATCAATTCGCTCACCTGTTGCCAACCCTTTCAAGTCTCTTGGCCCAGTATACGTCACAGGCATGATACGGACCTTGGCCATTTTGGCAATAATGGCAACACCGCCCTTGACATCTTGCGAATGCCGGCTTCCACTTGGAAACATAATCAAGGATCGGTTGCTCTTCTTCAACATATTGATGGGATACTTAATGGCTTCGGCTCCCGGATTTTCACGGTCGATCGGAAATGCCCCACACATACGAATCCACCAGCCAAAAATACGATTGGTGAAGAGTTCTTTTTTTGCCATAAAGATAAATTGCTTTGGCTTGGTCGCAAAGGCCATATAGACTGGGTCCCACCATGTCCTATGTGGGGACACCAAGATGTAATTTTCTTCTTGATCTGGAATATTGTCCGTATGATGGTAATGGGCATTGCCATTTAAAACCCAAAGAATAAAGGCAACAAGGCCCCGTAAGTAGGTGTAAAACATAGTTGTTCCTCAAATCCATTTCATAAGTCTCTCAACATGATAGCAAATCATATTGAACCTTCTTTTTCATTATACCGTAACCTTTTTTTGACCGCAAACTTTTTCTGTATAAAAAATGTCTCAGCGGGCCGATTCTATATAGTCTTTTTCTCAAAAAAATGATATCATATTGTCTATGGAAACGAATGAATTAAAGGGGTTATCCCTCAGTGAAGTCCGCAAGAAAATGGATCGTGGACAAACCAATGATTTTACAACGAATACTAGTACCAGTACCTGGCAAATTATCAAGCGCAACGTCTTCACCTTGTTTAATACCTTAAACTTTGTGATTGCGGTAGCCTTGGCTGCTGTACAGGCCTGGAGCAATATGATCTTTTTCGCGGTCATTTGCTTCAATGCCATTACAGGTATTATGACTGAAATGCGCGCCAAGCGGATGATTGATAAGCTCAATCTCATGAGTCGTGAGCTAGTGACTGTTATTCGAGACGGGGAAAAAGATGCGATTCCACCAGAAAAACTTGTTCTGGGTGATCTAATGCTCCTGTCTTCGGGTGAGCAGATTCCAAGTGATGCAGAAGTCATGTCTGGAATTGCTGAAGCCAATGAAGCCATGCTAACAGGTGAGAGTGATCTTGTCTTAAAAGAAGTCGGAGATGAGCTCCTGTCTGGAAGTTATATCGCCAGTGGTCAGGTGTATGCGCGGATTAAGCGCGTTGGAGCAAACAACTATGCCAACAAGCTAATGATGGAAGCTAAAACCTTGAAGCCCATCAATTCACGCATTCTCTATAACTTAGCGAAAATTTCTAACTTCACTGGGAAAATTATCATCCCATTTGGTCTTGCCCTTTTCTTTGAAGCACTGTTGATCAAGATGCTACCGATCAAGGATTCTGTCGTGAATTCTTCCACAGCTCTCTTGGGAATGTTGCCAAAAGGAATTGCCCTACTGACGGTTACGTCTCTTTTGACGGCGGTTATTAAGCTCGGCATGCGCAAGGTACTTGTTCAAGAAATGTATTCCGTGGAAACTCTCGCACGTGTGGATACTTTGTGTCTAGATAAGACAGGTACCATCACTCAAGGGAAGATGACAGTTGAAGCTCTCCATAGCTTATCCGATCATTTTTCTGAGGAAACGATCAAGGTCATCCTTTCTGCCTATATGCAATATAGTGAGGATACCAATCCTACTGCTCAAGCCATTCGTAAGGCTTATGGGGAGTTGGAGCATGCTTATACTGCAGAAAACATCATACCTTTCTCAAGCGATCGGAAATGGGGAGCCATGCACCTCTCCAACCTTGGCACCGTCTTTCTCGGTGCTCCTGAAATGCTCCTTCAAGAAAATCCAGCAGCTGTCCTTGAAGCACAAGGCCGTGGATCGCGCGTTCTCGTCTTAGCCCACAGTTCAGAACGGATCAGCATGCAGGAATTGAAACTACCTGAAAATCTTGAAGGGATTGCCGTTATTGAGATTACGGACCCCATTCGTGAAGGGGCTTCTGATACTCTTGAGTATTTGCGCTCTGAAGGCGTGGATCTTAAGATCATCTCTGGTGACAACCCTGTAACAGTCTCTTATATTGCTCAACAAGCGGGCTTCAAAAACTACGAAAACTACATCGATTGTTCTACTATCTCGGATGATCGATTAGTCGATCAAGCAGAGGAAACCGCTATCTTTGGACGCGTATCCCCTCACCAAAAGAAACTGCTCATTCAAACCTTGAAAGCGGCTGGTCGTACAACGGCTATGACTGGAGACGGGGTCAATGATATCCTCGCTCTTCGTGAAGCTGACTGCTCCATCGTAATGGCTGAAGGAGATCCTGCAACCCGTCAAATTGCAAATATTGTTCTTTTGAACTCTGACTTTAATGATGTTCCAGAAATTCTATTCGAAGGTCGTCGTGTGGTCAATAACATTGGACGAATCGCTCCGATCTTCTTCATCAAAACAATTTATTCCTTCCTCTTGGCTATTATCTGTATCGCCAGTGCCCTTTTCTTCAACGCCAATTATTTGCTGATTTTTCCATTCATCCCTATTCAAATCACCTTGATTGACCAATTCGTCGAAGGATTCCCACCATTTGTGTTGACTTTTGAACGCAATATCAAACCGGTTGAAAAACACTTCTTAAGACGTTCTCTTCTGTTAGCCTTACCAAGCGCCTTGATGGTCGTCTTTAGCGTCTTGTTCATTCGCCTTTGGGGAGTAAGCCATGGTTGGTCTGCAGCCGATATGTCTACTGTATCCTATTACTTACTTGGATCCATCGGTTTCCTATCCGTTATCCGGGCCTGCCTACCACTAAACATCTGGCGCGCCCTTCTCATTCTCTTTTCTGTTGTAGGATTTTATGCATCTGCGGTCGTATTGAAAAACTTGATCGAGATTTCACTCCTTACAGCCACTACTTTCCCAGTTTATCTAGCATTGATGGCTGTCTTTACAGGAGTCTTTATCCTCAGCACGATTCTACAAAAATATGAATTTGACTAAAAAAGAGGCTGGGACAAAAGTCCTAGCCTCTCAATTGTCTTTGGATTGTCGAGCAAGACACAGTGGTTGAGTGGGCTCTACTACGCTGATTTCATCAGCTTTTACAGCCCTACTCAACTGTGCGGAGGTGGGACGACGAAATCGAATTCTAACGAATTAACGATTTCTATCCCACTCTCTTTTTCTGTTCTGCCCACCTTTTCCCAAGACTCTTTTCATGCTATAATAGAGCCATGACAGATATCGAATTAAAAGATGGCGAGCGCGTCAATCAACTTTTTTCAAGTGATGTGAAAATCATACAAAATCGAGAAGTTTTTAGTTACTCCGTGGATAGCGTCCTGCTCTCGCGCTTTCCAAAATTACCTAAGCGAGGTTTGATTGTTGATCTCTGCGCTGGAAATGGAGCTGTGGGACTATTTGCAAGTACCCGAACAGAGGCTCAGATCATTGGTGTCGAAATTCAGGAACGTTTAGCAGATATGGCTACCCGTTCAATTACACTCAATGGCTTGGACCAGCAAATGTCCATGATCACTGATGACCTCAAGCATCTCCCCCAACATATCAAGGGGAGTAAGGTGGATATTATCCTTTGCAATCCCCCTTATTTCAAGGTTGATGAGCATTCCAATCTCAATGAGAGTGAACACTACCTCTTAGCCCGGCATGAAATTACCACCAATTTAGATGAGATTTGCCATGTGGCCCAGCGGGTTCTCAAATCAAATGGTCGCTTAGCGATGGTCCATCGTCCAGATCGCTTTTTAGATATCATCGAAACCATGAAGCGTTACAATCTTGCACCTAAGCGGATCCAGTTTGTCTATCCAAAAGTGACCAAAGAGGCGAATATGGTATTGATTGAGGCGATCAAGGATGGCTCACTGGACGGTTTAAAAATTCTGCCTCCCCTCTTTATTCACAATGAAGACGGCAGCTATACAGACGAGATTCATGAGATCTACTATGGAAACTAAGGCCTACATGTATGTTCTAGAGTGTGCAGATGGCTCCCTCTACACTGGCTATACCACGGATATCGAAAAACGCCTGAAGACCCACAATGCTGGAAAAGGCGCCAAATACACACGGGCTCGTCTCCCCGTTACACTTCTTTACCAAGAATCCTATCCAGATAAGCCTTCTGCTATGTCTGCCGAGGCTCTCTTTAAGAAGAAATCTCGCCAAGCAAAGCTCAACTATATCAAAAAGAACCGTCGGACTCCATAGTCCAACGGTTTTTCATTTACAAAATGGTGATACGGTATTGGTGACTCCGTGTCTCTTGAGGGGCCAACTGGATCACACCTTTTTTATCTTCAAAAAAGTCGCCCTCTTCTGCAGATGTGGAAATACCTGTCCAAGGCTCTAAGGCAATGAAGGGGCCCTTGTTATTAGTAGACCAAAGGACCAGATTTTCAAAATCTGCAAAGTCAAATTTCAAACCATTACCTGATTTTGTCGAGATCAGCTTCACAGATTTAGAGGCTAACTGATCTAAAATAATGGCGTCTTTCTCGAAAAGATCGTGTTTCAACTGTAAGCTAGATATATGATCTAAAAATGGCGTCCGCTGCAGGCGATCGACCAAACCGGTTTCTGTAAACAAGAGAGGGACGCTACAAGTTTCTTCTTTTTCAAAAATCAACTCGTAGTCTTCATAGACTTCATCTGCTAAAAGGGGGCAATGAAAGGCTGGATGCCCTCCAATGAAATAAGGCATGACTTGATCTAACTCTAGATTTTGCACGCGATAGGTGATGGTGATCTCTTTCCCTTTCAATTCATAAGCGATTTCCACTCGAAAATGGTAGGGGTAATTTTGCAAGCTCTCGTCATTTGATGTGATTTCAAAGACAAGACGATTATCTGTTTGTTCTTTGAGTTCAAACTCTCTCTTGCGAATGAGACCGTGTCTTGGAAGCTGACCTGTCTTCACACCATCTTTTAGATGATACTGTACTTGGCCATTACGGACACTTCCACAAATCGGAAACAGAACGGGTGCTTGTCCTGACCAATACTCTGGATCCCCTTGCCAGAGATATTCAATACCTTCCTTGCTTCGAATAGAACTCAATTCTCCTCCAAAGGTCTTAAAGTGCACTTCTAGATCATTATTTTTTAATGCAATCACCACGGATGATACCTCTTTATAGTTGTTATAGTTACTATATCCATTATAACCTTTTAGCAAAGATTGTCAATTTTAATTTTTGGTGAAATTTTTTTAAAAATAAGAAAAAATTCTTGACAAAACTTAGAAATAATTGTAGACTTAATATGTTAACAGAAATATCTTTTTAAATACTTCCTTATTTCTGTTGTCTGACTTTTTTAGAAGGCTCCTTATCCTGAAATATTTTTCTAGAAGAGTCAGTCATCATTTTGGTCTCCTTATAAATATACAAGGGTTAACAGCTAGTTAACCCTTGTATTTTTGATTTTCATTAAAAAGACGGCCTATTGCTAGACCGTCTTTAGAATTTATTTATCCCCTTTATTGCGGATGACAAAGCCATTTTTCTTTTCGTTGGATGTACGATGAGGACGTTTGTTGCCTTTACCTTCGAAGTCTCGGCTGTTTTTATTGGACTTGCGTTTGAAATCACGGCGACCACCTTCACGGTCATCTCTGCGATTCCGATCTCGGCGTTGGTCTCCACGACGGCTATTTCCACGACCACCTTTGGACTTACCACCAAAGCCACCACCAGATGGTTTAAATGGTAATGGTTTTTCACGCGCAATTTCGACTTCTGGAAGACTGTCTGGATCTTGAACAGTCAAGCTCAAAATGTACATTGCCAATTCTTCAGGAGTAAATTCTGCTGCTAATTTACGAGCATCTTTGCCAAACTTCTCAAAGTTGATCCGGATGGTTTCATCCTCAAAGTCTCTCTCAATTTTCTTCAGCGCCACTTGTTTTTTCGCTTGGAAGGCTTCTGCAGCTGTTGCAGGTTTCATTCCCTTCATCCGCTTTTTAGTCAAGTTCTCAATGATTTGCAGGTAACCCATTTCATTTGGCGATACAAAGGTAATAGATTGCCCTGTTTTCCCAGCACGACCTGTCCGTCCGATCCGGTGAACATAGCTTTCTGGATCTTGTGGAATATCGTAGTTGTAGACATGGGTCACACCTGAAATGTCCAACCCACGTGCCGCAACGTCCGTTGCCACCAAGACGTCCAAGTTCCCATTTTTGAAATCACGAAGGACACGAAGACGTTTGTTTTGATCCAAATCTCCGTGAATCCCTTCTGCTCGGAAACCACGAATCTTCAGGCCACGAGTCAATTCATCGACCCGACGTTTAGTCCGACCAAAGACAATGGCAAGTTCAGGCTGCTCAACATCCATCAATCGGGTCATAGTATCAAATTTTTCGCCTTCTTTGACACGAATATAGTATTGATCGACCAAATCGGTTGTCAATTCTTTGGCCGCAATCTTAACGTGTTCTGGCTCCTTCATAAACTGAACACCGATGCGTTTGATGGCTTCTGGCATCGTTGCTGAAAAGAGCAAGGTTTGGCGTGTTTCCGGAACACGGCTAATGATGGCTTCGATATCTTCCAAGAAGCCCATATTGAGCATTTCATCTGCTTCATCCAGGATCAAGGTTTCAATATGATCGAGTTTCAAGGCCTTGCGCTTGATCAAATCTAGCAAACGTCCAGGTGTTCCCACAACGATGTGAGCGCCTGACTTCAAAGCTTTAATTTGCTTTTCAATGCTTGATCCACCATAGACAGAGCGAACTTTGACACCCTTACTGCGTCCAAAGCGGAAGAGTTCTTCCTGACTTTGAACCGCCAATTCACGCGTTGGGGCAATGACAAGTGCTTGAATCACTGTGTTATCGACATCGATCTTCTCCAACGTTGGAAGACCGAAAGCGGCTGTTTTACCAGTCCCTGTTTGCGCCTGACCGATAACATCTTTTCCTTCAAGAGCCAACGGAATGGTTTGTTCTTGGATGGGGCTTGCTTCTACAAAGCCAGCTTTTTCAATTTCTGCTAATAATTCAGCAGATAAGTTAAATTCGTTGAATTTCAATTCTTTCTTCTTTCTAAAAAGTGGTGCGAAGCCACTTTATCAAACTTCTTTCAATGCGAAAACGCACTGATTGCATAGGAAGTCTCCTTCCCGGTTACCTGTCGCAAGACTCATCTAAAGAAAAACTCAGTCCGTCTGTTATGGACTACATTTTCTTTAGAGAAAAATGTTTTGCGTCCTAACGGATGTTGCTGACTGGAATTGTTTTTCAAACAAACAGGCAACAAGATCCTTTTTGCGGGAGTCTTCTTTCGAACAGAATCCTTCCATCTGCTCCGTCTCCCCAGCATTTCTCTCATACAAGTTTGCAACTTATCTAGTATAACACAATGAAGAGGCAAATGATAGTCAAAGGAGAATAATTTTATTTTTTAGGAAAACATCCTTGGTAGCTTGAAATCTTAAAAGTGATGTAAAACCAAGCCAGGACTGCTTTTCTTCTTGCGACCATCTCATATACTTCATCATAGGAGTATAAAAACTTCGGAAAAACTTTTATTTTTTGGTAACTCTTATCTTGCGTTTTTACAAATAAATATGTATAATACAGGTAGTATCTAAAATATTTCTGTATAAAGAAATAGGATCATTTTATCTGATTCAACGATTTATTCTAAGTTCTGATTTATTTAGAACCACTCAGTACTATTAAATCTACTCCTACTATTTCCAAGAAGATTTTGTACAGTCGATGAACTATTCACACTGCCCCTTCTTTGGAGAGGAGGGCAGGTGTCTAGATGGTTCCTATTTCTCAGATTATTCTAGATACGAAGAGGCTCGGATTTCTCCAAGCCTCTTTTTTTATCTTTTTTTCACAATCCAACGCATGACCTTTGCCAAAAGGAGCCATAATATAAAGCTACATACGGATACATAAATCCAAGCATTAGGATCCTCTGTCATCGGAAGAGGGATATTCATTCCAAAGAAACCGGTGATAACGGCTAAAACAGCCAACAAGGCTTCAAAGATGGTTAGGGTGGTCAAGTTGTCATTCAAGTTGTTGTTTAGGATATTGTTGTATGATCCAGACAACTGCTGCAAGACATTCGAAATCAACTCGGTCATTGAAACCAACTGACGCGCTTCGATCATGGCATCATCAAACTGCTCTTTTTCAACATCATTCATCCTGCGATAAATGGCATGCGCTTTGATATGTTCTAGCAACATCCGATTTTGCTTTGCTGCCGCGACCAGATACACCATACCGGTCTCAAGGTCAGAGAGGGCATAAAGATTCTTGGTCGTCGTTGTCTTTCGAAGCAAGCGATTGAGTTCATCCTTGTGCTTATCCAGGCGATCAATAATCGGATAATAAGCATTACTGATCATTTCAAGACCTGCAAAAAGCAACTTATAGATCGACAGCTCCTCATGGCTTTCCAAATAGCGAACCATTTGTTCAATGATATAGGCATTGACCTGGTTACTGATGGTCACGAGTCGCGTATCTTGAACGATAAAGGTCATAGGAATGGTTTCGTAGTATTCCTTGTCCTTTTCTAAATCCAATACATTGTAGATAAAGGTGATCGTACCGTTTTCTCGATTGTAATCCATATGGGCACGTTCGTTCTTATCCATCGCGTACTCAATGGTTTCTTTGTCAATCTCGTATTTTTTATAAAGATATGAGTTTTCAGCAATCATATCCGAGTCGATATTGATCCATTTCCGATCTTGACCCAATTGTTTATCGATAAACATTCCGTCTCCTTTCTCAACTGTTCTCTATCAAATTGATTTTTTATTTAAAGACCGCACTGGCTAATGCTTGCTGAATTTCAATAACACTGTTGTCACTCTTAAATTGTAAAACTTCTGAAGGTTCCACTGCTGAAGATACCCAGATTTTTAATTCGGCATCCAAATCAAAATGACCGGAAGTTTCAACTGAAAATCGAGAGATAGAGCGATAAGGAAGGGATTTGTAGGAAGTTTTCTTCCCTGTTACTCCTTGTTTATCTACCAAGATCAAACGAAACTCAGTAAAGACGATTAAATCACGAATCAAGCTAAAAGCAAGCGTCACTTGCTCTCCCGGCACCAAGATATCTTCCAGATCTCTTTCTACCTTATCGACATTTTTTTGAGAGGCATTGCCCATCAAACCACTTAATAATCCCATAGTTTCTCCTTTATAAGCGAAAACGGATAGGTTTCCATTTTCGTCTTTCTATTTTCTAAGATAGATTTAGAATTGTTTCTTAACCCATTTTTTCTTCCAGCTCAACCTCTGGATACTTATCTGCAAACCAACGGAGGGCAAAGTCGTTTTCAAAGAGGAAAACAGGCTGGTCAAAGCGATCTTTGGCCAGGATGTTTCGGCTTGAAGACATACGCTCATCCAGATCTTCAGGTTTGATCCAGCGAACCGTCTTTTTGCCCATTGGGCTCATCACCACTTCGGCATTGTACTCATTTTCCATCCGGTGCTTAAAGACTTCAAACTGCAATTGACCAACGGCACCCAACATGTATTCACCTGTTTGGTAGTTGGTATAGAGCTGGATGGCTCCTTCTTGCACCAATTGCTCGATTCCCTTATGGAAGGACTTTTGCTTCATGACATTCTTGGCAGATACCTTCATGAAGATTTCAGGTGTAAAGGTTGGCAGTGGTTCAAATTCAAACTTGTTTTTGCCCACTGTCAAAGTATCTCCAACCTGATAAGTTCCGGTATCGTAAACCCCGATAATATCTCCTGCTACAGCATTGCTAACATTCTCACGGCTCTCCGCCATAAACTGGGTGACATTAGATAACTTAGCCCCCTTACCGGTACGAGGCAGATTGACACTCATCCCACGTTCAAATTCACCAGATACGATCCGCACAAAGGCAATCCTGTCACGATGACGAGGATCCATGTTGGCCTGAATCTTAAAGACAAATCCTGAGAAATCCTTGTCATAAGGATCGACCAGTTCTCCATCTGTCTTCTTGTGACCATGTGGCTCCGGAGCAAACTTGAGGAAGGTTTCCAAGAAAGTCTGTACTCCAAAGTTCGTCAAAGCTGATCCGAAGAAAACTGGTGTCAATTCACCTGCAAGGATGGCTTCTTCTGAGAATTCATTTCCAGCCTCTTGCAAGAGTTCGATATCGTCTTTGACTTGCTCGTAGAAAGGGTTGTTGGCAAAAAGCTTGTCTCCGTCTTCTAGACTAGCAAAACGCTCGTCTCCTTTATAGAGTTCCAAACGTTGGTTATAAAGGTCATAGAGTCCCTCAAAGGCTTTCCCCATCCCAATCGGCCAGTTCATTGGGTAACTGGCGATTCCCAAGATTTCTTCCAATTCTTGTAAGAGGTCCAGTGGCTCACGACCGTCACGGTCCAGCTTATTCATAAAGGTAAAGACGGGAATGCCACGGTGTTTCACAACCTCAAACAATTTCTTGGTTTGGGCCTCAATCCCCTTGGCAGAGTCCACCACCATGACGGCAGCGTCCACCGCCATCAAAGTCCGATAAGTATCTTCAGAGAAGTCCTCGTGCCCTGGGGTATCCAGGATATTGACGCGTTTGCCATCATAGTCAAACTGCATGACAGATGAGGTTACTGAAATCCCACGTTGCTTCTCGATATCCATCCAGTCAGACTTGGCAAAGTTTCCTGTTTTCTTTCCTTTTACAGTACCAGCTTCCCGAATCTCTCCCCCAAAGTAGAGCAACTGCTCTGTAATCGTCGTTTTACCAGCATCCGGGTGGGAGATGATGGCAAAGGTACGGCGTTTTTTAATTTCTTCTTGTACGTTCATATTCCTAGTTCTTTCTCTTTTTATTTTCTGATAAATTTACAAATTCATCTCTACATCGGATCTCTCCTCAATTTCTCTATCTTTTCTATTATAGCGAAAAGAGGCACTTTTTTCAATGATGGATCTTTTTGGGGACGCAAAAAAAGACCAAAATCCGTAGATTCTAGTCTGCTTTTCACGGCTATCAAAAGGCACCAAATCCTCCACCACCTCCACCATCAGAGAAGCCACCGCCGTCAAAGCCGCCACTGCCATCTGAAGAGTTAATAGAGAAGCTTGAAACACTATAGGAATCATCAGCATAACTCATCAAGGTAGAGCCGTCTAGGAAGGTATTTGGGGAGGTTGTTAGCCAAAGAACAGTGTCCCAGTCTTCATATGGTAAGGAAATCTGATGATTTTTGAGTACCTGGCTCACTTTTTTTGCTTGGCCATACAGGGTTGCATAGACTAAGATGCGATTCCATAGGATGACACTCTCAAGTTCTGCTTGGTTGAAATTTGGAATACTTTCGATCATATTTCGAAAGGCCATCCATTTAAATTGTGCATCCAAGTTTTCTAAAGATTGTAGATGATCTTCACGAAGTTTTACAACAATATAAAATGGAATGAAGAAGACGACCAACAATACAATCATCCAAAAATAGAAGGAAGATAGATATGAACCAAATCCAAAAGATAAGAAACACATACTCACGAATAAGATCAGTAAGAGCCAAAAGTGTAGGGCACAACCTGTTTTTGAAAGGGCTTCTTCTTTCTCAGTTAAGTCTCTAAAATAAGAGGGCAATCCTAATTTCGCAATCTCCTTGTCGACACCTTTTGACAATTGCTGGGCATCCTTTTTTAAAAGCGATTGAACGGCACTTCCGACTTTTCGAATACGGTCTCGTTGTGTGTCTGATTTAGCAGCTCGAAAATCTTTTTTTAAGGCTGCTTTGTCGATTTTATACCTTGAAAATACTTCACTGATATTGATTTCAGTTTCTTGATCAAAGATCATTTCAATAAACTTCAATTCAAAATCAGCCAAGCCTTCATGGTGAAGGCAAGTCAGGGTTTCCCCATTTTCATCTCTCGTCAAACGAAGATTTCCTCGATCAATAAGATCTAACATGGTTGCTTGAATGAGATGATTAAATTTTAGTTGGCCCTTCTCTCTAGACATCACCATCCGTTCAAAATCAAGTTGATACAGTGCCTTAGCTAGGACAAGAGGAGGTAAATTCTGTGGTGGTTCGTATAATCGTACTCCTTTTGCAATCCGACGAGTTCTGGTACTGATAAAATACCGGATCCATGGAATGAAAGCGAGAATAAATAAAAGAATCGATACAATTGGTACAACCTTGAGTAGAAGAGTCCGATAGAGGAACGTTTTTTGTTCAATGGATTTCTCTTTTTTGAGAAATTTCTCTTTTCCATTTCCTTTTTTAATCTCATTTGCTTGGTCTCGACGCAGGGCTTCTGTCATTGGCCAATAGGCATGCAGTTCGAGCTTTCCATTTTTTGGAAAATCCTTTGTCCAAATATGATAACCAGTTTCAGTCCGTTCGACTTGGGCTGGTGGATTAAAGTAACCAGTATGGGCATACAGTTTTCCCTGCTTAGCATCCAAGCCATCCACATAAAAATCTAATTTCGCGACTTTCTCATCTCCATCTGAAATAGGAAACCAGTTCAATTCTGCAATATCCTTGTAGAAAGTCAAGAGATGATCAATCTTCCATTTCACTTTGATCTTGACCGTGCCACCGACGATACGGGCATTGTATATTTTTAATTGACGTCCATCTTCCAGGTCTGTTTCCTCTACACGAATCTCTCGTTTTTCCCCATCCACATAGGCTTCCACCTCAGGATTACGATGAATCTTAAACCCTTTTGGAAGAGGATCTGCGCTTCCTAGAGTCACATATTGACCATGATAGCCTGTCTGAAACTGATAGGTGATCTCTTGTGTAAATGTTGCCTGGCTATCTTCCTGCAATTGGAGGTGACCCACATAGGATTCAATCGAATAGCGAACTTCTTCATCCGCATGTGCTGTCGTTATTGTACAAAACAAACTCCAAACGAGGGAGATCATTAGCAAGAAACGCTTCATATATTCTCCTTTGATATAAAACAGGGTTGAGACAGAGATGCCCCAACCTTTATACTGGTTATTTTCTCACTTTCACCCGCTCACTTCTACGATTGAAGATCTGATTAAAGAGTAATAAAGCAAGGGCTAAAATACTAGATACAACCAGGTAGTTGAGCCACACCTTATCCCCTCTCATAATCGGAGGGCGGGCCATCAAACCATAATTACCTCCCGTCAATTGATTGACTCCAACCAGGAATAAATCTAAGGCAAAGGTATAGAGAACAATCTGCCTATTTTTTAAGAGGTTTCGATCATACCATCTCAAGAGATAAATCAAGGAATTGATCAGGAGACAGTAATGTCCGAGGAGGAAAGAAAAGCTCGTAATATGAGGGAAAGTGTAGGGGTCAAAGACTGGATAGCCCAAAGCAAAGATGGCTCCACTCACTCCCATCAAGGCAAAGAACTGTTTGCTTTTCCATCTGTCTGGTAAAAACAAGACCGCAAACATGGCCAAGCGGCAATGATAAAATGGTAAACTGTTGGACCAAGGAATGTGGTAGGCAAAATACCAAAGATACAAGCAAATTAACTGGAAGCCCTGTAAGTATTGAAAGCATTTGCGAAATTGCTCATTCTGATAATAGCGAAGTGACATCATGATCGTTGTCACAATTAACAAGACCATCACACTATACCAAAGCGCTGAGATTGCTGGTGGTGCTGTTGATTCTGTAGTGAAAAAATGATGCATAAAGTCTCCTTATTTAAACAGATTCAGGTATTCTTCTTTTCTTACTGTACTGAACGATAGTATTGATGAGGATCAGTGTCCCCGTCATTAGGACTGTCACGATGAAATAGTTGAGCACAAGGCCATGATCACCTATGACAGGAGGACGACGCATAAAGCCGTAGTTTCCACCTGTTGCGAGATTCGCGAGCTGAATAATGGCATTGACCCCAAACGTCATCTGACAGATCTTCCAAACAGCCCCTTCTTCCACCTGGTAGGATTGAACCAGATAGATCAAGCAGTTGGCCAAGAGGGCCCAATGACCAAAGACATTGTTGATCGAGGATACATGAGGGAAGGGATAGGGATAAAAAACGGGATGAACCAAGGCCATAATAGAGCCAAAGACTCCCACGAGGGCAAAATATTGCTTGAAGCTTCCCTTGGGGGCCAAAAGGATAATCCACATGGCCATCCGGCTATGATAGAAGGGAAGACTCTCTGAAAAAGGCAAGCGAGCTACTAAATACCAAGAGTTGATGATGAGCAACTGGATCAACTGTCCCCAATACCAAAAGGTTTGGTAGCTTTTGGAGTGAGCAAATCGAACGGACAGAACTCCCACCACCACCAAAGAAGTCGGCAAAAAGAAATACCAAGCCCCCAATTGAGGAGGGGCTGTTGGTTGACTGGTAAAAAATAAATCCCAAAGAGTCATGATTTCCTAACCTCAGCTAAGCTATTTTCTATTCTGAACGCGAAACGACAGTCTCTTCAACCATCTTGTATTTGTACTTATACCGTTGGTTGACCAAGCAAATTCCAGCTACCATCACAAAGCTAACCAAAAGGTAGTTCAAGAGTGCACCGTGGTCCCCAATAATTGGTGGACGCCGTAAGAAGCCGTAATCCCCTTTCGTCAAAAGGTTGACCAAGAAAATCAAGGCATTCATGCCAAAGGTGATCTTGAAAATTCTCAAGCCATCTTGTTTTTCAGATTGATAATGATCCTGTAGGTAAATCAAACTATTGGCAAGCAAGGCCCAGTGGCTAAAAATTAGATTCAGAACTGTGATATGAGGGAAAGGGAAGGGATCAAAGGCTGGATACACCAAGGCCGCAATCGATCCTAGAACTCCCAAGAGAGCAAAATATTGCTTGATATAGGTCCCTCTAGGTGCAAAAAGAATCACCAACATGGCCAAGCGGCAATGATAGAAAGGCAAATTATCCGTCAAAGGCATGTGGGCGAGAATATACCAAGCATTAATGGTCAAAACTTGGATCAACTGCGCCCAATACCAAAAGCGTTGGTAGATTTTGGACTGTGCATATCTGATGGAAAAGTAACCAACCACCAACAAAGAAGCTGGCAGAATGAAATACCAGAGCCCAAATTCAGGCGGGGCTGATTTTTGGTTCGTAAACAATAAATCCCAAAGTGTCATTTTCATATTCCTTTAGTTTATTTAAGCCTATCTTTGGAGAGAATTTCCTTCTCTTTTTGCTAGGCCTTTTCCAATTCCTCTACCAATTTGGCTAAATTCATGGAATTGCTTCCCTTGATAAGGATTTGGTCCTGCTCTTTTAAGCTTTCCTTGACTTGTTTGACCAGGTCCTCGAACTGGTCTTCTTCAGCGGTCTTTTTGAAATAGTAGACATGTCCGAGTGGAAACATCTGACTCGCTAACTGAGCCAAGGCCGCAATGTCCTGGCCATAGAAAATAACTGTATCCAAGACATCAGGTGACAGGCTGAGAATCATTTGGTTGTGCAGATCAATGGATTGCTCCCCTAGTTCTTTCATATCTGCAAGTACGGCTAATTTTCGGCCATTTGGATTGGCAGGAATAGTCGAGAAGGTTTCTAAAATCAAGCGCATAGCCGTCGGATTAGCATTGTAGACATCGGATAAGATATCTGCTCCGTTACTGGCCTTTTTCCATTCCGTGCGGTTGCGCGTCAATTGCAAGGTAGCAAAACTATCACGAATCGCCGCTTCGCTCACTCCTTCTTGCAGGGCAACATAAGCTGCAATCATGGCATTAGTCGCATTGTATTTGCCTGTTACAGGCAGGTCAATAGCATCTGATAAGAAGTTCGCTTCAAAAGTCAGGCTATCCTTGCGTTCCTCCAACTTGGTAATGCTGATGTCAGCTCCTTCACCAAAGCGCACAAGCTCTTGTTGGTTGGGTAAAAAATCCTCTACAATCGGATCGGCCGGTACTAGAAGCAAGCCACCAGTTGGCATGCCATCCGCAATTTGCAATTTCCCTTTAGCGATTTCTTTGCGATCTTTGAAAAACTCCAGGTGAGCTTCCCCAATGAGGGTCACGATTGCTGCCTTTGGATGGGCAATTTCTGAGAGGAGATGAATATCTCCCAGATGGTCCTGTCCCATTTCAAGGACAAGCTTCTCTGTTCCTTCTGGCATATGGAGAACCGTGTAAGGAAGGCCAATCTCGTTATTGTAGTTCCCTTGTGTTTTATAGGTTTTATAAGTAGTAGATAATAACTGAGCTAACATATCTTTGGTCGTTGTCTTACCGTTTGAACCGGTGACCGCCAAGACATCTACTTGACTCTTCTCCAAAACATATTGGGCTAATTTTTGAAAGGCCCCTAGAACATCATCTACCAACAAATACGGGTGGCCTTCTACTTCTTTTTCAGACAAGGTCGCTACAGCGCCATTTTCAAAAGCAGTCTCAATAAAATCGTGCCCATCACGCGCTCCCTTTAAGGGAACAAAAAGGTCTCCAGGCCCAATCAAACGGCTGTCAAATTCAGGTTTGACGAGGGCCACATCTTCAAATTGGCTGATATCATTTTTTGCATGTACTAGATGAGCAACTTCATGTAATGTGAGATTCATATCCGACTCCTCAGTTCTCCGTAGCGTCTTCCCCAAAGGTCTAAACGCTCGTTTCAAATTCTTCTCATTATACCATATTCTAGATCACAAAAAAAGCCACCAAGTGGTGGCCTCTTTCTTACAACAAATGCGCTTCGTGTTTTTGGAAGACTTCTTTTCCAAGCTCTACTAACTTGGTGATCAAATCTGTATAGTTGAGACCCATATTGTCCCAAAGCAAGGGATACATAGACCATTGGGTAAAGCCTGGCATAGTATTGAGCTCATTTAAGAAGATCTCTCCTTTATCCGTATAGAAGAAATCACAGCGAGCTAAGCCCAAACCACCGATCGCACGAAAGGCTTTTTCTGCGTTGGTCCGCATGGTTTTCACAACCTCAGGGTCCAATTGAGCTGGAATGGCCATGGTAATTTTGTTGTCGATGTATTTGGCATCATAATCATAGAAGGCAACATCTTTGACAACTTCACCTGGCAAGGTACTTTTCACATCATAGTTTCCAAGGAGCCCAACTTCGATCTCACGCGCATTGACCCCTTGTTCTACTAAGACACGGCTATCGTATTTGAAGGCCAATTCGAGAGCAGTCCGAAGTTCAGTTTGGTCTTCAGATTTTGAAATCCCAACACTAGAACCCATATTGGATGGTTTGGTAAAGACAGGATAAGAGAGAGTAGCTTCAATTGCAGCAATTTTCTCCTCCAGGTCATCGCCTTCCACTACAGCTACATAAGGAACTTGTGGAATCCCTGCAGATTCCAAGACCCGTTTGGTCGTAATCTTATCCATGGCCACACTGGAAGCTAGGATACCACAGCCGACATAAGGCATTTTCAAGACTTCTAAGAATCCTTGAATAGAGCCATCTTCTCCCATCGGTCCATGAAGAACTGGAAAGACCACCGCTCCTTCCTTGTAAATTGCAGATGGAGCCACTTTCTTAGACCAGTCCACTGTATCATTGGTCATCAATTTCTCATCATCCGCTGGTTTCTCTTCAAAAGCTTGCGTCTGGATGAAATCTCCTGACTGCGTAATAAAATAGGTCTGAACAGAAAATGCTTGGTAATCAATCGCGCGCATCACACTTTCAGCTGAAAGAACAGATACTTCACGTTCTGCACTACGTCCACCATACAACAGGATTAAGTCTTGTTTACTCATAGTTTCTCCCTAATTGTTCCCTTGATTTCTTACTTGATAGTATACCATAATGATAGCCCTTTCGAAAGAACTTCTCTTATAATTCTGTCCGATTTTCAATCGCACGAAGAAGGGTCACTTCGTCCGCATACTCGATATCGGCTCCAACTGCTAGACCACGTGCCAAACGTGTCACTTTGATGCCTGCTGGTTTGAGCACGCGTGAGATATACATGGAAGTTGCCTCCCCATCTGCCGTCGCATTGGTCGCAACGATCACCTCTGTGACGGTTCCATCCATCAAGCGACTAATCAAGCTCTTGAGATTGATATCATCAGGTCCCACGCCATTCATGGGCGAAATTAAGCCATGCAAGACATGGTAGCGACCGTGGTATTCCTGGATATTTTCCATAGCAGAGACATCCCGACTATCTTCTACAACAAGAAGAAGAGATGGATCTCGCGTTTCATCTCGACAAATCTCACAGTTTTCTTCATCGGTTAAATTACCACAAATACTGCAATAACCTAGTTCACGCTTGGCATTGAGTAAGTTCTTGGCAAATTCATTCACATCATCATCTGACATGCCAATGGTGTAAAAAGCCAGACGGGTCGCTGTTTTGATCCCAATCCCTGGCAACTTGGAATAGCTGTCAATTAATTTTGCAATAGGTGCTGGATAAAGCATAGTTTCCTTTCTAATTCATGGGGTGTTTCTGGTTGTATAAGTTAATAATATCGCGCGTAATCGAATGACTGACCGTCGCTTGCAGATTGGTATTGTGCGGAAAGACCACCGCTACTGCAATCTTCGGATTAGTTGATGGTGCATAAGCCACAACATTGGTATTAATAGCTTCTTTGCCTCCCTCGACGGTGGTTTCAGCTGTACCGGTCTTGGCACTAATAGGCACACTCGCACCTTGACCAAGGGTTTTCCCTGTCGTCAACCCACTTGTACCATTGGCCACTTGGTAAAACCCTTGCTTGATCAAGGCCATGTCCTCAGCAGAGATCGAAACTTGATTGAGCTCCTTGGCTTCGATCGCTTTTTTCAACTGACCAAGACCCCCTTGGTCGTTATTTTCATAGATCCCCTCGACGACATGAGGACTCACCCGCTTGCCATCGTTTGCGACGGTTGCCGCATACTGAGCCAATTGCATAGGGGTGTAGTTGTCAAACTGGCCAAAGGCATTGGTCAAATAATTACCGACTGTATACTCTTTCGGGATAAAACCGGTCGATTCATTGGGAAGGTCAATACCTGTCGCCGTTCCAAGACCGTACTCTGCAAAAGTAGAACGCAGTTTTTTCATAGCAGGGTCCACTTGATCCACTTGTAAGGTCATATTTGGAGTGTAGGGTTGCCCCATCATCTTAAGGGCAATCTGGACCATGTAGGTATTGGAAGAATATTCCAAAGCTTCTACTGCATTGATGGAGCGACTACCGTATTGGGTAAACCAAGAGTTAATCGGCGTTGATCCTGCAAAAACAATGGGCTGATCGGTCAGTACCTGATTGCCGGAAATGGCACCATTTTCCCATCCTGAAGTCAAGGTTGCTCCTTTAACGACCGATCCTGGGACGAAAACATTGGTGACTGTTCCCAAAGCATCGGTTGATAAATCTTGACTACCAGACTGGTGTTTGATCCCTGCCATGGCAAGGACTTTCCCTGTATCAGGCTCAAGAGCTACAGCATAGACACCTTCGGAGTAGGTCGCATTTCCAGCTTGCAACTCTGCGCTAAAGGCAGAGCGGAGAATATCTTCCACCCCTTTTTGGAAATCCAAGTCAATCGAGAGCTTGAGGTTTTCCCCCTTAGCTCCTTTTGAAACGTCGACCACTTTTTCTATATTGCCATTCTTATCCAGAAGAATTTCTTTTTCACTGCGTTTCCCTTGGAGAACGTTTTCGTATTCCTTTTCGAGATAAGACGTTCCAACCCGGTCATTCAAAGCGTAGCCTTTTTTGACATAGTCCTCGACTTCTTCTGCTGGAAGGCCCGCCTGCTCAGTCGAAACCGTTCCGATAATAGAAGCTAAAGGAGTATCCAAAACCTTGCGGTCCCAGCTAGTCGTAATCGCAATTCCAGGAAGGTCCTGACTGTCCGCAGCAATGGTCGCGATTTGCTCAGCTCCTAGTGCTTGTGTCGTAATGATTCCGGTGGCAAAATTCTCCACAGCATTCATCTGGCTATAAAGATAGATAATCTTTTTCTCATCATCCGTGTAACCGAGTTTTGAAGGGTCAATGCTGTCCACTGCCGCTTGATAGATTTTAGCTTCTGGTAGACGATTGCCATCAGTATCAAATTTCTTTTTCTCAGGCAGGTGCTCTACGACCTCTTGGTAGACTTTGGTATTGGCTAGATAGTAATCCACTTCTTGCCGTTCGGTCACTTGAGGATTTTCTACATCGACATACTGCAAGAGTTTTCCAGCTGTCCCTCGCATTTCTTGGGCCGTCATTTTGCGATCCCGCGTAAAGGTCAAGACTTGTTTTCCCACATTTTCCACCAAGGGCTTACCAGTGGCATCATAGATTTGCCCTCGCACACTCCCTTGTTTGACCGTCTTTTTCGTCGCTTTGGCCAACTTATCTGTATAGTAGGCTTGGTGAGTAATCTGCATATAGCCAAGTCGGGCAATCAGAGCCAAAAAAAGAAGGCAAATCAAACTAAACATCAAATAGAGTCTGCGTGTTATCGAATGATTCTCAAACTTCCGTATTTTCTTCTTCATGAAATGTTCTATCCTTCTTTTCTAATCAACACTTATCTTCCATTTTACTATTTTTCCAAGAGTATCTCAAGAAAAGGAAGGGACCTTTCCTGGAATTTTATGAAGAAAAAAGATTGGACATGCTCGCCCAATCTTTTTTTCTAATAAGTCACAACATTGATTTTTCCTTTGTCATACTCAGCAATGAAAATATCCAAAACGTTGTCATAGCCTTCTTTTTCCAATTCAGCTAGCAACCACTCTTCACTTTTCCCAATTGTTTCCAAAATTTCAAGCTGAACCACACCATCCGTAATGATTGGGTATTTAGGATTTTCATCCCCCGCACGGACAACGATCATTTGACCGTTTTGTTCAATGACAGCTCGTTTCACTCCCTTTAATTGGAAAATTCCTTGTGAACGCAATTTCAAGGCAACGTCTGAAGCAGAAAGTCCCTTGGATCGACAAGCTTCCGGATCAAGCTTCCCATTTTTGATAATGACAGTTGGTTTGCCATCGATCAAGTGCTTCATAAAACGGACATTGGTATTGAGCCATTTTAAGAGTAAGATCAAAATAGTCCACATCAAGAGAATCACAATGTATTGAAGAATGGTAATGGAGCTATTGTAGATGACCCCACCAATAATTCCCCCAAGAACAAAGTTCTGTATCTGGTCTACTGCAGAACTTGGTGCTAAGTTTCCTTTCCCGGTCACATTGATTACAAATACCAAGGAAATCAAGCCGAGAGCTAATTTAATCAAAATGGCTAAAAAATCTACTGTCATTTGTTCACCTCCACAAGTTCCACGTCTGTTTTATACAGATCCATCTTTTCTAATAGGTAGCTATCTGGGTCAGATCCTGCGATAGCTCGGTAATAAACCTCTCCAACCTTCAGGATCGCCCCATCTGTGGCTGCTGAAGTATTGACATAGACATCTTCTTTTTTGACATCCAACTCCTTTGAGATGACCTCAATAAAATGGAGTGAGCGTTGGAACTGATCATTATTACTTTGGCTATTTTGGAAATTGCTGATACTGATCAAGACCACTGCCACCAGAGTTAAAATGGAGATAATAGATAATTCGCGGAATTTGCTATCGTGCTTCTCCCGATAGGCTTTCACCGCAAAAAAACCAGTCAGAAGAACAAGCAAGCCAGATATCCCAATGGTCACCCAGTTTTGCTGGCTGATCTGACCCAACACATAGTTATAAGAGTAAAATTTCATAAACAACTCCCTTTTTCCAAATGAATTCAAGCTATTATAATAGATTTCACAAGAGATTTCAAGGCATTGTGATCAGAAAATCATTAAAATTTTGTTATAATAAAACTATCAATTATGTCAAGAAAAGGAAACACAATGAAACTCATTTCATGGAATATCGACTCGCTTAATGCTGCATTGACCAGTGATTCAGCACGCGCTAAACTCTCTCAAGAAGTCCTTCAAACCTTAGTCGCTGAGGATGCAGATATCATTGCCATTCAAGAAACCAAGTTATCCGCTAAAGGACCTATTAAAAAACACCTCGAAATTCTTGAGGAACTCTTCCCTGGCTACGAAAATACCTGGCGCTCTTCTCAAGAGCCAGCTCGCAAAGGCTATGCTGGAACCATGTTCCTCTATAAAAAAGAACTCTCCCCTATTGTGACTTTCCCAGAGATCGGTGCTCCTTCGACCATGGACTTGGAAGGCCGGATCATTACCCTGGAATTTGATGGCTTCTTTGTAACACAAGTCTATACTCCTAATGCCGGTGATGGCCTCAAACGCCTAGCAGAACGCCAAGTATGGGATGTCAAATATGCTGAATATTTGGCTAACCTAGACAAAGAAAAACCTGTCCTTGCTACTGGAGACTACAACGTGGCCCACAAGGAAATCGACCTTGCTAATCCAGCCAGCAACCGTCGTTCACCAGGTTTCACAGACGAAGAACGTGCAGGATTTACCAACCTTCTAGCAGCAGGCTTTACAGATACCTTCCGTCACCTTCACGGCGATGTCCCTGAGCGCTATACCTGGTGGGCACAGCGCAGTAAAACCTCAAAAATCAACAATACAGGCTGGAGAATCGACTATTGGTTAACCTCAAACCGCATTGCAGATAAGGTTACCAAGTCAGACATGATTGACTCAGGCGCACGCCAAGACCACACCCCCATTGTCTTGGAGATTGAATTATAAGGATTTTTTTATGAACTACAATGCAGTCATTCCCGAGTTTATGGTTTCAAATATAGAACAGTCCCGTTCCTTCTACTGTGATTTGCTCGGTTTCACCATCGAATACGCGCGACCAGAAGAAAACTTTCTCTTCCTTTCTCTTGAAGATTGCCAACTCATGCTAGAGGAGGGGACAGATGAAGAATTAGCTGAACTGAGCTACCCATTTGGCCAAGGAATTAACATCTCCTTTGGTATAGAGGATGTCCCTAGGCTCTATCAGAAATTGTTAGAAGCCAACTATCCTATTCATCGCCCATTAATTAAAAGAAAATTTCGTGTTGGTGATCATTATATCTATCCTCATGAATTTGCAATTCTAGATCCAGATGGCTATTTTTTAAGATTTAGCGAATAGAATAATCATCACCCGTCTATGAGCTATACCCCAAAATCTATTTTTTGAGTCCAGTTCAATAGCGGGTGATTGATTTATCTTTCATCTTAAAGAATGAGACAAACTAACATTCGAGACCTAAAAAAACCGGAGCCCTCAGATGAAGGCTCCGACTTTTTTTTATCCTCATTGATGGAACAATGATTGTTTTTTTATTTTTTCTTCTCAATATGATCTTTGAGATCTTCTTGAGCTTTTTTATTGGATTCTGCTTTTTTCTTCAACCATTCTTCTTTGGCCTTGTTAAAGTCTTTTGCAGTGACAACATCTTTGGACATTTCAAGGTATTTGTAGAAGGTTCCTGTTCCTTTTGTACCAACCCATGAAGCAGCACGGCTGTATGGCACGGTACGTTGGAGCATTGGAGCACCACCGTTTGAAACAGTTGGAAGCGTAATAGCGCTATCTGTCAGCCAAGCTTGCGCCGCTGCATATTTTTCATAGCGTTTTGCTTGATCCAACAACTCAGCATCTGCGTCTTTCAACATGTTGGCGTATTGATCCAAACCAACTGCTGCAATCGCAGGGTTGTTTGAACCAGCATCAATACCAAGGTAGTAGAAGACAGAACCATTTACAGGGCTGATACTTTCGAGGTAAGTCGATGGGTCTTGGTAGTCAGGGGCCCAACCACCGCCTGAGATATCGTAATCTCTCGCAGCAGCTGTATCACTGAAGTAGGTAATATTTTGGAAATCGTCATCCGATACCTTTTGAAGATCTACAACGACATTATCTGCACCAAGCGCTGACTCTACAGATTGTTTGAAGGAGCTTGCTTGTTGGACCATACTATTGTCCACTTGGCTGACAATGTAGTCCAAATGAATTGGGAATTGAACCCCTTGTTTTTGCAATTCAACTTTGGCTTTCGCAAATGAAGCTTTAGCTTTTTCAGGATTGTAGAGGCTTGTTTGACCGTCGTCCAAGCTTACATCCTTCCATTGATCGCCATAAGTGACCAATTGTTTTTCAACGACTTTACCAAAATCTTCTCCATTGACTTGGACATAAGTTGGTGGCACCAAGGTACTCCGAAGGGTCTTCTCAGCCGCATCAGAACCTGAGACTTGTGCCGCATAGGATTTGCGGTCAAAGGCGAAGTTCACTGCTTGACGGAAGTCCTTGTTCAAGATTGCTTTCTTGGTAGAGGCCTTTTGCTCGTCTGTTGTTTTAGCTGAATGATCATACTTCTGACGGTCCAAGTTGAATCCTAGGTAGTAAGATGTTCCCAATTGCAACCCGTAGACAATGTTGTCGCCAAAGTTTTTCTTGACACTCTTATACGTTGAGCTATTTGGCATAACAGATGCAAAGGAATATTGACCTTTTTCAAAGTTCTTAATGATTGCATCTGGGTTTGATCCGTCATTAAAGGTCAATTTGACATTATCGATATGGACATTTTCCGCATCATAATAATCTTTGTTCTTGACCAATTCAATTTCAGATTTTGAAGTCAAAGATTTCAAGTAGAATGGACCATTGTATAAGATGCTGCTAGGTTTCAAAGAACCAAAGTCTTTTCCTTGAGATTTCAAGAAATCAGCGTTGACCGGGAAAAGAACACCCGAGGTTGTTTTTGAGTTCCAGAAGCTTTCTGGACGGACCAAAGTATATTGGATGGTGTAGTCATCTAAGGCTTTGACCCCAACTGTATTAAAGTCTTTAGTTTCCCCTTTTACATAGGCATCCAAACCTTTGATCGAATTTTGAATCAAGAAGAGACCTTCTGATTTCGATTCAACAGCATGTTTGATACCTGTCACAAAGTCTTGAGCCGTAACAGCCCCATATTCTTCTCCTTCGCTCGTATACCATTTGGCATCCTTACGAAGTTTGTAAGTATAGGTTAATCCATCTTCAGAGACAGTCCAATCTTCTGCTAGACTTGGTACAAAGTTTCCGTATCGGTCATTTTCAAGAAGACCATCGACTAGGTTACTTGTGATATCTGAAGTTGTTGTACGAGTTGCAGCGATATAATCCAAGGTATTTGGATCGGCTGAATAGACAAATGAGTAAGTTGCTTGATTGCTACTACCACCGCTACATGCTGCTAAAAGAAAGGCACCTGCAACAGAAACTCCTGCAAGAGCTAACAGTTTTTTTGCTTTCATCACTATCTCCTTATGTTAGATTTTCTATCATTATACACTATTTCTTAAAAAAAACCAAATCTATTTTAAAAAAGTTCGCTATTTCTGAATGAATATAATAAGATGTCAAGAAAAAGCATCTTGAAATCGATCTCAAAGAAGCTAGATAGTCGAGTCTAGGTGCCTACCACTACAGATTTGCAAAATTTCATCTTTCAATCCTTTTAATAAATATACGTTTACGTAAAAAAAGACCCCCGCTGGTCTGTGCGGAGGATCTCCTCTTTAATCAAAATGATAGAGCTGTGGGTACTGATCACATTCTGGATTTTTAGGATGGCAAATAGCCCGTCCAAAATAGATCATGGCCTGATGAGCTGGTAACCAGCATTCAGGAGGCAGTACGTCCATGACCCGTTTTTCCACTTCTAATGGGGTTGCGGATTTCTTGACGATGTCATGGTGCTTGCAGATGCGCTCCACATGCGTATCGACAGCAAAGGCTGGAATCCCAAATCCTACACTCATGACGACATTTGCTGTCTTACGTCCTACTCCTGCTAAGCTCTCTAATTCCTCCCGTGTCTGAGGGACTTGGCCTTCAAAGTTGTCTAGCAATTGTTGGGCACATTTTTTGAGAAATTTGGCCTTATTTCGATAGAGGCCTAATTTAGAAATATGCTTAGCGATAGCTGCTTCACTAGCTGCTGCCATGGCTTGTGGGGTTGGAAAAGCCGCAAACAAAGCTGGTGTCGCTTTATTAACAGCTGCATCAGTCGTCTGAGCAGAGAGCATGACTGCCACTAATAATTCAAAATGGTTGCGAAAATCCAGACTTGGCTTGGCATCTGGAAAAAGGGCGATAATTTCTTCAATCACATGACGTGCTCGTTTTTTTGATAAGACCATAACTTCTCCTTTACGTTACTAGAATCTATTATAGCATGAAGGACCGATAGAGGTTAAAGAAATGGCTTCACAAAAAGGACTCGTCCTTGGACAAGTCCTTTTCGATTAGTCTATAAAATGAGTATGTTTGGTAACCCATTGGGTAACCTTGATATTTAACCAGAACACATAGATTCCAAATGTAATGATGGTAAAGAACCACCATTTGATCCAATTTCCAAACAATTGCATAGCTGTTCCATCAAAGTACTGACGATGACCATCAATAACAGTATGTTTGACTTTCCATTCAATCATAATACACATTCCCCAAGGTGTACAAATACCTAAGGTCAGTACAGTAATAAGAGTTGCTAATAAAACATGGCCAATATATGAAAACAGGCCTCCATCAAAATATGATTCACGATACATTTTCAATCTCCCTATCTTTTTCTATACTAATCTCTTCAAGAAAGTAATCAAGGTTTGAGCAGAGCGCTCGCCAGCCTGAATGATAAATTCATCAAAAAAGATATTGGCTTCGTGATCGGCCGTATCACTCATAGCCCGAATAACCATGAAGGGACGGCCAGCTGCATGAGCGGCCTGAGCAATGGCTGCCCCTTCCATCTCAACTGCCAAAACTTCTGGGAAATGCTCCCGAATCCTTGCGACTTTTTCCTCACTAGCAATAAAGCTATCTCCAGTCGTAATGAGACCCACGTGCGTTGCAGTAGCTTCTTCTTCCAGTACTTTTTTCATTTCCGATACAAAATAGCGACTAGATTCAAAATAAAGCGGTTGGCTGGCCATCTGGCCATACTGGTAGCCAAAAGCAGTCACATCCACGTCGTGATAAGCCAATTTATCCGCAAGAACAATATCGCCAACAGCTATTCCTGGGGCCAGAGCACCTGCAGAACCCGTATTGATAATGGCTTCCACTTTGAAATCATTGGCTAGGACCGCTACACTCATAGCAGACATAACTTTTCCGATGCCACTTTCAACTAAAACGACTTCATGGTGACCGATTGATCCCGTATAGTATACTTTTCCAAGACGCAGATGTTTTTCCCCATTTTTAAGAGCTTCGACAAGGATCTTTAACTCCTGTGGCATGGCTGCAATAATTCCAATTTTCATATCATTTTTCTCCTTGTGACGATCTTACAGACGCCAAATAGCAATAATCAAGACAATGAGGAGCACGATGATCCAGAACAAAATCTTATTGAGTTTGGATTGGAGAACACTTTGTTTTTGTTCCTCAATTCGACGACTCTTTGTTACCGTTGGCTCCACTTGGATCTGCAAGGTATCCTGCGAATAACGCTCTTGTGGGCCTTGGCTTCGACTTTCTCTGACGGGACGTTCATAGCCAAATCCTCTGTGGTCTGTTCGAAGGATCTTCGTCTCTTCGTTATCTAGCATCTTAGGGCCCGAGATCTCCTCGCCACGCCTCGCTCGTTCAATCATTTCATCTGTTAATAAAGGTTTTCCCATTGGATCCTCCTCTATTTATTGGATAATTCCCAGTACTGAATCGCCATAATGGTCTTGGCATCACAGATTTCTCCAGCTTGGATCAAGTCTTTAGCCTCCGTCAAGGTCACTTCTAGCAGCTCTAAGGTCTCATCTTCATCTTGAGGGCGAGGATTTTCCACTTTTTTCAAATTGGTCGCAAGATAGAGTTTGATTCGCTCGTTGCAAAAACCAATGGCAGAATAAAAATCATACAACAACTCTAGATCCGCTGTGTAACCAATTTCTTCTTCCAATTCACGCAAAGCAGCTGCTTGGGGATCCGCATTTTCACCCTTTTCCAACTTGCCTGCTGGGATCTCTACAGAAGTTCTCTCGATCGCCTTGCGGTACTGCTTGACCAAAATGGTCTTGCCCTCATCTGTGATCGGTAAAACCGCTACTGCTCCATTATGAAAAATCAAATCACGCTGCGCTTGACCTTTTCCATCGGGCAGTTCCACTTGATCTGTAACTACTTGGAAAATCGGTCCTTGGTAAATCTCCTTGCGATCAATGGTTTTTTCTTCAAATTGCATGAAAATCTCCTATTTATTTTTAGGATGGTGAGGAAGGCGAGTCGCGTACTCATCCTTATTGACTTGACGGCCACGACCAATCGCAATCGCGTCAGCTGGTACATCCTTGGTAATGGTGGATCCAGCACCGACTAGGGAATTGTCGCCTAACTCAACTGGTGCAATGATGGTCGAATTTGAGCCAACAAAGACATTGTCGCCAATAAGGGTCTTGTATTTATTCTTCCCATCATAGTTGACGGTGATAGTCCCCGCACCAAAGTTAACGTTGTTGCCGACTTGGCAGTTACCAATATAGGTCAAATGACCGGCTTTGGTATTTTCGCCAATAGACGAACCTTTGACTTCGACAAAGTTTCCAATATGGACATCTTTTGACAAGCTAGAACCAGGACGAATATGTGCGTATGGCCCTACTGTCACACCATCGGCTACTGTGCTTTCTTCAATCATAGAGTTAGTAATAACGGCACCCGCACCGATTTCACTATCCACAATATAGGTTCCATTGGTTAAGACGGTTTCAGCCCCAATTTTTGTGTGCCCTTTTAGGGTAACATTGGCTTCAATTTGCACTTCTGGTGCGATCTCAACATCGATATCGATATAGGCCGCATCAGGATTAACAAGGCTCACTCCATTAACCATGTGGACTTTGTTAATGCGACGACGCATGATGCCTTCTGCTGTCGCAAGGGCTACGCGGTCGTTAACCCCAAGACTTTCATCAAAGTCTTTGAGCGTATAAGCTCCGACTTTTTCACCAGCTTCACGGAAAATCCCAATCACATCTGTGATATAGTATTCACCTTGGGCATTGTTGGTGTTGATATTCTTCAAAGCTTCAAAGAGGCGGGCATTGTCAAAGACATAAGTTCCCGTATTGATTTCTTTGATTTGCTTTTCAAAATCTGTCGCATCTTTTTGCTCGACGATGCGAAGCACTTCCGCATTGTCATTACGGACAATCCGGCCATAACCAAATGGATTCGCTGCTTCGGCTGTTAAAATCGTTGCCACATTTTTGTGGTTGATATGAAAATCGATCAAGTGTTTGAGGCTTTCACCCGTAATCAAAGGTGTATCTCCTGCAATGACGAGGGTGTGACCTTCAAGACCTTCCAAAACTGGCTCCGCCATCATAACCGCATGACCAGTTCCCAATTGTTCGGTTTGTTTGACAAACTCTGTTTGTCCCGCTAAGACTTGCTCCACCAATTCCGCCTTGTGGCCGACCACTGTAACTGTTTTTTCAGGCTCAATCGCTCCTACACTACGGTAAACATGTTCCAACATAGAGATCCCAGCAACCTTGTGAAGAACCTTGGGCAAATCTGACTTCATGCGAGTTCCCTTACCCGCTGCTAAAATAATGGCATAATTTGGCATATACATTCTCTTTTCTGTACAATATCGCTTACATTATACCATTTTTTAACCCTTTTGGAAAATAAGATCCAGATCAAAAAACTCTCCTAAAAGGAGAGCGTGTTCTATAACGGATAAACCTTGCGAAATTCTTCTAAAACAACCTTGCTGTCAGGTGTAAACGTCAGACCTGCTTCCTCCAGCCACTCCGTGAAAAACTCCTCATGAACCTGACGCCAATAGGCCAGAGATTTGTCTCCTTCACCTTCCTTGAAGGCATGGTCAACAGACACTTGATGGAAGGGCTGAACAGAAACCTTGGTAATTTCGACAATGCAAACAGCCTGATTTTGACTGTCTAAAATGACATCAAAGGTCCCTTCTTGTGGAAGGGGTTCATCTTCTACTGTATAGAGGTCGTAGGCTGAGGCTGTTGCCGTTTTTTCGCCTCTTAGAACCAAGTCAGCTAAGAGATCGGCTTCTACTCCAAAAGCCCAAGCATCGATTTCATCTCCGATAGAGGGGTTGATTTGTTTGTAGATATTCCACATTTCTTGCGGTGTCATTTGTTTAGCTTCCTTTCTTTTACCTTCCAATTCTTATAGCTTGTCAATTCTAATTCTGGAAATCCTAATAACTCTGCCTTCACCTTTAATACTAAAGGCGAGGCATTTTCTTCGGTAATCTGCTCAATAGGGACCCAAACTGCATTGGCTGAATCATTAGTCCCATCAAGAACTTCATGAGGAAGGGATTTTTGAGAGTTTTCGAAATCGAGTACGATATCATAAAAGGCCATGATATGATGCACAGCGAAGTCTTGGTCCTCTTCTTGAACCAGCACATCATACATCCTAGGATTTGAATAACGGCTAAGCGTATAGCCTGTCTCTTCCAGAACTTCTCTCTTGAGGGTTTCTGTCAGCCCCTCACCTGGTTCTTGACTACCACCCGGTAAATCAAAACGATGCTGATAAGGTCCTCTCGTTTTCTCAATGCAAAGCAATTTTCCGTCTTGAAGACAGATTCCATATACACCAAAGTGATTTTTGATTTCCATATTCTACTCTTTTCTAAAAGTCCAAGATTGTCAGCTCACCTTATCCCTTAAAAGGAAAAAGGCTATAGATTTCATGCTCCTTAATATACTTCTTCAGTATCTCTATATTCTCTTCGATTTTTGCCTGAATATCTGTCTCTTCACACGTTGACTCAGTAATAAAGAGGTAAATTTTCAGTAGATCTGTTAAGTATAGCAGACGGCGTTCCATTTCTGATTCGGAACTTGAAGCTTGGTCGATTTTTACAAGCTTTTGCTCCAAGCTATCTCCATTCAAAAATCTCTGATGAACTCTCCTTCTTATGTTTTGAGTGGATTCCTCCCCTTGTTCTAACGGAGACAAAAGGAGTTTTTTATAGACGAGCACCTGATTTTCTGCCTCTCTTTCCAGATAGGCCAATAAAACCAGAGAGCTAGCAACAAAGGTCCAAATGTTATAATTCCCTTCAAATGGAACTTGTATGATCCTATCTAATAATTTTTTAGTCATTTCCTCTTGACCATCCAGATAAAGTAAATAGGCCAGATGATTCAGCGATTCGAGATAGCTAGCTTTGGTTTTCTTATTCTTTTTGGGAACCTGGTTTAAATACGAGACGAACTCAGCATCATTTTCAATCTCTTTGATTAGTTCTTTCACATTCATTTCTTTTCTCCTATCCAATTCACTTTTTGTTACTGAGAAAGGCTTTTCTCAGGTCAATCTTACCGAAGTAGATATTCTTTCGCTGTCGCTTGGACGTTTGGGGAAAGGTAGCGCTCTATCAAGTCACCTGTCCCTACAATATATTCCTCCTGTGGGACATCTTCTCTTTGTTTCCAAAAATTTGAAAAAGCGAAATAGAACTCCAAAAACTCCGTCAAACTTTCGCTGAGTTTGTAGAAATTAGGATCTCCAGGACTGCCCGCGTAAACTGGAGAACTGTCATCTTTCATATCACAGAAAAGAATATCATCTGTATCTGTAGTAGCGAATATCTGGTATTGCCCTTCACTAAACTGAAGAATATCTTGTAAGGCCCAACATTCGACTGTCCTTGCAGGAGAATCTAATGCCAACAAAATGATATTAAAAGTTTGATTAGCAAAAAATAAATCCTCATTGAACACTATATGTTGATAATAATTAAGTAATTCTCCTGTCAAATCTGAGGACTGGATCCTTAATTTTTCGTTTGAAAAACTCACTGGTTGGGGAATAAACGTTGTTTCCTCATAGAGTCTAATGATCTTTTTTAATACAGTCACTACTGCCATTATTCTCTCCTTGGTCATTCCTCTTATATCTCCTTTAAGAATTCAAGCCATATCTTCAGATCTGGATTTATGTCATGCGCTATCTCAGCATGCTTCCTATAATCCATATCCAAGTAGCCTTGTTCATTCCGGAAAATAATGCCTTGTTCATAACATGCTTTAAGGGTTGCAAGCATAGATTTCAATGACCAGTATTCGACCTGGGCCTCTTCTTCAAATACATAAAAACCAAGGATTTGCCCCTGACCTTCTGAAGTTAGGTTCATGGCATAAAAATCTCCCCCTCCGCTGGCAAAAATTGGGAACCAAGATTTGTCCCAACCATTCCTTGCTCTTAGTTCCAAGTAGGTCTGGATACTCTCTTCCAGAGACATCAAATAGAAACCAGGAAAAAATGCCAGCTCACCGAGTGTGATTCCCTCACTATCTTCTGAACCGTTTCTCCAAGTATAAAGAGCACGCAAGTCCTGAGTTGGCTGCAATGGGATTTTCTCAAACAATTCTTGAATCTGTTGAGAAGATATTCCCGGATTTAGATGGACTAAACAAGAATGATCTAGCTGTTGGAGACTTTTTTCAATCTCATTTAATAATTGGGTGATCGTTTCCATTTGTTCTCCTTGCCTTGTAAATCATTAGAGACGAGTTCCTTCGTCCCTAGAAAAGAGCTTGCGATTATTCAATCCCATCTTCTTTATTGTACTCTATCATGCATTTGACTGCATATTCTACCCATTCCCAAAAATCATTAAACTCTTTTCGTTGCTCCCAGCCTTCTGTAGCAAAATCATGAATGAGTTGGACCTTATTGCCCTTTCCTATTTCAAAACAAGCTGTATCATCACAATCACCTCTTTTAGCAAATGGAATTAACTTTCGGGTTGGGTACCTTTCCTGCAATCCCTCATACAAAGACAGGGCCCATTCTGAATCCAACAGATACCAACAATCAAAATCAACTAAATTAAGTTCGATCAATTTTTTAAATGATTCAGGATACTGAAATAGCCCTTCATCCAGTAAATAGTTTTTCATTTCTTATTTCCTTTTTTGTTACTATTGAAATATCACTCCCTCAAGAGGATGTTTCTTATACATTGATACTACTATAAATCGATTGCTCATCATTTCACACTGCTACTCTATGATTGTGCCAAGTATCATCTTATTTTGCTCGGATATCTGAAAGTCATCCAAGAAATAGGGTAAAAAGTCATCAAGCAAGGGATGGCTAATCCCGTCGATTGGGAATTCTCTTTTCTGACGTTCTTTTAGTAAAACTAAGATTTCAATTGGGAAATACTGCCATAGTAAGGTATTGAAGTCTACTAAATGACTGTCTTTGACGTTCGCTAAATGATAATCACACATGGATAAAATTGTTTCTCTAAAAATAGCCACATCCTCTGAAAAAATAGTTTCCATAACCTGTTTATAGGCATCATTCACATTATGATAAGGGTTCGAGTCCAAGGGTTTATATTTAGCATCACAGGCATTTTCGAGCAAGCTAGCTAACCGGTCTCCCTGTCCATTTCCATAAAGAAAAACGACTAAAGGCAATAAACTCTTGGCTGAAAAGAAAATAACTTTTTTCCCTTTTTCAGCTTGAGCCTCTTTAAAATAGGCTAATTTATCAATTAAAAATTCTACATAAGTATCATCTAAATAGGCAAGGGCAAATAAGATATTCAAACAAATATCTGTATCAAAGTTTGAGCCACCTTTCTCTAAATATTTAGCAGAGGTCATGTCTGCCATTACAGAACAAAAACAGCCGTTTAGCAAAGATTGATAGGTTTCAGATGTCTTGTTTTCGATGAACTCAGAAACCAAAGTATATGGTTGAATAGCATGAACCATCCGTACATGTTTATAGGAGTAGGTTTCTGTTTTCCCGTTTTCCTCCCAATTGATCTCAAGGCTTTTTTTGCCTGCTTTTAATGCTTCTAAAATTGCTTTAGTAGTAAAAAGCTGTGCTTTTTCAAGATCAAAATCTCTCGCCTTTAGTACTTGATTTTTAATGGTTGTTAATTTCCTTTTTTGATTTGAAAGTGTTTTATTCATATTGACCTCTAAAATTTCATTTCTTACACTTAACTACCACTGTTTTTTGAAGTACATCTCTTCCTGCATTCCTATACTATCCAGTATTTCACAAGGAAGAATTGATCCAATTCCCATCATCGAGCCATTCTTTCTTATCAATCCACCATTTCCCCTTTTGAAACACCATTTGAAAACGATAGAGGGTTTCTATACCAGAACGATTCTCCTTGATGTAGAAATAAGCTTGATTCCCGTCATGCTCTTCATCAACGATAGGATGCGTCTCAAATTTGTATTCAAATGGAAAGCGGACTGATAAGGACTCTTCCCTTGCTCTGAGTGTTTTTTAGATGTACAAAACTGATCAAAAATCGTAGCTAATTCATCCTTCAACATCTCTTTATCAGCTTTGTTTCTTAGGCTCCTAGTGGCCTTTTTCTCCCAAGAATACATAGCCTGCATAAACTGGAGTAAGGTTTCTTTTGCTAGATTCGTATGGCTCATATTTCCTCCTACTTAAACAACGGGACTAAAGGTTCGTTTATTATGAAGACATCGGTCATAAAAAGCTGTATTAAAGGCATTTTTTACTCCTCACGCATGCAAACATGTGGTAACTCTCTTCTAAGAAGTTCCCTTTGCTTTTGATTTGTTCTTCCCGTTGTTAAAAATCGGAGATGTTTCAGACTCTTCAGGTAGCTAACTGTTGATGCGTAATTAAAAATAGACGTGTCAACAAAATCTAAAAAACGAAGCTCACTAGATGGCTGGATAAAATCCAATTCTGGTAAATTTTTATTTGCTGTAAATGAAAGATAGAGCAACTGATTTAAATCCCTTATAAAATCAAAGTCCGGCAACTTTACACCATAATCAACGTGCAGATAACGCATGCCTTTATGAAAAGAAATGTTCTCTATCGTTTCCAAATTTGTCATAGAAGAAATCCCTAGAGCTTTCACACAATCATTTTGGGGTAAGATGATCTTTCTTACTCTTCTAGCCCCAACTAATAAAATTTTTTCTACTTGTTCGTATGTTGAAAAGTCTAGCACATCAGATTTACTTCCCATCAAGTAAATCACTCTCGTATTGCTAGGTAACGAAAGCTGATTAAAATCCACATCCTTCAGCATCTCCTCTGGCTTTTCGACAATGTACTTTTGTCTTAATAAGCGATTGATATTGATGAATTCTTTATAAGTCAATGTTTCATCCAATAATGGTGCAATCTCTTCGATAGAATGCAGAGGCTCCATTGCCATTAGATTCTCTCTTTCGGAAAATCCTTTTTTAATGATCTCTAAATATTTATCTAAACTGGTCATCATTCACCTCTTTTTATGAATATCATGCTTCGTTTTCTTTGTTCAACCTATCTATTTTTACAATGACACTTTTACAAGAAGAATAAGCCATTGCTTGTCTCAAAAACTAAAATCATGAATCTCAAGAGTATTCTTTTCTATATAAACTTTATCCTGCTTTCTCAATCTCGATCAAAGATAACCTTGACTCTAGCTCTACCCAAAGCGTCTAGATATTGCTCCAGTTTCGTAATCGACTCCTCTGAATCAGATAATTGAACAAGCAAATCCCCATTGATAGTCATGACATCCTTTGTCGGTAAAAGCATGAGATTCTCAACGCTTGGATCATTCACAATCATTAAGGAAGGGGAATAAATACAGCTTGTGGAGAGGTCTAGATTTCCAAATCGCTCCCTAGCAGACACAAAAATAGATTCCATCCCACCTTGGGCTTTCAGAACAAATTCCCTCTCGAAAAATGCTTCAAAACTGTCGTAAATCTCGATGACATCCATAGTAATCCCATCTAAATAATAAACTTGATGACTTTGAATGTTCCCATCCTTAAATCTATAAGCGAATTGATCTCCAATAGCAGACATACCAAAAAAATAGTAGTCTGATGCATAATCTCTCCAGACATCTTTCCATAGCTCATCCGAATTCCAAGAGTCCAGCGTGATGGCTTGAGTAGAATCCGTCCCAAACAAACGATAATAGCCACCATAAAATTCCAAGCCGTTGGTTATGGAGAGCAAATCCAGGTGAGCTTGCGGAAACTGTCTGGCTTTGAGTTTTTCTAGTTCAAGAGCTGAGGCCCCACCTTCTTGTATGACCATATCCTCACAACATTTTAAAAAATTCTTCATTTCCATTTGCTTCTCATCTCTCTCTATTTGGCTTTAACCCAGCATAAATTCAATAAAGTCTTTTCGATAGTCTTCAGGAAGTTGCTCCTCGATAATATCCATAATTCCCTCCAAGAATCCCTCTTTGTAGTCCAATAAATCCTCATCAATGTAGATGTCATTCTCAAACTTGGTGATTTCTAGCTTTTTCATCTGACTATAGGTAGACAAGAAAGTAGATAAAGAGGGGCTTAAGCTATAGAGCTTAGAATTTCCAGGAATCTTGCCAAATACAGGACTAAGCTCGCTAGTTAGATCACAAAAGATTGGCTCATCGCCCATCATGTGAGCAAAAACCATATAACTCTCTTTCCAGCTAGGATCCTGCCATCCTTCTGATGCAGCTTCACATAGAGGGAGAGGAATTAGAGCAAGATCATAGGGAGCTCCTCTAAAATAAGCTTCCTCATCAAAGTCTAAATGCTGGTAGAACTCTTTCAATTGACCAGACAAATCTGGCTTTTCGACATGGAGACAGTCACTAGTAAATACAAGCTCTCCTAAGCCCTTGTTTCTATGATAGACTTCTACGAATTCCTTCAACAAATTAAGCATCATTATTGGATTCCTCTCACATTTTTTGGATTATATTTGGCTATTTTCAACTGACAATTACGCATCATTCTGACCGCTAGCGACAGCCTGAGTCCAAATTCGTTCAAATTCCTCTTGACTAATCTTGATGGAGTCTGATAGATCCAACTCATCTTTTCGACCATCATAGAGTAGAAACCCTACTTCTGGAACATAATCCTGTAGGCAAGAGGAAGCATAAGAGTGCCCATTCAAAACGTTAATTTGTCGACTTGCACGCTGACCAGTAAACTCTGTATAAATAACTCCTAGGCCTGTCATAAACTCACTATTGCCATAATAATAATATTCTTTTTCACACATTAGAACCACCTTTACCATTTGTCTCTACAAGAATGGCATTCTTTCCTCTTTGCCTCTTTCATCGACTAATTCTATGTTCATTTTCAATTTATAGAATCTACGGGTTCTTAGCCTTATTCTCCAAGACTCTCACTTCTACTTTATCCTCCGCTAAATGGAGATCCAGTACTTTTTCCTGGTCTTGAAAGAAAAGTGTCAGGTCTCTGGTAGAAAATTCAGTAGAATAAGAGGACAAAAAATTATCCAAAGACTCCATTTGAAACAAGACGTAAACTGGTGAAAACTCCCAAAAAACTAGGATAAACTGCCTTCTATTTCCAACTAGACTTTGAATTGATCTACTTAGATCTTTAGTAGTAAGATTGGCAGAAAACTCATAAAGGCAAGGAATCGGAGAATCGATAGGATTCAACTCCCCAGCATACCAAGCAATTTCTCTCGGTTTAGTGGTCAGAAAATAGACATCCTTTATCCCCTTCAAATTCTTGATTCGTCTTTCAACTTTTAATAAGGATAATTTCTTTTTTAAGTCACTCATTGTTCTTGCTCCATCATTTTAAAACAGAAATTCTGCTCACAACCTCATTCTGTTTATCCAACAGATAAAGGAAGTCCCCTTTTGTTTCCAGTTTACCAAGCTTAGCCCCATAGTCCATCTCGTGAGCAGGGCAGGATTGAATCAACTGACGGATGCTCTTGTCCTTGTGCTCTATCTTCCAAAACAAATCCACTTTATCAAGCTGATGCTCCACTTGAATGGAATAGATCGTGGATTGGATCTTCTTCCTTTTCCACTCCCAGCTATTTTCATAATCGTTTTTCTCTATTTCATTGACTACATCCTCTATCAAGGAGCAGGGAATGGAGAGCTCCTTAAACACGCGCTTTAATCCTTTTAACAAGGCCTCTAAGAGCAGCTTTTTCTGTTCCAATGGACTCAAGGTTTTATAGCTAGAAAAATCAAATAAGACCTGAACAGTATAGACACCAAGTAGGTTCATGATAGCTGGATTGCTAATCGTATCTACACATTCTACGATGATTTTCCAACAATCCTTGGTCACAACTGGTTTGAAGAGGCGCTCTACCATAGAGGTCATACATTTGGATTCATATACGAACGCTCTTCGGAGGTCTTTCCAATTCTGTCGATAGTCCTTAATTCTAGCTTCCTCGTAAGTTAGCGCAGCTGAGTACATTAGCTCCTCAATCCTCTGTTGATTTTCCACATAGGGCTTATCTAATTCAAAATACTGTAACTTCATATTCGTGGTCTCGTAGTTTTTTTCTTGTAGAAAGGTTTAGCCTTAGGTCAAGGTCTAATGTTTGTGATTTTCCTTCACTTTTTTCTTCCAATTCTTTGAGAAGCAACTGAATCCCCTTGGAATAAAAGTCTTGTTTTTAAGAGTTATTGCTTCGCTCTTTAAGGAGATGGCGACTTCTCTCTTTAAGTAGGTCTTAGAATAGCCTAATCCTCCTGCCGTCCTTTCCTTTTGTAACGTCATTGATTAAGTCCTTGACGATAGATATATCGAACTGACGAGAAAAGTCAACAATTTTCTGGCGATTCTCTTCAGGATATAAATAAGATGCAGCTAAGATAAATAAAAATGGATTTGTGACTTTGCCAATATGCTCAAGATATTTAGGCTGAGTTACATAAAACATAATTTTGTTAAAATCATCATCTTTAAGTACTATCTTTTTCATATAAATAGCAGCACAAGCACCTGCAACTTGCGAGAAGTTATTAGATTCTAAGGACTCATAAACAAAAGACAAGTTCTCTGTTTCTAAATTTTCTAGATAAGCAATCGCTACTGCTAGAGAGCGATAGGTTACAGGGGTTGGAATATCTCTCAGCAGCAATGACTTGAGATAGGGGACTTCTTCTGTGCAATCCGTTGCGGCTATGGCGTAGAGTAAGTACATTTGTGATTCCCATGATTTAGGTTTTTCCATCTCGCCTTCCAAGGCTTGATGCAGAAATGGTCCATATCCTTTTAGTTTACCCTTTAAAATTTTTTTCGCAGCTTTTTTTACCAAGGGCGTACGTCCTGAAGTTAACTCATCTACATAGTCCATCTAAAACTCCTTTATTTCATTTGCTTGTCCAGTTCTTCTTCCAATATTCTGTTATAAACTATACTTCCGACACAGGCTTCCCAGTCTAGGTCCTCAACTTCTTCCCTAGAAAAAATCTTAGGTTCTGTCCTACCATCTAGCCAGACCTTCCCAAAGTGAAGACCATTTGGGTCTCCCCACTTAAAGGCTAAATCCTTAAAAGGGCTTGGATCAAAATCCACTTGGTGACCAATTATCTGCCAAGACCATACTGGACTTCGATCAAACAAGGTGTAGGAGTCTACAATGATGGGCTTACCTATAAATTGAGCACGACTTAGCTCCTCAACTGTTATAGTAAGTCTTGCTTGAAAGATATCGAAAAATTGGATGACATGACCAACATTCACTTTTCCAAGGATTTGACCAAATACAAACATTTCCTCCGAAAATTGATAGCAAAAAATATCACCAATTTTAATAAATCGAAGTTTTGTTCTTTGCTTTTCATTCCACTCACGAATCTTTATCTGGGGCAATTTTTTCTCCATAATTAATTTAATTCTATTCCTACTGCTCTTTATTTAAGATATGAAAGAGATCATCTCTTAGAACGATTCCATCGTCTTCTATCAAATAGGCCATGTGCTCCCAGAAAGGCAATTCTTGTTCAAGGGGCTTTTCCAAGGCAAGTACTTGGTTCTTCAAATTTGCTGCAATCTCTTCGACTTCATCTTGCTCAATCTCATAAAACTTTGCTTTCAAAAGAAAGATGCCTGATAGAAAAAGTGAATAAGAGGAAACAAAAGCTTGCAAGGAAGAGTTGACATAAATCCTCGCTTCTTGAAAAACTTCCCTTCCTTCTTGATTGCAAAGTAAAAAGATTTGCTCCTCTTCTCCAATCACAAATAATCCTAAAAAACACTGGCCAACAAGCCTATAACTCTCCTGATTTTTCCTTAGTTCGACTAGTTCGTCACCTGCTTTAACAAAAGAAAATCCCATTTTAGAATAATCCTCTAAATATGCCAAAAGGTTGAAACGGACCTCATCCAGACTAAATGGTTTCTCCTTTGTAGGCACCACACAAAAACCAAGCTCCTTCACTAATTCATCAATAGTAACTGTCATTTTTCTATCCGATCTCCTAGGTTATTTTCACCCAATTTTTTTAACTTCCAAAGTTTGATAGCCGCATCTTTTCTGAGTCCCATAAAGAGGCTTGCTAAGGTTACTGCTTCCTCTTTTTTATAGACTTGAGAACTAATACTGGCCCATCCATCTTGCAGGCATTCAATTTTTAAATAGAAATCTCGCTCTTGTCCAAGTTTCCCTGTTACATCGTCTATCTCATAAGAAGCGGACAGCAAAGACACTGAGATAAAGTCCCCCGGTCTTCGATACATTCGCATGACGGATTCTTTCTGATTAACAGAGTGGATATCCTCTTTTGTTTCAGCTCTATCACGATCTGATAAAATCACCCACTCCCTATCATCCTCTGATGAATAAAAACGCCACTCTTTCTCTACCATATCCTGCTCCATCTTCTAGTGCTTCTCATATCATCGAATACACCTAGTAATAAGCGACTTCCCCTAAACCATATTCTAAAATTTCAAAACTATCGAGGGAGAATTTAAGTCCTCTACCATGCTCCGAGTCCTCTTTCAGTCCAAATTCCAAGCCGAAAATTAGGTCTACATCCCTTTGTTCAGACAAGATAAAAATTGAAAGGAGTCTAGCATGTGCTAGTCCTGTAAATTCCTCCTGAATTTTTTCCAAAGCTTTTGGATACCATACTGATGATTGATCCAGTAGATTATCGAGTTTTGCTTTATAGGACGGAGTCAACTCCTCATTGATAACTTCTAAAGAATCACTTAAAGCAAGGCAGACCTTTTCTCTTTCCTCTGGAATTGCTACATACATCTCGTTATGAACATCAAATTTATATTCTCTCATCATTTTCTCTCCTTATGCTATCAGTCATCAGATACCATTTCTCTAATCAACCTAGCTAATCATTAAAGGGCATAAAGTTATCGTGCTGCTGATAATATTTCAAAGCCTCGACCAAGTCTTGGTGACTAGCATCTGGCTTTTCTTCAAGCGCTACGGTGAGGACATCAATCAACTGTTCTCCATAGTAGACTAGCTGAAGATCTTGCTCCGCAACATCTGTCGGGTAGACATCACGGTCATCTACGACATCTGGATAATCCGATATCCAATAGAGCCTATCTAGTGCTAGTTCTCCATACTCCTTACCATAGAGGCAAAAATCATCTGAAGAAGACTCGTCCACACGCATCTGCTCGATGATCTGCTCTAGTGAAAGTTCTTGGTGTTTCCGCATCTCTTCTCCTTTTTGAGTCTCTCTTTCCATAGTTTGACCTCCATATTACAGGTCCCTTTTAGGCTATCATACCATAAGATTCCCTTTCCATAAAGCTAAAACAGAAAATGAGCCTAGCGGTTTTACTAGACTCATTTTATCCTTATTATTTCACTTTATTATTTTCCCTTTTCAACCCATACTGATCGCTCAATCAACCGTCTTAGACAGAAGTCTTGTCCTGGATCTGTGGGAAAGTCACACGAAAGAGACTTCCTTTTCCTTCTTCAGAGATGATTTTCACCTCTGCTCGATGGAGGTCTGCAATGTCCTTAATAAAGGACAACCCAAGTCCGATACCACTATTGAGGCCCTTGTTCCGAGAATCCTCCACCTGATAGAAGCGATCCCAAATCTTGCTCAAATGGTCTGGCGCTATCCCAATACCATCATCCGCTATCTTGAGAACAGCACCAGCTGGACTAGCCACCAAGTGGATGGCAACCTTGGTCTTGGTAAATTTCACTGCATTGCTCAATAGATTATCCAGCATCCGAGTGACCAAAACAGCATCCCCCTGAATCCAGAGGTCCGGCTGAATGCTCACTTCAAAGGCTATGGGGCTTTCGCCCCACTTTCTTTCCTGTCCCTGACAATAATCTGACACCAGGGTTGATAGACAAACGGGTTTTAAATCCGACCACTGCAGGTGTTGGGTCTTGGATATTTCCAAGATCTGCTCGGTCATCGATTTCATTAATTTAGCCTGCCGATGAATGACCGTCAAAGATTCCTTGGTCTCCTCTAGGTTATCTGCATATTTGGAGCCAAACTCACTCTCCGAAACGATGACTGACAGAGGGGTCCGCAACTCATGGGATACATTTTGGTTGAATTGCTTTTCTTTCTCAAAAGTCGACTGAACAGAAGAAATCAAATTATTAAAGACCTTGGTAAGACGAGACGTTTCTACATAATCCTTCTGATGCTCGGTCGACACGCGCTTGCCGTAATCTCCGCTCTCTGTAATTTCCTCTGCCATTTGGGTCACATCTCTGATCGGCAGGAAGGCCTTACGGAGGATCCGACGTCCCCCCCAGGCCATGCCAAGGATGGACAGAGGAGCTAGAATGGCTAAGGACAGCAAGAAGAGAGTCATTTCTTTTCCTAGGCCTGAAGCTAGACGCACACCCCGGACCCACTTTCCCTCGCTCTCATTATAGACATCGAGATAATAATAGGACGCTTGAGAAGTGCTGTAGGTCGATAAGGTCCCTGATGACAGGCTCGCATTGGCATCAAAGCCACTCGGTAGAGCCCCCTGCTCCAATTCCCTATTTTGATTATAGAGCGCAAAATAATTCCCATCATCAAAAGACTCAAACTCTTCCAAATCAGCAGCCATCTCCATGGTCTCCCGCTCTAGCTCTCCACGAGCGCTATAACTCGACCAGGTCCCGGAAATGATAAAGGAAGCTCCAAACATGAGGACAAAGAGGAAGGAAACAAAGAGCGTGTACCAGAGCGTCACTTTGGAGACAATTGAGGGAGACTTAGAGTCCTTCTTCATTTTTGAAAACATAGCCCATCCCCCTTTTTGTCTGAATAATCGATGGATTACCTAATTTTTTGCGGATATTCTTGACTAAAACATCGATGATATTGGACTCCCCAACATAGTCAAAATCCCAAATATGCTCGCGAATCTGTTCCCGACTTAAAACGACATTGGGATGGCGAACCAAGCACTCTAGTAACTCATACTCCTTGGAAGTCAGGTCAACCAAAACACCCTTGTGTTGGATGGTCTTTTTTGCCAGGTCTAAGGAATAGTCACCAAATTGGACCAGGTTGGTCAAGTTTTCTCGATTATTTCGTCTCAGCATGACGCGAATCCGAGCCAGTAATTCATCAAATTCAAAGGGTTTGACCAAGTAGTCGTCTGCACCAGCATCCAGTCCTGTTACCTTGTCTTCTAGGCTATCTTTAGCCGTTAGCATCAGAACTGGGGTCTTAATCTGATGATTTCTCAAGTAGCTCAATACCCCCAAACCATCTAGCTGCGGCATCATAATATCTGAAATAATCACGTCATACTGGGACACACGAATGTAGTCCAAGGCCTCCTGACCATCATAGGCCGCATCAACACTATACTGCTGGGTTTTCAGTAATTTAACGATGCTACGATTCAAATCTACTTCGTCTTCAATCACTAATACTTTCATAGCCACTTACTCCAAATTTCTTCCCTTATTATACCATGCTTCCATAAAAAATCTCGGCTAGGAAAAGCCTAGTCGAGATCTTACTCTAGTTAATCGTGATCCAGCTCCACATCTTCTTCCAATACGGTACCTGTATTGGCATCTAACTCTAACTCAATTTTTTGATTGCCTTCTCGCAAGCTAACGCTATAGACAAGTTTACCATCTTCTACATCTAACTCTACTTTTTCGATACTAGCATTCGAGTATTTTGATTTCAGCTGGCTCTCTACCTTAGCCAAGTCCAACTGAACACTTGCTCCGATTAATTGCTGATCTTCACGATCCTGACTCAGATCCTTAGTTTTTGACTTCAAGATAGCACCAGACTGGCCATCGATCTTATATTCTTTTTCATTTTTTCCATCCAAGATGGTCACTTCATACACTGCTTTTCCATGTTTTTCTTCTTGCTCGTAGCCAATCACTTTTCCACCCTTAGCTTCTTTCAGAGCTTTTTCTTGAGCTTGTGCAAGGGTGACAGATGCAGTCACTGTTGAAGAAGTAGTCTTTTTACTTGTTCCAGTATCGGCAAAGGCTACTACAGAGCCTAGAGCGGCAGTTGATAGAGAGAAGATTGCGAGACTTGCAACGGCTTTTTGTTTAATTGATTTTTTCATGTTAGTTACCAACTTTCTTTTTTTCTTATCAAGTTCTTCTTGATGATTCTATTTTATCTAAGAAAGATGAATCCAAAATGAATGAGAAAAGATTTTTTAAAAAATTTTTTAAAAAAGACTGAGTAAATCGACGAGCTTTTTGCAGCTATCTTTCTCAGTCCCCTTTCTATTTCTATCTTACTCCTCCTGCAAGATCTGATTAATAAAGTCTGCAATTGATTCAGCTACCTTTTGCATTTCGAGAGAACCTAGCGCACCTAGATCATTTTCATAAATGCTATCGTCCCCATTCTTTTTGAGGAAATAGGCCATATCCCCATCTTGACCGATCATAAAGAAATCTGGTTCATCCTCATCAATCTGGTAGGTTTGATTGCGTTCGGTAAGATCTTCTTTAGCATAGAGACAAATACCCGTCTCACCAATGTCATAACCTGGCTGATCCCCTAAGTCATCAAGAAATACCTGATATCCTTTCGGTAAGGAAAAACCAAAATCATATTCGTGCATGCATTAACCTCCTGCTTTCTCAGTTCTCTACTTCAAACTCCAGCCACCATCAATGGTCAGGATTTGCCCCTGCATGGCAGAGGCCTTCCCACTGGCCAAAAAGAGACTGACTTCTGCCACTTCTTCTGGCTCTATCCAGCGTTTAATAGGGGTCTCGCTAGCCACCCAGTCTGCTAGACCGCCTGGTTCAAAGTCCGCTGCAGTCATGCCTGTTTTGACGGCTCCAGGAGCAATGCCAAAGACTTGAATGCCAGATTCTGCATAATCCAGAGCCAGCTGTTTGGTAAAGCCTGCTAGAGCATGCTTGGAGGAAGTATAAGCGTGACCGCCACCTCCTGCTAGGCTAGAAGCAATGGAGCACATATTGATGATGATCCCTTGCTTCTTCTCCAACATTTGAGTCAGATAATGCCGTGTTAGCTCTACCGGAGTCACATAGTTGATCTCAAAGATCTCCTGAATCTCCTGAGCGCTTTGCTCAAGAAGTGGTTTGTAGTCATCCAATACCCCAGCCGTATTGCACAAGACGTCGACCTCAGGACACCAGTCAAAAATCGGCGTCAAATCTAGGGTCAAGTCCCGCTGCAAGAAGTGAAACTCACCTGGCAACTGGGGATCAGCTCCCTGGTCCACCCCATAGACCTGGTAGCCCTTTTCTAGAAAGAGACGGGCTTGAGCCAGACCAATTCCGGAACTCACGCCCGTAATCAAGACCCCTTTAGTCATGAACTTCCACCCAATCTGTCGCTAAGACATCACAAGGGGTTGGACTCCACATGGAAAAGCCTTCGCCTTCACCAGACACGTTAATGAGGAAATAAGGTGTCACTTCCAGAGCCACTCCATTTTGCTCGATGGTATCAAACAATTGGACATAGTTTTCTGCTCCACCCCATCCTGTTCGTACATATTTTTTCTTGGCCTTTAAGCCTGGTAAAATCTCTTCAAATGTCATGGTGTTCTCCTTTGATTTTTTTCTATTTTTATATAATCGTAGTATATTAACTATTTTGATTTCTATACTAATCACACTTATCCCTGCACGGTTCTTTGGAATGTCAATCATTTTTTATAAACAACAATTATTTTATTCATACTGATAGTATTAAAAGTCTTGGACTTCACATTTAATTTGCACTCATCTAGCCCTATACTAGAACGGTTTACCGTACTACTATCTCTTTTTATTACTTCTGTAATTTTCATGATATCACTTCCTAAAAACATCAGCAGGGAAGCTATTATTAAAAGCGTTTTAGATCGTGATTCATATCATATTATGAGTTTCGAGATTTCCTTATTTTCGTTTTTCAGTTGGAAGTTAAATTTTACTAGAATAGAACACAAGGTTAATATGGGACTTATAGAGGTGTTATATTTGGTTAAATAATAATTCTAATCAAAATACTTAGCTATTTTGTCCTTTATATACTCTAATGGCATACCTGATTCTATCGTAAACATAACATCATCATCAGGGAATTTCTTAAGATGCTCTTTGAGAGAATAGAATAAAGCAAATTCGGCATGAAATGATGCATCTTCATTTTTAAACCATGTAAGAGAGTTGAAAAGGGTGTATAAATCGTTTTTTCCTGCGCCTTTTCTATAGCCAGCTTCAGATATCCCCATACGTTTGTGGAAAAATTCTCTATAGCTGATATAATATTTTTCAGAATGATAATTAAACAGTCTACCGCTATGGGCTGCACGGTTTCTAAATGCCAAAACTAGGTATAGAATTTCTGAAAAGGTTGCTTTTACTTCCTCGGTTATAAATTCTTTAGGAATTGTTAGGCAGGTTGCAATGACTTGCTCTTTTTGAGCAGGTTTTAGTAGCTTACACATGGTTACTAGGTTTCCTAGAGTAGTACCTTTTAAAAGAATCCAAGGCGGAATGTGTCCGTGAGTTTCTCTGTAGTGTTTATAAGGTTCAGAGTTATCATCGTAAATTTTATTTAATTTATGAATAAGCTGATCAATCTCATAACCTCTTTTATTCTTCTTACCTTGATTATAATTTTTTCTATCCAGGTAATTCTCTTTTTCAACTCCGATATCTTTTGCGACAACGTAACCGATTGCTGTCCGTAGTGACAATTCAATCTCCATAGTCGCTTCTATAATTCCTTTTCGGATATCCTTATCAAGTTCGTAGAGGGCGAGCATATGTTCAAACGTTTCACCATCTTTATAGATTTCCTCCTCAGAGTCTAACTCAATAGTGAAATACTTATATCCGTTGACTATTTCATAGTATCCATAATTGGTTAGAGATTGTCTTGCTAAACTTTCATTTATAAATGTTAGATTTCTGGATTTTAGCAGCTCTATCTGTTCATCAATATTTGTAAAAGGTTTCATTGATTGTACCTCATAATAATGCACAAAAGGAGCTTCGTTAGAAGCCCCTTTCGGTAGGTCGCTACTGCAACCATTCATTAAGATTAAATAAATTATAATCCATTTGGAGCCATATGTCAACAAGTTAGCAAACTTGTTCGACCTCTATTTATTTTCGATTTCTGTCTTCTATTTACACTATTTTTGTTAGAATAACACTTAAAAAAAAGGTTATTACTGGCAAATATGAGGAATAAAGAGGGATTATACAATCTTCTCAAAAACCATAGTTGCTTGAATACGATCTCCTCCACCTAATCCTTTACTTCCACCATTTGCTGTACTGATTGTATGAAGTCTATATCCCTTAGACGCTTGGCGATTGATTACATCTTCTAATTCTGTAAGGTTCCCTGAACCAGTGCCAAAAAATTTTTCTTTCAATGTCACTTGAAGAACAACATAATGTAATCCATTTGCTCCAGAAGCATTTGAAAAGGTACCTTCTTGTTTTACATTATCAAAAAATCCCATAAGTTTCTTCCTTCTTCTAAAACTGTGTCTTTTTATTGAACAATAAATCTAAAACAGGCTGTCATTTAGATAGTAACATCCCTCATATTCATTTGTTATTTAAAATATCCTGTACCATTAATCAAACTAAATTTGTTATATTTTTTAAACTAATTATTTATTTCGTAACCTTCATTGAACCCGAGAACTTTTCTTTTGCGATTGTCGTCCCATCTTCTGTCTTAATGTGTAGATGAATACTGACATCTTGAGCAGAATAACCATTTTCAACGAGCCAAACGGGGAAAGTTTCATTCTTAACCTGTAAAACTTTGTCAGCAAATTCTTGAATATTATCTTTTGAATTATATTTAAAATCTTGTGGAACAGTCAGATACAGTATAAGCCCTCTCCCTGTAGCACTATAAACTTGCCCAGTCTCTTTTACCAACTCATTCAATTTATTCTGAAATTGAATAGCATATTTTTGAAACTCTTCATCATTAAATTGTTTTGATGTCGAAACTGATTCGCTTGATGAACTAATTTCTGAAGTCGAGGAGGACGTCTGAATTATTGTTGATACACTAGAAGACGAGTTACTTGAACTAACAACAGGCTCTACCGAAGCTTGTTGAGTTTTTTCTTCTTGAAAGAATAAACCAAAAATAATAAAACCAATTATAGAAACCAAAGCTGAAATGTTTCGATATTTTATATTTGGTTGTTTTTTTATAAAATACCAAACACCAACTAGACCACAAAATGTGATAAAAGAAATAATGAATCTCATAGAAACCTCCTATTCATTTTTCAATCTTTTTTAACTTTTTCATACTTTATAACTCTCTAAAACTACCCCAAACTTTCGAATATATAAATCTACTATGAACGTGTAAGTTACTAATCAAGTTCTAAAAAATGAATTATTCATAATCCCTTTCTCAAATAAACCTAGAATGAACCAAGAGATATAGTAGATAAACACTCTAAAACCTCCTTTTAGGAGTGCCCAAACTGCCAATTTTAAAATGTTGACAAATGAGAACGATACTAATACATATTGCTATTTTTTAAAGATTTCTTCAAATGTCATGATCTTCTCCTTTGATTTATACTCCCTTTCATTATAACAAAAATCAAGTTTACTTGTTGCTTACTATCTGGCATTTCTTCTTCACCTGCTCAAAAGAAAAAGCCAGAGTAGTTCTCTGACTTTTCGTTAATCTTCTTGCTTATTTTCTTCAGAATGTTGATAGCCATAGCTGAAATAAAGGACCGTCCCAATCAAGAGAGCAAGGCCAAAGGCCATCCAAGTTCCTAGAGAATACTGGGTCATGAAAGAGACGCAGATGATAATGGATAAAATAGGCAGGAATGGAACCAAAGGAGTCTTGAACTCCCCTTCCTTTGGTAGCCCTTGTTCTTTACGAAGTTTAAGAATAGCTAAGGCCATCATGATCAAATAGGCTAGGGTACAGATATTTAAAAAGGAGGCAATGCTCGCTAATGGGAAAACCCCACCTGCAATCGCTGCAGCAATCCCAGCTAGTATCGTTGCCTTTTTAGGCACCTTGGTCTTAGGATCCAACTCCCGCATCATACTGGGAAGAAGACCATCACGCGCTAAACTATAGATCATTCGAGAAAGAGCAAAGGTCATGGAAATGCAGACGGTGATGAGGGTAAAAATCGCAACGAGGGAAACATAGGTCCCTGCCCAAGAGGCTCCTACCTGACGGAGAGCATAGGCAACCGCATCATCCACATTCAACTGACTAAAAGGTACCATCCCCGTTAGCACCAAGGTTACCAAGATATAGAGCACCGTCGTAATCATCAAACTGAGAACAATCCCCCGAGGAATATTCTTTTGAGGCTCTTGAATTTCATCAACCGCCATGGAAATAGACTCGAATCCTAGGAAAGCGAAAAACATGAGCGAAGCCCCCGCCATAATCCCTGTCTGACCACCGTAGATTTCCCCAAATCCGTAAGGAGCAAAATTTGCCCAGTTGGCAGGATTGAGATGAAACATTCCTACCAGAACAAACAAAGCCAGGGCAGAGAATTTCAAAATTACCAGGATCGAATTAAAGCGCAGGACAAATTTAGCATTGTGGAGAACTAGAGCCGTCACCAGAACCATGACTAAAATGGGTAACAGATCCACATAGTTCCCTGCAGTAGGATTAAAGGTCCCATTTAAAGCAGCTGGGAGATGGATACCTCCATTCGCTAACAAGCCCTTGAAATAGGCTGCCCAACCCGAAGCGACCCCGGATACAGCTGTCATAAATTCCATAACCGTTAGCCAGCCTGCAAGCCAAGCTGGAAACTCACCAAAGATAGCATAGAGGTAACTATAGGCTCCCCCAGTCGCAGGGATCCGCGAAGCAAACTCTGCAAAAAAGAGAGCAGACAATCCTACGCAAAAAGCTGCAATCACAATGGAAACAATCAAGGCTGGTCCAGCTAAAGTAGCAGCAGCAGTTCCCGTAATGGTGAAAATCCCCGTTCCCACCATAGCACCGATACCTAAAACAATCAAATCCCACATTCGCAAATGGCGGTTCAGACCAGCATGAGATTTGCCAACATCTTTTTTTCGAAATAGATTCATCCCTTTCCCCCCTTTTATTGTCATCATTCTATCATACTTAGATTGAAAATGGTAGCCTATCTCTGACAGTAACTTCTCCAACTAATAAAGGAGGGGCACCCCTCCTTAACTGTATTTTAACCTTCTTCAGCCTTCATCTTTCTCAAGGCCCGAATGGTAAACCAATAGTATATAACTAGCCCAAAAACAATGACGGCTGTTGGCAGGAGGACAGTCATACTAGGATTCTGAATTCCTTGTGCCAAAGTCCAGCGATGCAAGAATCCCACTACTAAGAAGGACAGAATAGGAAAGATGAAGGCACGAACAAACTCTTCTTTCCATTGCCAGAGGATAAGACCTGCAGAAGCCCCTGTCATCAGGAAAGTATCCCATGGATTCGGTACCGTCAACCAGGCAAAAGCTGGCAAGAATCGGACCCCAACTATTTCACTGATAAAATAGATCCCCAGAACGAGAACGACTGCTACATAGATTACTTTTTTTGACTTCTCTTCTGCAAAAATGAGGCGACGAAGGAGATAGAATAGTAACCCAACGGCCAAAAGTCCTAAAATACTATCCGTTAGATAGATGAGGGGCTTGAGAACCAGGACTACTTGCGAAGCAAAATCACTTAAGAGGCGATAGAAAATCACAATTCCCGAGATGATCGCCCCATATTTCAGAACAGACCGTGTCGATTCTTTGGGCATATTTTCGATGATTTGGTCTGCCATTTCCTTTGGATTGAGACCAAAATAGTCCTTTGCTGTCAATCCATCCGCTCCTGCTTGCGAAAAATCTAGTGCTAAATTATAGACCTGCTCTCTCAAAGCCTTCTCCTCATATAAGAAACCGGCGAAATTGAAATAATCCCAGAGATCTTGGAAATAAGCTTGGTCCTCCTGGCTAAAGGTTTGAACCAAAGCCTGAGTTTCTTCATAATAAATAACTGCTGTCATCTTTCTTCCCCCTTTCTTTGGAGACGAAATACAACGAAGGTCAGGACTAGTCCTATGAGAGGAAGTAGCCAGCCTAATAAGTGAGCAGTTTCCTGATTCACAAGACGAATCCAGCATCCAGTAACTAGGAAAGTCAGGCCCATAACTAGTAGACTCGTCATTAAACGCTCCCTGCTTCTATAAGCCATAACCGCAAACCCAAGTAGGACTAGGATAGCAAGAACAACCGCCCAACCATCTGATAAGAAGAGACTCCCAATGTGGCCAAAATAAATCGAAAATAGTCGTATGATGTTCAGAAATACCATCAGGCAGATCACACTGATAAAAATAGCCCAAGACCTCTTCATTTCACCATAGCTCTGTTTGGACCAAAGCCACGTGATGAACTGGCTAAACACCAAGAAATTGAATAAAATAACAACATAGGTCAGGGGTTCAATTTTCAATGGCGTCATCCAGGTAAAATCCATTAAATAACGCATGCCAACTAAGATCACTCCAAGTAGGAAGACGAGTCCCACATAAGATCCTAAAGAGCGTTTAGGCAAATCTGAAAGAACTTGGTCCACCATAGCCCGTGGATCCTTTCCAAAATAATCCACTGCCCGAATGTCTTCTTTTTCAGCAACTTTTAGGTCGCAAACCATATTGTAGAGTTGTTCACCGAGTGCTTCATCATCATAAAAATAGGACTTAGCCCCAATATAGGCCACCATTTTTTTCACATAGGCTTGATCCTCTTTATTTAAATGAATCAATTCATCTGACATTTTTTCTGTATAACTTTCTACCATTCTTTCCCCTCCTTCTTGATACGTTCTACTTTTGTGACTAGCTCCTGCCACTGGTCCCAAAATTCCCCTAAACGCTCTTTTCCAGCATCACTGAGTGAAAAATACTTACGATCAGGACCATCTGGAGACGGCCTCATTTCCCCATAAATAATTCCTTGTTTTTCTAATTTTTGAAGCAGGGGATAAATGGTCCCGGCGACAATCTTATCAAATCCCATCTCTTTGAGACTTTGGATCAATTCATAGCCATAGATAGCCTTTTTGGAAATAATCTCCAGCACACAGCCCTCCAAGACTCCCTTTAGTAATTGGGACTCTTTCATCCTTCTCACCTCTCTCTTTATCCACTAGTTTGTTTTACATACTAGTTTCTTCACTATCAGTATACTCTTTCTCAACTAGTATGTAAAGCATAATAGTAATCTTTTTAAAAAAATTTTTATTCCTTAAAAACCCCTTAAAATCAAGGCTTTCACTGTATACTGGTGTGTAAATATGCAAAAAAAGTTCAAAAAACACTTTATTTTATGGATTGAATGGAGTATAATAATTAAAATTATACAAAAGGAGACACGAATATGAAAAAATCGAAGCTTGCTCTTTTAGCAGGTGTAGCCGCTGCTTCAACGCTTTTCCTTGCTGCATGTGGTTCATCTTCTAATTCATCAAAGGGAACAACCTACAACTACGTGTATGGTACAGACCCTGATTCCTTGAACTATTTGACTTCAAATCGTTCAACTACAAGCGACATTACAAGTAACTTGGTCGATGGTTTGTTTGAAAACGATCAATACGGTAACTTAGTGCCTGCTCTTGCAGAAGACTGGTCTGTTTCAAAAGACGGGCTCACTTATACCTACAAGCTTCGAAAAGACGCGAAGTGGTATGATTCAGAAGGAAATGAATACGCTGACGTCACTGCAAATGATTTCGTGACATCTCTGAAATATGTAGCCGATAAAAAGTCCGATGCTCTTTACTTGGTTCAAAACTCAGTCAAAGGCTTGGATGATTATGTGAACGGAAAAACTAAAGACTTCTCAACTGTTGGGGTCAAAGCTGTTGATGATCATACTCTTCAATATACTTTGAACCAACCTGAATCTTTCTGGAATTCTAAATTGACTACTTCTACTATGATGCCGGTCAATGACAAATTCTTAGAATCAGCTGGGAAAGACTTCGGTAGCGTGAAACCAAATGGGATCCTCTACAATGGTCCATACATTTTGAAATCCTTCACTTCAAAATCACAAATCGAGTTGGAAAAGAACCCTGATTACTACGATAAGAAAAATGTTCACATCGATACGGTTAAATTAACTTACTTCGATGGATCCGACCAAGACTACCTTGCTCGTAACTTCTCAGATGGTAACCTATCTACTGCTCGTCTCTTCCCAACAAGCTCAACCTACAGTACGATTGAGAAGAAATTCAAGGATAACATCGTTTATTCCCCACAAGATTCTACTGTTTACTACGCTTACTTCAACGTCAACCGTCAAAATTACGGCCATACGAAGAAGACATCTGATGAGCAAAAGAATAACACCAAAACAGCTCTTCAAAACAAAAACTTCCGTCAAGCTTTGAACTTTGCTTTAGACAGAACTTCCTACAGTGCTCAAGTGAATGGGAAAGACGGAGCATCAAAAACTCTTCGTACCCTTCTAGTTCCACCGACATTTGTGCAAGCAGATGGGAAAGACTTCGGTACTCTCGTTGAAGAAAAACTTGCCGCAACAGGAGATGAGTGGAAAGGTGTTAGCTTCGCAGATGCTCAAGATAGCTTGCATAATGCGGATAAAGCCAAAGCGGAACTTGAAAAAGCGAAGGCTGAATTGCAATCACAAGGTGTTCAATTCCCAATCCATATCGACTATGTTGTGGACCAATCTTCTAATGCTCTTGTCCAACAAGCAGACTCTTTGAAGAGCTCAATCGAAGCAGCCCTTGGTACAGACAATGTCGTGATCGATGTACAAAAATTGTCTACAGACGATGCAGATAACGCTACTTATTTTGCCCAATCACCAGAGCAAAAAGACTTTGATATGGATATCACTGGTTGGGGACCTGACTTCCAAGACCCATCTACTTACTTGGATATCTTAAACTCAACAGATGGTTCAACCTTGACTGGTATGGGACTTGATCCTAAGAAAGACCAAGCACTCATCGAGAAAATTGGTTTGAACGAATACCAAGCATTGCTAGATGCTGCCAATGCTGAAAAATTGGATACCAATGCACGTTATGAAAAATACGCTGCTGCCCAAGCTTGGTTGACAGAAAATGCCATGGTTCTTCCAATCTACTCTAAGGGTGGAGTTCCATCTATCACTAAGGTAACACCATTCTCAAGAGCAAATTCTGCAATTGGTATTAAAGGTGAAACAACCTTCTTCAAATACCAAAAGGTTCAAGACAAGACAGTCACAACTGCTGACTACGAAAAAGCTTATAAGAATTGGTTGAAGGAAAAAGAAGAATCAAACAAAAAAGCACAAGAAGAACTTGCAAAACACGTGAAATAATCACGATAAAAACACCGAGGATCAAATCCTCGGTGTTTTTGATTAAGGAAAAACCTATCCTTGAAACTTTCCTTAGGTGAGTACGGACGTTAGCGAACTTCTTCGAAGTTCCATAACTTAGTTTTGGACCTAAGGTTCCAAAACTCCCGAGTGATAGAAATACTAGTATTTCTATCACTTTTCTCACGGCGGAAAGTTTCGGTATTTGTTTAAATAAGCTTAATAATTTAGATTATTATAATTCTTTCCGCAACACTTGGCTTGTCCTATGTAAAAAACAGTTTGTCTATTTATTGGATTTTTCATTTCTCAATCTTTTATAGACTCAGCGCTACCTCACGACAATCTTCCGATAACTTCTAGAAGTCAGAAGAAAGACGAGAACATAGGAGATAAAAAAGACAGCACAGATTGCTAAGGTTGTTTGAAGGACCAAGCCTGCATTGGTCGCTCCTAAGATGGCAACGATTTTTGCAATCATCTTGTAGGCTACTCCTAGGTAAAGGAAGGAGAAGAATAGAGGAAGGAAAAAGACGGTGAGAATCTGTTTGCGAATGGTGGTGCCGGTTTGCTTTTGGTCCAATCCTACTTGTTGCAAAATCACAAAATTTTCCCGGTCCTCATAGCCTTCTGAAATCTGTTTGTAGTAAATGACGAGAACCGTAGCCAATAGAAAGATCACAGATAGGAAAACTCCAATAAAGAGGAGAGTCCCTGCTGTTTCACGCCACTCCTTCTCTATACTGTATCGTTCATATCCACCAAAATAAGTCGCACCATATTGACTCATTTTGTCTGTCGAATACAGCTCTTTGGTCACGCTACCGATGAAATCTTGGTTCTCTTTATCTTTTGCAGTAATAGAGAATTCCAAATTTTTATCAACTTTTAGTCCCAGTTGGTTCAAGTCAGGAAGAACAAGGTACAAGCCCATTTGATGTTGAAACAAGCTGCCTTGAGAAAGTTCTCCTTGGATAAAATTGGAGTTTAGTTTTTCTTTAATCGTGAAGGTCTTCCCATTGATTTTTAACTGCGCGTCTAATCTTCCAGGATAGTGATAACCATAGGCTAGGATCTCATTTTCCCCAAGCTCAACTTTTTTACCCGTCAGTTGCTCATAAGTCGCCTGATCAAAAAAGTTGACCACTCCTTCTGTCTTCATCTCCTGACCAGCTTCTTGATAGGACTGCTCATACACCTCTAAGCTCCTTCCATCAATCTTTCGAATTTCAGCCGACCAGTATGTTGTCTGTGCCACCTGATAATCTGATAGATTTGTCGAATCGGCTGTTTTCTTAATTTGAGCTTGAACATCCTTGATAACCGGTTCTGTCTCAGCATCTGAAGGCATATGCCCCACACTAATCATGTAATCAGAAGGGTAAACAGTATCTAGGTAGTTCTGCCCTCCAATAAAGATATTGAGTGACCCGGTTAAGGTTACCAAAACCATGGTGGAAAGAATACTAATGGTCGCAAGGCCCGCTGCATTTTTTCGCATCCGAGCTATTAAGTTAGAGACGGATATAAAATTCTCTGGCTTGTAATAGTAGGATTTCCTACCTTTGAGAAATCTTAAGAAGGTAATAGATCCTGCGTTGAATAAGAGATAAGTCGCTAGAATGACCAAAATGACAGCAATAAAGAATCCTTGAACCGCCGCAACCGGACGCTCAACGGTTAGCGCTATATAAAATGCAATTCCTAAGAGCCCAAGTCCTAAAAAAGTTTGGACCAGCAAGAAGCATCCCTTCTTCTCTCCTGCTTTTTTCTGTTGCATGAGGTGGAGGGAACTGTAGCGCAAGAGGCGGAAAGAATTCAACAAGAGAATGAGGCCAAAAGCTAAGGCTAACCCAAGTAAAGTGTCTAGAACAGCCCCTAGCTGGAAGGTCGATTGAATGACGACTGGTAGCCCCATACATTTTAGGAGCAAGGCAAAAATCAGGCGATCAAATAAGAGCCCCAAACCCAGTCCTACTCCAACTGTGAGAACATAGAAGAAGAGCAATTCCCATAAGGTCATGATGAGGAGATGCTTCTTCTCCATTCCCAGAACACTGTACAAGCCCAGTTCTTTGGAACGATTTTTCATGACAAAGCCATTGGCATAAGCCACCAAAATGATGACGACCAGCTGGACGACGAAACTACCAAAACCAAGTACAGTTCTCGCCGCCCCCCCTCCGTAAGAATCCTCTAAATGAGGGGTTGATGCCAAAGCGATAAAGCTATAGAGGATCATGGTCGTTAATATGACAGCTATAGCAAAAGGGTAATAGAGCTTACGATTTTGTTTGAGGTTGGAAAGAGCTAATTTACTCGATAATTTAAACATCGCTATCCTCCTTACCCGCCATGACTGTCAGAGTATCTGAGATTTCTTGGAACATCTGACGCTCTGTCTTTCCCCCTCGAAAGATCTGGTTGTAGAGAATCCCATCCTTGATAAAGAGCACGCGCTTGGCCCGAGCTGCCGCTGCGGTTGAGTGGGTCACCATGAGGATGGTTTGCCCCATGCTATTGATATCTTCAAAGACATCTAGCAACGCAGCCGAAGACTTGGAATCCAGCGCCCCTGTTGGCTCATCCGCCAGGAGAATTTCAGGTGAGGTGATGATGGCCCGTGCTACGGCTACCCTTTGCTTTTGCCCACCAGAGATTTCGTAAGGGTATTTTTCTAAGAGCTGGTGAATACCCAATTCCCGACTCACGCTCTCCACCTTAGTCATCATTTCCTTGACTGGTCTGCGAGAAAGGACGAGAGGCAAGAGGATATTGTCCTTGACCGATAAGGTATCGAGAAGGTTGAAATCTTGAAAGACAAAACCTAATTTTTCCCGACGGAAACTGGAGGCATCCTTGTTCTTGATGGTTGAGGTGTCGGTGCCATTGAGGTAGACCCGTCCTTCCGTCGGCTGGTCCAGCATGGCCAGGATATTGAGGAGGGTCGATTTCCCGGATCCTGATTCCCCCATGATGGCGACATATTCACCCTCTTCCACAGTGAAGTGAATATCTTTCAAGGCTTCGACTTGCGTTCCTTGAAAGCGGGTTTTGTAGATTTTTTTGATATGTTGAACGTCTAGTAGGGTCATGGTCCGTTCCTTTCTAGCTCGAAAAAGCTTCAATTGTTTTTTACAAATCAATTGTACTAAAATAAGAACGCTTTCACCATAACATAACCTTACATTTTACCCTTTATTTCTTACATTTTTGTAAGAAACCAAAAAAACAGGCTAGGACAAAAGTCCTAGCCTCTTAATTGTTTTTTGATTGTCGAGCAAGACGCAGTGGTTGAGTGGGCTCTACTACGCTGATTTCATCAGCTTTTACAGCCCTACTCAACTGTGCGGAGGTGGGACGACAAAATCGAATTCTAACGAATGACCGATTTCTGTCCCACTCTCATTTTCATTTATGAATTAATCAGCTGATGAAGAGGTAGCTTCCTCAATAGATTTGTAAACACCTTCAAGAATATTTTCCATTGAGTCACGAGCTGTTCTAATTTGTGTCAAGAAAGGTGTACGCCCTTGCTCAGGAACAAGCGTATCATCTGAACCTGCACTTGACAGCATGTTATTGAATTGAACTTTTGAGTCGTCCATAGCCTTGATAGCTGGTTCTACTTGTTGAGTATAAGTAGCTCTCTGTAGTTCTGGAATTTGTTGACCGATATCTTGTGCATATTTTTTGTAGTTATCTACTAATTTGCCATAAAGATTTTTAAAGTCACCAATTGTTTTGGCATTATCGATTTCTTCATCCGTTAACAAGATGACTTCTTTGGAAGCAACCGAAGTTGTTGACGATTTTGATGTTTTTTCTGAACTGCTTGACTTGCTTTCTGAAGTAGATGATTTTTCTACTTTGCTAGAAGAAGCCTTTGCTTCTTTGTTAGATGATTCTGAAGCAGTCTTACCTGAACAGGCTGCCAATGTTGCAACTGACAAGAGAGCCACACCGGCTGTAAGAAGTTTTTTCATCATTATTCTCCTATAAATAAAGTTTGAATATATTTTAAATGATTTCCCTTTTATTGTCAAATATTTTCTGTTTTCAAGTGCTTTTATAACCTTATTTATCACTATATTTTAACATATTTTCTTTCCTAAACAATACTGCATATTTTGATTTTTTATGCATAAAACGAATAAATTAAAACCAGAAAATACCAATTTTCTGGTTTATTCTTCTTTTTATTGATGAAGCAACTGTGTAAATGCTTCTTGAAGTTCCTTGTTGTCCGTTGGTTTTAGATACATCTTTCCACCATTGGTCGTTGGGGAATGAAAGACAATGCCTTCTCCTGTATCTGTAATAGCAAAGAAATAACTATGCACATCTGGATACTTGTCCCAATTGCTATAGCGTTCCACTATGCGGTATTTTGCATTTCCCTGACCAGTATCTGTATAAATAGCATCCATCTTGCTATTGTCCCCTAGAGTATAGAGGTTGTCTGGTCCTACATCACCGCCAGCAATGCCTTTTTGGTAGTTGGGTTGCCCCATCTTTTCGCCCCAGGTCTTCATAAATTCTGCTAATTTTGCTGATTTTTCAGCATTCCATGGCGTTTTCTCCTGGCTTTGGGTATCGCCTCCTGATGGTGTGCTTTCAAAGGTTTGCCAGTCAAAACTCTTGAGGTCCAGTTTATCCTCATCCGATTTTCCAAAAAGGGCATTCAGATCTGAACCAGGTACCTGAACTTCTTCTTCCTGGACTTTTGTCGCGGCTTGAGGTGTCTTTTCTATTCGTGAAAGCACGGCTACACCACGGCCAGTTCCCGACAACCAGCTGACTTCCAGGACATCTCCTCCCTTATAGAGGGTTGTCGCATTGCGCGCTCCTCCGTGTCCAGCGACGAAACCTTCTGCAAGCAAGGTCGGCTTTTGGTCCTTGAGGTAGTAGATTCCTATCGCAAAGTAGCTCCCATCGGTTTGCTGGTTGGCGATGATCATCTCATCTACCCCATCGCTATTTAAGTCCTTAAAGGCATAGCGAACAGCTGCTGGCTGATTGATGACAGTCTCGATCACCCAGCTATTGATCATCCGATCTTCTTTGGCTAATGCATCATTCAATTTGGAAATGGCATCCAAATCCTTTGAAGTGGCAAAAATCTTTTGGTAGTCTGAAAAAACAGACTGGTATAATTGTTTGTTGTCTGCTTTTTTCGCTTGTTTTTTAGCTGCTGTCTGGCTGGTTGCAACCTCTTTTTTAGGACTGGACTGGCGCTGGTATCTTTGGTAACATCCTGTTAACAAGACCATACTTGAAGCCACTAATCCCAACTGGATCCAATGTTTTCTTTTCATCTGACTCCTTTAGTCTCCCGTGTTTTCATACTGAACTTTATTATACTAAAAAAAGAGTGAGGAAGGAATCCCTTCTTCACACTTAGTTTTCTTTATTTGGTTTGGTTCTACGATCCATTTGACTTTCAATATGCTCTTTCACCAAGGCAACCACCTCATCATTGGTTGGAAGGTCCGAGTGCTGGGCATCTTCCCCCGTCACTGTGATCTCCGTATAACTAGCAGCTTGGTTTTGGTAGATATATTTCCCAGCAGAAACACTGGCGTCCGGGACCAACTCATCGGAATCATAGGTGATGGTTCCTGCTACTGAATACATATAAAGCGTATTAGGGATGGCTTCTTTTCCCTTAATAAAATCGGCCAACATCTCAGATTTGTTTTGAATATTGGTTTCCGTGAAATTATAGGGAGTTCCGATGGTCATGAGGGTCTTGAGATCCACATCATAATCTTCTAGATAATTTTCGATAAAGGCTGTATAAATCAAGCCCCCGTTAGAATGACCCAAGCCCTTGAAATTATTAAAATTGTATTTTTCTTGAAGGGCTTCAAAGGCTTGATTGAATAGTTTAGCCTGCTTTTTAATATTGCTATAGCCATCTTTGTTGTTTTCAAAACCAACCACAATCACTGGTTCATTGTCCTTGGCATCAATACTACCGCTATAGGTGATATTCCCATCATTCCATACCTTGACCTTGAGAAGACTGTGCTTGGTGCCTTGGCGGCCTTGGTTGAGCTTGGTCACTAAGCCATCAAAGCGGTTCTCTGTTGCTGAGCTTCCTGGAATCATGATGATGGGCGACAGTTTGGAATTATAAAATTTCTCGATTTTTGAAACATTGGTTCGAGTCCAGCTATAAGAAGGAATGGCTAAACCGATCAAGAAAAGACAGACCAAAGTGAGGACGATGGCTGTTTTTTTAGAGACTTTCATCGCTTTCTCCTTTCACTTTTAAATCTTTTCGAATACGATTTCCCATACGGACAAATGGTAGATAAAGGAGCACATCTATTACAAAACAAAGTATACTCACAGCTAAGGCTCTCAGACTTCCTCCCGTTCCAATGAAAGCATAGAGAAGGCTAGGAGTCCCATCCGGCACTGGATAGACGGCTGCTGGCATAAGTTTAAAGCACAAAGCCACAGCAGCGATGGCCATATTGACCAAGGGGATCAATAAGAAGGGAATCACATATAGAAGATTGAGCAGGACCGGAATCCCTACCATGAAGGGGGCACCGTTATTAAAGAGGCCTGGAAAAATACTGAGGAGACTAACTTTCTTGTCCTTTCGACTGTGGGAGACCAGTAAGATCACTACCAAAAGTGCTAGGACAGCGCCAATTCCAGCTACCATGCCAAAACTCCGATACAAATTGGTCAAAGTATAGAGATGAGGAATCCCCGTCGTTGTATGATGGGTCACAGCATAATTCAGATTTTCTAAAGCAAAACTGTCATCCGCAATTGAGTTTAGGGCAAAAGCCTGACTGTTGCCGACCCAAGCTGATAAGCCACTGAAGAGTCCCATGACAAAGGTGGACAGGAGATGATGACTGCTTATAGTCAGAGAACTAAAGAATTGACCGATCATTTGAAAAATACGGTACTGATTGCCAAGAAGGAGGAGAATATTCAGGCTAACCCCTAGAACCAAGGACAAGAAAATGGGACGCACAGTCTTGGGCTGATAGATAAAGTCTTTGTCCACAATCTGGTCGTCACTAGCCTTGGATAGTCGAAAGATCTGTCCGATTAGATAGCCTAAAACAATGGCTAAGAGGATATTGGTCGTCGCAGGTAAGTTGATTCGCGTCAGTTGTCCATCATTGAGTGGGCTCACCAATAATTCCTGAGACCCTACAATCAAGCTGACCAAAAGAGCAGTGACACCAGCTGTCCCCGTACTTCTACCATAGTGCCCAGCTGTATATTTCCCAGCAAAGTAAGTCGCTAAAGGCCCCGCTAGACCTCCTAGAAAGTTGGAAAAATTAATAAGAACTTGACTGACCACTTGATCCCATGGCAACCAACTATCCATCGAAAAGAGTTGATGAATATAGCCTGGACCAGAGAAGACCGATAAGGCGATCACCCGAACGATTCCTGAAAATAAGAAAAAAGGAAATAAGGAAACGAGTGTTTTCTGGGATATTTGAATTAAACTATTTTCTCGTAACCAAAAAAACTTCTGGACTAAATACTTGGCCATGGCGCCCCCTATTGGTGTGTTCACGTTGCTTGCTTTCTTCTTATTATATCATAGTGGTGAGCAATCCCTTTCATTTTTAGAAGCAGCATCTTTTGAGAATACTTTTAAAATTTTCACAATTTTTCAAAAACTCTTTGACAGGGTTCTTCATTTCCTCTATACTATTTGTTAGCTAACAAAACGATGAATCAGGTTAACGTCGGTCCTGCTATGCTCATAGCAATTGGATTTGACAGGAAATGAGATCGCTACAATGGATTTTCAGACCATTTTTACAACATTATAGGAAGATTTAGGAGGAATCAGACGTCTATGTCACAAGAAAAAATTTCAGCCAAGGTCTTGTTCGCGATCTTTGCGACAGGGATCCTGTCCTTTTGCGGGGTGGCTGGAGAAACTGCCATGAACATCACCTTTCCAATATTGATGAAGGAATTTGAGATCAACACCGCAACAGTCCAGTGGGTTACCACCATCTATCTTCTAGTGGTTGCCTGTGTGGTCCCCTTATCTGCTTATCTCAAGCGTTCCTTTAAAATGAAGTCCATCTTTTTAGTTGGAAATCTCCTATCTGTTTTAGGTGTTCTTATCGACTTCTTAGCTCCAAATTTTGGCTTTGTGGTCCTGGGGCGATTGGTCCAAGGAATGGGGGTTGGTTTTGCCCTCCCTCTGATGTTTAATATCATTTTAGAACAAGTCCCAAAACGTAAGATCGGTCTCATGATGGGAGTGGGGACCTTGATTACAGCCATTGCACCCGCTATTGGGCCTACTGTCGGGGGACTCTTAACCGCTAGCTTCGGCTGGCGGTCCATCTTTTTAGTTCAATTCCCGATCCTTTTGGCCTCACTAGTTGCAGGACTTCGCTCCATTGAGCAAATCAGTAAAGTCAAGAGGGAAACCTTTGATATCGGGAGCCTTCTTGCCATCATTGCCCTTTTCATAGGGTTGATTCTAGGTATTCATGGCCTAGCGGATCATGCGTTCTTCAGTTTTTCTGTGCTTGGTTGGCTGGTGATCGGAACCTTGGGACTGGTCCTTTTGGTCTGGCGGTCCAATCAGTTAGAGACTCCCATTATCAATCTTTCTATTTTGAAAAATCATCGTCTCACTGGCCATATTCTAGCCTTCTTCACCTTTCAATTAGGTTCTCTTGCCATGAGTTTTCTTCTTCCTAATTATGTCCAATTGGTCAACCACTCAAGCACGACGCTTGCAGCCTTGATGCTGCTTCCAGGAGCCATCATTGGAGCTGGTTTTGCTCCCTTCTCCGGTCTGATTCTAGATAAACTGGGGGCCCGCAAACCGATCCTCCTTGGAGCTGCTTTCATCCTTCTGGCCCATTTTCACTTTACCCTCTTGGGCCTGAAGCTGACAAATGGCTTGATTCTCATCTTTTACATGATCTTCATGACCGGTATGGGACTTGCCTTTGGCAATATCATGACAAACGGACAGAAACAACTCTCTCTGGAAGAGCAACCCGATGCGAACGCAATCTTTAATACCTTGCAACAATTTGCAGGTGCTGTTGGAACAACTCTGGCTTCCTTGATCGTTGCCATGAGCCAAGCCAATCAAAAGTTGGATTTCACCCAAGCCACAGCTAAAGGAAGTCGCAACGGTTTCATGGCCTTATTTGCCTTAGGTATTTTCCAACTCCTTCTCTTATTTTGGGTGGTGGGAAAAGATAATGAAACGAACTAATTTATCTCATTAAAAAGGGGTTGGGCAAAAAACTGTCCAACCTTCGATCTTTGATAGAAATAACTGTATGACGCAGTGGTTGATTGGCATCTTTGTTCGCTTGATTAAGCTCCAAAGAAGACCTAATCAACTTTGCGGGGGTGGGAAAACGAACTCTTCTAAATTAGTTGGAGTTCTTTCCCACTCCCTTTTTGTTATCCTTTTCTTACCCTCGTTACAATACCATCAGGATCTTCAAAAGAAAATTCACTAGATGTCACCCAGTTGATCGGAGCCCTTTGTGTTTTCGCTCTTTCTGCAATAACAACTAAGTCATCTTTGTTTGCCACTTCAACGACGTAATAGGCAAGTCCAGGAAATTCTGCTTTTCTCTTGTCCAAGTTTTTTCCACCCCACTCATTGACAGCTAGGTGATGGTGGTAATCTCCTGAGGCAATCCAGCTGGCCGATGGAATGGTGAACTTATTGGCTAGGCCCAAAACTGCTTGGTAGAAAGTTGTTGCTTGCTCGCTATCCTTGACCGATAAGTGGATATGCCCCATGCGGGTATCTGGCGCAATGACAAAAGGATCAACCTTGCGGCCCATGTCATAAATTTCTTGTGCTGAGAGTTCCTCTGTCACCCCAATGATGCGGCCATCATCCCGAATATCCCAGTCGGCAACAGGTTTATCTCTATAGAGTTCGATACCATTTCCTTCTGGATCTTCCAAATAAAGAGCTTCGCTATAGCCATGATCTGCTGCGCCAACAAAGGGATAGTTCAACTCCGCAATATGTTTAAACACATCTGCTAGATCCTCGCGAGACGGCAATAAAATCGCCATATGGTAAAGGCCATAAGACTCCTTAACATTCTCATCTCGTGGTGTTTGAAATAAGTGCACTAAGGGCTTTCCCCCAGCTCCCAAAAGTACATCTTGATCGGATTGCGACAGAATCATGAGGCCAAGGACTTGTGTATAAAAAGCGGTTTGTCGTGTCAAATCCTTAACATTTAGCACTGCTTCTGCGAGGTAAATCTTACTATTATATGTGTATGCCATATCTCCTCCTAGTTGTAAAATTGTTTGTTACATTGTATCTTTTTACGATGTACTGTCAACCGTTATATCATTTGTTTTATTAAATTGTCGAACTTTTATCATTTGAATGTAAGTACTTGCTTTCTTTCTGTTTTTTATTTATAATCATTCTAAATAAGATAAAGGAGACATTGTATGACTGAAATGAAACATGGAGTAGATGAATCATTTGGCGATCGCTTGAATATCTTAAGAGCTGCGGTTCTAGGGGCCAATGATGGAATCATTTCTATCGCTGGAGTGGTGATCGGGGTGGCCAGTGCCACGCATAACATCTGGATCATTTTCTTATCTGGCTTGTCTGCAATTCTGGCCGGTGCCTTTTCGATGGCGGGTGGTGAGTATGTTTCTGTTTCCACACAAAAAGACACGGAAGAAGCTGCTGTGAACCGCGAACAAGCCTTATTGGATCGCGATCCAAAGTTAGCTAGAGAATCTCTCTACCATGCTTATCTTGAAAATGGAGAATGCGAAACTTCAGCAAAAATTCTGACAGAGCGGGCCTTTCTGAAACACCCCCTCAAAGCCTTGGTCGAAGAGAAATACGGCATTGAATACGAAGAATTTACCAATCCTTGGCATGCAGCTGCATCTAGCTTCCTTGCTTTTTCTATTGGTTCCCTTCCTCCAATGCTCTCTATCATTCTCTTTCCAGCTAACTATCGCATTCCAGTGACAGTCTTCGTTGTTGGACTATCCTTGATCTTCACTGGCTATACCAGTGCGAAACTAGGAAAAGCACCAACCAAGCCAGCCATGCTTCGCAACCTGATCATTGGCCTCCTTACCATGGGAGTAACCTATTTCTTTGGACAACTCTTTAGTATCTAAAAAAGCTGAGACTTTTGTCTCAGTTTTCAGATCGTAGACAACCCCTACCAGCAATAGAAACATTGCCATTTTGTAGGTTGGACACCATAGAATGAAAACTCTTAGGAATGCTGATATAGCGCTATTCGTAAGAGTTTTTTACTTTCTCTATTTTTTAAAAAAACTGAAGAAAATTGTCCAAAATGGACTTTTTCTTATGCTTCTAACAGAGCTTGTGCTTGTTTTTTCAATCCTTCCACTGCTTCATCTGTCAAGATCAATTCACCTGTTGCCCAGGCTTCTGGGTTCACGGTTGTTCCTGTGAAGTCACCCACTACTTGAGTCCGAACGAATGGTAAGAGGGCTTGGTAAGCCGCAAACATTGGCTCGTGTCCTGCATTAGCGACTGAAGAGACGGTTACGATCTTGTCTTGGAGGGCAGATGGGCCACGAGTTTCTGACAGATCAAGGGCACGGCTAAGCCAGTCGATCAGGTTTTTCACTACACCTGGAATGGCAAAGTTATAAACTGGTGAGAAGATCCAAATCGCATCTGCCGCAAGGACCGCATCACGCGCTGCTTGTACCGCTGGCAAGGTTGGCGTTTCTAAATCTTGGTTAAACAAAGGGATGTCCTTGTAGTGCAAGTAAGTCACTGTTGCTTTTCCTTCAAGAAGGCTTTCTGCTTTCTGCGCCATTTGATGGTTGAAAGATCCTTGACGAAGGGATCCGACGATAAATAAAATGTTTTTCATAGTTATTACCTCTTTTGTTGTAAGATTATTTGTTACAAGTAATATTATACATACCATAGATGTAATGTCAAGAATTACAACTTGGAATTTACTAAGCTTTATTAAATTCACTAAGCAAGGGCTAAGACAATTGAGAGGCTAGGACTTTTGTCCCAGCCTCCTCTCTTTTATGCATGCTCCAGCCCTTTTTTTGTGTTTTCCTTGATGGTTTCGGCTGAATGGAGTAATTTTTCTTTTTCTTCTTCTGTCAAATGCAAGTCCAATCGTTCAATAATTCCTTTTCCACCTACAATCGCTGGATAGCCAAGATAGGTTCCATATTCTGGACGATAGTTAGAGACTGGCATTTCCTCGTGGCTATCATTGATCACAGCTTCTGCTAAGCGTTGGGCTGCTGCAGCAATCCCAAAATTGGTATAGAATTTGCCAAAAAAGACAGTATGACCACCACGCAAGGACTCGTAGTTGATGGCGTCCAGCTCTTCTTGAGAGAAGAGATCGGTGATAGCGTGTCCTTTGACACGGACCTGACTCCAAGCAACAAATTGAGAATTTCCATGCTCACCGAGGTTATAGCCAGATACACTAGCAGGAGATACCTGCAAACGATCGGCGACTGCGCGCTTCATCCGAGCTGTATCCAGCAAGGTTCCTGTCCCAATCACCTGCTCTTTTGGAAGGCCGGTATATTGTTGATAGAGTTGAGTAACCGCATCGACCGGATTGGTCACTACCAATAAGACCCCACTAAAGCCAGAAGCCTTCAAATCACGCGCTACTTGCACCACTTGCTTGCTAGTAAAAGGAAGCTCCGCAAAACGGTCATCCGTGTTATTGGCCTGCAACTCGATATTTCCAAGAGTCGACACCACGACATCCGCATCTACTAAGGCCGAATAGTCATTGACCGTGATATGAACCGGATACCCCGTATTGGCAACTGTATCACAGAAATCCAAGGCATCTGCCTTGACCTTTTTCTCATTGGTATCAATCAAGACCAAGTGATCACAGGTGTGTTTCAAAATCATGCTGTGGGCCAAGGTCGCACCCACATGCCCCAAACCAATAATACCAATTTTTCTTGTCATCAGAATCCTCTTTTCTAGTATCGATCACACTGTTGGTGAGGATAGCTCTTTGTTGACTCTATTCTACCACAATTCTAGAAAGGCGGATTGAAAAAACGGGAAAATTTTCAAGTTTTTTCAAAAAGAAAAGAGGCAGCGCCTCTTTTAACGACTCAAGAAAGAAGAGTCTCAATCTCTTCAAGCGACAAACCTGTCATATCTGAGATAAACTCAGGTGTCATTCCTCGTGAGATCATTTCGCACACTAACTGTTTACGACCTTGTTCCAGACCTTCTTCTCGCGCTTCATCAATCGCCGTCTCCAGGGTCATATCATAATTTTCTTGAATGCGAATACGCTCGTCTATCATGGTCTTTTCCTCCTTGGTCCAGCTAGATGAATCTAATAATGAATCTGCGTGAGCAACTGCCTGACTGGGAGCTTTTGTAAAGGGAAGATTCCCAAAAAACTCCAACCATTGTCTGCCTGCATCTGTCAGGTTCTCATCTTTATTATACTTGTCTAGCTCTAAAAAGGCAACCTGCAGAAGATTTTGGTGCTTGCCATTTTTATAATAGGCCTTGAGTTGCTTGCCAGAGCGGCTATTGGTCAGCCAGTATTTGTTGATAGCGGCCTCTTCGTCTAGTAAGAGCGACTTCTCCAAAATCGCAATCCCATAGACGGGCTCCATCTGCTCGTACATCTTATGTGTCTGTCCTTGCTGGCGCAGTTTTTGCACATTCTCCACCAGCTGATTGGCCAAATAGTAATGGAACCGATTCAAGAAATACTGCTGCTTGCGAATCTGGATCTCGATGATCACCTCGGTTCCATCATGGAGCTTGGCTCTCACATCCACCGCAGTGGAGAACAAGTCATCCTCCTCATAAGCCATATTGTGGGGCTGGCTTCCCTCCACAATCTGAGCGTCTGCTACATCCAGCTCTAAAATATCTCGAATAAATGCTGCCGTCACCTCTGGCAAACTAAAAATCTTCTTGGCCATAATGTCCAAGGTCGGCGATACATGCGCGTGTCTTTTCTGCATCCCTGCTCCTTTTCGATAAAAAATAGAGGGAAGATCCCTCTACTTCTATTATTCGAAAAAAATTTGGGAAATAAGAAGCATCTTATCTTGTCGCCTTTTTTAATGCTTGTTGAAGTTCTTCATCAACCGCATAGACGTATAGCCCGTTAACTCCACGGGTTAACAAAACATTTAACTCATTTCGCAATAATGTTTCTCCGTAATTAATCATTTCACCTGATTCAAGTTTTCTGTTTTGAACAGCACTTTTATTTTTGCTTTCACTTATATCAAAAATAATTTTCCCTTCTCTATATTTGACAGATGGGCCAATGATAACTCCCACATAATTTAGATCAAATCCCTGAACGGTAAACGTTGAGCCAATTTCATGAATCGTTTGAGACTGCTCTATCCAGGATAAATGTTTAGATTCTTTTTCTTTTGCAAGTTGTCTGTTCCACGGACAAGACCAGTCTCCGATACGGACACACCAATAGTCAGAATCCTTCGGTTTTGATTGACTACTATATTCCCAATCATAGGTTGCTGTTAAGCGTGAAATCCCTAAACTCTGATTATCATTTTTTTCCATGATTGCACTTTGAAGTTCCTCAGGAGAGTCAAAAACTCTAATATCATAATCATTATCAATTGGAACCTCATTTACAACTCCAGCATCAATCAGGTTTCTTATCCATTCAACTGTTTCTTTTGTTGCATGGATACGCATTTGGTTATGTAGTGTAATGAGATTTCCTTTTAAATTGGCTTCATGCTCCAATTTCAAGAAAGCATCATCTGTCCATATTTGGGATTTATTCATGATCTGATTTTCATCATAAACTAACACGACCACTTTAGATTTAGCGAGTAAATCATTTAAATGATTCCCGCCTAAATAGGCTTGATTTTTTGCAGTCAATAACAAGTGACCTTCATCAACCACTACAATTCCAGCATCAGTTTTTTCTTTTTTCAGAGCATTTAAAAATTGAGTTGGTTTCATCACAACATTAATATTTGATCCACTCTTCCATTCTAATTTTTTCTCAATTTCTTGGTAAACACTGAGTTGGTCATCATGATTCACAACTAGATTGATATCATTATTTTCACGAATCATCTGAATATCTTCAGAATTCAACAAATCATCAACGAGAGAACTCATCAAAACTGTTTTTCCTGCACCAGCATCACCCTTTACTAAAATTAAAACTCCTGTTTTATTTCTACTGATAACAGAGGTGATTTTTAGCAAAATTTCATTTTTGGCCTTTACTTGTTCATCCGTTAACTTGTGAAATGGAGAGGATTTAAATATCGCTGAATTTCGAATAAAGCTTTCTGCTGGAAATAAATAGTGGTTTTTCCGATTTAGGCTTCTCCAAATCTTTGAAAAAATCTCGTCCAATTCCTCAGAAGTATAGTATTGATTTTGAGGATTCCCTCTTCTATTTTGAACACGTTCAACCTGTTCAACACTTGAAAGATAGAGCATTAATTTATTCTCAATATCCAATGTCAATGATTTATTAAAATGGTTATGCCCAATGACAAACATTTTAGAAGTTTTAGATTGTTCAAATTGTCGCCAATCTTCTCTATCCTTCTTTATATCATCTGACAAATGCTGATTTGTTCTTCGAATAATATCTGTTGTTTCTCCAACATATACGCTATACTTATTTTTAGTTTCATCATTTACGATATATACAGTTGGGTAATCAAAAATGAGCTTAGAATGTTTTGGTGCAATTGTTTCTTTTAATTGATCAAATGTTCGACTTGAATAGTCGATTTCTATGACTACAGGTGACTGAATGTTGCTCATTTTTTCTCCAAGTCCGTATATTTTTTATTGCTACCCTTACTCAATTCTACAGGATATTTTTTTGAATTTATATCCATTTTCTCTTTTATAATTTCTTCTACATCCAGATTCAAATTATCTGCCAACATTAAAGAATACATAAAAACATCCGCAAGCTCTTCTTTGATATCTTGCAATGATTTTTCAACTACCTCCTCTGATTGTTTCCATTGAAAAAGTTCCAACAATTCGCTTGCTTCTAATGAAATCGAAATGGCTAGATCTTTTTCATTATGAAACTTTCTCCAGTCACGTTCATCTCTAAATTGATTAATTAAGTCGATTAATTCCTTCATCCGTCTATCCTTTTCCTGTGCATAATCTCCTATTATTATAGCATGTTTGAGAAAGAAATTAACGCTTTCAAAGCATTTTGTTGGTTTTTCGCGCAAAAAAACGAACCTGGTCTGGTCCGTTCTTTCTTAATCTAAATAAATCCCTTTTTCTGCTAGATTGTCTAGACATTCTTGTAGGTAAGTTTCCTGATGCTCGGGATAGATGGGTGTGCTCAATGCTTCCTCTTCCAGCTCTGGATAGGCTGGACAGTTCTTGCCTCGGTAGGTCGACTCCCACCACTCTGGGCTGACCTTATAGCCACGAGCGGTCATCTCCTCCATGATTAGTCGGTGATAGGCATAGAGACGATAGGGAGAGTAGTCAAAGACATAGTTGACCGTCGCGTGCTTCTTGCCCCAGCCATTGCCTCGAAGAGCGCAGCATTCCCGGTGTTGGCCCAGGAGCTGGGGACGAGGAAGTTTGGGAATCAAGTCTTGGTGCCAGAGTCTCATCTATTGACCTCCTAGTAGCGTCGAGTCTTGTAAGTAGCGATTCGGGTAGCGCTCTAGGAGCGTCTGGATCCCCTTGATGAGATCCTCTTGACTAGCTTGTCCATGCTGATATTTCTCAAGTAGCAGCATGAAGTCAGCCTTTTCCTCAGGAGTCGCCTGCTTTTTAAAATAACCCCAGATATGCTGGAAGGCATTGGAGACCTGACCACGATTTTCCGGCAAGGCCAGCGCTTGCTGGATCAGGTCCTCGACGTGGCTGACCTCCACCTGGTCTTGCTTGAGGTATTCTCGAATCTCCTTGTAAATGTTGCTGGAATGACTGAGCACCAGGTATTTATTTTTCGCCCATAGGACTTGGCAGTGATGTTTTTGATCCACTCTTGTCTCCTTTTGATCTTCTCTATGAATAGTCCTCCCATTATACCATGGAAATGATTCATTCCACCAAAAAGAGGCTGGGACAAAAGTCCTGGCCTCTCAATTGTCTTTGGATTGTCAAGCAAAGACGCAGTGGTTGAGTGGGCTCTACTACGCTGATTTCATCAGCTTTTAAGCCCTACTCAACTGTGCGGAGGTGGGACGACGAAATCGAATTCTAACGAATTACCGATTTCTGTCCCACTCTCTCTTTCATTAATTACAAGGCTGTGATCGCTGTGATCAAACCAAAGATGATACCTGGAGCATTGGCTGCAGCAAGTGGGATATCGCGTTCTTTTTTGAAGAGTCCGTAGTAAACCCAAAGACTACAGTTGATGGCTGCGACAAGGGGTTGAACAAAGTTTCCTTTGTGACCTGCGAGGTTATCCATGATTTGTGGGAAGTAAGACACATACATCATAACAGACATAAAGGTCGCAACCCAACCAAGAATTTTCATTTGTTTTTCATTCATTTTCAAAATACCTTTCATTTTTTGAGTACGCACTATTCTACCTTTTGTCTTTTACAAATTCAAGTGCTTTTTTCAAATGTTACCAAACTGTAAAGTGTCACAATCTTGTGATTTTGCAGGAAGATGGATTTCTTTTCGAGGGAATATTCTCTCTAATTGTTGTTTTTAGATATATTGTCTAATTTTGTGGAAATGTAATCATTTTCATCTCGAATAACATGCAAATTAATTGCATTTTCTTCCTACTTATGCTATTTTGATACACAGAGGTAAAATTTTATGAATAAACAAAAAATCAACCAAATCGTTGGCTCGATCGGTGCCTTTATTGGGATTATCGTTTTCATTGCCTACATCCCACAAATTATTGCTAATTTACAGGGAAATAAGGCCCAACCTTTCCAACCCTTGTCAGCTGCTATTTCTTGCTTGATCTGGGTCATTTATGGTTGGACAAAGGAACCTAAAAAAGACTGGATTTTGATCATTCCGAATTCGGCAGGTGTCATCCTAGGGGGATTGACTTTCCTTACATCACTTTAATAGAAAGTGAACAAAGACTGAACTCTACGGGTTCAGTCTTTTTTGTGTATCCCTTTGAAAAACAAAAACAATCGCAGTCGGTTTTCGTACAAAAAAGCCCGCTATGAGCAAGCTAAAAAAATTGACAATTCTTTTCTTTGAATAACCTATGCTGGATTATTGTGCAAAAATATCCAAATAATATCTGATTATTATTAGAGTATATTGAAACTTTCCGCTGTGAGAAAAGTGCCTGAAATAATTATGTTTCAGGCACTCGGAATTATTGAGACCTTAGGCTCAATAATTAGTCATGGAACTTCTTCGAAGTTCGCTGACGTCCGTACTCACCTAAGGAAAGTTTCTAATTTAATTTGAGTTTCTTTTCCTAAATCTGCACAATCTTACGATAACTCCGAGAGGTGATCCAAAAGACGATCAGGTAGGTGATAAGAAAGACAGCACAGACACTGAGGGTGACGACGAGGACTTGGCCACTATTAATCACGCCAAGGGCTTTGAGGATCAGGCGGATCATATGGTAGGCAAAGGCCAGGTGGACAAAGGCAAAGATGAGGGGAAGGAAGAAGACGGTCCGCACTTGACGGTTGATGGTCCGTTTGACCTCATCTTCATCAAGTCCCACCTGTTGGAGGATGACAAAGCGGTCACGGTCTTCATAGCCTTCTGAAATTTGCTTGTAGTAGATAACGATGACTGTTCCGACCATAAAGATCAATGACAAGAAAATACCGATAAAGAAGATGCCACCAAAGAGGCTATTCATTTCTCTCACATTATATGCTCGATTGCCTCCATAGACAAATGTTCCTTGGCCCTGTTGGCTGCTCAATTCATCGATCATCTTGTCATAGCTGGCTGCCAGCTTGAGTTGCTGGTCTTCGTCAACATTGACATTGAAACCACCATAGATTTGGGTAACGACAGCAAGGTTCGGAAACTTGGCAACAAAGGCTGAAAGGTCAGGTACGATCAGGTAATTGAAATCCTCCGTCAGCATGTTAAAGATGTTTGGGACATGATCCGTGATAAAATCCTTGGTCACTTCTTCCTTGATTTGGAAGTCTTGCCCATTGATGGTGAACTGTTTCTGCCCTGTCAGAGCCTGGTTATGGGCAAAGAGAACGACTTGGTTGCCGGCCAGATCAACGTGTTCTCCGGTCATTTGCTCATAGCTAGCTGCATCAAAGACCAGAAAGACTGTCCGCGGTCTGACATCGCGTTCATCATCAGGATAGACCGTGAAGTCTGTGCCCTTTTGTGATTCGACCCCAAAGGTGGCATAGTTCACCAGGTCACGATTTTTGATCTCAAGATGATGCTCAGAAGCAAATTCATCAAACTTCTGGTTGATTTGCTCCAGGTCCACCCCTTTTCCTTGAATGGAGAAATCATGTGGATTCATGATTTTCTTGATCATTTCGCCACCGACATAGATGTTGGTGGCAGCAGAGATCGTCACCAGCACCATGGTCGAGAGGATGGCAATGGTCGCAAGGCCCACCGCATTTTTCTTCATGCGATAGATAAGGTTAGAGACCGAGATCATGTTGTTGGGTTGGTAATAATAGTTCTTCTTTTTCTTAAGAAGATGCAAGAAGACGGTGATCCCCGCATTAAAGAGTAAGTAGGTCCCGATCATAACCAAGACAACGGCTAGAAAGAAGATCAAAATCGCAGACATGGGGTCTTTGACTGACAAAGCCAGGTAGTAGCCAAAACCGAGAGAGGCTAAGCCCAGGATGGTTTGGGGCCACAAGAAGCGGGCTTTCTTTTCACCACTAGCCTTCTCACGCGTCAATTGCAGGGCATTCAAACGGAGAATGCGCCAAGCATTGAGAAAAACTAAGAGGCCAAAGATGAGACCAAAGGTGACAAAGACCAAGATGACAATCCCAGGTTGGAAGGTAGATACCAGCTGAACCTTCATCTTCATCAGTTTCAAGAGAAAGGCAAAGATCAGCTTGTCAAAGAGAGCCCCGATCAAGACACCGGCTGAGATAGTCACAAAGCCAAAGATCAAGAGTTCCTTGAAGATCATGCTGATGAGATGGCGTTTCTCAAGGCCTAGCATACTGTAAATTCCCAACTCCTTGGAGCGGTTTTTCATGACAAAGCTATTGGCATAGAGCACGATGATAGCCCCCGCAACATTTACCACGAACAGTCCCAATCCAAGGGTGAAGAGGATGGGAGATCCCCCTCGAAGCTCGTGAATATGGGGATTAAAGGTCAGGGAGTCAAAGAGGTAGGCGATGGTCACTGCGAGAATGATTGCAATCGCAAAGGGATAATAGAGCTTGCGGTTCTTGATCAGATTGGAGCAAGCTAATTTAGTGGTTAATCGAAACATCTACCCCACCTCACTTGCCATGACTGTCAGAGTATCTGAGATTTCTTGGAACATCTGACGCTCTGTCTTTTCCCCGCGGAAGATCTGGTTGTAGAGGATCCCGTCCTTGATAAAGAGCACGCGCTTGGCCCTCGCTGCTGCGGCGGTCGAATGGGTCACCATGAGAATGGTTTGCCCCATGCTATTGATGTCTTCAAAGACATCGAGCAACGCAGCCGAGGACTTAGAATCCAGCGCCCCTGTTGGTTCATCGGCAAGGAGGATTTCAGGTGAGGTGATGATGGCCCGTGCTACAGCCACCCGTTGTTTTTGCCCACCAGAGATTTCGTAGGGATATTTCTCAAGAAGCTGGTGAATGCCCAGTTCCCGACTCACGCTATCCACCTTACTCATCATTTCCTTGACGGGTCTGCGTGAGAGGACGAGAGGGAGAAGGATATTGTCCTTGACGGACAAGGTATCGAGCAGATTAAAGTCTTGAAAGACAAATCCTAGTTTTTCCCGACGGAAGCTCGAGGCATCCTTGTTCTTGATAGTTGAAGTATCGGTACCGTTGAGATAGACCCGCCCTTCGGTCGGCTGGTCCAGCATGGCTAGGATATTGAGGAGGGTCGATTTCCCGGACCCTGATTCCCCCATGATGGCAACGTATTCGCCATTTTCCACGGTAAAATGAATGTCCTTTAGGGCTTCAACCTGCGTCCCTTGAAAGCGGGTTTTGTAGATTTTTTTGATGTGTTGAACGTCTAGCAATGACATACTTTTCTCCTTTTACTAGTAGATCAAGAAAAATTCTTGGGTTTGTTGCAGGACTTGGAGACCAAATTCCGTCTTTTCCAGATCGGTTTGCTCATTTGGTTTCTTAATCTTTTTGGGTTCTTTCATCCATTTCAAGAGTTTCATTTTCTTGACCTCCTTCATTTGATGAGACTATTGTATAAAAAATAAAAGGCGGCTACCATAACCTAACCTTTCATTTTACCGTTTATTTCTTACATTTTTGTAAGATGGAAAAAACTAATCCATGACCAACTTCTTCTCTTCAAAGCGAATAGCGACGGTTGTGCCTTGGCCAACCTCTGAGTGGAGGCTAATTTTGTGGCCCAATTGCTCTGCAATTTTCTTAGACAGATAGAGCCCCAGCCCTGAGGATTGCTGGGTCATGTGGCCATTGTAACCGGAGAAGCCCCGCTCAAATACGCGGAGGACATCGCTATTTTTGATTCCAATCCCGCTGTCCTTTATATAGAGGGTCTGGTCTTTGAAATAGATCTCAATTCCACCTGTACTGGTATACTTGAGGCTATTGGACAGCAATTGCTCTATGATGACCAAGAGCCACTTGCGATCGGTAATGACGGCGACATCCAAATCATGCAGGTCCACTGTCAAGTTCTTTTGGATAAAAAAGAGGGCATATTTGCGGACCACTTCTTTGACCAAGTCCTCTAGCGACACGCGCTTTAAGACCAGATCGTCATGAAAACTCTCCAATCGCAGGTACTGCAGAACCAGATTGGCATAGGAGTCAATTTTGAAAAGCTCCTGCTCCATCTGCTGCTTGACAATAGGTGTCTCGACATCTTGGACCAAGAGCTGGCTAGCTGCAATGGGCGTCTTAATCTGGTGAACCCAGAGGGTGTAGTAATCCATCAGGTCATTGAACTTGGCCTGGGCTACTTTGCCTTGCTCCAGGCGCGCCTGTTGTTCTTCTGTATATTTTTCATAAAGGAGATGTTCCAGTGGTGAGGCAAGCTCTATTTCCTCATACAGCAAGGCTTTGCGGTACTCTTGAAAGGTCATAGCGAAATCCCAGATCAAGATACAGAGGGTAAAAAATCCTAGCATCAGAGTTGCATAGAGGAAAACTGTCCCCGTCTCTGGAAAGAGAAAGGCAAAGACCAAATCGACCATCAAAAAGATGACCACTAGATAGAGCAGGCGCCTGCGGGATACCACATACTGCCAAAAGATGTTCCCATATTTATTCATGGATTAACCCATAACCGATGCCTTTCTTGGTTTCGATGAAGTTTGACAAGCCAGCCTCTTCTAATTTCTTGCGAAGGCGGGCCACATTGACAGACAAGGTATTATCATCAATAAAGAAGTCGCTATTCCAGAGTTCTTTCATCATATCATCGCGCGCCACAATACTGCCCGCATGCTCAAACAGGACGCGCAGGATCTGAAATTCATTCTTGGTCAACTTGATGACTTCCCCTTCATACACCAAGTCCGTGGACTTGAGATTGAGGATGGCTCCCCGGTGCTCCAGCAGATATTGATCTGTGCCAAATTCGTAAGAGCGACGCAAGAGCCCTTGGACTTTGGCAAGGAGCACATTTTGATCAAAAGGCTTGGTGACAAAATCGTCTCCACCCATATTGATGGCCATGACAATATCCATGGCTTGATCCCGTGAAGAAAGAAACATAATCGGAACCTTTGAAACCTTGCGAATCTCCTGGCACCAGTGGTACCCATTGTAGAGAGGAAGGCCAATATCCATGAGGATCAAGTGGGGGTCGGTTTCGACAAAGATCCCGAGGACGTCCATAAAATCCTCGACTGCGACCACTTCATAGCCCCATTGTTCCAATAATTGTTTGACCTGTTGGCGGATAATGTCATCATCTTCGACTAAGAGAATTTTATGCATGGTTTTCTTTCCTTCTTTTTTCTTCTTCCTATTATAACAGATTAAGAAGCAGAGAAAAAGGCTGTTTCAGAGGGAAAGAAGATCTCACTCCTACTTTCTTGATGGAAGGCGCTTTTTCTCCATCCATTTTTGTGCTATACTGAAAGAAATAAGACACGGGAGGCACAGATGTCAACTATTTTTGATTACCTAAAAGAAGTGACCTACGATTCCATATACGACCGTCCTTTCAATGAACTGGATGTCCTGGCACTGACAGAGCTGACCTATCTTCCTTTTGATCGGATCGTGCCCCAAGGGGATACGACCAATATTGAAGTCCGCTTATCTGATGCAGCAGAACTTATCGACCGGACCACCGATTTCATCGTGACAGACCAACACCTGCAATTAGTCGATGACTTAGCTAGTTCAAAGCGTTTTAAAAACATCAAACTCCTCAACTATGTCAACGAATATGACCCTGATGTTCAGAAGCAGTTTGCGGCTATGACCTATCGTCTTACCATGGATGTTTATTTAGTTGTCTTCAGAGGGACGGATGACACCTTGATCGGCTGGAAGGAAGACTTCCACATGACCTATATGGATCATGTCCCAGCTCAGAGGCGCGCAGCCTGCTACCTGCAAAACGTCATGAAGGAATTTCCTAAAGGGCGCTTCTTAGTAGCCGGTCACTCCAAAGGGGGCAATCTCGCAACCTATGCCTGCACTTACCTGCCGGATTCCTTATTTGAACGAGTCGATGCCATCTACAGCTACGATGCTCCTGGCCTCAACAGGGCCATTATCGAGACCGAAGGCTACCAGCGGACGTCCCCAAACATTCTTCGCTTTGTCCCCCAAGGATCCATCGTCGGCATGATGCTAGAAGTCCCTGAGCCTGCTACGATTGTCAAAAGCCGAGCTTTTGGTGGCTTTGTCCAGCATGACGCTTTTACTTGGATGATTGAGAAGGATAAATTTGTGACCCTGGATCAAACCAGTCCTGACAGCCAGCAAACCGACGAGACCCTGAAGCAGTGGGTTCGCGAAACATCGGCGGATGAGCGCAAGAAGTTCTTTGATACCTTTTTTGGCATTTTTCTGGATGCAGGCATTACTTCAATCAATGATTTGAGGAACTTGAAAAATTTCTCCAAGATCAAAGAGATCTTTCAAAATGCTCAAGACCTAGATCCTACAGAAAGGGAAATGCTGGAACGTCTAGCCAAACAACTCCTCGATACCCGTGTCCAAGCTTGGAAAAAATGGCAGACGGTTCCCCGCATTCTGGTTCAAATGACTGCATTTTTCAAGCGAAAAAAAGCAGTCGAGTCCTCCTCACAACTGCTTCTTGAGCACAAGGAATGAGACTCAACAACTGAAAAAAGAAACCACCTCTTCTATTCACTAGAACGCAAAAATCATCTGAAATGTCTTTCAGATGATTTTCTATTTTCTATTGGTCCTGAGAAGATGAAGCATCTGGCGTGCCTTCTTCTATGGAAGCTGGGCTTGCAGGCTCTGTTTCTGTCTCAGTTGTGGCAGGCTTGCTTCCTGCTGAAGCTGCTGCTTCTTTTTCTACCGGAGTTTCTGTAGCTACAGGCTTTTCGACCGTGCTAGCAGGTTTCCCCGCTTCGCTTGCAGATGGCACCGCTACTAACTCTGCCTGAAAGGCTTGGATAGCCTGTAGTAAGGCCGCCTTGTCACTCTTTGGATTAGCCAATTGGTCAAAGAGAGCTTCTAAGCGATCAAATACAGCATCACTAGCCCCATTTTCCTGCAATTGTTGGTGAAGCGCCATCAATTGGTTATAGAGCTGTTGATAAAGGGCGACATCCCCAATCTGAGGCTCTTCTGTTTGCTTTTGTTTTTGCTTTTCAATGGTGTCACTGATTTCGCGTAACAGAGCTTGTCCACTTGCAATAGCCTTGTCTGGATCCGTCTCATTTCCAAGTTGAGCCAAACTTGCTTCAAAGGCAGTTCGTTTAGCCTGGTCTTCGACTTGTGGCAAGAGCGACTGGATTTGCTCTGAGAGCCCTGTCAGGATGCTGGTTCGTTGACGGGATTCTGTCGCCTTATCCAACTCTCCATATAAGCCCTTGAGGAAATCATAGACCGCTAAGTTATAAGATGGTGCTTGACTTCCTTTTTGATCCAAAACTGTTTTTTCAATAGGATAGGTTTGGCCTTTTTCTTGAGAGAAGAGCTGGTCAATTGCCTGCTTGGTTTGGTAGAGTTCCATAAAGTGAGCCTTAGCATCCCAGGCCTCTTCAAAGGCTTGGGCCCGATAGAGTTTCAAAGCTAGATCTGCCGCCTTGGTGCGCAGTTCTGGTGTCAAGCGCGCGTCGCTCAAGCTTTGGTAGAAGTACTTGAGATAGTCGACCGAGGTCACACCCGTCCGATCTTGCATCTCCTGAACAGCTTCTAATAGCTTCCCTTCCTGCTCTAAACGCTTGCTGTCTTTGGCAGCATAGGCTTCCTGCAGTTGTGAGACCAACCCTTCCTTCTTCAGTTGGAAGGCTTCGGTGTCTAGCAAGCGCACTTGTTCCAGCAATTCCTGGTATCGACGATCGAGGGCTGTCTCTTCTTTTGGTTTGATCGCTTGAGTCGCATGGATGTATTGCTCATCAACCTGTTTGAGACTTGCTAGATAGCCCTCTGTTGAGTTACTTGGGAAGCTCTTGACATTTTCCAAGAAGTGGCCCAAGATGAGCTCAATCCGTCGTTGCTGCAATGGATCAGAAGCGTAAAGAGTTCGGCTTTCTGCTAAAAGTTGGTTGACTCTGTCCTCTACTGCTTTTTTATTCAAGTCTCCTTTTTTGTAAGGCGATTGGATGGTAGGAAGGCGATGAGCTAAGTAGTCTGCTAGTCCCGCTGATCGCACCTTGATGTAGTGGTTGTGATCGCCATGTGGGATGACAAATTGGCCATTTTCAATCTGGAGGCTATAAGGAGAAATCCCCGAGCGAAGCGCTGTTGCATAGAGTTCATTGATAAAGTCTAGTTCAGGATTACCCGTCTCAAGTGGAATCCGAACGTGTTCCTTCCGAACGGCATAAGGGTGGATGTGGGTCGGATCGTATTCTTGGTCTGGATTGTTAAAGACAAAGAAACCATTGGAAATCTTAATGGCCTCACGGGGGACACCGTAGGTCTTGCTGATGTACTGGATCTTTTCCTCATCTGAGGCATCACGAGAATAGCTAGCGACATCATCTGTCAGTGGCTGTCCCTTGGACTCTTCTTTCTTACCTGCCAGAGTTGCCTCTGCTGCTGCAATCTCTTGAGGAGAGAGGTCCTTTTTATAGAAATAATGGGCATGGTTGCCATGAGCGACCATGTAACCGTCCTCGTCCTTACTGATGACCATGTCTGCATGGAAACCATGATCGTGCTCCTCTTCGTGCTCGTGATCATGACTGTCCCCATGTTCATGCTCGTGACTATCCCCATGACTATCCCCATGTTCATGCTCGTGACTATCTCCATGTTCATGCTCGTGCTCATGGTCAATTGGTTTTGTACTTGGACTTGAAGGCCGGTTTGGACTTATTTCAGCAGGTGTAGTAGCACCTTGGGCCCGAAGCAGTTGGAATTGCCGCGCCAGCTCACGTTCTAAAGGAGATAGGGAGCTGTAAGGGATAAAGTGGAAATGATCCCCGTGAGGGTAGACAATTCCTTGATCGGTCCACTTGGTGATCTTACTTGGATCAAAGACAGAACCATCAGACTCCACATGACGAGAAGACAGAGGTGTTTTCTGCAATTCTTCCATCAGATTGCTGAGCGTTGAAGTCGGTTTGGAAGTAGCCGGTTTAGAATTCGTTGGGGTCGTCTGTGTATGGGTTGGACTAGCAGACGGCTGACTGTTAGCTTGTTTTCCTAAGCTTGGAGAGGCCTGATCTGGAGTTCCTTGATTTTTGCTTGCTTCTGCACTTGGGCTAGCTAAGTGTGAGCTTCCAGCCTGATGACCACTTTGACCGCCTAGGACAGAGAGGGCTGCTGCTAACTCGCCAGCAGATAAGGCACTCTTTGGAATATAATGGTAATGTCCGCCATGGGGCACAATGAAGCCATCCCCTGTATCTGAAATGACATCTCCAGGGCTAAAGACATAACCATCGTCCGTGCGATAGCCTCCTCCTGAATGGTTTTTAGCAGTCAGCGTTTCAAGGGTCTTCCCCTCTTTTAGCGCTTGACTTGGCTGACGAAAATCTCGAGTTTTAACCCCTTTGTGCGAGGAGCTCGCCTGTACCGATCCCGTTTCCCCTTCTTCTTTAGTGCCTCCTTTTTGTTGTTGAGCGATCTCTTCGATCGAGCGCACATTGACCGTATGCTGAGCATCCTTTAAGTAGAGATAGTATTTACCAGCGCGTTTAATGATATAGCCATCCTTGACCTTGCTGACAATATCAGCTTCTTGGAGCTGATAAGTTGGATCTCGCAAAATCAACTCCTCACTAAAGATGGCATCAAATGGGACCTTACCACTATAGTAATGAAAATGATCCCCATGAGAAGTGACAAAGCCTTCATCCGTAATTTTGATGACAATCTGCTCCGCCTGAGTCTTTTCCTTGGCATTGACTGCTTCGATGCTGTCTTCCTTTTTGCTGGAGGCAGTCGATGACGCTTTCTTTTCTGCCTGTAGATACTGAATCTGATTCTTTTTCTCTTCCTTAGCTTGTGGTTGCTGACTGAGCGCATAGGCACATAGCCCTATTCCCAAAGTTGCTACAATTCCAATCGTTCCCTTTTTCTTCATCCTTGATTTACTCCTCTAATTCCTTGGCTAAAGTCGCCATATTTTCTTCTAAATTTGCTAATAGATCCTTATCGTTTTGCGGATCAGCTTCCAGTGGATCCAAGACCTTGACACGCGCCCCTGTTGCCTTGGCGATACTATCTGCCACCTTTGACGACGTGTGCTTCTCTACGAAGATCGTTTTCACCTGATAATCTTTGACAAACTGCTGGATCTCCGCCAATTGCCGGGCGGTTGGTTCTTGCTCAGGGGAAATCCCTGCAATCCCCAACTGCTTGAGACCAAAGCGTTTGGCCAGATAAGAAAAGGCCGTATGCTGGGTCACAAAGGTCTTTTGCTTGGCCTTGTCAAAGAGAGGCTGGTAGCGGGCTACTAGTTCCTCACAGCGCTTTTCAAGCTTTTGGGCATTGGCTTGATAGAGCTCCTTGTTCTTTGGATCGATCTCGCCTAAGTGCTGAGCGATGATCTTTCCTTCTTCTGCAATTTTCGCAGGGTCCAACCAGGTATGCGGGTCATACAGGTGCTTGGCTTCTTTTCCCTGACCAGCCTCGACATCCTCTAATCCAGCCACCTTATCAAGTGTCATTCCTTGACTACCTTCGATCACCTGTAACTTGGAACCTTGTAGGTTAGGATCTAAGCGACCGGCCCAGGATTCCAGGGTCTGAGAATGATAGACAAATACATCCGCATCATAGATCTGAGCCACTTCCTTGGTTGAGGGCTCGTAATCATGGATCCCTGCACCTGACTGAACCATCCAGATGTCATTTTGATCCCCAGAGATTTCCTTGACCAGGGCATAGATGGGATAAAAACTCGTGACAATTTTAAGACCTTTTTTAGAAGGGGGCTTGCCTGCATTTCCTTGACTAGCACAAGCTACAAGCAGAAAGAAACTGAGGAACAAGATTCCCAGCACCTTCATTTTTCTCCTTATCATCCTTCACCTCTTTTTTATTTTTGTTAACCAGTTTATTAATCAGTTAATTAACTAGTTAATAATACTGCTAATCATTTGCTTTGTCAAGTCTTTTTTACATTTTTTTCCTTTTAATGCTAGGATCTAACCTTTTACTAGCCTCCGCGACCTTTCATTGCAGAAAAAAAGAGGCTGGGACAAAAGTCCTAGCCTCTCAATTGTCTTTGAATTGTCGAGCAAGACGCAGTGGTTGAGTGGGCTCTACTGTGCGGAGGTGGGACGACGAAATCGAATTCTAACGAATTAGCGATTTCTGTCCCACTCTCTTTTATTGACGGTAGAAATATTGATCAGCTGGGTAGTTGCCTGCAGATTGAGTGAGCACCAGACGTGGCTTGCTGGTGTCAGACTGGTCTCCATCTGGGTTTTGGAAGCCAATTTTCAGTAGTCCAATCGCCGCACCGGTCTCACCCATCTTCATCTCAACATAAGGGATCTTGCTCTTCTTATCCGAATCCGCAACAGCCTTGAGGCTACCTTGACCCTTGACTTTTCCATCTGCTTGGATGACGATCTCAGCACCCTTGCCATTGCGCCAGGTTCCTGCTAGGCTTGAGAAATCGCCTCCGTTTATGGCCGCAATATCTAAATCCTTCTCACTTTTCACTTGTGGATAGGCTTTCCACCACTCTAAATGGTAAGCCCGGAAGGCCACATCTCCAAAGATAATTCGACGCTCTTGCGAAGCCACTCCATCAGGACCTGTCACACCCGGCGGGATCAAGTACAAGATTTGCTCCTGCCCTTGGATCACAGTTCCATTGGCCCCTGTGAAATAAACTTCATAATAGCCTTTGCGTTTCTTAGGCTCCTTTTCCCTATTGAAAAGGTAACTAGCCCGAGTTCCCCCACTCCAGAAGGTCCATCCTGTCTCACCATTTACAATACTTGGAAAGGCGCTGGCCTTGTTTTGGTAATATTCTTCTGGAGTATAGCCATAGAGTTTAAAACCTGAAGCTGCGATTTCTTTTTCATAGGAATCATTGGAATAGGCACCTTCAAATGCTGAGAGATTGCCATCAAGGATAACGTCGTTAGGATCTGTCGATTTGAAAAAATCCTCCCGATTGGCAAAGACCATCTCGTGATCGGGATTTTGATCAGACATGGTGACCGTGATCAATGGTTTCTTGTCTGTCTTGTATTTGAAGACACGAACCGTAACGGTAAAATCAGTATTGCCATCAGATTTTTTCATCTTGTCCGTCGCAACTTTATTAGCCCCTTCGATCTTCCAATCGGTGCTAAATTCAGCGGACACCTTGCCATCAGCCGTTTTGTAAGCGATCTTCCAGGCTTTGCCATTTTTCTCGATTTTAGCTTCATCCCGTTCATTGGAAATATAATCCCCACTCAAGTCAATGGGTTTTTCTTTTAACTTGATGACCTTCTTGCTGGTCTGGCTAAATTCTTTTTGATGGTCCGGTTGGATGTTAGAGCTAGAATAAAGATAGACTCCTCCAATCAGGACAACAGCTCCGACCAGTCCCAAAATCGGGCCCAGGTATTTTTTCTTCCATTTTAGATTCATTTTACTACCTCCATGGAATAAGATCTTTACACTAGTATACCCTAAATCGAAAGTATAGTAAAATTCCCCTCTATGTAGTGGTTTTCTAGGTTTAAACTGACTAGTTGTGGTAAATAATACCTGTTTCTCAAAAATAATATTATGTTTAACATTATTTTTTTATCGTTTTTCGATACTTTTTTATTGACTTATTTTTTATAAGGAGTATACTATAAGTGAAAAATAAATAAACTTCAAGGAGGCTTGCGATGAAAAACTCAAAAACCTTAAAAAATGTCATTGAAGTCTTAACGGCTTTCATTTACTTCTGTGGCTTTATGACCGTGGCTGCACTGGTCGTCCACCTGCTTTCCCGGATGGGAGTGTTTAAAGATCTCATTCAATCAGGTCGCTTGTCCTTTGATGCGAATGGCATCCAGCTCTTTCCCCAACATCCGCAACCCCTCTGGCAGTTGCTCTTCCCACTAGCCTCAAGCGCTATCTATATTTACCTTCTCATCACCATTCGCAGCTTCCTCCAAAATCTCTACCAAGAAAAGATCTTTTCTCACTCCAACATTGATCTTTGCAACCGAGCTTGGAAGATTCTCTTGGTCTTGTCCTTTATGTCTGGCACACTTGAAACCAGTGGAAATGCTTATCTCCTTCCCTTCACCTTCCAATTTACCTTTAACACAGGGCTTCTCCTTGCCGTTCCAATCGTCTGGGTCTCTGGCAAGATTTTAGAGAGAGGGATTGAGATTGCTGAAGAAAATGAGCTAACCATTTAAGGAGGTTGCCATGATTATCGTCAATCTAGATGTCATGCTAGCCAAGCGAAAGATGAAATCCAACGAGCTAGCCGACAAAATCGGCATCACCACAGCCAACCTCTCCATCCTCAAAACCGGCAAGGCCAAAGCCATCCGCTTCACTACCCTTGAAGCCATCTGCAAAGAACTCAACTGCCAGCCAGGAGATATCCTGGAATACCAGCCAGATGAATAGAACATGTATCGTCATAAGAAAAGCACTCCCGCAGGAGTGCTTTTCTTCTATAGTGGTCTGTTAAATAATACTAAATCTTATTGATTAATTAAGTTATATTATTCATTTGAACTTAAGAAGTTTTATAAATTTACTCCTCTATAACTTCAGCTTCTTTACGAATCGATTCAAGATCTTGTTCATATTGTTTTGTATCATAATTAATCATCTTAGAAAGTTCTTTTTGCAAGTTCTCTCCCATAGGTTTCATAGTAGCAAATGTCATTCCGCCTGAAATTACACCTGAAACAACCGGCAATACTTTAGAAACTCCTTTTGCAAAAGTTCCTTTAGTAAGACTAATTCCAAAGATTTTTAGAACTTTTTTCAAAATTGGATAATACATTGTTTTAGTTAAAGCTTTTTGAGGAATTGATTTTAAAGCCTGTTTTCCAATCGCTACTCCACCTGCACGTAAGATTGCAGCAGCTCCTGATACACCCAACATAATGCCCAAGTAAAGTAACAATGTATCTTGTGCCTCTTCTGTTAGCTTATCTTTTTCAGACCATAAATATTGGAAACCATAGATATAACCCAGCTCTTGAGCTAATTTTAAAGACATTGCATAATATTGTGCAACATCAGCAGGGATTGTAATTGCCATAGCGACTCCTCCTGGTAATCCCGCTAATACAGATGCTCCGCTTGCCATCAATACATTATCCATAATACATGTTTTTGCAACTTTATCCAATCGTTCTTTGTCAACCATGTTTACTGGACCGTCTAATAATAGTTGATTTACCTGATCTCTGCTCAATCCTTTTCCAAACTTATCCATAAGAAATTGATTTCTATCAACTTTAACAACTGGTATTTTAGCAACTTGCTCTAATACCTTAATAGCCATATCTTCCGGTCTATCGTTAATTTTCTCTTTTGCACCATTAAATGCTTTACCAATTTCTTTTGAAGTACTATTTGCGATATCACCTACAACTTTAGTCGTTGTGTTAAATCCATCTCCAACAATTTTCGTTGTAGCATTCACTCCATCTCCAACAACTTTTAAAGTCCCATTTGCAATATCGCCTGCTCCCTTGACAATATCATCCCAAAAAGCCATAACAAATCTCCTAAACTTTTCTTCAAATAATTCTATAGATGAAACAAAATCTATATCTAAATTATCCTACATGGAGATAATTTTGTCAATGGATATATAAATATTTTAAATTGTAGATAAGTAGAATTTACTAGAAAAAATATGAGCTCATAAATCTTCTAATACCGGCCAGATGAATAGGACATGTATCGTCACAACAAAAGCACTCCCGAGGGAGTGCTTGAGAGCGTAGACGACATGTTCTTCCTTACAAATCAAATTAATCCTATAAAATCTAAAAATTTATTCGTAAGAATTATTCAATCATTTACTGAAACTTTCCGCCGTGAGAAAAGTGCTAGAAACACTTTTGTTTCTAGCACTCGGGAGTTTTGGAACCTTAGGTCCAAAACTAAGTCATGGAACTTCTTCGAAGTTCGCTGACGTCCGTACTCACCTAAGGAAAGTTTTTTAGATGATTTTTTCTTTGTCTATCGTTTAACCGATGATGCTTCCATTTGGTACAGATGAATCTACGGTTAGGACCGTTAATTGATCTCCGTGTTCTGCGGAAAGAATCATGCCTTGGCTGACATATTTCTTCATCATCTTACGTGGTTTGAGGTTGGCCACGATTTGGAGTTTCTTGCCAACCAATTCTTGTTCATTTGGATAGAATTTCGCGATACCAGAGAGGATTTGACGATCTTCACCGTCACCAGCGTCAAGGCGGAAGCGAAGCAGTTTGTCTGATCCTTCGACGCGTTCCACTTCTTTGACCTCTGCTACACGGATTTCAACCTTGTCAAAGTCTTCAAATTTGATCTCATCTTTTTCCGACTTGAGTTCCACTTCTTCTGGAATCCATTCTTTTTCTTGTGGTTTTCCAGCAGTCATTTGAGATTGGATGTAGGCAATTTCTTCTTCCATGTCGAGACGTGGGAAGATTGGAGTTCCTTTGGCCACCACTGTGACATTTTCAGGGAAGCCTGCTAGAGTCAAGTTTTCAAGATCGAAGTCCAAGCCCAAGCCAAGTTGCTCCATGATGGCATTTGAGGTGTTCATCATGAATGGTTGGATCAAATGAGCCACGACACGAAGGCTAGCTGCCAAGTGCGCCATGACCGCTGCCAATTGTTCCTTGTCACCATCTTCTTTGGCAAGGACCCAAGGAGCTGTCTCGTCGATGTATTTGTTGGTACGAGAGATGATGTTCCATACGGCTTCTAAAGCGCGTGGGTAATCAACCGCGTTCATTTGCTTGTGGTATTCAGCGATGTTTTCTTCAACCACCTTAGCCAAATCTGCATCAAATGTATTGATGTTTTCGACATAAGCTGGAACTTGACCACCAAAGTACTTGTTGATCATGGCTACCGTCCGGTTGAGGAGGTTTCCAAGGTCATTGGCCAATTCATAGTTGATGCGGCCTACATAGTCTTCTGGAGTGAAGGTCCCGTCTGAACCAACAGGAAGGCTACGCATGAGGTAGTAGCGAAGTGGATCTAAACCATAGCGCTCAACCAACATCTCTGGGTAGATGACATTTCCTTTAGACTTAGACATCTTACCGTCTTTCATGACAAACCAACCATGGGCAATCAAACGTTCTGGCAACTTGATATCGAGCATCATGAGAAGGATTGGCCAGTAGATGGAGTGGAAACGAAGGATGTCTTTTCCGACCATGTGGAAGACTGTTCCGTTCCAGAACTTGTCAAAGTTGCCATGCTGCTCTTGATCATAACCAAGAGCTGTCACATAGTTGAGCAGGGCGTCAAACCAAACGTAGACCACGTGTTTTGGATTGGATGGTACTGGAACTCCCCAAGTAAAGGTGGTCCGAGATACCGCTAAATCTTCCAAACCGGGTTCGATAAAGTTTTTCAATATTTCATTGAGACGACCATCCGGCGTGATGAAATCCGGTTGGGATTTGAAAAATTCCACCAAGCGGTCTTGGTATTTGCTGAGGCGAAGGAAATAAGATTCTTCAGAAACCCATTCTACTTCATGGCCTGATGGGGCTACCCCACCGATGACCTTGCCATTCTCATCACGGTAAACCTCAGCCAATTGGCTTTCTGTAAAGAACTCTTCATCAGAGACTGAATACCAACCAGAGTATTCACCCAGGTAGATGTCATCTTGAGCCAGCAAGCGTTCGAAGACTTGGGCCACCACTTTTTCATGGTAGTCGTCTGTCGTACGGATGAATTTATCGTATGAGATATCGAGTAATTGCCAGAGTTCCTTCACTCCAACCGCCATCCCATCCACATAAGCTTGCGGCGTGATGCCAGCTTCTTCTGCTTTTTGCTGGATCTTTTGACCATGCTCGTCGAGACCAGTCAGGTAGAAAACATCGTAGTTCATCATGCGTTTGTAACGCGCCAAGACGTCACAGGCGATGGTTGTATAAGCTGAACCAATATGCAATTTACCAGATGGGTAATAGATAGGGGTTGTGATGTAGAATGATTTTGTCATTTTCTTTTCCTTTCAAGGCTAATGAAACCTTATGTAATAACACTTCATTATATCATTTTTAGGAGTCCCTGAAAACCAAAAAACAGCTAGGTCTGCGACGGACAAACAAAAAAGCTGACTGAAGTCAGCTTTTTTTATGGATAACAAATTATGTTATCTTACTTTCCAAGATAGTATTCTTTTACAACGTTCAATTTTTCGTCAAATTCAAATACCAATGGTGGGAAGTTAGGGATTTCCACATCCATGATTTCGTCGTCTGACAAACCTTTGATGTGTTTTACAAGGGCACGGATTGAGTTACCGTGTGCTCCTACGAATACGTTTTTACCATCTTTAAGAGCTGGAGCGATTTTATCTTCCCAGAATGGAAGAGCGCGTTCCAAAGTCACTTTCAAGTTTTCAGCATCTGGAATGACTGAGTCGTCAAGTGAAGCGTAACGACGGTCAGTGTGTGCTGAGTGCTCATCATCGCGATCCATAAATCAAATTTCATTTCAGATTCTAGATTAATTTACTGTCTAACCCCAGAAAGCATCTTCTACTGCTTGATCTGATGAAAAGAGCCAAACTTCCTTGATCTTTCCATCATCCATGCGAAAAAGATCAATACCATTCATGTTGAGTTCCTCGCCGTCTGGGCGAGTTCCGACAAAGGTCACATTGGCTGCTACAAGGTCAATATTTTCAGACACCCAGTTAGTCAATACTTTGAAGGTACCGTTTGTTTTTTCTGAAAATTGAGCCAAGTGTGCTCCAAGTGCTTCTTTTCCAACAACTGTACCGGAATTACTATGCTGACCTGGCTGGTGCCAGATGATATCATCTGCCATAGTCTCAAAAACAGCTGGAAAATCACCTGTTATAAGACCATTGTTATATGCATAAAAAATTTCTAAATTTACTGACATGAGTTACTCCTCGTTTCTCTTATTTATGATATAATTTTATCACTTACTAACAAAAAGACAAGTAGGCACTTTATTGTTATCTAGTATCAAATACGATACTATTATTGTCAAATAAGAGAATATTTTTAAAAAATTTGGAGGAATTATGGTAACCAAAGTCAGTGAATACGGAATTTGTCCTTTTGCAACGACACAGCGTGTACTAACAGGCAAATGGGCTCTAGTCATCATCTATCAACTCAGTACGGGGACTAAGCGTTTTAATGAACTACAACGTCTAATTCCTGGCATTACCCAAACCATTCTAACACGACACCTCAGACAGCTCGAGAATGATAAAATCGTGGAGCGTAAAGTCTATGCTGAAGTTCCCCCACGGGTCGAATACAGTCTAACTGAAATGGGTAGAAAATTTCAAGGTGTCCTAGATGCCATTGAAAATTGGGGACTGGAGTATATCGAAATTCTAAACTAATTATCTCCTTGGTTCATCTCACCTTACAAAGTGAGGCAAACCGAGAGTCACTTCTCAAAAAAAGGCGGAATAAATCCCGCCTTTTATCTTTTATAGTTATTTTCCAAGATAGTATTCAGAAACTACGTTCAATTTTTCGTCAAATTCGAATACCAATGGTGGGAAGTTAGGGATTTCCACATCCATGATTTCGTCGTCTGACAACTGTTTGATGTGTTTAACAAGGGCACGGATTGAGTTACCGTGTGCTCCTACGAATACGTTTTTACCATCTTTAAGAGCTGGAGCGATTTTATCTTCCCAGAATGGAAGGGCGCGTTCCAACGTCACTTTCAAGTTTTCAGCATCTGGAATCACTGAGTCATCAAGTGAAGCGTAACGACGGTCAGTGTGTGCTGAGTGTTCATCATCACGGTCCATTGCAGGAGGCAATACATCGTATGAACGACGCCAGATGTGAACTTGTTCATCACCAAATTGTTCAGCAGCTTCTGCTTTGTTTTTACCAGTCAAACCACCGTAGTGACGTTCGTTCAAGCGCCATGATTTTTCAACTGGAACCCACAATTGGTCAGAAGCTTCAAGAGCCAAGTTAGTAGTTTTGATCGCACGTTTCAATACTGAAGTGTAAGCTTGGTCAAATTCGATACCAGCTTCTTTGATCAATTTACCAGCGTCGATCGCTTGTTGTGTACCTTTTTCAGACAAATCAACATCAGCCCAACCAGTGAAAAGGTTAGCTTTGTTCCATTCAGACTCACCGTGGCGAGCAAAAACCAATTTTACCATTAGATGGATCTCCTTTTTATTCTCCGAGGTTTCCCCCCGTTTATCTATTTTATTCTACTAGATTTTCAGTAAAAAATCTAGTGGCGACCATAGAAAAGTGCAATTTCTCACAAAAAAGAGCCTGACGGCTCTGGTTTGAAAATGAGGAATGTTTATTTTTTCTCTGAAACAACTTTATTTTCTAATTGATTCTCTTCCCTCAAGGAATTTCGTTGTTCAATCATGTTTCTGATATCTTTTAAATCACTATACATATGAACCATATAAATAAGCAGACAGAGATAAACACCAAACCCCAAATTATAATATACTGTTTGAATGGTTAATGAAAATGCAGCATATATTAGAATAACACTACAAGATAGGTGAATCAAAAACGATTGTAGGCTAGCCAAAAATGGATACCCTTTTTTCTCAAAAGAATCATGAATAAAATAGGCTATAACAGGTAAAAGAATTAATAGTATGAGAGAAATAATAAAGTAAGAATTCACCAAACCTTTAAATTCTTGACCCCAAAATACTGAGTTGCTTTGCCGAAAGAGAAAAACCTGTGAAGCATCAGAATACGAATAATAATGACCATTCAAAAATGGAAGTCCAACAATTGAAAAAATTAGAATAATATACAATACAAGCTCCCAGATTAAACTAAGATTACTTTCTTGTTTTGTTTCTGACATCTTTAATCCCTTTCCTTAATCACTCTGTCTTCAATATCGACTTTATCAAAATCCGAATCTGTCATAGTCCCTAAGACATAAAGACCATTTGGCAAATTCGATTTTTTTACAATCGCTTTTAATTCATCCTTAAACCGGATATGATCCCTCTTCACACCTTTAGGTAATGTCACTTGAACATATAGGACATCGTGATCTAAAGCTTCTTTTACCGGAAAACCATACCATCCTCCAAGAACAGTCCGTCCGCTCTTCGCCGATTGTTTCTCGTAATCTTCAAGCCAATGTATCCCGCCGGTATAGTTAATATTACTTGAAATACCAAGTTTTAATGCTACCTTCGATCCTTTTAAGATAGAATTTTGATCTATTTTTTTCTTTAATTCCTGCTCCAACTTTTTTCTCTCAGGATTCAATTCTAGGGCTTTTTCAAGAATGGGTACATACGTGCTAGGAGGCTCACTATACATTCCTATTGAATCACCAAGCAATCCAAAACGCCCTTCTTTAGCTACAGGTGGATAATATGGCAAAATGACTTGTTCCAACATCATTTGTTTCTTCAATGGAATAGAGACGACTTCCCCATTAACCGTTTCAGAATAGCTATAATTAGCATTAATCACTAGTTTTGTTTCACTTGTAAGCGAAAGACTCGTGATCCGAACCTCTCCTGTATAATGATTATTCTTGTAGATTTCCTTGATATTTGATTCTAAATTTTTATAGAAACAAATACTTAAAAGGATAAAAAAAACAACAATGACCAGTAAACTTTTTAGTTTTTCACTCTTTATCTTCATTTTCTAAATCTTTCTATAAGTCCTTATCTCACAAACATTGTTACCCTATCCAACTATATGAGGGGCTGTTTTCAAGAAAAAGAAAAACCATATAGCACCAATCATAAAAATGGTCACTGCTGCTAAGGTATAGACCTGCCACATTTTCCAAGAAAAATTCTCCAGCTTTTTCATCTCGTTCTCCTATTGTTTGATTTCAAAAGTATATTATAACATGATTTCTCCTATTTTTCCTTCACTATCCTAGTCTGGTTTTACCATACAAAAAAGAGCCTAACGGCTCCTTTTTTATTTTTTCTACTGTTTCTTCTGGCATTCTGGACAAAGACCATAGACAGTGGTTTGGCACTTGGTAATGACGTAACCACTCTTTTCTCTCGCTTCTGCTCTCACATCTGGAACTTCGATGTCAACATCATCAATCTTTCCACATCGTTCACAAATCAAATTCAGATGATCATGTCCCATAAAATCAAAGTAGGTCGTGGTGTCATTGCGCACTTTTATTTCAGAGACAAAACCTTCTTCAATGAGGACCTTGAGATTATTATAAACCGTTGCCAGACTCATATTGGGAAAGGCCGGTCTTAAATCTTGGTAGATGGCATCTGCACTCGGATGTTCCTGGCTTTTGACAAGATAGGAAAGGACAGCCCGACGCGTCTCTGTAATCCGTACAGATTTTTCACGCAAGTGTTGCAATACATCTTCCACTTCTTGTTGTTGAACAGCATCAAGTGTTAAACAAGCTAGCATGGTCTTTCCCCTTTCTATCTTTTCTTTTAGACTATTATATCATGAATGCCAAAATTTGACTAATTAGAATGTTTGTAAATAAGAAAAGAGGCTGGGACAAAAGTCCTAGCCTCTCAATTGTTTTTGGATTGTCGAGCAAGACGCAGTGGTTGAGTGGGCTCTACTACGCTGATTTCATCAGCTTTTACAGCCCTACTCAACTGTGCGGAGGTGGGACGACGAAATCGAATTCCAACGAATGACCGATTTCTGTCCCACTCTCTTTTGTTTTCTATTCTTAACTTCCCCAATTAAGGATCCATCTCATGGTTCCTAGTAGGACTTTGACAAAGAGGAACATAAAGAAGAGTTCCACCAGAAACCAGAGGCCTTTAAACAGATAAAGAATTGGCTTTATCATGAGCAGAACAAAAATTCCAAAAATCCATCTCATGGTCCACCCTCCATTTCTCACTTTTTTCTATTATACTCCTATTTATAGGCCCTGTCTAGAAACTACTACAAAACAAAAAGTCCCTTCTAGCAAGCTAGAAGGAACTTTTGTAAATCACAATTATTTAACTGCTTCTTTAAGAGCTTTACCAGCTTTGAATGCTGGAACTTTAGAAGCTGCGATTTTGATTTCTTTACCAGTTTGTGGGTTGCGACCTTTACGAGCTGCACGTTCACGAACTTCAAAGTTACCGAAACCGATCAATTGAACTTTTTCACCTTTTGAAAGGTATTCTGAAACAGCTGCAAATACAGCGTCAACTGCTGCTGCTGAGTCTTTTTTAGTCAATTCTGTAGCTTCTGCCACTTTTGCGATCAAATCTTGTTTGTTAGCCATTTAACAAATCCTCCAAATTTTTTTAGGCTTCATGCCTTAACAGTACTATAATATCTAAAAAAAGCCTTTAGGTCAAGTACTAAACCTGTTTTTTCAAACTTTTATTAGGCCTATTCGTAACGCACCAAAACTGCAAATGCATTCTCACCCGTATGGGTTTGAATAATGGATCCTGTTTCAAGAACAGGGATGGCTGTTTCAACGAGTGATTGCAACTGAGCCTTCATTTCATTGGCCCATTCTGCTGTTCCTGCATAAGAAATCCCGATTTCAGCGACCTTGCTACGAGATAATTTCTCAGTCAATTCATCCAACCACTTCTTAAAGGTCTTGTTACCGCGCCCTTTGACGATTGGTTCTAACTGATGATCCTTCATTTCCATCACGACACGAATATTGAGAAGAGAGCTCAAAAGTCCGGTAACACGGCCAATCCGACCACCTTTAACTAGATTTTCCAAGGTAGATACGCCGATATACAACTCTGTCTTTTCTTTGACTTCTTCGATGCGAGCCAAGACAGTGTCTAAATCAGCTCCTTCTTTGGCCAACTTGGCTGCTTCAACGACTTGGAACTTCATGGCTTGGTCTGTAAAGCCACTATCAATCACGGTCACATCTGCCCCTGACAAGGTTGCCCCTTGACGAGCTGCCTCTACTGTTCCTGACAAGGCATGAGACATGTGAATTGAAACAATGTGGGCTCCATCTGCAGCTAAGTTTTCATAAATCTCTGCAAAGACACCAACAGGAGGTTGGCTGGTCTTGGGTAGATTTTTGCTAGACTGCATTAAGCGCAGGAAATCCCCTTGGCCCAACTCACTGTCTGAATAAAGGACTCCATCTACCATCACAGAAAGTGGTACGATGCTAATCCCGTATTCTTCAACCACTTCTGGCTCGATAGTAATAGATGAGTCTGTAACTATTTTAATATTTGCCATATATTTTTATACTCTTCCTAAGAATGTTCTGCTTTCATTATATCAAAAAACACGGGGTTTTGCAGTGAAAGATAACCAACTCTGCGCTCTCAGTCGTCTGCAGCGGAGAAGCCGGTATTGTGAAGGACATGATCTTCAACAATCCCCTTTTCATCTAGGAGCAGTCCATGGAGCACTCCGCCATAGACAGCGCCTCCATCGACGCCCATTTTTTGATCTGAAATCCAAAGATTTTCAGTGCCGACCGGCTCATGGAGCAGTCCATAGACTGGTGTATGGCCAAAGACGATCCATTTGCCTGTCTGATTCTCCGCTTCATGGAAGGGTTTGCGGATCCAGACCTTTTGGTAGTCACTGGTTTCCCGCCAATTTTCAAGGGTTAAGTCCACCCCGGCGTGGACAAAGTAATAGGTTTCTGTCTCATAATCAAAGGGCAAACTGCGGATGAAGGCCACCAAGTCAGGGACGGTGCTCTCTACTGTTTGCGCATCCGCAATCCCATCTACAGGAGCATCGAGCGGTCGTCCCAATAGAGAATTAATGGTCGTATCGCCACCATTTCTTCGGTAGTGGTCATAACGCTCTTCTGGATTGTCCAACCAAGCTAAAAACATGTACTCATGGTTGCCAGAAAGACAAATTGCCCCATGATGATCTACGTAGTCTTTCACCAGCTCGACGGATCGTTTCCCATCTTCTCCCCGGTCGATCAAATCTCCTAAGAAGACTAATTGGGCTTTCCCGTCCCACTCTTTCATAAGCTCTTCGAGCATATCTGCTTTCCCGTGAATATCTCCAACGACAAAGTATGTTGACATGGTTATAAACCTTCTTTCTCTCTTAACGCTTGAGAAGTTGCTCTGCTTGTTGACGGGCAGCTTCCGTTAGATCCTCTCCTGCCAGCATCTTGGCAATTTCTTCGATTCGTTCCTCTCTATTGAGCAAACGTACAGTGGATACAGTTGAATGTTCATCACTGATCTTTTCAATATAGAATTGATAATCTGCTGCAGCGATGACTTGAGGCAGGTGAGAAATGGCGAGCACTTGGCCATTTTGACCAATCTTATGAATTTTCGCTGCGATAGCTTGGGCCACGCGCCCAGAAACTCCTGTGTCCACCTCGTCAAAGACGATACTGGTTTTTCCTTCTTTTCGAGAAAAAGCCGACTTAATGGCCAACATCAAGCGTGACAATTCTCCACCAGATGCTACCTTAACGAGCGGTTTAAAGTCCTCACCTGGATTGGTCGAAATGTAAAATTCGACAGCTTCATTTCCCTCACGATTAAACTTAGCCTTGCTAAAGCGCACTTGGAAACGCGCCTTGTCCATGTAGAGGTCTGCCAATTCTTGTTGGATCTCATTTTCCAAAGCTTGGGCCAAGGCATGCCGCTGATCACTCAAATCTTGAGCCAAGGTGACCAAGCTCTTTTCTAGACATTTGAGTTCTTTTTCCAAGTCCTCAGACGAGAGATCACTGCCGGTGAGGAGGCCATATTCTTTCGTGATTTGCGCCAGGTATTCCAAGACATCCTTGACTTGACCACCATACTTGCGCGTGATGGAGTGGATCAAATCCAAACGCGACTCCACCTGCATGAGACGATTGCCATCAAACTCCAGACCATCGACCACATCTTCTAAGCGCTTGGTAATATCCTCAAGGGCATAGAAGGTTTCAGATAACTGGCTTGAGAGCTCTTTGTAGCTGGTATCATATTCTTCGATACTTTCCAAATCATTCATGGCTGAGCGAACATTGGCTAGACTCGAAAAATCTTCCGCATCCAGCATGGTATAAGCGTTGGTAAGGGTATCTGCGATCATTTTATGATTGAGCAGGCGTTGGCGTTCTTGCTCCAAACGCACATCCTCATCCACTTCCAAGGAAGCAGCCTCAATCTCCGCAATTTGAAACTCTAACATTTCAATACGGGCCTTGTTTTCCTGCTGGTTGCGCTGGAGTTCCACCACTTGTTTGCGCAGGCGTTTGTAGTCTTCAAAGGTCTGACGATACGCGTCTTTGGTTTGGAAAAAGGCTGCGTCTCCAAATTCATCTAGCATAGCGATATGCAATTGGGGTCGCATGAGTTCTTCCTGATCGTGTTGGCCGTGGATGTCCACCAAGTGTTGGCCAACTGCCTTTAAGACAGACAAATTCACCATTTGACCATTGATCCGACTGACACTTCGTCCATTTTGCAGGATCTCTCGGCGAATGATCAATTCATCGGTCCACTCTAGCCCTTGCTCTTCAAAGAGAGCCGTCAAGTGGCGATTGCTCTCAACAGCGAAGAGGCCTTCGATTTCAGCTTTTGGGGCTCCGTGGCGAATGACATCCGTCGTTGCGCGGCTTCCCAGCATCATATTCATGGCATCGATAATGATGGATTTCCCTGCACCTGTTTCCCCTGTCAGTACCGTCATTCCCTTCTCAAAATTTAAGGAAATCTCTTCGATAATGGCAAAGTTCTTAATCGAAATTTCTAATAGCATAGGCTCTTACCACCCAAAGATTGATTTAAGGATATTCTCTGCTTCTGGAGCGGAATAAGCCATCAGCAAGATCGTATCATCATCTGCGACAATACTAAAGATATGCTCCTTATAAATCTCCCGCAAGCGACGTTTGACCAAAGGAGCCGTCCCTGGAATCATGGTGAAATTGACATATTCTCCCATGCGGCGATGAGACAAGATATTGCTTTCGATCATCCCGATCCCTTGGTGGTGTTTACGTGGCAACTCATAAACATAGGTCATGTCTTTCAGAGGGCGTTTAACGATGCCCAATTCTTTGATATCCCGTGACACCGTCGCTTGAGTTGCTGAGATGCCTTCTTCTTTTAAATGTTCGACGATCTCTTCTTGCGTCCCCACTTCATGATCACGAATGAAGCGACGAATTTTTTCTAATCTGATATTCTTACTCTTCATGTTTAAATTCCTTGTGTGCCAGCTCCACAACAGCCTCCAGCTGCTCTGTCGTTGGCTTTGTTTTCTCTTCTTTTTTTTCTAGATACATCAAAAATTCGATGTTGCCATGGCCTCCTTGGATAGGGGAATAATCCACTCCCATCACGGAAAAGCCATGTGTCCCTGCAAATGTAGCGACCTTTTCAAGGACCGCTAAATGAATCTTAGGATCCTTAATGATCCCATTTTTTCCGATCTGCTCGCGTCCTGCTTCAAACTGGGGTTTAACTAGCGCAACCACTTGTCCATGATCTGCCAAAATCCGATAAAGGGCTGGCAGAATCAAGTCCAAGGAAATAAAGCTGACATCGATACTCGCAAAGCTCGGTGTCGCTTCAAAATCATCTGGCTCAGCATAGCGGAAATTGAACTGTTCCATTGAGACTACCCGAGGGTCATTGCGCAATTTCCAGGCCAACTGATTGGTCCCGACATCCACCGAAAAGACCTGGCTGGCTCCATTTTGCAGCATGACATCCGTAAAGCCACCTGTAGAAGCTCCAATATCAATCGCAATTTTATCCTCTACAGATAAACCGAATTGGTTCAGGGCTTTTTCTAATTTAAGACCGCCCCGGCTGACATATTTGAGCTTTTCGCCCTTTAGTTTCAACTCGATTGCTTCATCAATTTTTTCACCCGGTTTATCGAAGCGCTCACCATTGATAACGGCAACGACAAGACCTGCCATCACCCCTCTTTTGGCTTGTTCGCGGGTATCAAATAGGCCTTGTTTATAGGCTAATACATCCACTCTTTCCTTAGCCATCTATTCGTAATCCTTCTATTAATTTCTTGATCGCTTGCGGATCAAAGTCGCAAGTAGCTGTAATCTGATCCAACAAATCTTCGCAAGCATCTAATTCACTTGTCAGCAAAGCTTTTGATTCTTCCAATCCCAACAAGGCTGGATAGGTCGATTTTTCTGCTACTAAATCCTTTTGAGGGGTCTTGCCCAGAGCTTCAAAATCAGCGACCAAATCCAAAATATCATCCCGCACTTGAAAAGCCAGACCTAATTTTTTCCCGATTTTATCTAAGAGCTGACCAATGTCTGCTTGCAACTCTAACATCAAAACTGCTGCGATGAAAGGATAGGCAAGGAGGCGTCCTGTCTTATTGGCATGGATGGTCTGCAATTCTGCTAGCGTGAGCTGTTTGTGCTCCCCTTCCATATCAAGGACTTGGCCAGCTACCATTCCACGACTTCCGGATGCATCCGACAATTCAAGGATCAAAGAGACCTTGACCGCATCAGGAAGGGCACTGGCAGCTATCATCCCAAAGGGATCAAGAAAAAGCGCATCCCCTGCTAAAATTGCCAGGTCTTCTCCGAATTTCTTGTGGTTGGTCAATTGCCCCCGACGGTAATCGTCATTGTCCATAGCCGGTAGATCATCGTGAATGAGGCTTCCTGTGTGGATCATCTCCAAAGCCCCCGCTACTTGAAAATGATCCTCTGTCAATTCCTGTCCAAAGGCCTCTAATAATTCTAGAAGGAGCAATGGGCGCAGGCGTTTTCCACCTGCCTGGATGGAATAAAGGACCGACTCCACTAAATGGGGTGCGATGGATTTTTCCTCATAAAAAGAGCGAACCGCTTGCTCTACTCTATTTCGTTTTTCTTCTTGTCTCATGCTAGATCCGCTTCAGTACCATCTGCTTGCATGACCTTAACCAAGGTTTTCTCTGCTTGATCCAAGGTATCTTGCAATTCTTTTGACAACTTCATTCCTTTTTGGAATTCAGAGATCGCTTCTTCAAGAGCTACATCTCCACTCTCCAATTTCTGGACGATGGCTTCCAAATCTGCTAAATTTTCTTCAAATTTCTTTTCTTTCGACATGTTTTACCTCTACTTCTAACTGGCCATCTCTCATGATGAGGGACAGCAGGTCTCCTTCTTTTACTTTTGCAACCGAATCCAAGACCTGATCGTCTTGCTTGACCATGGCATAACCACGCGCAATAATCCGACTGGTATCCAGCATCAAGAGGGCTTCTGATAAACCTTGCACCTTGACATTTTGCTCTTTTAGGACTTGTTCCATGCGGCTGGTTAAGATCCTCTTATCTTGGAGAACACGGTCTTGATAACGCTCGATACGATGCAATGGAGACATAGCTTCTAAGCGATGACGCAGACCTTGTAGCTGATTGGCCCCTTGTCCATAAGCATCCCGCATCCCTTGTTTCAAGCGCAATTGCAACTGGTCAATTTTTTGCAGGTAGCCATCATAGAGTCTTTCAGGCTGTCTAAAAATAACCGATTGACTTAATTTGGCCAAACGTTCACGATTATAGGCCAAACGATTGGACATAGCTGTTGCCATGCGATTCTCCTGCTTTTGTAAATGGGACAAGAGATCTAATTTGGTTACCGGAGTGGCTAATTCAGCTGCTGCTGTCGGAGTAGCGGCTCGTCGGTCCGCTACAAAATCTGCTAGAGTCGTGTCTGTCTCATGTCCTACACTGGAAATAATGGGAATTCTAGACTCAAAAATAGCCCGCACAACCGGCTCTTCATTAAAGGCCCAGAGGTCTTCAATCGAACCACCCCCACGACCGATGATCAAGACATCTAGGTCCGTCCGAGCATTGGCCTTCTGGATATTAGCGACAATTTCTTGAGCCGCCCCCTCTCCTTGTACCTTGGTTGGAAAAAGGAGAATCTCCACGCCAGGAAAACGCCGAGTGACAGTCGTAATAATATCTCGAATAACAGCCCCACTCTGACTAGTGACCACCCCGATCTTTCTTGGGAATTGTGGTAGAGCTTGCTTCCACCGATCCTGAAAAAGCCCTTCTTCGGTCAGCTTTTTCTTGAGTTGCTCGAACTGAACGGCTAAGGCCCCTACCCCATCTGGTTCCGCCTTTTCGATGACAATGGAATAACTCCCACTTGGCTCATAGAGTTGGATCCGACCAATGACATTGATTTTCATGCCTTCTTCTAGCTCAAAACCAAAACTCTTATAGATCCCAGCCCAAACAGTCGCCTGAATCACAGCCTTTTCATCCTTTAGAGAGAAATACTGGTGATTGGGACGCTTCCGAAAATTCGAAACCTGACCCGTCAAATAGACCCGCTCCAGATAGGGGTCCTTATCAAATTTTAACTTGAGGTATTTGGTCAGACTGGATACCGATAAATAGTTGGACATAGGAACTCCTTTCTGCAGAATATGATCAAGTTTAATTATACCAAAAAACACCAAAAAAGGCTGGCAGACAAAGCGAAATCATGAATTTCCTTTCTCCACAATCCTCATTTTATTCAAGTCATTTTCTACTGGTCTATTTTAAACCAGCTTCCCTATTTGTCACACTTCTCTAATCGTTCAATAAAGGAGCTAAGAAGTGCTTGGGGCTCCCCTTCATTTGGATAGGCATAACTAATATAGAAGACTGTTTTTTCCTCTTCAACCAGGGGAATTGTGACAAGATTTGGATATTCTGGAAAAAGAGTCAGAACGGTCATGAGGCCAGTTCCTAAAATTTTCTTCGATGAAGCTCAAAACCTATTTAGGATACAACAAAAAGACAAGTCTAAGGACTTGTCTTTTCTTCTTTAGGAGATTTTTATATACCTATTTTTGATATGTTTTTACAACTAAATCGATCCCTTCATCTGCTTTGAAGGTATAGACAGGGTTCTCAGTCGTTTCATAAAAGGTCATTGATAGAGTTTTACCATCCACGAATACTTCAATTGAGTTGGCATCTCGAAGAATCGAGAAATGATGATCCTTTTCACCATCCAACTGAATCCATCTTGATTGAAATTCTGGGCTTTCTTTTCCAGAAATGAGGTGTCCAAATTGGTCTCGACTCAAGCTAAAGCGTTTATTGGAGGAATCGTAAATCAATTGCAAGGCACTATCAACATCGGATTCATCCCCATATTTTAGGATAAAGGAGCGACCTGATTTGGAATCTATCTCAAACAAGGTTTGTTTCCCTCTAGCCGGGATCATGATCTGATTGCCCTTAACAGTGGTTTCTGGTGCATTCTCTACAATAAAGTGACTTTTCACAGACTCAGGTAGCTCCTGAACCAATCTTCCGTCTTTCAAGCCTAATTTTCTAGGAACCGTCATGCTTCCTGCCCAACCATGACCTAAGTCATGACTAGGGATGGAACGTTGCCACATTTGCATCCAAGCAACCATGTATCGTTCGCCATTTGGTCCTTGACAAGTTTGAGGAGCATAGAAATCCAAGCCACCATCAATTTCATCATAGGAATCGACAAAAAACTGACCCGTTTCCCAATTCATGTCACCAATAAAGGCAACAGTCGAATTTAAATTCCAGTATTTTTCTTGCTGTCTTTCCATTTCAATGGGAGACAGAATCAAGACCCATTTACCATCTAAGGGAAAGAAATCCGGACATTCCCACATGATACCTTGCCCTTTTTCACCTTCCAGTAAGACTGATTTAAAGCTCCAGTCCTCTAGATTACTTGACGCAAACAAGAGAATTTGCCCTCGATCATCTACTGTTTTGGAAGCAACTACAGTATAATAGATTCCTTGGTATTCAAAGACTTTGGGATCACGAAAATCAGCAATATCTGCGATACCCTCAATATGCTGCACATGAATCACTGGGTTGGCTGGCAATTTTGCGAAAGTAACTCCATCCGTTGAAACTGCAAGACACTGGGTCTCTTCTCGCTTCTCCTCATCATCTATATGACCAGTATAAAGCAAATAGAGCTTGTCATCTTTCACAATAGCACTTCCTGAGAAACAACCATCCTTATCATAGTTTTCACTTGGTGCTAAAGCTACTGGTAATTCTTCCCAATGGAGGAGATCTTTTGACTTAGCATGCCCCCAATGCATAGGTCCCCAAACACTATCATAGGGATAGAATTGGTAAAACAAATGGTATTCCCCACGGAAATAAACAAAGCCATTAGGATCGTTCATCCAGCCAATTGGAGGTAGTAAGTGAAAGGATCCTCTATATTGCTGGTCAACCTTCTCCCTATTTTCATCGATATACTGATTTGCTTTTCGAATAGTTTCCTTCATCCTTATCACCTACTTAATACCTGTTCCAGACCCACCTAAACCTTGAATAATATATTTTTGTGCTACGATATATACTAGAATAAGTGGAATTGTAGAAATTGTCAAAACAGCCATTACTTGATTGATATAAACTGGTTGAGTTGTATTAATAGTTGTAATCGCTACCTGCATTGAAAATTTTGAAGAATCGGTTAACACCATCAATGGCCAGATATAATCATTCCAACTAGAAATAAAGGAAAGAACACCTACTGTTGCAACTGCCGGTTTCGACATCGGTAACATAATCTTGAAAAAGATCCGCAAGATACTTGCACCATCTATTTTTGCAGATTCGATAATTTCTTCTGGAATGGCAATAAAGAAGTTCCGGAAAAGATAGATATTAAAGACACTAGCTAATCCAGGGATAATAACCGCTAAACGATTATTGACTAAGCCAAGTGAATTAATAATTGTAAATTGAGGAATCAACACTGTTTCCATCGGAATGATTAACAAGGCCAATAAAAAGCCAAACAGAATTTTTTTACCTGTAAAATTTATTTTTGCAAATGCAAATCCCCCTAAGGCATTAACAATAATAGAGCCAAGTGCAAATGTTCCTGCATAAAAAATACTGTTCCCCAGGTATGTTAGAATACTAAAACGTGAAAGAACTTCTTGGTATGGTTTAAACCAATCAGCTGGATTTAAACTAGGTAAGAATGCTTTCCAACTTGTTAAATTCTTGTACACATCTGCTTCTGGTTTCATAGCTGAAACCACCATCCAGATCATAGGAAATAGAAAGAGGCCTGCTAATAGAATTAATAAAATATATTCTAAAATAGAAGTCGGTTTTAAACGTTTCATCCTAATCGTCCTCCTTCAAAACTCGCCGTTGTACAAGACTGATCATACCAATCAATGTTGTAAATACTAAGGCAATAGAACTTGAATAACCAACGAGACGGTCTGTGAAACCTTGTTGGTAAATATAATATACCATTGTAATTGTTGAGTTTAGTGGTCCACCTTGAGTCATGACCATTGGTTGCACAATCAATTTAAAGGCTGAAATCAACGTTGTCAATAGAACAAACAAGGCCGTTGGTTTCAATAAAGGCATTGTGATGTATCTGAATTGAGCCCATTTTGAAAATCCATCTAACTCAGCAGCTTCATAGATATCTTGTGGAATATTTTGCATTCCTCCAAGGAACAACAACATTTGATATCCTGCTCCTTGCCATGCAGAAACAAAGACAATCGCATACATGGCCTGCTTTGGACTTGTCAAAAATGGTTGGGATGAGATACCAATTTTATTCAGTAGGGCATTGAGCAAACCATTATTTGGATTTAACAAGTATAGCCAAAGGATAGAGATAACCACGAGAGACATCACAACAGGAGCAAAGAATGCTACCTTAAAGAACATGTTTCCTTTACGTTTCTTATTTACGATTAAAGCCATACCAAGGGCTGCCCCAAGTTGTACTGGAATAATCCAAACAACAAATTTCAAGGTATTCAAGAAGCTTTTTATAAAGATCGGATCTTGTGCTAAGCGCATGAAATTTTGTAGCCCTACAAATTTTCTGTCCTCTGGGGTCAATAGGTAATAATCTGTAAAGGCATAATAGATGACCATACCAACAGGTATCACCAAAAAGATAAAAAGTAATACTAAGGCTGGAGCTAAAAAGCTATAGCCCATAATATTTTCTTTAAGACGTTCTTTCTTTTTTGTTTCGACTTTCTTTGTTTCGCTCATTGTTCGTCTCCTAAGATGAAATCATTAAATAAAATAAGGTGGAAGGTACATTTCATAACTTTCCTTCCACCTTTTGAATATCAACTATTTATTTAAAGATTGGTCGATTGCTGTTTGCATTTCTTTAGTACGAGCATCTAATACTTTTTGTACATCTGGATTATCTTTATAATAGCTGATATCTTGCATCGCTTGTTGGAAAGCGCGTGAAACTTGTGGATAAGCTACTACAACAGGACGAGGATGGGCTGATACAGCATTTTGTTCCATCAAGAAGCGCAATGGTTCAGATACTTTATCCTTAATATTTTTAATTGTTGATTTTCTGATTGGAAGAACACTGTTCCCCAAGCTTATAATTTCACTAGATTCTGTATTTGTTGCAAACTTAACAAATTCAGCAGCAGCTTCTTTTTTATCAGATTTTGTTGTAACAGCTAATTGCCAACTACCTGAAGGTGAGACCAATTTCTTCGTTTTATCTGAAACTGGATAAGGAAGAATACCAAAATCAATATCTTTGTAATTTGTTTGTAGATCCCCAATCGTCCAAGACCCGCTTAGAACCATCGGATACTCACCTGTTTCAAATCCTTTTTCAACAGGACTAACTGTAGTGTAATCCTCTTTTACTAGATTTTGAATAAATTGAACAGCTTCAACACTTTCCTTACTATTGAAGTAACCTTCAGCTTTTGTTCCTTTAGAATTTACAACAGAACCACCATTTGACCAAATAAGAGGCATATAAGCATATGGTAACATCTCATCATTTGAATTCAAACGGAAATCGATTGCTGGTTTATTAAAATGATCTTTTAATTTCTTAGCAATGGCATTAAACTCAGACCAGGTCCATGGCTTTTCAAGGGTTGGCAAACTCGCTTCATCAATCCCAGCTTCCTTAAACATCTTCTTGTTATAGTATACACCTACATTTGATTCAGAAAAACCAAACGCATAGAATTTACCATCATAAGTTCCCTGTTGTTTAATACTGTCCAGTACATCATCCATGTCATTGTCCTTTAGATAATCATCCAAGGGAGCAATCACTTTTGATTTTGCATAGGCAGCAGTGTTTGGTCCATCTAGCGTAATAACATCTGGTAAACTATTTGTCGTAACAGCAGCGTTGACCTTATCTTCATATCCTCCACCGCTACCACTACGTGGAATATATTCTGTCACAACCTTGTATTTAGTTTTCTTTGACTTGTTGAAATTATCAACAACTTGTTGCCAAGCTTTTCCCTCAGCTGTTTCATCTGAGAATTGAACCCAGACTTTTATTTCGTCCGAAGAACTTGCTGTTTTGGATTTTGATCCCCCACCACATCCTGCAAGCAATCCTAATGATAGTGCTGCAACTACAGATAACTTAATACCTTTACGCATAGCGTCCTCCTTTTTTGAAACGTTTCATTTTTTATTGATTTTTTAACCCAAACTAAAATAGTTGAGTTTTTTTGAAACGTTTCATTTTATGACTAAATTATAACAGCGCTTTCATAATTTGTCAAGCGCTTTTTATAATTTTTTTGTTGTGTTTCCTTCAAAAAAATGTACCGGTAAACTAATTACATTCTGATCTATTTCTTCTTCACGAATTAATTTAAGCAATAGTTCAACTGCTGCTTGAGCCATCTGAGCTATTTGTTGAACAATCGTAGAAAGTAAGTAAGGTTGATCAAAAGCTGGTCTTAATCCATCAAAACCAATAATCTGATAATCTTCTACAGGAGTTTTTCCCATCTCCCCTAAAACTTTTATCACACGAAGGGCCATAAAATCATTTACTGTGAAAATCCCATCAATCTGAGGATGCTTTTCAAAAAAGGTTCTTATTTGCTCTTCTGCTTGATTCAGTGGTTCCGGCATTTCAAGACAATAAAGGTTCGTATTTTTCTGTTTAGCCTCCGCTTTGAAGCCTCTCCCCCGTTCCGTTGTTTCATTCAAATGTTTGTTCACACCACTAATGTAAGCTAGATTTTGACAATCGCGTTTGACTAATTCGCGACAAGCTAGTTGACCACCATGAAAATTTTCAGAAGTTACGCAATAGATATTTTCAGAAAAATGACGGTCAATACTGACAAAAGGTAAATTTGATGAGACATACTTATCAATATCTGAATAGGTGATCCCTATAATCCCATCTACCTTATTTTTTTCAAGTAATTTTATGTACTCTATCTCGTTTTGAGCATCTTTATCTGCATTACAAATCAATAATTTACATTGATTTTTCAATAATTCCTTTTCTACATGATAAGCAAACTCAGAAAAGAATGGATGCCAAATGGTTGGAATGAGTAAAGCAATAATATTACTACGATTTGTTTTTAATCCTCTCGCATATTCATCTGGGACATAAGAAAGTTTTTCAATTGCCTGTTGAACTTTTTTTAAGGTCACCTCTTTAATGCCTTTTTCATTATTGATGACACGAGAGACTGTCCCAACACTAACTCCAGCTTCTGCTGCAACATCTTTCATGGTAATCGATTTTTTTTTGCTCATTCATTTTTTCACCTCCTTTCATCCATACTATCATGAAAACGTTTCATTTTCAACATTTTCGTTTAAATTGTCACTCCACTTCTTCATCCATTTGGGAATTTCTTTGCTGATGGTTGTTGGTAAAACTACATAAGCCTCCTTGCTCAAGTCTTCAGCAATAGCTGAATGGAGGTAGGTCGCGACCACCACGCGCTCATAGAGACTGACCTGTGGAAATTGACCTGCAAACCCCGCGATCATCCCTGCCAAGGTATCTCCCATGCCACCTGTTGCCTGGTAAGGACCACCAACATCTAGCTGATAGCCCACATCTTGCCCACTTGTCCAAATTCTTGTGTGGGGCCCCTTTTCTACTATGACAGTCCCTTCACGAAAGTTCTGTACAGCTCTTTGGCTCTTCTCTTCTGTCTGGCTTGCTAGATCAAGTCCCGATAGTTTTTCCCATTCTTTTTGATGAGGGGTAAAGACCAACTGAGCTTCTGGCAAGTCAAATTGAGAAGTTGCAAAAAGACTAATAGCACCTCCATCTAAAATCAGAACCTGATGCCTAGAGACCTGCTCAAAAATCATTTGTAAGACTCCTTGGTTTTCATTAGATTCCTTTAAGCCCGGCCCTACTAAAATCACGCTAGCTTTTTGCAATTGCTCACAAAGGAGTTCATGATCCGCTAGATCAAAGCCCATGGATTCAGGAAGATGGCTATGAAGGGCCGTCAGATTGTCAGGATCTGTTGCGACAGTGACCAGCCCCGCTCCACTGTGAACCGCAGCGAGGGCTGCCATAATGATGGCTCCACCATAAGGATAAGTCCCCCCAATCAAGAGCAGACGGCCAAAATCACCCTTATAAGATCTTGACTCTCGCTGCACAATGACACGCTGAATCTCATCTTTCTGAACTGTTTTCATACTTTCCTCATTTCTAGCGAAAAAGGAGAAGCCACAACTCCCCCTCCTTCTTTTATTTTCCTCTGAATTCTGCGAAGACTTGCAAGATCTTAGCAGCAACAGCTTGTGGATGATTTTGCTTGGCCACTAATTGATCATCAGCGTAAGGCCGAAGGGATGGAAAATCGCCAATTTGAACTGCATAAATAGCTTTTTCAAAGAGCTCAATATCGTTTTGATCATTACCAAAAGCCACGAAATTTTCTCCACAGAGTTCTTCGACTGTTGTCGCTTTATGAGTGTTTACTGGATTGAGATAGATACATTTTTCATGAGCATGATAACGAATGTGGGCCTTATTGGTCTTTTCAATTCGCTCAATGATTTCATCTACCAATTCCTCATGGGCCCCCATATAGATCACAACCTTAATCGGGTCCGTCAGGTCCTCTAAAGAACGATACTGGGCTTTTTTGAGGGGATCCACATTCGCAATAAAAGGAATCTTTTCCAAAATCTGACCACTATAATCAAAGGTATCGTCCACAAAAAATGGTAGATTGAAATGGCGACAAAAACCAAGGACTTCTCGATAAACATCCTTGTCCAATTGATCCTCATAAACCAGTTGGCCCTGACGATAAGCTAGCCCGCCATTTAAGCCAATCACGAGTTGCTGACTCAGTTGATCCCCTAAAAGGCCTAAACAATCCCGATAAGAACGCGCAGAAGCAAAAGCGACTTCATGGCCAAATTCTTCTGCTCTCAATAAGACCTGTTTGATTTCATCATCGATGGTAAGACCATCGAATGACAAGGTTCCATCTAAATCAAAGACAAACTTCATCTCGTTCACACTTTCATTTTTTTAAGGTACGAACAGCTGCTTCGTAGGTTTGCTCCATCAACATGGTAACGGTCATAGGACCAACTCCTCCTGGTACTGGAGTAATGTGACTAGCTAGGGGTGCAACAGAGTCAAAATCGACATCCCCACATAATTTGCCATCTTCATCGCGATTCATCCCGACGTCAATGACCACTGCGCCTTCTTTCACGAAGTCTGCTGTTACAAATTTCGCACGACCAATCGCAACAACCAAGATATCCGCTCTTCTAGCAATTTTAGGCAAATGATGGGTCCGGGAATGGGTCAAGGTCACCGTCGCATTTTTTGCGAGGAGCAACTGCGCCATGGGTTTCCCAACAATATTGGAACGACCAATCACGACCGCTCGCTTCCCTTCCAGATCAATCCCGTACTCTTTGAACATCTCCATGATCCCAGCTGGGGTAGAAGGAACCATGAGGGGATTGCCAGCCCATAAGCGCCCCATATTCAATGGATGAAAGCCATCCACATCCTTTGTCGGATCTATGGCTAAAAGGACTTCATCCGCATCGATATGCTTAGGAAGGGGCAACTGCACCAAAATCCCATGCCATAGAGGATCTTGATTGTATTGTTCAATCACTTCTAATAATTCATCTTGGCGAATGCTTTCAGGAAGGCGTCTCACCTCACTGCGAAAACCTGCCGCAATAGCAGATCGTTCTTTATTTCTTACATAGATCTTACTGGCTGGATTATCTCCTACCACGATCACAACAAGACCAGGTACCAGGCCTGTCTCTTCTTTTAATCGTGCTGTTTTCTCAGCGATCTCACCCTGTAATTTTGAAGCGAGCGCCTTCCCATCAATGATTGTCGTCATGTCAATTCTCTTTCTAGTCAAGTAATGAAAATATTTCTCTCTATTATAGCAGATTTCATCTCTCAAACCTAACTGTTCCTATTTAGAATTTCCTATAGACGAAAACTATAGCCAGGTAGACAAAAAATGAGCTTGAGACCACCCCAAACTCATCCACTAACCTGCTTAGTAAAGCAATTCATAAATTTCCATTGCAATTAAATCAATGCTATCAAAGGTATAGGTTTCACGTGCTTCAACATCACGAAGGGTAAAGGTTGAACCTTCTTCTTCATTGTGATTGTATGCTACTTCCGCGACAACAACACCGTCACGTTCAAAATTACGTTTTAAGTTTCCACCGTCTTTTGTCATCGTCTCCAAACGGTTGATAATCCGTACTAAATGTGATTCCATTTTATTTCTCCTCTTTACTTTCTACTCCTCTATTTTATCATAAAAGAGAAAGCTCTTCCAATAAAAATTCACATTTTTCCATCGATTTACTTTCTTATCCATTCTTCAGCATCAATCCGTAGCAAATTCTTGCAAACTTCTAGAATACTGATATAATGAAACTATAAATCTTTGACTATTTTTGACCTTTTAAAAATAGGCTATTTTCTTGATGGAAGACCATCAAAACCCTACTGTGAGGTATGTATATGCTTTGTCAAAATTGTAAAATAAATGAATCAACCATCCATTTATATACAAATGTAAATGGACGTCAGCAACAAGTAGACCTCTGTCAAAATTGCTATAAAATTATGAAAACAGACCCAAATAACAGCTTCTTGAAAGGCATGACCCAACGGAGTCAACTGACTGGAGACCCTTTCGAAGATTTCTTTAATAACCTTGGAAACTTCCAAAGTCCGCAAGAACCCCAAACACCTCCAACTCAATCTGGAGGAAATTATGGAGGTGGCGGCTACGGCCAAAACAATAACCGTGGTGGCGGTCAAGACCCTCGTCAAGCCCGTCCTCAAAAGCCAAAAGGTCTTTTAGAAGAGTTCGGTATCAATGTCACAGAGATTGCCCGCAAAGGAGATATTGACCCTGTCATCGGCCGTGATGAAGAGATTATCCGTGTCATCGAAATTCTCAATCGTCGAACCAAGAATAACCCTGTTCTGATTGGGGAACCTGGGGTCGGAAAAACAGCCGTTGTGGAAGGACTGGCCCAAAAAATCGTCGATGGCGATGTTCCTCATAAATTGCAAGGTAAGGAAGTCATTCGCTTAGACGTTGTCAGCCTGGTTCAAGGAACTGGGATCCGAGGTCAATTTGAAGAGCGCATGCAACAATTAATGGAGGAAATCCGTCGCCGTGAAGATGTGATTTTGTTTATCGATGAGATTCATGAAATTGTCGGTGCTGGATCTGCTGGAGACGGCAATATGGATGCTGGAAATATCCTCAAACCAGCCCTCGCTCGTGGCGAATTGCAATTAGTCGGTGCGACTACCCTCAATGAATACCGAATTATCGAAAAGGATGCAGCCCTTGAACGCCGGATGCAACCCGTTAAGGTCGATGAACCAACGGTGGAAGAAACCATCACCATCCTCAAAGGCATCCAAAAGAAATACGAAGACTACCACCACGTCCACTACACCGATGGTGCAATCGAAGCTGCGGCGCTTCTTTCCAATCGCTATATCCAAGACCGCTTCTTGCCAGACAAGGCCATTGACCTCTTGGACGAAGCCGGCTCTAAGATGAATTTGACCCTGAATTTTATCGACCCTAAAGTCATCGACCAGCGCTTGGTTGAAGCAGAAAATCTTAAAGCCCAGGCGACGCGCGAAGAAGATTTTGAAAAAGCCGCTTACTTCCGTGACCAGATTGCAAAATACAAGGAAATGCAAGGACAACAGGTTACTGATCAGGAGACTCCTGTCATCAGCGAAAAAACCATTGAACATATCGTTGAACAAAAGACCAATATTCCTGTTGGTGATTTGAAAGAAAAAGAGCAGTCCCAATTGATCAATCTAGCTTCTGATTTAAAAGCCCATGTCATCGGCCAAGATGACGCAGTGGATAAAATCGCAAAAGCTATTCGACGCAATCGTGTCGGTCTTGGATCACCAAATCGTCCCATCGGAAGCTTCCTTTTTGTCGGACCAACCGGTGTCGGGAAGACCGAATTGTCAAAACAATTGGCGATTGAACTCTTTGGCACTGCAGATAATATGATCCGCTTTGATATGAGCGAATACATGGAAAAACACAGCGTGGCAAAACTAGTCGGAGCACCTCCAGGCTATGTTGGCTACGATGAAGCTGGACAACTGACTGAAAAAGTTCGTCGCAATCCATACTCTCTCGTTTTGCTAGATGAAGTTGAAAAAGCCCATCCAGATGTTATGCACATGTTCCTGCAAGTCTTGGATGATGGTCGTTTGACAGATGGTCAAGGCCGTACGGTTAGCTTTAAAGATACCATTATCATCATGACCTCTAATGCTGGAACCGGCAAGGCTGAAGCCAATGTTGGCTTTGGAGCAGCTCGCGAAGGGCGAACCAACTCTGTTCTTGGAGAACTCGGTAACTTCTTTAGCCCTGAATTCATGAACCGTTTTGATGGGATCATTGAATTCCAACCTCTATCAAAAGAAAATCTGCTTCAAATCGTTACCCTTATGCTGGATGAAGTCAACCAACGTCTTGCACAAAATGAGATCCATTTAGATGTAACAGATAAAGTCAAAGAAAAACTAGTCGATCTGGGTTACGATCCTAAAATGGGGGCGCGCCCACTCCGTCGCACCATTCAAGACCATATCGAAGATACTATTACTGATTTTTACTTGGAACATCCAAGTGAGAAACAACTCAAGGCCGTTATGACCAGCAATGGAAATATTAGTATTAAATCGGTTTCTAAGACAGTTGAAAAGACAGAAGAATAATCATCCAAATTATGAAAGAATGAGGCTGAAAAATCCAGTCTCATTCTTTTTTCTCTCCAGATTTTTGCTAAAAAATATGATATAATGATCAAAAAAACAAGAAAAGAGAAAACCATGACCATTCCAAGTTTTGGTGAAAAGAAAAATGATGTGACCTACGTCCATCGCTATGGTGTCTACGCTGTTATTCCTAATAAAGATAGAGATCAGATCATTCTCGTACAAGCTCCTAACGGGGCCTGGTTCTTACCAGGTGGCGAAATCGAAAAGGGAGAAGATCACCTGCAAGCTCTTAAACGGGAACTGATTGAAGAATTAGGCTTTACTGCTATCTTAGGTCAATACTATGGCCAAGCAGACGAGTACTTCTATTCTCGCCACCGCGATACCTACTACTATAATCCTGCCTATATTTATGAAGTCGTTGACTACACAGAAGCTCAAAAACCACTGGAAGATTTTAACAATCTCTCTTGGTTCCCAGTAGAGGAAGCTATTGAAAAACTTAAACGAGGAAGCCATAAATGGGGCATTGAACAGTGGAAAATTGCCCATAAAAACTAAAGGAATTCTTTCACAAAATAAAAAAAAGTGCTATAATAAATGAAGATAGAGGTCAGGAGGAACTCATATGAAGCTCATTAATACCACCAATAGTCATGCTACCTTGGTTAAAAATCAACTTGCTAGTACTGACGCCTTGCTTGTCGAGGTTTATTCCGCTGGCAATACTGATGTTATTTTTACACAAGCCCCAACCCACTACGAATTGTTGATCAGCAACAAACACCGAGCTATTCGTGAAAACGAAGTTGAAAAAATTCGTGAGTTCTTTTTAAAACGTAAGATCAATCTTCAACTCATTGACCAATCTGCTATTAAGACCCTCTATTCTGATAAACTGATCGAAATTTCTTTCCCAATTGCTAAGTAAGGTGCTTCTACCTTACTTTTTTCTTTAGTATCTTTTTCCAAAAAAACCTTTCACCTCAATCATGAGATGAAAGGATTCTTTATTTCTGATAGATCATTTTTACGTGAGGGGTAGAAGCCAAGATAAAGGGTTCGCTCACCGTTTGAAAACCTAACTTTTCATACAAGCCGACCACCTGCTCTTGAGCCTCAATTTCAATGGTCCGTCCAGGAAATCTCTGTTCACACAGGTCCAAAATCTGCTCTACCATAGCCTTTCCTAGTCCTTGGCCACGACGCTACAGCGACTCGACCAAAATGAATCGTAGCCCCTGTCTCAAAGATACGTGCATAGGCATCTACGCGTCCTTCCTCATCTTGATGAAAAAGGTGAATAGCTCTAAGATCAATAGCGTCAAGATCATTGTAGATTCTTGTCTGTTCCACGACAAAGGTCTCCAAACGCAATTGGACGATCTCGTAAAACTCTTTCAGTTCTAATTTTTTAAATTCTTTCTGGTCCCACATAACTTCCTCTTTATTGAAAAGTCGCAAGGAGACTTTCTCCCTGCGATTTTTCACATCTTATTATTTAGATTCAAATCCTTCTGCTACTGCATCCGCAAAGTTTTCTTCGACGATGCTTGCACAGTGATCGCAGATAGTTGCATGGTAGCTACGTTCTGCTGTACTTGGATCAATACGACGGCAACGATCACAAACTTCGCCAGTTGCACGTTCAACAGTGAAGGCAACATCTTCGAAGGCCACTGCACCTTCTGGAGCTGAACCTTCTGCAATGGTCAATTCTGAGACAATCAAGAGTTGAGCAACATTACTATCTACTGCTCCAAGAAGTGTTTTCACTACTTCATTAGGATAAACTGTCAAATGAGCTTCAAGAGATTTACCGATCACTTTTTCATTCCGTGCTTCTTCCAAAGCTTTTTGAGCTTGTCCACGGAAGTCCATAAAGGCTGACCAGGCATCCAAGATTTCATCTTGATTCGCAAATGTTTGTGCTTCTGGCAATTCTGACAATTGAACAAAGTCTTCTGCTTCAAACTCAAGATAGGACCAGATTTCTTCAGCAGTGTGAGGAAGAATTGGTGTCAAGAGTTTTGTGATTTTTACAAGGATATCATAGAAGACAGTTTGCATTTGACGGCGTTCTAGTGACTTAGCTCCTTCGATGTAAACAACATCTTTGGCAAAGTCAAGGTAGAAGGCTGACAGATCAACATTGATAAAGTTAACCAAAGCCTTATAAATCGTCAAGAATTCGAAGTTTGCATAAGCATCACGAATGGTCTTAACAAGTTGGTTAAAGCGGATGGTCATGTACTTATCAACAGAACGAAGTTCTTCGTAAGCGACTGCATCCTCAGCTGGGTTAAAGTCAGATGTGTTGGCGATCAAGAAACGAAGGGTGTTACGGATCTTACGGTAAGTTTCAGAAACTTGACTCAAGATATCCATAGAGATCCGTACGTCGTTACTTGAGTCTACACTGGTTACCCAGAGACGTAAGATTTCTGCACCAAATTGTTTTTCAACATCACTTGGAGCAATGGTGTTTCCAAGAGATTTCGACATCTTCTCACCTTTACCATCCAAAGCAAAACCTTGCGACAAGATTTGTTTGTATGGTGCAACCCCATGGTTAGCCACAGATGTGATGAGAGATGAGTTGAACCAACCACGGTATTGGTCAGAACCTTCTAGGTAGAGGTCTGCTGGATATTTAAGTTCAGGGCGATTAACCACGACACCATTCCATGATGAGCCGGAGTCGAACCATACATCCATGATGTCTGTTTCTTTCTTGAACTCACCGTTTGGTGAACCTGGATGGGTAAATCCTTCTGGCAAGAGGTCTTTGGCATCACGTTCCCACCAGATGATGGAACCATGTTCTTCAAAGAGTTGAGCTACATGCTCGATGGTTTCAGCTGTCATGATTGGTGTTCCGTCTTCTGCATAGAAGATTGGAAGTGGCACACCCCAAGCACGTTGACGAGAGATGACCCAGTCACCACGGTCACGAATCATGTTGTAAAGACGGACTTTACCCCATTCTGAATGAAACTTGACTTTTTCAATTTCGTCCAAGATTTCTTGGCGGAATTTAGATACAGAGGCAAACCATTGTGGCACGGCACGCCAGATGATTGGTTTTTTCGTACGCCAGTCAAATGGGTAAGAGTGAGAGATTTCTTCTTGAGCAAGAAGTAAATCACCAAGTTTTTCAATAACCGTTGGCACAACCTTGTCGTAGAATTGACCTTCGAACTCTGCACCTGCATTGGCCATCATGATCCCACGTTCGTTAACAGTGACTGCGACTTCAAGACCATTGGCAACACCGACATTGTAGTCATCCTCACCAAAACCAGGGGCCGTATGGACAATACCAGTACCGGAATCTGTTGTAACGTGGTCGCCAAGGATAACGAGTTCATCTACTGTTGTATCCCATGGGTGCTCTGTCACAATTTGGTTCAATTCTGAACCACGGTAAGTAGCTAAAACTTGAACGTCAGACCAACCGAATTTCTCAGACAAACTGTTCAACAATTCTGAAGCGACCACAAACTTACGAGCTTCGCCAGCTGGTTGCACCAAGACGTAATCAATATCCGCACCAACAGTCAAACCACGAGAAGCCGTGATGGTGAATGGAGTTGTTGTCCAAACAACGATGTAAGTATCAGTATCTAGAACACCTTTGCCATCTTTGACCTTATTGGCATAGTAAAGGGACGTTGAAACCAAGTCGTGGTATTCAATTTCCGCTTCAGCAAGCGCTGACTCAGATGACCAAGACCAGTAAACAGGCTTGGCTCCACGGTAGATATAGCCCTTGTTAGCCATTTCACCGAAGACGCGGATTTGCGCTGCTTCATAGTCAGGCGTCAAGGTTACATAAGGATTTTCCCAGTCACCTGAAACACCCAAACGTTTAAAGTCTTCGCGTTGTTTATCGACTTGAGAAAGAGCGTATTCACGGCAAAGCTTTAAGTACTCAACCAAGTCCATTTCTTTCCGTTTAACACCTTGTTTGGCCAAGACTTGCTCGATTGGCAAACCGTGTGTATCCCAACCTGGGATATAAGGTGCGTAGAATCCTGACATAGATTTAGAACGAACAATGATATCTTTTGAAATCTTGTTCATGGCATGTCCTACGTGGATATTTCCGTTGGCATACGGAGGGCCATCATGCAAGGTGAAATGAGGTTTTCCTTGGTTCAATTCTTGACGGCGTTGGTAAAGCTTTGCTTCATCCCATTCTTTTTGCCATACTGGTTCTTTTGTGGGAAGACCTGCCCGCATTGGGAATTCTGTCTTACCTAAATTCAGTGTTTCTTTGAGTTTCATGGAGTCTCCTATAAAAAATAATCATACAAAATAAAAGACCACGACCTCGCCAAAAAGGACGACAAGTCGTGGTACCACCTTCATTCAAGAAAGAGAATCCTCTCTTTCTCCTCTTTTGTCGCTAACGCTGACCAGCGTTAGTGGTTACTCGTTTCACCACTAAGATTTGTAAAAGGATCAATCCTATCAAAGGAAGTACAGGTCTTCCACCATCACCTGCTCGCTAAAACTATTTGATAAGACCACTGTTTTTACAGATTATAAAATTGAAACAGATTCCCGTTGTTCTTCAACTTCTGGATCATCGATATTAGCAACTTGAGGAGTTTCTACAACAAGATCATCAATAGAATCTTCTTCTACATGACTTTTTTCTGCTTCTTCTAAGGCAGATTGAACTTTTTCATTCAAACCTTCAAACGCTTGTGTAGCACCCAATTCTAAGTTAGCTGCTTCAATGCGTTTTTGTAATTCTTCGATTTCAGCCGGAGTAAATTGACGAGTCAAGTCAATGTTATCATCTTCTGCATGATGATGAACAGACTCACCCAATGCTTTTTCAACAATTTCACGGAAAGCTTCATCGCTAGTTTGAATATACATAGCTGTTGGACGAAGAATTTCATCCCATTCAGGTGTGTCAATAATGCTCAATTGACTCTCGATAGTTGATTTCAAACGTTGATGGAAGACGCGTGTCTTGTTCTTTAATTCTTCTGTTTCAACGGCAACTTTCTTAGCATTATCCGTTGCATGTCGAAGAATTTCATTTGCTTTTTGTTTTGCTTCATCAACTAGATGTTGTGCATCTTGTTCCGCTTGACGAACGATTGTTTCTGAGCGCTCATTTGCCGCATGTTTTACACGTTCAGCAGTATCTTGCGCAATCAAAACAGATTGGCTCAATGAATCTTTCATTTCATCGAAATAGTTTAGGCGTTCTTCAAGTGCTTGAATTTTTGCTTTTTGATCATGATTTAAACGAACAAGATCTTCATAATCGCTAACAACGATATTCAGAAATTCTTCAACTTCGTTCGCATCGTAACCTCTAAATTTAACGCCAAATTTTTTATCTTTAATTTCTAAAGCAGTAAGAGCCATAACTCCTCCTTATTTTTTACTTAAGAGTACTTCAACAGTTACTTTATATTTTCCACTCTTTGAAATACCATTTTCAGAAACCATTTTAAGACGCCCAAAGCGTCGGACACTGACTAAATCATTCAGATCTACAGCATAGCTACTATTGGTAGTTGTCGCATAGTTGACTTTCACTAGACCAGAACTAACCAGTTGACTGGCCTGAGAACGTGATAACTTAAAGGTTGCAGCAATCACTTTGTCTAGTCGAAAACTCGACACGAGAATATCTCGGTGCTGGCTGTCCTCTTCTATGACAAGTTGTTGAGATAGCGGAACTTCCTTTAGCTTAACAGGCACTCGCGAAATTTTCTGGATATGGTCCATAAAATAGGGAACAAAGCGCCGTTCTACAAATACTTGGATCTTCCCATCGCTCGTCAAAATGTCTCCAAAAGACTTGCGCTCCACTCCCAATTGATGAACAATGGTCCCCAACACTTGAGAATGCGTCAAGTGATGAAATTTTGACGCATAGACCATTTCTAATAAAGCCAGATCAAAATCATTAGGATCCAATTGGTAATAGTCCGGACCCACAATGACTTTGGCATATTCCATTTTTTGCTCATCGCTAGAAGCAAACACTTGTAACTGATAGCTACTAGCAACATTTCGTAAAATAGCCACCTGGTGAGGATTTAAAAATCCCGTGACCTCAACAGAATACCGCTCGATCACTCTTTCGGACAATTCAATACAACGATCAATAAATTCATGATCATCACGGTTGAAATGTTGGTAAATGTCTTTCTGTCCCATCTGTGTCTATCCAATCAGTTGTAGAAATAGTCGCCATAGCAACTGGTTTAATCCATTCAAAACCAAGAGGGCTACCAGAACCGTAAAATCAAGGCCACCAACCTGCAAAGGTAACTTTCTAAAAAGGCTCAAAAATGGTTCAACTAATCGGTGAACCATTTGTCCAAGTGTACTCTGAGGTGCACCCGGAAACCAAGAAAGCAGGGCATAGATGACAAGAATAAAAGAGTAGATTTGAATGATGTTTGATAGATATTGAAAAAAGATCATCTTAACGATTGCGTTTCATATCATAATCAAATTCTGTCACTTCCACATCATTTGGAAGGCGAATATCTTCAACATTAACGACCACGTTAATTGGAGTCAACAAGTACATGGTACTTGCAACACGACGAAGATTTCCTGCTAAAACATAACGAGCACCATCCAAATAATCCAAACAACGACGTGCTTGTACTTCTGTCATATATTGGAAATCAATCAAGATACTCTCATTAGATAGTAATAGATCAACAATTTCAGTCGCTTCCTCGTATTTGCGGGGATAGCGAACATCGATCGTAATCTTTTCATCAGTATTAGCACGCTTAGCAGCCAATTCACGTTGGCGTTCATGCAAGCGAGTAATATTTTCAGATGTATTTTTCGTTGTTGAAACAGGTTCCTTCACAGCTACTGTAGATACAGGAGTTGTAACAGGTGCAACAGGAGTTGATTTTGGTTTTACTGGTTCTTTTTGACTAATCTGTGGACGTGGAGAAGTCACTTGAGGAGTCGGTTGAGGCTGTGGAACTGGTTGCGTTTCCGCCCCAGCTGCTTTTGCCTCCCGAACTTCTACTTCTTCACCGTCTTCTGTGAAGTAGTCAATAAAGTTGTTAAATTTATCTTTTAATGACATAGTTCTTTCCTATTTAAAAAATGATGTCCCAATTCTAACAAAAGTCGCTCCGTTCGCAATGGCTACTTCAAAGTCACGACTCATACCCATACTTAGTTCTGAGAAAGGCATATTTTTTAATTGTTTCTTTTCTAGTTGTTTCTGAAGTTGGTGAGTTTTTGAAAAAATATCTTGCAACTCTTCTTGACTAGCCTCAAAAGGAGCCATCGTCATTAAACCAACAATTTCAATTTTGTCCAGCTGTGCGATTTCCGCTAAAACATCATCCAGTTCATCGGGTGCAAATCCATGTTTACTTTCTTCACCAGAAATATTCACCTGGAGGAAACACTTGATTGGGTGCTCTGCTCGTTTTTGTATTTCTTGAGCCAGCTTCACCGAATCCAAGGCATGAAAATAATCAACGAGATTAATCACATCTTTTACCTTCCGTCGTTGGAGGCTCCCAATCAAGTGCCAAGTGAGATTGTACTCTTTTAGTGCTTGATACTTTTCTAGGAATTTATCAACACGATTTTCACCGATATCTTGAATACCTGTTTTGACCAATGCTTCTGTTGTTGCAACATCCACATATTTGGTGACAGCTATCACATTGACTTGATCTTGGCGGTGTGCTTTGTTTCTTGCTGTTTCTACTTGTTGCCGTACAAGATCAGCATTCTGTTCCAGATTCATGATTAACGATTCCGGAAGAATGGAGGTGTTTCCAATTCATCATCATCTGAAGATGAGTCTACATAACGATCAACTTGATGTGTTGATGTTGGTTCAGTTTGGCGAACGATATTCTCACGACGAATATCCCAATCACCAAAGGCTGAACCACGGTTTGGTTCTACCGCTGGACGACTTGAAGTTGTTGGCAATTCAACATCTTGTTTCAGATCAAATTCACGGTCAAATGGTGCAGCTTGTGGACGTTGTTCACGAGGTCCTGTTTTATAAGGACGATGTGAAGAAGCAATACCGCTAACACGTTCTACTTTATCTTGACGGACACCTGTTGCAACAACGGTTACGCGGATTTCATCTTTAAGGGTTTCATCGATAGAGGTACCCAACCAGATGTTCACTCCGTGACCTGCAGCTTGGTTCACAATTTCTGAAGCTTCTTCAGCTTCGATCAAGGTCATATCCAAACCACCAGTAACGTTGACAATCACATCTTCTGCACCGTCGATGGTTGTTTCAAGAAGTGGAGAGTAAATAGCCTTACGAGCCGCTTCAATCACACGCTCTTCTCCGCTACCAACACCGATACCCATAAGGGCATTTCCTTTGTTTTCCATCACAGTCTTCACGTCTGCGAAGTCAAGGTTGATCAAGCCTGGGCTTGTGATCAAGTCAGTGATCCCTTGAACACCTTGACGAAGAACGTTATCTGCTTCACTCAAAGCTTCAAGAAGTGGCGTTTTCTTGTCCACAATTTCAAGCAAGTTGTTGTTAGAAATAATCAACAAAGTATCCACATGCTCGCGAAGTTCATTGATCCCTTCAATTGCGTAGTTTCCTCGTTTGGAACCTTCAAACCCAAATGGACGAGTCACAACGGCTACTGTCAAAGCACCAACTGCTTTAGCAATGCGAGCAATAACTGGTGCAGCACCTGTACCAGATCCTCCACCCATTCCTGCAGTGATGAAGACCATATCTGCACCTTGCAAAGCTTCCGTTAAAACTTCTTCGCTTTCTTCTGCTGCCTTACGACCAACTTCAGGTTGACCTCCGGCACCCAATCCACGAGTCAATTTTGGACCCAATTGGATAACTGTTTCAGCTTTTGCACTTGAAAGTGCTTGAACATCTGTATTGGCAGCGATGAATTCTACACCGGCTACCCCTTCGTCAATCATACGATTGATGGCGTTACCGCCACCACCACCGACACCGATTACTTTAATAATTGCACCTTGTGCCGCTGCTGTGTCAAATGAAAATGTCATAAATACTTACACTCCTTAATCAAACATATTACCGATCAAATTTTTCATTCGGTCTGTGAATGTAGTTTTGGGTTCTTGTTTCTGATCATTGCTTGCTACTGGAATTTCTTGAGCATCTACTGGAGATTCAATCTTCTCAGCATTGTACGCAGGTACTACCGGTTGTGCTGGAGCAGCAGGTTGTGGTTGTACTTGTGGTTGCACTGGACGATCAAATTGAATCGGTTGTTGACGCAAGACTTCATCTCCATGAACCGCAGCTTGAGCAATAATATCCACATCTGTCAAATTGCCTGCATATTCAGACAAGCTAATTACATGGGCAAAAGCTGGATTGCGAATTCCAATTTGATTTGGAACAAACAATTTCACATTTACACCAAAGACTTCTTGAGCCAATTCTTCAACACCTGGAAGGATCGCACCTCCACCGATAATGACAATACCACCAGGAAGATCTAATAAATGTCTTCTCTCAAGGTCTTGCTTGATTTGCTCAAAGATGTGTTTGATACGTGCTGAAATGATTTCAGCTAAGTACTTCTCAGTCACTTCAACTGGCTCTACTTCACCAATGACTTCTACATGGAATACTTCGTTTCCAGCAGATGGCACATAGGCTTCACCGTAGTTGAACTTCAATCCTTCTGCCAATTTTTGAGAAGTCTTCAATACTTTAGAAATATCTTTGGTAACGTAATCGCCACCTTCTTGGTAGATATTTGTAAATTGAAGTTCTTGGCTACGAACAGATGCTACTGTTGTTTGGCCACCACCCATATCAATCACAGTTGCTCCGAATTCACGTTCGCCTTCGTTCAAGACTGTTTTGATCATAGCAAGTGGGGAAATGATGATATTTTCAACTTGTAAACCTGCACGTTCAACCGTTTTACGCAAATTGTGCAAGATTGTACGAGGTCCTGTGTAAAGAAGACCACGCATTTCAAGTCGGATTCCCATCATTCCACGTGGATCGCGAATTCCTTGGAAACCATCTACTGTGAATTCTTCAGGAATAAAGGTGATCACTTCACGATCTGGTGTCATACTTTTTGTAAGAGCAGATTTGACAACATTTTCAACATCTGCATCTGTGATTTCTTTCGAATCACTTGTGACTGGAATCATTCCTTGAGTTGCTTCAATTTGTAGTAAGTTTGCAGGCAACCCAACATTGACTAGATTGATTGAAATCCCTGCTTTTTCTTCAGCTTGGCTGATTGCATTTTTAATTGCATTTGAAGCAGCTTCGATATCTACTATAATTCCATCTTTGACGCCAGCACTTTTTGCATTGCTGACTCCAATTACATTCATTTCTCCATTGACATGTTCTGCCACCAATACTTTTATTGAACTAGTACCGATATCTAAACCTGTAAAAAAGCCGTCTCTAGCCATTACACCAGTCCTCTCTCTTTTTTTGTTTTCACTTTACATCTATTTATAGCCCTTTTAGTTGGAACTATCCAAACTTCATTATAACACAAAGAAGCCTAAAATGGATATTTTTTCTACAATTATTTGAGATAATTTATGGGGTTTCCACATTTCCAGAAGAATTTTCTCCCTCTGTATTCTGTTCTACATTCTGCTCTTGGGTCGCTTCCTCAGAATGCTCAGCTTGATTTTCTGTACTTTCAGCCTTCTCTTTTTCAGCTTGCTCTTTGGCATCTGCAATGGATTGTTCACTATAGCTGAAAACTCCAGCTTCCATATCGATCGTTGAATCATCGTCCAATTGCTTACTGATTGTCTTGTAGTAAGGCAACTTACGGGTAATTTGGGAAACCGGAACCAAGATTTTATTATCATTTTTCATGGTAATGGTTATCAGGTCTTTCGTGACCTTGCTCGGTGTCAAATCAACCGATACAATTTTATCCTTAATCGAAGACGAAATGGATTTCATTTGTTGAACAAACTGTCTAACCAATTCCCGATCTGAAAATTTCAAACTGATATAAGAGGATGGTAATTCTGAAGCAGGTGTTACTGCCTCTACTACTTCCCCATTTTCCAATACTGGATAGTGATCTTCTCCCGTCACATAATAGGCCACCACTTTGTGTTCTGTCACATTGACTTTAAAGGTCACAGGGAATTGATAATGCATGTGAACCTCTTTGATCCATGGACTAGTTGTTTTCATATTCTGTTCATAGACCGACTTATGAAGGAAGGTCGTAAGAGTATAATCTTCTTCTTTGATGCGACTTTTTTCATACAATTTTTGCTGGTCAACAGCTTTGTTCCCTGAAAATTCAATCACTTTCTGTGTAGACAAGGGACTTAGAAAATAGATCGAGACTAGAGCTACGATTGAGCTGATCCCGATAACAGGAAGAGCACGATAGAGATGCCGTTTTGCAACCGTAGGTTCCTTCTTCGGTTTATTTCTTTTCAAACGATTGAAAAAGGAAGGCTTTTTCCCCTGCTTTTCTGGAATATCTAGGTCCTCTACAGCCGAATCAGGCATTTCAGCATCTGAACCTTCTGATACTGGCCCTGTTTCAGGCTCAGATTCAATTTCCACATCTGATTCTTCTAGATCATCCTCTGTCGCGGAATCCACATCTTGCTCTAAAAGTTCTGCAACTTCTTCGCTTTCCAGCTCTTCTGTTTCAGCCTCCTCGACTTTTTCTAGGGCTTTTTTTTCTAAATATTCTTTGTTTCTTTTTTGCCAGGCTGACAATTCTGTAATCTTGTCTTCCTTGGGTGTTTTTTTATTGTCCTCAGTCATTTTTTCCCTTACTGATATCCTTTTGAAGCAGGCCATAAAAATCGTCCAGTGACAAGAGTTCTGTCGATTTTTCCATTGCTTGATGGTAGACTTGACTCTGCTTCAACATTTCTTGAATGGTTTCGTTAAAGGTCTTAAGTGTTAATTGATCTTCTTGCAGTTGTTCTGCATAGCCTTTATTCACAAAATATTGGGCATTTTCAAGCTGATCTCCACGGCTGGCTCCTTTTCCTAGCGGTACAATCAAATGGAGTTTATTCATGGCCAAGAGTTCAAATAGGGTATTGGCTCCGCCTCTTGTCACCACTAAATCCGCCTTTTGGAGCATTGGTAAGTACTGATCGGTTACATAATCCACTCGATACAGACCCCCTTCTGCTTGATTCAAAGTAGGATCTCCCGTCAAATTAATGATATTGTAGTGCTGTAAAAGCTCTGCTTGATGTTCTGTCACAAATTCATTGAAGACACGCGCACCTGCTGATCCTCCAACAAATAGAAGGGTTGGTAACTCTTGCCGGAATCCTTTTGTTTTCTCATCCAGTAGATCCGAAGTTGCCGGCTTCTGATCTGTAACCTTAGTGACCGCACCGATATGCGCACTCTTTGTTAAACCATGAGCTTGCTCAAAAGTCGTATACATCTTGGTAGCGAATTTATAGGCTATTTTATTGGCCAATCCCATAGAAAGATCGGACTCATGGATATAGACAGGAACACGCGTGAGTCGGGCTGCGATCACTGGTGGAACCGAGACAAATCCCCCTTTGGAGAAGAGAACTTGTGGACGCACACGAAGCAGGATTGCTATGGACTGGAGCGTTCCCCAAGCCACCTTGAACACATCCATCATATTTTGGAAAGAGAAATAGCGGCGCAATTTCCCCGTTGCAATTGAATGGAAGCGCACGTCTAAGCCAGACTTCTTGATTTCTTGGTACTCAATTCCTTTTTTGTCGCCTATGTAATGGACTTCCCAACCATCTTCGATAAATTTTGGAATCAAGAGGAGATTAAGGGTCACATGGCCCACTGTTCCTCCGCCTGTAAACATTATTTTTTTCATCTTATTTAAACCCTTTTACTGTAGCAAGGAATTCATCCCCACGCACTTCAAAATTCGGATACATATCCCAGCTGGCGTTGGCAGGACTTAATAGGACAACATCTCCAGGACTGGCCAACTCGAAGGCCTTCTTTGTCGCATCTGCCACATCTGCTGCATCGACATAAGGGACGCCTGCTTTATCGGCTGCGCGTTTCACTCGAGGAGCTGATTCCCCTAGAATCACCATTTCTTTTAGACCAGCAATGTGAGGCACTAAGTCATCGAACTCATTGCCACGATCGAGCCCTCCTGCAATCAAGATAACCTTGCTGTTATCAAAACCAGAAAGAGCTTTTTGTGTGGCTAAACTATTGGTCGATTTACTATCATTGTAGAATTTAACACCTTGAATTTCATCCACATATTGAAGACGGTGTTTGACACCCCCAAAGGCTGACAAGGTTTCTTTAATGACTTCATTCTCCACTCCACGGACTTTTGCAACAGCAATCGTTGCCAAGGCATTCTCTACATTGTGACTACCTGGAACGCCGATCTCATCCGCGCGCATAACAACTTCTCCCTTAAACTTGAGAAGTCCATCTTCCAAATAGGCCCCATCCACTTTTTCGACCGTTGAAAATGGAAGGACCCTTGCCTTGGTTTTTGTAGCAAGTTCCTTGGCCAGGTCCTGGTTGAAGTTCAAGACAATGACATCTTTTTCTGTCATATTCTTTTGAAGATTCCATTTGGCAGCTACATAATGTTCGAAAGAACCATGATAGTCGATATGGGTTGGCATGAGGTTGGTAATCACTGCAATCTCCGGATGGAAAGCTTCAATCCCCATCAATTGGAAAGAAGACAATTCCATGACCAAGACTTCCTTTTCTGTCGCTGTTTGTGCAACTTGACTAGCTGGAAAACCAATATTTCCAGACAATAGACCGCCTTGGCCGGCAGCTGTCAAGACTTCACCGATCATGGTTGTCGTCGTCGTTTTTCCATTTGATCCTGTAATCCCAATGATCGGCGCATCTGAAACCAAGTAAGCTAATTCCACTTCAGTAAGGACTGGGATGCCTTTTTCCAGCGCTTTTTCAACCATCGGGTTTGAATAAGGAATTCCTGGATTCTTGACCATAAGCGCAAAGTCTTCATCCAACAACTCCAGAGGGTGGCCTCCTGTAACGACTTTAATTCCTTCTTCTAGTAAACTTTGAGCTGCTGGGTTTTCTTCAAAGGGTTTGCCATCATTGACGGTCACAATCGCTCCTAGCTGATCCAACAAACGGGCTGCTGACTCACCCGATTTGGCCAAACCTAATACAAGAACCTTTTTATTTTCAAATTGTTTCACAAATTTCATATTTTTGTCGCTCCATTTTTATCACCCTCTATTTTACCTTTTTTTAGCAAAATTAAAAAGCCCAAAGGGCTTTAAAAATCACGTCACTGTTTATTTTTTCTGTTTGGTTGTCATTCTGGAAATATCTACCAAAGCCAGATAGCCAACAAAGGCTAGAAAGGCGCCGACAAAAAACTCGGACGGTAGTTGGAAGATCTGAAAAATGGCCAGACAAGTTAAAACAATAATTGAGACGATCAAGACCACCATGGTGACACTGTTCAAGGTGCCACGAATACTTTTTGGGGTCATAAAAAGGTAAAAAAGGAGAATCAAAATCCCTAAGATAAAATAGACCATTTTGTTTCTCCTTTCTTTTCGTATTATTCAGCTGCAGCTGATTTTTTCTTTTTATTTGCTTTTTCGCGTTCTGCTTTATTCAAAATTTGTTTACGCAAACGGATGGATTCTGGTGTTACTTCCATATACTCATCGTCGTTCAAGAACTCAAGAGATTCTTCCAAAGTCAAGATACGAGGAGTCTTGATAACCGCTGTTTGGTCTTTGGTCGCTGAACGAACGTTGGTCATTTGTTTCGCTTTCGTGATGTTCACCGTCAAGTCATTCTCACGAGAGTTTTCCCCAATGATCATTCCTTCGTAAACTTCTGTACCTGGGTTGACAAAGATGGTACCACGTTCTTCGATGGACATGATAGAGTATGTGGTTGCTTTCCCGTTATCGATCGAAACAAGAGCACCACGGTGACGACCACCGATTTCACCTGGAATCACTGGCAAGTATTGGTCGAAGGTGTGGTTCATGATTCCGTAACCACGTGTCATTGACAAGAACTCTGTTGAGTAGCCAATCAAACCACGCGCTGGAACAAGGAAGACTAAACGAGTTTGACCATTTCCAGTAGCTACCATATCCAACATTTCACCTTTACGTTCAGAAAGGCTTTGGATAACAGATCCTTGGTATTCTTCTGGTGTATCGATTTGCACGCGCTCAAATGGTTCACATTTGACACCATCGATTTCCTTGATGATAACTTCTGGACGAGATACTTGCAATTCGTACCCTTCACGACGCATGGTTTCGATTAGGATAGACAAGTGCAATTCCCCACGTCCTGAAACCGTCCATTTATCTGGTGAATCTGTTGGGTCAACACGAAGAGATACGTCTGTTTGCAATTCCGCTTGCAAGCGTTCTTCAACTTTACGAGAGGTCACCCATTTTCCTTCACGACCAGCAAATGGTGAGTTATTCACCAAGAAGGTCATTTGAAGTGTTGGTTCATCAATGCGAAGGATTGGAAGAGCTTCAACTGCATCTGTCGGTGTGATCGTTTCTCCAACGAAGATATCTTCCATACCAGAAATAGCGATCAAGTCACCCGCTTTAGCTTCTTGAATTTCACGACGTTCCAAGCCAAAGAAACCAAAGAGTTTGGTAACACGGAAGTTCTTAGTCGTTCCATCCAATTTAGAAAGGGTTACTTGGTCCCCGACTTTTACAGTACCACGGAAGATACGTCCGATACCGATACGACCTACAAAGTCATTGTAGTCAAGAAGCGATACTTGGAATTGAAGAGGTTCATCTGAGTTATCAACTGGAGCAGGGATGTGGTCGATAATGGTATCAAAGATCGGTGCCATGGTTTTTTCTTGATCTGCTGGATCATCTGAAAGTGAAGAGGTTCCATTGATCGCAGATGCATAAACAACCGGGAAATCAAGCTGGTCATCATCCGCACCAAGCTCGATAAAGAGTTCCAAGACTTCATCCACTACTTCTGCTGGACGAGCAGATGGCTTGTCGATTTTATTCACCACAACGATTGGAACCAAATCTTGTTCCAAGGCTTTTTTCAATACGAAACGAGTCTGTGGCATGGTTCCTTCGTAGGCATCTACGACTAAAACAACACCATCGACCATTTTCATGATCCGTTCCACTTCTCCACCGAAGTCCGCGTGTCCTGGAGTATCCATGATATTGATGCGAGTTCCGTCATAAGCAACGGCGGTATTCTTCGCAAGGATCGTAATTCCGCGCTCTTTTTCAATATCGTTTGAGTCCATTGCACGTTCTTGCAATTCTTTGCGTTCATCCAAGGTATGCGATTGTTTCAACAATTCGTCTACCAAGGTTGTTTTTCCGTGGTCAACGTGGGCAATGATCGCAACGTTACGAATATCTTCTCTTAATTTTGTCATGATTTCCTCTATATAATTTTAAATAATATTTCTAACTGAACAATTATACCACAGTCCTGTTTAAAAAACACAGTTCAGCTAGTTGTAAATGTTTTCATCCTCATTTCTTTTCTCCGACTCGATTTCCTTTTCTTTTCATGATACACTGGTTACAAAACTTTCAGAAAAAGAGGTGCCCATGAGATTAGATCAATTGATGGCAAGTCACCAGTATGCTCGAAAAGACATCAAACAATTGCTTGCAAAAAGACAAATCTTGGTCGATCACCTACCTGCTAAAAAGCTATCACAAAATATTGATCCTGGACTCCAAGAGATTCAAATAGGACCAAAGACCATTCATGAACCGCGTCACCACTACTACATGCTCCATAAACCAATCGGAGCCGTGACTGCAAAAAGAGATGCCCAGCATCCAACAGTCATCGAGCTGGTGGATCCCCAACAAGAATATCCAGATCTCTATCCACTTGGGCGCCTCGATCGCGATACCAGTGGCTTGCTCCTGATCACAGATAATGGTCCTTTAGGTTTTCAACTGCTCCATCCTCAATACCATGTGGAGAAAGTCTATGAGGTAGAAGTCAACGGTCCACTCCTTACAACTCACATTGAGCAATTTCAGGACGGCATTACCTTCAAAGACGGCCCCATCTGCAAACCTGCCTCCTTAACTATCCTAGAGAGTCGTTTCAACTACAGCAAGGCCCAAGTCCAAATCTCAGAAGGAAAATACCACCAAGTGAAAAAAATGTTCTTAGCCATCGGGGTCAAAGTGATGACCTTAAAACGCTTGTCTTTTGGTCCTTTCACCTTGGATCCTCAGTTAGCTCCTGGTGAAAGTCGACTTCTGAATGACATTGAACTTGCTTGGATCAAAGACTACCTTGAAAAAACGAGATAAAAAGAGCTCTAACTACACACTTGGTGCAGTTAGAGCTCTTTTTATTAAGCGTCTTTTTTCACTTTTCCGTTCCAAGAGTCAAGACCATAAGACAAGACATAGATGTCTGTATAGCCCTGTTTCTTAAGATAGAGAGCTGCGTTGGTCACACGAGAACTCCGACTATTCTCATAAAGCAAAATTGGTTTGTCCTTGCGCAAGGCAGCAAGGCTCAACTTCAACTGAGTAGAAGGAATGTTACGCGCTCCTAAAATATGCTTAGCATGAAACTCAGCTGGCTCTCGCAGGTCAATCAACTGCCCTTGACGAATGAGCTCTTCAAACTCTGCATTGTCCACAAATTTGGCAGCTTTACGGATGCGGAAATAATTAAAGGCCATCCATCCAAACAATCCTAAAACAACCAACCAAAAAATGATATTTCCCATTACTCTACCTCACTCTTTTTCAAAAATTCTAATTCTTGCTTGTGCTCTCTTCTTAAAACAGTTTCAGCTTCTATATAATCGAGCCGTTCCATCAGGCCAGCATCATAAAGACGTTGAAGCTCAATTTTCATCAATTCGATGTCATAGAGGCGCTTCCCCACATAAATGATGATTCCAAAACGTTTTAAAAATTGTTGAACATCATACAGGTTTTTCATGTTCATTATTGTATCAAATTTAGAAAGGCTTTACAAGATTTTCAAGTAAATGAGGAAATTTTTCGATTGGTTTACGAATAAATAAGTATGATCAACTTTTATTTTTTTACCATTGGTACTTGCATCGCCTCTTTTTTGGGACTAGTTGTCGATCGCTTTCCCAACCAATCCATCCTCGTTCCTCGCAGTCATTGCGACCATTGTCAGCATGTCCTTGGAATTTGGGACCTCATCCCTATCATCTCACAACTCATCCACCGTTTTCGTTGTTGCTATTGTCATCAGACCTATCCTGTTTGGTACTGCCTTTTTGAGGTCTGGAGCGGTCTTCTCTTTTTAGCCTGTGCCAACAGCCACCTTTCTCTGTCTCAACTTCTAACACTACTGGGGGCTGCTATCTTAGGCATATACGACCTTCGTTTTCTGGAATACCCCGTGGTCATCTGGTGCTGCCTCCATGCCCTGGTTCTCCTTTTCTCAGGTGGCAATCTCCTCATGCTAGTCTTTTTACTCCTTGCGCTAGGGGCTCACTTTTTCTTTATCGGAATGGGGGCAGGGGATTTTCTCTTACTAGCCACCTTTTCGCTGACCTTTTCCCCAAGCAAGATCCTCTTTCTCATTCAGATCGCATCTATCTTAGGGATCCTCGTTTTTGCCCTCAAAAAAGAAAGAGACCGGATTCCCTTTGTTCCCTGTCTCTTTCTCAGTTATCATGCTTTACTGCTTTATACAATGTTTTGCTGATAGGTTCTTCTTATTTTGCAGCTTTCGCTTCTAGATAATCTGCAATAGCAGCTACGTCCTTATCCCCACGTCCTGAAACATTAATGATGATGATCTTGTCTTTATCCAGTTTTGGAGCACGTTTAACCGCTTCTGCAATCGCGTGTGAGCTTTCGATAGCTGGGAGGATCCCTTCTGTCTTACTGAGAAGAAGAAGGGCTTGAACTGCTTCATCATCTGTCGCTGCTACGTATTCAACACGACCAGAGTCTTTAAAGAAGGCATGCTCTGGACCAACCCCTGGGTAGTCCAAACCAGCAGAGATTGAGTACACTGGCGCTACTTTTCCATCTTCTCCAAAGACAGCATAGGTCTTCATGCCATCGACAACTCCAACTGTCCCCTTGGTCATGGTCGCTGCGTGCTGATCAGTATCCAAACCATGACCTGCCGCTTCAACACCGACCAATTTGACTTCTTCATCACCTACATATTGGGAGAAGGCACCGATGGCATTGGATCCCCCACCGACACAGGCAATGACATAGTCTGGCAAACGACCTTCTTTTTCCAAGATTTGACGTTTAGACTCTTCACTAATCACCTTTTGGAATTCATGCACAATGGTTGGGTAAGGGTGAGGGCCAACAGCAGAACCCAAAACGTAAAAGGCATCGAGGTCTGCCATCCATGCTCCAAAAGCAGCATCAACAGCGTCTTTCAAGGTCCTAGTACCTGTTTCAACCGCATGGACGGTTGCCCCCATCATTTCCATACGGAAGACATTGAGACGTTGGCGTTCCACATCTTCTGCTCCCATGTAAACATCACAGGCCATACCAAATTTAGCTGCTGCAGCTGCTGTAGCCACACCGTGTTGACCGGCTCCTGTTTCAGCAATCACGCGCGTTTTGCCCATACGTTTGGCCAAGAGGATTTGCCCCAAGACGTTATTCAATTTATGAGAACCTAGGTGATTCAAGTCTTCGCGCTTCAAATAAATTTTCGCCCCACCTAAATGATCTGTCAAACTTTCCGCAAAGTAGAGCGGTGTTTCCCGTCCAGAATAATCTTTCAGATAATGTTTGTATTCTGTGATAAATTCTGGGTCATTTTTATACTGTTCAAAGGTTGCCTCTAATTGATCGAGCAAGTTTTGAATAGGTTCTGGTACGAAAGATCCACCAAATTGTCCGAAATATCCTTTTGTGTCTGTCATGATTGTGTCCTCTTTTCTATCTCTTCAATTCTGTTTATGATCTTTTTTCTCTCTCGCTGGTCCTTGGAGCTGCAGTCTCACTGGATTCCTTTGAGATACAAAAAAACTCACACAGAAAAATCTGTGTGAGGACGATTCGATACCGCGGTGCCACCTCCATTGTAGGAAGATAGTCTTTCTCCTACATCTCTGACCTGTCTAACAACAGGGTGCACGATAAGGTGTGCTCACCGAATTTTTATTGTTTCAAATTCATCATCATAAACGCATCAGCCCATTTCAAGATTCACCACTGCTTGTTCACAATCACCACAAGCTCCCTGGAAGTGAGAAAAACCTCTACTTTTCTGATGTCTTGAAGCTATTATAGCTCCCGCTTCTGACTTTGTCAACAAAAATTTTAAAAAGCGGCTGAAATGTTCGGATTTTACATTTCCCCATTTTTTGCTAGCAATCGTGCTCGGTGATACTGAAAGCCTAAATAAGCCAGATAAGCCCCTAAGGTATTGGTCCACAAATCATCTAGCTCGAAGACACGATTGGCATCAAACAAGAGGTCTAACAGAACTTGGCTGCATTCAATCCATAGACTTAGACCAAAGCCAAAGAGTAAAACCCGGTTGCGACTCCTCAACCTGGGCCATAGCCAGAGGAGTTGAAAGACCAGCGGGCTTAACAAAAAGATATTGGCTACGTTTTGGAGAATGACCTTAATGAGTTGGATGAGACTGGTAATCTGGCCAAGATTCATCACCGAATTAAGAGGAACTAGCAAGACGACGATGCGACCGAAATGTTGAATCCCCGGTGTTTCCATACCTGGCTCTGGCTGTTGGGGCAAAAAACACATCAGACACAAGAGGATAAAATAGAAGAAGCTGCTACTCCGTAACAGCTTTCTTCCTCTTTTTGTTAGTTCTGTATGATCCATCAGCCCTTGTTTAAGGTTGCGCATGTTGAACAATTGCTTTCTCCCGATCCCGTTTCATGGTATTTGAACGCAATTGGCCACAGGCAGCATCAATATCTGTACCGTGCTCTTGACGGACTACACAATTGACACCATGTTTTTTCAAGGTATCATAGAATGCCATGACCCGTTCTTTTGGACTCCGGCTGTATTGGTCATGCTCACTGACAGGATTGTAAGGAATCAAGTTAACATAAGACAATTTCTTGATATTCTTGAGCAATTCTGCCAACTCTAAGGCTTGCTCAACCCCATCATTGACTTCATTCAACATGATGTACTCAAAGGTCACCCGACGGTTCGTAGTCTCAATATAGTATTCAATCGCCGCAAACAATTTTTCAATTGGAAAAGCCCGGTTGATTTTCATGATGCTAGAGCGCAAGTCGTTATTTGGAGCATGAAGAGACACTGCCAAATTGACCTGCACACCTTCATTTGCAAAGTCACGAATTTTATGGGCCAAACCAGAAGTTGATACGGTAATATGACGAGCACCAATCGCTAATCCCTTGTCATCGTTGACCGTCCGGATAAATTTCAAGACATTGTTATAGTTGTCAAATGGTTCTCCGATCCCCATGACAACGATATGGCTGACCCGCTCATCTTGGCCTCGTTCATCAAAGTATTTTTGAACCAACATGATTTGAGACACAATTTCCCCATTATTCAAATCTCGTTGTTTCTTGATCAAACCAGAAGCACAGAAGGTACAACCGATATTGCATCCTACTTGAGTCGTTACACAGACAGATAAACCATAGTGCTGACGCATCAAGACAGTCTCAATCAACATCCCGTCTGGCAATTCAAAGAGGTATTTGACTGTTCCGTCTGCTGACTCTTGCACGATTCGTTGCTTAAGTGGGTTGACGACGAACTGATCATTTAACTTCGCAATTAAGTCTTTGGATAGGTTGGTCATTTCTTCAAAGGACTGGACGCGTTTGCGATAGAGCCATTCCCAGATTTGTGTTGCACGGAATTTCTTTTCGCCATTTTCTTCCGCCCAATCAATCATATCTTGGCGTGTTAAACTATAAATGGATGGTTTCATTCTTTTTTACTCCTCTTTTTGTCGAATCACAAAATGACGTTTGTTGTCCGACTTCGTTGCCTTTTTAGTCTCAGCAGACGATCTTGTTTTTTTCGAGTTTTTCGCTGGCTGTCCCTTTTCGCGTTCTCGTTTTTGGAAACGATCTTTTTGTTTGCGATTGCGCGAACGCTTTTTAGGTTCTCTTGCTTCTGATTGAGCCTTTTTGACCGGTGATTTCTTATCAAAAGAAGCACGATGAGGCTCCTTATTTTCAAGGACAAAATAAGCACACCCATAGCTACAATACTCTAACAAATAATCGTCTAAGCGACTTAATTTGTCCATCGTTGCAACATCGCGCTCTTCCTTATAGAAGCCACGCAAGCGCAACTGCTCATTGCTCCAATCACCAACAATGTAATCAAACTTGGTTAAAATTTCAGAAAATCGCTGACCAAAAACAGTCGCATCAAAAGCTTCCTTCTCATTTTTCAAGAGCTCAAAGGAGAGGTTTTCTGAACGGATTTGGTCTCCTACCTGATGAAAGACAGGTCCAGGAAATTTATTGTAATTATATAATTCAGGGTCAATCTCTTTTCGCATAGTGTTCCTTCATCAAAATCTATTTACTGTAACACTTTATTTTATCATAAATTTGATGACTTGCGTTAGATTTGACTAGAAAAGAGTTGAAATTCAACATTGAGAGTTTCCAAAAGGAAAAAGAGACAAAGAAAGCAATCTTTGTCTCTATACATGTTCATCAGATGATGAAAGGGGCAAAAAAAGAGTAATTTTGGTATAGCTATTGGCCTTAGAATCAATCTCCATACGATAAGCTTCGCCAAATTGAAGATGCAATCGTTGGTCCACATTGTTCAAGCCAACACCTCCTAAATGAAGAAGGGTTTGGTCTGTTGAATCTGATCGGTCAAACCCTCGTCCATTGTCAAAAATCGATACGCAGGCGTAGTCTCCACTGACTTCAGTCGTCACTCGAATGAGACCTGGCCGATCGATCTCTTTAATGCCATGGTAAATCGCATTTTCCACTAAGGGCTGGAGCACCAATTTGGGGAGCTGATAGTCGCCCAACCGTTCATCTTCTAGAATTTCATAGTTGAGCTTTTCACCATAACGTTGCTTCTGAATGAAAAGATACTGGCGGACATGGTCAATTTCATCTCCCAGTAGGATTTGTTCCTGGCCTTGGTTGAGAGCCAGTCGAAAATATTGAGCCAGAGACTTAGTGATGTCGACCACGCGCCGACTATCATTAAACTCCGCCATCCAGACAATCGTATCCAAGGTATTGTAGAGAAAATGCGGATTAATCTGAGCCGAAAGTGCCCGTAACTCATAACGCCGCGCGTTTTGCTCCTCTTCCTTAACCTGTTGCATGAGGTTATCGATTTGGTCCAACATGGCATTAAAAGCTTGAGCGAGGTCCACCAATTCTGGAGATCCTTTGGCCGCAGCTCTCACGTGAGCATCTCCTGCTCCAATCCTCAAAATGATAGTCTGAAAGTCTCGTAAGGGTTTGATCCACAAACGCAGAACAAAGCCGATCCCTATTAAACACATGATCAAAGCTAGTAATCCTAGGCCAATAAAAGAGTACAGGAGCTGCGACTGAAGCATCTGAAGTCCTTCAAGTGAAGCCACTCCAATCAAGGTCCAATCACTATTTGGAATCGGAACTTGATAGATAAAATTCTGCCCTCCTTTTGCATAACCATCTGTCACAGCAATATAGGGCTGCATGGCCTGCATTTCTTGGCTGGAGGAATAGACCGCTTTTTTAGGATGGTAGACAAACTCATGCTTTTGATTAATGATAAAACTAAAGCCTTGTTTCCCTAGTTGCAGGTGATCCAAGTAAGCCTGAAGGCTATCGTAGCCAATATCCAAGCGTACTACTCCGAGATTTTGACCAGCCTGATCGACCACTTCTTGGGTAATAGAAACCACCCATTTTTCTTTTTCCGAAGTCAAGGATTCCTTTCGAGCCGGCGTCAAGACCGGCATGGCTCTTTCCTTAATCGCCTCTTGATACCAACTTTCATTCATCATATCTGAAGAAGTCTGCATGCTGATTTTGGAATCTGTCGCTACCAGACGTCCATCCTTGGTCACCAAGACCGCTGAGACCAGGTCCGGATCCGTTTCAATCATCGTTCGCATCAGGTGTTGAACCGTTTCTTGATCCGCACTCCTATCTTGAGCAAATTGGCGAACAGCCTGTTCCTTGCTCAGAACTGTTGTGGTCTGCTTTAACTTTTTTAGATAAGACGTAATAAACTGACTACTTTGATCGATACTATTTCTTGTCGTCCGCTCCGTTAGCTGGCGGATCGCCCCTGAACTCGTTTGATAGTAAAGGCTACCGATAAGACCAAAAAGTAGGAGAATGAAGAGGAAAAAGTAGAGGACCAGCTGGATCAGCAAGGGATATCGTTTCATTCATGCTCTCCTTTTTTGTACTGCCTTGGCGTCACCCCAACAACCTGCTTAAAGCGTTGAGAAAAATAGTTCATATCTTCAAAACCAACCTGATCGGCGATCTCATAAATCTTTAAATCTGTCGTGAGAAGCAAGAGGCGAGCCTTCTTCATTCGCTCTTGGATGAGGTATTCTTGGAAAGGAAGTCCCAATTTTTTCTTGATCAATACACTTAGATAAGAGGAACTGAAGCCAAGTTGATAGGCCAAATCCTTCAGGGTTAACTGCGAATCTGCTAAACGAGCATGAATGGCTTCTTCCAACTCTGTCGAATAACCATGGCTGACCAAATCTTCGACTTGCGCCTTCTTTCGCTCTTTGTCTAGCTTTCCTTTCACCTTGGCTAACATCTCTTCAATATCATCTTTTGAGAAAGGCTTTAGCAAATAATCATCCGCACCTAACTTGATGGCTTTCCTCGCAAACTCAAAGTCATCATAACCTGTCAAAAAAATGATATGGCAAGACGGTGATTGCTCTTTAACGAGATGGGCCAGATCCAAGCCATTCATTTGTGGCATGTTGATATCGGTTAGAAGGATATCGGCTGGTTGCTCTTGAAACTTCTCCCAAGCCTCACGCCCATTTTCTGCCTGATTGATGACGGTCATTCCAAACTGTTCATAATCCACTAAGGAAGTCAGTCCCTGCCGGATAAGCTCTTCATCTTCCACAATCATGATCGCATACATGTCTTTCACCTACTTGTTTTTGCTATATTTATTATAGCAAATTATAGATCGAATTGTCTCAGACATAGTCCAACAAATAGCCGTAGCCCTTTTCCACCATCTCTGCTTTAGGGATGAATTTGATTGACAAGCTATTGATGCAGTAACGAAGACCACCTTTTTCCTTAGGTCCATCAGTAAAGACGTGGCCTAGATGGGAATTTCCCACACGGCTCCGAACTTCTGTCCGAGTCATATTGAAACTCTTATCTTCCTTGTAGGTTGCCACATCCGGACTGATCGGTCGGCTAAAGCTTGGCCAACCACAACCAGAATCAAATTTATCTTTTGAGGAGAAGAGAGGCTCTCCTGTTACGACATCCACATAGATGCCCGCTTCAAACTTATCCCAATAGCGGTTAGAAAAAGCACGCTCTGTATCATTCTCTTGCGTCACTGCATATTCTTCGGGCGATAACTTCTTCTTGATCTCTTCATCGCTCGGTTTTGGATAGCGACTAGCGTCAATAACCGGATAAGAAGCTTGATTCACATCAATGTGACAATAGCCATTCGGATGTTTCTGTAGATAGTCCTGATGGTAGTCTTCAGCCTTGATGAAATTGGTCAGTGGCTCTTTTTCCACTGCTAACGGTTTGTCGTATTTTTTTGATACCTCTTCAAAGACTTGGTTAATAGTTGGAAGATCCCCTTGAGAGACATAATAGACACCTGTTCGGTATTGAGTCCCTTGATCGTTTCCTTGACGATTCTTCGACGTTGGGTCGATAATCCGGAAATAATGCAGGAGCAATTCTTTCAGAGATACCTGCTTGACATTGTAAGTGATGTGAACTGTTTCAGCATGGCCTGTTTGAGGGACTAATTCATACTTGGTCGTTTCTCCCTTTCCATTGGCATAGCCTGATACGGCATCAATCACACCTGGGACACGGGAGAAATATTCCTCTACGCCCCAGAAGCAACCACCAGCCAAATAAATTTCACGCTGATCCTTTGGATCAACCTTTTCATTTGTTTCCTTTTTGGCTACTGGAGTCTGACTCATCGATGCTTTTTTAATCATCTCAGTGCTTATTTCTGATTGATCCATTCCGTTTGCTCCCTTACTATAGAAAAAGAAACCAATAGATAATAAGCCAATGAGAAGGATAGCAAACACTTTCCATTTTGTTTCCATTGTCTATCTCCTTACTGCATGTTTTCTAGGGTCTTGAGGATATCCTCTTTATTCATATAGCCAATATGACTCTTCGATAACGTCCCATCACTATTGATAAAGAGTGCCGATGGATAAGACCGAATCCCATACTCTTTTAACAGCTCCCCTTTACTATCCAGCAAGACTGGGAAATCCTTGTAATCCAAAGACTGGTACCAGTTTTTGAAATCTGCTTCCGATTTTTCACCATTAAAAGTTGGAGCTACAACGGATAAAACCACATAATCCTTACCCGCCTCTTCTTTTGCCAACTCATTGGTATCCTCTAATGTCGACAGGCAAATAGAGCACCAGGAAGCCCAAAATTTGAGATAAATTTTCTTCCCTTTGTAATCAGATAAGCGGTAGGTCTTGCCATCCACTCCTTGCAGGCTAACATCCTTCACTTTCTTGCCAGATGGTTGCCTAGCCCCAGCCTTGGCTGTTTGTTGGCTCATGTCTTTATTGGAATTGGCCATTCCTTGGCTTGAACAAGCGCCCAGAAGTCCAGCGCATACGAACCCAGTAGTTACTAAAGCTAATTTTTTCATCATTATCGCCTCTTTAAACAAGGAGAAAGTCATCCTCAGATGACCTCTCCCTTCTTTCATTCTTTGTCTGATTTCATATCAGATGATTCACTCTTTTCATCTTTCATTTCTGAATCGCTGGATTTCATCTCATCCTTTTTCATATCATCCTTCATTTCAGAACTGCTGTCAGACATCATAGATGAATCTTTCATGTCTTCTTTTTTCATTTTATCATCGGACATGGACGAATCCTTCATGTCATCCTTCTTCATATCGTCCTTCTTCATCATACTACTATCGTCCGTTTTTTTCATGTCTGAATCTGATTTCTGTCCAGAACAAGCTGCTAAAGTGACGATGCTAAGTGTAGCAATGGTAAGTGTAAGAAATTTTTTCATGATTTTTCTCCTTTAATCATTCAAGATTAGTGAAACAGGGATGCGAGGCTATTAAGATTTCCTAGCATCAGCAAGATACCCATCAAGATGATGAGGGCACCACCAATTTTTTTCAAGGTTCCCATATGGGGCTTGAGTTTAGCAAAATGTTGTAGAACCCAGCTAGAAGCTAGAGCCAAGACTAAGAAGGGTAGCGCCAAGCCTAATGTATAGACCAGCATCAGGAGAGCGCCTTGTAAAGCCCCATCTCCTCCAGAAGCGGCAATGGCTAAAACAGAGCTCAAAACTGGTCCGACACAAGGGGTCCAACCAAAACTGAAGGTGACCCCTATCAGAAAAGCATTGAAGACTTCATTGCGATTTTCGTCCTTCTTCAGTTGGATACTCCTTTGTTTTTGGAGTTGCTGAAGATTGATGAGGCCCATCTGATGGATTCCCAATAAGATCACAATCCCTCCTAGCAGATAGCGAAACCATTGAGCATAAAGCACCTGGCCAAGGGCCCCTGCACCGTATCCTAGAATCAGGAAAACAGTTGATAGACCTGCGATAAAACAAAGAGTCTTCACCAGGCCATACCAAGAAATGTCTCTTCCAAAAATTCGAACCGTCTTCACACGTTCAGAATCCAATAGAATTCCTACATAGACTGGCATCAGTGGCAAAATACATGGGGAGAAAAAGGATAGAACTCCCGCTAAGAATACTGAAATGGAAAACAAACTGGTTTGAATCATTTCACTACCTCCCTTTCTTTCTGATACCAGTATAAAGAAAAAATCCCTCTAAAAATAGAGAGATTGATAAGCAAAAACTTGAATTTGATTAGAAGGTGAATCTTCCTATCTGCTAACTCTACCTCGTACTTTCAAGTATGAGACTGATCTAGCAAGATACTTCTAATTCTTTTTCAAATAATCAATGGCATCTTGAAGGGTTTTGACGGGCACAATTTTCATCTTCGAATGGATTTGTTTTGCTGCATCTTTAGCGGTTTCGTAGTTTGATTTAGCCTTGGGATTGGCTTTCTTTTCTTCTTTAGAAACTGGGTTATTAGGAGCAAAGAAGATTTCTGCTCCTTCTTTATCTGCTGCAACGACTTTCTTGTCAATCCCACCGATATCGCCAACCGTTCCATCTTGGTTAATGGTTCCTGTCCCAGCAATATGGCGTCCCTGACGAAGGTCTGGATCCGCTACTTGGGTATAGATGGACAAACTAAACATCATCCCGGCACTTGGACCACCGATGCCAGCTGTCGCAAACTCAATTGGCACGTCACTCTTCACTTCTGTCCGGTCAATCAAGCTAATTCCAATTCCATTCTTACCATTGACTAACTCAATAATCTTTCCTTCAGCCGTCTTGGTCTGTCCATCTTCTGTGTAGGTCACTGAGATCTTGTCCCCAACTTTTTGAGAACCAACATACTCGATGAGCTCTTTTGAGCTCTTGAAGGTTTTGTCATTCACAGCGATAACTGTATCCGTAACATTTAAAATACCTTTAAAAGTAGAATCCTCCATGACTTCCATGACGTAGACACCCAAGAATTCCATCTCTGTCTCTTTACCAGCAGTTTTCAACCCTTGGTATTTGGCCATATTTTGCGAGGTTTCCATATAGAATTGATTCATCCTGAAAAATTCCTCACTGGAACTGCCACCAGTCATTTCTTGTTTAGAGTGGATATCTGTAAAAGGTGTCACCCAAGCATAGATCAAATCAGCCGGAGTTGCTTCTTTCACTGCCACGGTTACAAAATCATAGGATCCTGACTTGGTATCCATTTTTCCATCCACTGTCATGACGGATCGAATATCTTCGGCCGTTCCCGGCATCTCAATATAATAGGGAAGGCGAATCACAAAAGCAGCTAGCAAGAGAAGCAAGAAAAGAACTCCTGCAATCGGCCATCGGTATTCTTTCAACCGTCCTTTTTTCTTTTTAGGGGTCAAGCTTGGTTTATTCGCTTGTGTCATCTTTGATTTCCTCCATTACACTCTCTGGGACATAAGGTGAGATATCCTGCTGAAAAGCCAGCAACTCTCGAATACGGGTTGAACTAATGGCCTGGTAAGGAGGCTGGGCATAGAGATAAACCGTCTCCAATTCAGGAGCCAACTGGTGATTAAAATAATCCATATTGGCTTCGTAAACCAGATCCTGTGCATTGCGCAAGCCTCGGATCAAGGTCACCGCACCAAGATTACGCGCCACTGTCACAGCCAACTCTTGAGTCGACGTCACAATTTCAACATTTTCCAAATGAGCCAAGGCCCCTTCTACCATGCGCACGCGCTGCTCAATAGAAAAGAGTCCGACTTTTTCCGGATTATAAAAAATTCCGACATAGACACGGTCAAACAAGCGGCTCGCCCGCTCGATCAATTGCACATGCCCAATGGTAATCGGATCAAACGATCCTGTAAACAATCCACTTCTATCTGACATATACTGTTACCTTACTAATTCCATAGATTTTTTCTTTCCAGATTCCCACTTGTCCGATTTCCTCAGGAAGTTCTACATGTTTATCGGTTTCGCACACAATCATGATGTTTTCTGATAAGAGATGGCGCTCGCACAAGGTTTCGATATCGCGGACAATCTCTTCCTTGGCATAAGGCGGGTCTAAAAAAACCAGATCAAAGGTGCCCGTTAGAAGCCCTAAGGCCTGCTTGGCCTCCATTTTTAGCAGTTGAAACCGTTCCTTTTCCTTGGTCATGGCAATATTGGCTGCTATAATCTCCTGCGCTCTGCGATCTCTTTCCACTAGAACGGCCTCTGACATGCCTCGAGAAACGGCTTCGATAGAGAGACCACCGCTTCCAGCATAGAGATCCAGCACTCTTCCACCGTCAAAGTAAGGACCAATCATATTGAACATGGCCCCTCTGACCTTATCAGAAGTCGGCCTGGTTGTTTTTCCTTCAAGTGTTTTGAGGGGACGTCCCCCATAGGTTCCAGATACTATTTTCATAGGGACCATTATACCAAAAAAAATCAGAAAATTGCGATTTGATATGGTCAAGCGACAATTAAAAGAGGCTGGGACAAAAGTCCTAGCCTCTTAATTGTTTTTGGATTGTCGAGCAAGACGCAGTGGTTGAGTGGGCTCTACTACGCTGATTTCATCAGCTTTTACAGCCCTACTCAACTGTGCGGAGGTGGGACGACGAAATCGAATTCTAACGAATGACCGATTTCTGTCCCACTCTCTTTCTTTCCTTATAGGATATTTTCATATTCATCACGGACAGATTGAGGCCAGACACTGGTTTGGACTTCACCGATATGTTTCTTACGAAGCAAGAACATAGCCAAACGAGATTGCCCGATCCCTCCACCAATTGTGAGTGGGAAAAGACCGTTTAATAAGGCCTTGTGCCACTCTAATTGGAGACGATCTTGGTCCCCTGTAATCGCAATTTGACGGCGAAGCGTTTCCTCATCGACACGGATTCCCATTGAAGACAACTCAAAGGCTGAACCTAGGACATCATTCCATACAAGGATATCACCATTCAATCCCTTGTAGCCATTTTCAGATTCTGTTGTCCAGTCATCGTAGTCAGGTGCGCGTCCATCGTGTGGTTTGCCATCTGCCAGCTCTCCACCAATCCCAATCAAGAAAACAGCTCCGAATTCTTTGGCAATGGCATTTTCACGCTCTTTTGGAGTTAAGTCTGGATAGCGTTCCACCAATTCTTCAGTGTGAATGAAGGTGATTTGTTTTGGAAGGACAGACTCAATATCATAACGCGCTTCTACTGCTAGTTCTGTTAACCGAATCGCCTTGTAAATTTTTTCAACTGTTTCTTTAAGGTAGGCGATGTTGCGTTGACCATTTGGAATGACTTTTTCCCAGTCCCATTGGTCCACATAAACAGAGTGGATGGCGTCTAGCGAATCTTCATCTGGACGAAGAGCCTTCATATGGACGAAGAGGCCTTCGCCTTCGCCAAACCCAAAACGTGCCAAGGTATGGCGTTTCCATTTCGCAAGTGAATGCACGACTTCATAAGTCTCATCAGGAATTTGAAGGACCTTTACAGATACCGGATGTTCAATCCCAGAAAGGTTATCTTGCATCCCGTCTCCGACCTTGCTCAAAATTGGCCCTTGGACTTCAATGATGTCCAATTTATCTTTTAAATATTGTGTGAAAGTCGTTTTAACAAACGAAATTTCTTTTTGTTGGTGTATAAAACTTTTTTTCATATAATCCCTCGTTGATAGAAGTTGTAAAACTGATTATACTCTTTTTTCACTTAAAATCCAAGTCTTTCCATCCCCTTATAACGGAATTTTTCTCTTGCAAAAGGATTTTATTTTTGATAAACTATATGTAACCTTTAAAACGTTACATAGGAGAAGCGACATGTTTGATGCAAAAAAACTAAAAGAAAGACGCCTGGAAAAAGGCTTGACCCAAGCAGATGTCTACGAGGATCTCAAAATTTCTCGCAAGACTTACTCCAGTTGGGAGAATGGCTTAGCGGAGCCACACGAAAAAAATCTCAGGAGGTTGGCCAAGCGCCTCTCCGTTAAAGAGGACTACTTTATTAACAAAGAGTCTGCACTCTACACCTACCCTTTATTAACCCCACCTCATCAAAAGAAAGTCGACCAATTGGCCAGCCAGTTATTAGAGCAGCAGCAAAAAGTTGTTTCCTTGACGGCTTATAAGGTTCTTTCAATTGAGCTGGCAGCTGGTTTAGGACATACCTTTTATGATAACGAAACAGACTATGAAACCGTCTATTTTGACAAAGAGATCCAGCATGACTTCTCATCTTGGGTATCCGGAAATTCCATGGAACCTCTCTACCCCAATGGCTCTGTTGCCCTCATGAAGCAGACCGGATTTGACTATGATGGAGCTGTCTACGCCCTCATCTGGAATGGAAAAACTTACATCAAGAAAGTCTATCGGGAAGCGGAAGGCTTGCGCTTAGAATCCATCAACCCTGATTATGACGATTTATTTGCTCCTTATGAAGACGAGCCCAAAATCGTCGGTATTGTAGTCGGGCATTTTCTTCCTCTTGAGGTGTAAGTATGCTATTTGATTATTCACGTGAGCCTCATTCTGATATTGCTTTTGTGGATATGAAAAGTTTTTATGCTAGCTGTGAGTGTGTCCGTCTGGGCCTAAATCCCCTGACTACTTCTCTTTGCGTCATGAGCCGGAGCGACAATTCTGCTGGTCTAATTTTGGCCAGCTCCCCCGTTTTCAAACAAGTCTTTGGCAAGAAAAATGTCAGCCGGAGCTACGACCTGCCTTTTGATCTCAAGACCAGAAAATTCAATAGCTACGTCGCAAAAAAACAAGGATTGCCGACGGATCCATCCTTTATTGCATCCATTGAATCCTGGGCCAAGAGGACTCTGATTGTGCCTCCACGGATGAATGCCTACATTCAGGTCAATATGGAGATTCAGAAGGTCTTTCAGGAATTTGCGGCACCAGATGATATTTTCCCTTACTCGATTGACGAAGGCTTTATCGATCTGACTTCTTCCTTAAATTATTTTATTCCAGATTCCTCCCTCTCTCGAAAGGAAAAACTGGATCTCCTTTCTGCCAGAATCCAAAAAAGGATCTGGCAGGAAACTGGAATCTACTCTACCATCGGCCTCAGCAACGCCAATCCCCTTCTTGCCAAGCTAGCCTTGGACAATGAAGCCAAGCATTGTCGAAATATGCGCTGCAATTGGTCTTATGAAGATGTAGAAAGGAAGGTCTGGAAACTGCCCCAGCTCACTGATTTTTGGGGCATTGGACGTCGCACTGAAAAACGATTGCAAGGGATCGGGATCACATCAATTAAAGAACTGGCTCAGGCTCATCCCGATCTCTTAAAGAAAGAATTCGGAGTCATGGGTCTTCAACTGTGGTTCCATGCTCATGGCATTGATGAAAGCAATGTCCACAAGCCTTATCGTCCGAAATCACGAGGCATTGGTAACTCTCAAATCTTGCCCTATGACTACTATCTACAAGCCGACATTGAACTGGTATTTCGGGAGATGGCTGAACAGGTGGCTATTCGCTTGCGACGGAAAAAAAAGAAGACCCAGCTGGTCTCCATTCATGCCTCCTACTCCAAAATCGAGGGGCTTCCGTCCATTCACTGCCAGCAAAAGATTGAACCCACCCAATCTACCAAGGTTTTATCCGATACGGTTCTGCGGCTTTTTCGCTCCAAGTACAAAGGCGGAGCCATTCGGCAGATTGGTGTTTTTTATGGAGAACTTGTCGAGGAGTCCCTCCAATTCTTTTCTCTCTTTGATGATCCAGTAGCTCTGGAAAAAGAGGAAAAACTCCAGCAGACCATTGACCGCATTCGGGATCAATTTGGCTTTACCTCTCTTCAGAAAGGCTCCTCACTACTAGAAAACTCACGCGCCATTGCACGCAGTAAACTAACAGGCGGACATTCCGCAGGAGGCTTAGATGGATTAACATGATCGACCGTTCTTATCTCCCTTATCAATCCGCACGCGAATTTCAAGACCGTGGCATGGCCAAATGGGCCGGCTTCTTTTTATCTGAGCACACAACTGCCCTGGATACAAAAGAAATTGACCGCAGTCAGCTCAACGTTCTTCCTCTTTCTGAACAGATCCAGCTCTTGGAGCAGGCCTTCCAACAACAAACGACGATCTCGATTACGACTCTAGAGGGGAATCAATTTGCAACCTACACAGGTTCGATTCACACCTTATCTGCTTCTGAGCTTCTTCTCAAAAGCAATGGCCACTACCACCGGCTTCTTCTGACCTCTATCATTTTTATTGAAGCTGAGGAAACACCCTATGAAACCTATTCAGACTAAACACGAATTACAATTTGATTATTTTTCAGAGAATTACCACCAATTTGAGACAGACTTTTACAAGTGGGCGGCTACTTCTACGCCACTCGTCTTTTTAGAAGACGATATTCTCCACTCTATGGCAGCAGGCCAGCGAAACTACTTTCGTCTTCACCATACCAAAAGTCGGGATCATCGAGACCATTATTTCTATTTTAAGGTTTCCACACTCTCCCAATCACCCCTGACCCGTATTTACGCTTATACAGGCCATCACTTACAAAAGATAGATCCTCATCAGACAGAGAAAAAGGATAGCTTGATCTGAGAAGCTATCCTTTTTCTTAATTTATGGGATTCACTATAGTCCGTAAGAGTGATTAGAATCCATCTACGTTTGTGTAGATTTTTTGTACGTCCTCATCGTCTTCAAGAACGCTGTAAAGTTTTTCAAATGTTTCCAAATCTTCACCTGACAACTCAACTTCTGATTGAGGAATCATTTCCAATTCTGTTACTTGGAATTCTTCGATACCAGATTCCCGCAAAGCAACGATCGCTTTGTGAAGATCAGTTGGAGCAGTGTAGACTGTGATCGTTCCTTCTTCTGCTTCTACATCATCTACATCCACATCTGCTTCAAGCAAAAGCTCAAAGATGGCATCCGCATCATCACCTGCAAAGACAATGACACCCTTGTTGTCAAAGAGGTAAGATACAGAACCAGAAGCTCCCATGTTACCGCCGTTTTTACCAAAAGCCGCACGGACATTGGCAGCTGTACGGTTAACGTTTGACGTCAAGGTATCAACGATCAACATTGAACCATTTGGTCCGAACCCTTCGTAACGCCCTTCTGTAAAGGTTTCGTCAGTGTTTCCTTTTGCCTTGTCGATCGCTTTATCAATCACGTGTTTTGGCACTTGCGCTTGTTTAGCACGGTCGATAACGAATTTCAAAGCAGTATTCAATTCTGGATCTGGTTCACCCTTTTTAGCGGCTACATAGATCTCCACACCAAATTTGGCATATACTTTTGAGTTAGCACCATCTTTGGCAGTTTTCTTGGCTACAATATTGGCCCATTTACGTCCCATGAGGATTCTCCTTAATTTTTTTCAAATTATTTTCAATCTTTTATATTATATCACAAATCATAAGACTTGGAAGAGTTTTTTGCGCATCATCCAGGATGGAACTACTCTACCAACCATCCATTATTCATCTCTTAGTCTCACTGGCACCCGACCCCAGATCTGTTCTGGCAATTGGGGATGGCCTAGCTGATACACCTGATCCGCTTGTTGGGTCAAACTGTCCCAAGGTTCCTTACCAATCCGCGTCACCAAGTCCACTTGACCTTTTAGTGACTTGAGGTGGGCCTGTCCCTTTGCGGAAAATCCTAAGACATGAATGGCATCTGGAAGAGCTTGATCCATCGCCCCTACCAATATGTAGATCAAGATGCGGCGGACACGAGCTTTGGTATAGCGCTTGGTTGCGACTTTCTCCACCAGGTCTTCCACAGAGCTCGCACCTCGAACCGCATCCTTTAACCGATTGGCCAGTTCTTCATTGACCTGAAATATCTGTGTCAGATCCGGATGAGTTAGGATTTGATAACGGAGCAGTTGGTCATAATCCTCCCAAGACACCTGTGGAGCCGACTGAAAGAGTTGGCTATTGGGCATGAATCTAGCGACAAAGTCCTGATCTTCCTTGTGTAGACGTAGACTAGTCGCAGAAGCATAAGCTACCTCTTTTTCCTCCGAATGGTAGCCCGCACCCTGACGTTGGATAGCCTTGAGCGCAATCCCCTTTCCAGCACAAGCCTTGACATAAGCCAACCCTAAGATATGATTGGGAGTATCTCCTGTGAACTCCACTCCAGCAAAGCTTTCCCACATTTTTTGGGTCTTCTGTGGATAGGATAAATCGTCAGGAAGGCTTCGCAAGAAAGCTTCCATTTCCACTTCTTTCTCAGAGTAAACAGTTGCAATCGCTTGGTAATCTAAGACCTCTTCTGTCCCAAAGGTCAATTGGTCGATTCCCAGACGGAACAAGATCTCCACCGCTCCCTTGGCAAAATGATCCGCCGACTGAACAGACACGAGAAAGGGGAGCTCGACCACCAGGTCTGCTCCATCTTCTAAAGCCATCTGCGCGCGAATCCACTTGTCTACAATGGCAGGCTCGCCACGTTGGACAAAATTCCCAGACATGGCAACGATTTTCAGCCCTTCTGCCTGTTCCAGCAGGTACTTGTGCCCATTGTGAAAGGGATTAAATTCTGCAATAATTCCTGTAACTGTCATGCTAGCCTACTTCTGTGCTACGAAGAACCAACGTTTGCTGGTCTTTGTCGGCTCCTTATCTTCAAAGTCCGCGTACAATTTGAAAGATTTAAAGCCAGCCTGCTCCAGCAAAATATCATAGGTTAAAACTTCATAGGTACGCTCCTCATGGACTTCGTCGTGCCGACTAAAGCTGTCATCCTCTTCTTGGACAAAGAAGGTCAGCTCATGGACGATCGAGTGAGGGGCTTCATCCTCATAGGTATCCCAGAGCATGGCAAAATCTTCCGCATTTTCATGGTAAGAATAGCCCGGGAAAACCTCATCCGTCTGGTAGGTCGAATGGACATCAAAAATAAAGATACCATCTTCATTAAGAGCGTTATAGACTTCTTTGAAGACATCTCCCACTTCCACCTCGTCCTGCATGTAGCAGATAGAATCCGAATAGCAAGTCACGAAATCATAAGTACCTGCTTGTGACAGGTCCAGCATATTGCCCTCGATAAAATCAATCTTTTGCTTGGCTGAAGCCGCTCTTTTTTCAGCAATCTTCAGCATATCAGCACTCAAGTCTAATCCTGTTACGTCAAAGCCAGCTTGGGAGAAACGGACAGACTGAATCCCTGTCCCACAAGCCAATTCCAGTAATTTTTTCTTATCTTTTGTCTTTGGGAGATGGCGGAGGGAAAAATCCGTCCACAAATCATACAGACTGTCATCCATGACCGCATCATAGACCGCCGCAAACGTTTCATAAGTCGCCATATTCATGATACCAAGTCCGCCCGTAATCCGATAGAAAATTAGGGGAGTGAGACAGAACGAGTTTTCTTAGAAAATTCGTTCGTTGTCTCACCCCCGCAAGGCTGATTAGGTACTCTTCCGAGCTTAAAAAGCGAATGAAAAGTCCAATCAGCTACTGCGTCAAACAATAAATTTTTTAGTTAATAATTTGACATAGCCCTATCTATTTTCCGAGGATTACAGGACGGGTTCAAATCCTTTCTAAGATACAAAGAGCGTTAAAAGCAAAGAGAAAATAGGAAACTTTCTGCCGTATCGTCAGATACAAAGGAAGTTACTCTTTTTCTCACAGCTTTTAGCTCGTGTTCCGTTACCAAACTAACTTAACACGAGGCCCCATCCTTTCTTTCCATAGAATTTCAATTTAACCAACAAAACTCAGTTGCTACCAACTGAGTTTACCTGCTTATGCTAGGGCTGCTGAAAGATCGACAGCATTTGCTTCGTGCCATAGTTTTTCTAGGTTATAGTGAGCACGCATTTCTTCTGAGAAGACATGGACCACCACACCACCTAAGTCAAGAAGGACCCAACCTCCTGCTGAGTCACCTTCGACGTGGCTGGCATTGCCACCAGCTTCAACGACTTTCTCGCGGATATTTTCTGCGATCGCTTCCAACTGACGGCTGTTCATAGAGCTTGCGATAACAAAGTAATCCGTCACGCTGGTCAAGCTTTGAACATCCAAAGCCACAATATCTTCTGCACGTTTTTCATCGGCAGCTTTAACAACAAGTTCAAGTAATTCTTTTTCTTTCATTTAGTCCTCTTTCTTTAAAAAATTGTTTTGTAGTCTAAGACATCCGCAAAACGTTCTTCCCAAATATTTTCATAAAATTCATTGAGGGTTTCTGCTGGGATATCCTCTCCATCAAAGGTTGTGACAGCTCCTTCTGGAATGACCAGCTTATAGCCGTATTCAAATCCCACTTTGATGGATGTATCGACACAATATTCTGTCTGCATGCCACACAGGACCAGTTGTTCAATCCCTTGTTGATCCAAGTATTCTTTTAATCCTGTCTCTTTAAACATGCTATTGTATCGCTTCTTAAACACCTTTTCATTCTCCTGTCTATTCAACAGGGGCGATAACTGCCAATCTTCTGAAGTTAAAGCCTCTGGCGTTTCAATATGCTGTATGTAGATGATTTCAATCTGCTGTTTTCTAGCCCGATCTTGCAAATAAGCAATCTTCTCTAAGAGTTTTTCTGTCTCAAAACCTGTTTCCACGAGAATATTTTGAACATCAATAATGATTAAAGCTGTTTTCACTCACTGCTCCTCTTTCAAATACTTCACAAAGGCATTGTAGGTTTCAAGGGTTTGGGGATAAATGGGCAATCCTTGGTGGGCCAGGTGTTCGACTGTGCGTGCCGTCTCATAGGCCACGGCACGATCCAAGGAGACTTGGGCGATGTCACGTGCTTGCTCTACCCCCGGAAAGACCCGATTGTGTTCAATATAATCTGCCACATAGACAATCTTGTCTAAGGTTGACATCTGTCCACTCCCCACTGTGTGAATCTCAATACTGCGAAGAATAGCTGGTTCTGTCAATCCGAGATCTTCTTGGATCTTGTAAATCCCGACCATCCCATGCCAGACATTGTTGCCCCAGTTTTTTAAAGCTGGATCTAGCTCATAGCGATCAATCAAGTCCAAAAATTCCTGATCCGATAATTTCTTGGCATAGTCATGTAACAAACCTGCTAGACCAGCCTGCTCTTCATCAGCCCCATAGCGTTTAGCCAAGTCACGCGCAGCCTTCTCAACCCCTAAACAGTGGGTTAGCCGTTTTTCTGGCAGGATTTGACGCATTTTTTCGAGCAAGACCTCACGAGAAAAGCCTAGGTAGTTTTCATAGGTCATTGATACAATCCTTCTTTCTTGATGTAGTCCAAGACTGGTTTTGGCAACATAAAATTCGGCGTCCGACCTTTGGCTACAAAATCACGCACCATACTAGAGGAGATATCCATTAGGGGAACATCCACCCATATCACCGGATAAGAAGTCCCTGCCTTATAGCGTGGTCGCTGTACCCCGACAAATTGCACAATCTCCACCAATTCATCGATGCGGTGCCATTTGGGTAAATAATCCACCATATCTGCACCAATAATGAAGTAATAGTCTGTGTCTGGATCGCGTTCATTGAGCAAGATCATGGTATCGTAGGTATAGGAAATCCCTTTGCGCTCGAGCTCAATCGTCTCGATTTCAAGACCTTCAATGCCTTCAATGGCTAATTCCAGCATCTTGAGACGATGGTGCTCTGCAATCGTCCCCTTAGCATCGACATGCGGCGGCTCATACTCAGGCATCAAGAGCACCTTATCTAACCCTAATTGTTGGCGCACTTGATCCGCAACGACTAAATGGGCATTGTGGACCGGATTGAAATTCCCACCCAAAATACCAACTTGTTTGCGTTTCTTGTCTTTGATCTCTGGCTCTAACTCTACCTTGGTAAAGGGAGTCAATAGTTCAATTGCCATAGGTTTGCTCTCCTCAATGTCTTAGATTTCTTTTACTTTGACTGAAATCTTCCGGTTTTCTTTTTTGCTTGATTGTTTATACAAGATGAGGATGCGTCCAATTTTTTGAACCGTATCCACACCGATTTCTTCTTCCAAGATTTCCGCTACTTCATGGATATTCTCGTCCGTATTTTGAAGAAGGGTGACCTTGATCAGTTCGCGAGCATCTAGCGCTTGACGAACACTGGTTTTGATTTGGTCATTAAGCCCGTTTTTCCCGATTTGGATAATCGGTTTGAGGCTGTGGGCTTGGCTATTGAGGAAAGCCCGTTGTTTAGATGTTAATGTCATGCTTTACTTCCTTTTTTTTGATCGTTATTTTAAGTGGTGGGGACGGTCGGAACTAATTTTTCAAAGATCTCATCTTTGAAAAATGGATTTCCTCACCTCAAAATGGAGCCTTGGTCTCCATTTTGCCCTTGCCAATCTTACGATTGGCAACTACACCACGGCAATAACGATCGCTTTATGAGCTCACTTTGTTCGCTCTTCAGATATATTTTTTCCTGTTTTTTTAAATAATAGCTTTTCGAGTGACGACGGTGACGCCTTCTGGTGCCCACACAGCTACTTTTGCTTTCCCATTGACGCGGATCCAGCCGAGTCCTGAGATGACGAGGTCTGTCTTGTCCTTGATGGTAAACTCATGGGAAACCAAGGGTGGAAATTCTTCTTTTTCCTTGCTGTTAGGGGGTGTTAGTAAGCCACCGACATGCTTGTCATAAAAGGCGGTTGCTCCTTCGAGTTTGGTCCGATGAAGCTTGAGTTCGTTATCAAAGAAGGCGGTGAAACCTTGCTTTTCTCCCTTGATAAAGTCAAAGCGTCCCAGACCACCCAAAAAGAGGGTTTGCTCGGGATTGAGCTGATAAGTCTTGGGCTTGATTTCTTTTTTAGGGCTGACATACTTGAGGTTTTTTGCCGTTAAATAATGAGCCATCTGGTGGCGATGGATAATCCCTGGTGTATCGTAGATATAGGAACCATCGTCCAGTGGGATTTCGATCTTGTCCAGTGTCGTTCCTGGGAAGCGAGAGGTTGTAATGATATCCTTGTCTCCAGTGATTTCTTGGATGATCGCATTGATGAGGGTCGATTTCCCAACGTTGGTCACACCTACCACATAGACATCACGGCCTTTGCGGTACTGCTCGATCTTTTCCATCAAGTCCTTGATAGCACTCTTGTTTTGAGCAGAAGTGAGGACCACATCGACAGGACGCATCCCTTCTTCGTGGGCCCGCTCCATCAACCAATGGGTCACCTTGCTATCCTTGACAGACTTGGGCAAGATGTCTTTTTTGTTTCCGACCAAGAGGACATCATTTCCTGCTACAAAGCGTGGTAGGCCAGGAATGACGGATCCATTAAAGTCAAAAATATCGACTACATTGACCACGAGTGCATCACTATCTCCTACTTCGTGAAGGAGTTTTAGGAAATCATCATCTGTCAGATGCACATCAGTGATTTCATTGTAGTGACGCAGACGGAAACAGCGTTGGCAATAGACTTCACCTGTTTCCAAGCCCTTTTCAAGAGCTGATTGGGGAGTATAGCCTAGCCCCTCTTTGTTTTCTGTCTGAATGGGGGCCCCACAGCCAATACAGAATAATTCTTCCATTCTTAAATTCCTTTTTTATATTCAATCGGACCATATTTCTCGGCCATTTGCTTCATGACACGGCGTTCACGCGCTCGGTTGATCTGCGTCTTGATGGAGTCATGCTCGACCAAAGGCTTGACCAAAATCGAACGAATGCCTGCACGATGGGCTGCCCGAATATCGGTCATCAGTTGATCCCCGACCATGACCACTTCATTTTTCTCATAGTGGAAACGTTTGAGGGCACGATCAATCCCAAAAGTAAAGGGCTTGAGCGACCAGGCTTCATAGTCAATATCAAATTTCTCGACAGCGCGCTTGACACGTTTGGGACTATTATTAGACACCACGATAACCCGAATCCCTCCATCACGAAGGTCATGCAACCACTGGCGCATCTCAGGGGTACCATCCGGATTATTCCAAGCAATCAAGGTATTATCCAAATCCACAAGGACCGCCTTGATGCCCTGTTTTTTCAAGTCTGCAACGGTGAGATCATAGGCTGCTTCCACCGCAAAATCTGGTTTGTAATTTTCGATTGACACGTTTTTCTCCATTTTTTATACTCCTTTCATTGTAGCATAAAAAGACCCATTTTGCACTCGCTTCACGACTAAAACAACGACAGACTCCTATCAGGTCAATTTCACTGCTCAAAAAATAGACAAAATCCTTACAAAGTTCCAAAAACATGGTATAGTAGAAGAAAAAGAACTCGGAATTTTTTATGAAACAAACAAGCTTAAAAGAGGTCTCTCCTCTTCTCCAGCGCATCATTAATTGGTCGTCCATCATTGGAGCTCTTGGGACCTTGGCCTTTTGTATCTGGGCCTACTTTGCTGGCATCCTTCAATCCAAGGAAACTTTGTCAGCTTTTATTCTCCAAGCAGGCATCTTTGGACCACCTCTCTTTATCTTTCTTCAGATCCTTCAGACAGTGGTCCCTATTATTCCCGGTGCCCTGACATCTGTAGCAGGTGTTTTCATCTACGGCCACATCATTGGGACTATCTACAATTACATCGGCATCGTAATCGGCTGTGCCATTATTTTCCACCTTGCGAGAATGTACGGGCCTAAATTCGTCCAATCCATGGTCAGTCAGAAGACCTATGACAAGTACATTGGCTGGCTGAATGAAGGCAAGCGGTTCGATCGCTTCTTTATCTTCATGATGATCTGGCCAGTTAGTCCTGCCGACTTCATCTGTATGCTGGCAGGTCTGACCAATATGACCTTCAAACGCTACATGACCATCATCATCCTCTGCAAACCCATCACCCTGGTCATCTACACCTACGGCCTGACCTATATCATCGATTATTTCTGGAAAATGGTCTAAAGCATGACACCACCCCCTAAAGACTAGGAGGTGGTGTTTTTGTAAAAAAGAGAAACTTAACCAATTTTTTTAAATTACTCTATATATGGTTATCCCATTCCATCTATGAGCTCATATCAGTAAGTGTAGTAAGCACTGATACGTTTACATTCATTAATATAAATCTTCCAAGCTTCTATATTCAACGACTTCATTTTTAATAACATTTTTTTCAAATTCAAAATGGTTAAGTGGGTTATCAATCAATACCAATTTTGGAATATCGTCGAGATTAGTGACTAGAGATAGAATAAAATCTGATTGATATTCCTTAGCTTTCTCAAATTCTTTGGCGGTCAAACGAATACGTCCTTTAGGTTTTCGGATACCTTTAACCTCAGCAAGGTATGAATGTTCTTGAACATCTACTTGGAAATCATATCCATCACCATAAAGACGGGCATCAGTCAATTGACCACCTTGAAATTTTTCTTCCTTATCAAAATGGTGTATGAAATAGTTCTCTGCTTCCATTCCCGTTTCTTGTAGGCGTTTGAATTTCGTCCGAACAATTGGCTTTTCAATGGTGGTTATACCTATTTTCTTCCCTTCGCTTGCAAGTAACATTTTAACGATTTCTGCAAAACTGTGAACATCCTCATTTCCAAACATCGTGTCAATTAAATCTTTTCGAAAACGGTAGACTTCAGCTTTTTGCCACCAACCTTTTCGATTGTTATCAAAATAGGGGTCGAATAAATCCATTCTATTTTTGACGACACCAGTTGTTTCTGCAACACCTAAAGAAACTATGTAACGATAAAACTCGGATTTACTAGAGCATTGAAATTCCTTTATAAAAGTATCATCAAACTTAGCTAGACCATAGCCAATCAAGTTTAACAATTCATAGTGAGGGTGTTTAGACATAACTTTCTCCGTCAATAGATATTGATTTCATTATACCAAAAAAACACGGCATTCCGCCGTGTTTCTATGTTTATTTCACCAACTTCTTCATCTCATCAATACGTGCTACAGTCGCGTCGTATTTGGCTTGGTAGTCGGCTTGTTTGTCGCGCTCTTTTTGGACGACTTCTGGTTTGGCATTGGCTACGAAGCTTTCGTTAGAGAGCTTCTTACCGACCAGATCCAGTTCTTTTTGCCATTTAGCCAGTTCCTTATCGAGACGAGCGAGTTCTTCTTCGACATTGAGGAGGTCAGCCAGTGGCAAGTAGATTTCTGCTCCTGTGATGACGCTTGACATAGCCAGTTCAGGTGCAGGGATGTTTGATGCAATTTCCAGGTGTTCTGGATTTGTGAAACGTTTGATATAGTTGACATTACTATTAAAGAAGGCTTCCAAGTCGCTATCGCTTGTCTTGACAAGAATGGTGATAGGCTTGCTTGGAGCAACGTTTACTTCTGCACGCGCATTACGAACAGCACGGATCAAGTCTTTGAGGCTTTCGACACCAGTGTGGGCAGCGAGGTCTTCAAAGGCTGGGTTGACAGTTGGGTATTCTGCTGTAACGATAGAACCTTCTGAGATTTGTCCAAAGATTTCCTCTGTCACGAATGGCATGATTGGGTGGAGGAGACGAAGGATCTTGTCCAAAGTGTAAAGGAGAACAGAACGTGTGATAACTTTCTCTTCTTCGTTGTCGCTATAAAGGACTTCCTTGGTCAACTCAACGTACCAGTCCGCAAACTCATCCCAGATGAAGTTGTAGAGGATGTGACCAGCCACACCAAATTCAAACTTGTCAAAGTTTTCAGTGACCTTGCCGATGGTTTCATTGAGGTTGTGGAGAATCCAGCGGTCTGTGACATTTCCAGATTCCTTGTTGACCACTTTTTCGACATTGGCAGTTGCTTGCTCAAGGGTCAAACCTTCATTGTTCATGAGGATGTAGCGAGAAATATTCCAAATTTTGTTAATGAAGTTCCAAGAAGCATCCATTTTCTCGTAAGAAAAGCGCACGTCTTGACCTGGTGCAGAACCGTTTGAAAGGAACCAGCGAAGGGCATCGGCACCGTATTTCTCGATAACATCCATTGGGTCAATCCCGTTTCCGAGAGATTTAGACATCTTGCGACCTTGCTCGTCACGAATGAGACCGTGGATCAGAACGTTTTGGAATGGCTGACGACCAGTGAATTCCAATGATTGGAAGATCATACGAGACACCCAGAAGAAGATGATGTCGTATCCTGTTACCAAGGTTGAAGTTGGGAAGTAACGTTTGAAGTCTTCTGAGTCGACATCAGGCCAGCCCATAGTTGAGAATGGCCAAAGGGCAGAACTGAACCAAGTGTCCAAGACGTCTTCGTCCTGAGTCCATCCGTCACCCTCAGGAGCTTCTTCACCGACGTACATTTCACCCTCGGCATTGTACCAAGCAGGGATTTGGTGTCCCCACCAGAGCTGACGAGAGATGACCCAGTCGTGGACATTTTCCATCCATTGGAGGAAGGTATCGTTGAAACGAGGTGGGTAGAATTCTACCTTGTCGTCTGTGTCTTGATTGGCAATAGCGTTCTTAGCCAATTGATCCATCTTGACGAACCATTGCGTTGACAAGCGTGGCTCAACCACTACACCTGTACGCTCTGAGTGACCAACACTGTGGACACGTTTTTCGATTTTAACAAGGGCACCGATTTCTTCCAACTTAGCAACGACTGCCTTACGAGCTTCAAAACGGTCCATGCCTGCAAATTCGAAGGCCAAGTCGTTCATAGTTCCGTCGTCGTTCATGACGTTGACTTGTGGCAAATTGTGGCGTTGACCGACCAAGAAGTCGTTTGGATCATGGGCAGGTGTGATTTTTACGACACCAGTTCCAAACTCAGGGTCTGCGTGCTCATCCCCAACGATTGGGATGAGTTTATTAGCGATTGGAAGAACGACATGTTTACCAATCAAGTCCTTGTAGCGTGGGTCTTCTGGGTTGACCGCAACAGCTACATCCCCAAACATGGTCTCAGGACGAGTTGTCGCCACTTCAAGGGCGCGTGAACCATCTTCTAGCATGTAGTTCATGTGGTAGAAGGCACCTTCGACGTCCTTGTGGATCACCTCGATATCAGAAAGGGCTGTGCGAGCTGCTGGGTCCCAGTTGATGATAAATTCACCACGGTAGATCCAACCTTTTTTGTAAAGGTCCACAAAGACCTTGCGAACCGCTTTTGACAAACCTTCGTCAAGCGTGAAACGCTCGCGAGAGTAGTCTACAGAGAGCCCCATCTTGCCCCATTGTTCCTTGATGGTAGTGGCATATTCGTCTTTCCATTCCCAGACTTTCTCTAGGAATTTTTCACGACCCAGGTCGTAACGCGTAATGCCCTCACCACGCAAGCGCTCCTCAACCTTAGCCTGAGTGGCAATCCCAGCGTGGTCCATCCCTGGAAGCCAAAGGGTGTCAAAACCTTGCATGCGTTTTTGACGGATGATGATATCTTGCAAAGTCGTATCCCAAGCGTGACCAAGGTGAAGTTTCCCAGTTACGTTTGGTGGTGGAATCACGATAGAGTATGGCTTAGCCTTTTGATCGCCTGAAGGCTTGAAAACATCAGCGTCAAGCCATTTTTGGTAACGGCCAGCCTCAACCTCGGCTGGATTGTATTTAGGTGAAAGTTCTTTAGACATGTGTGTTCTCCTTTAATTTCTTTTTTTAAAATTTTTATATACTAATCTTCTAGCTTCCCTAGTTTGATGTTTATTTAAAGTCTCATTATACAAATCTACAAATTTATCTAGTTTATATAGACAGATGAAATCTCCTATTTTGATAAATAATTTTCCTATCAAATTGTGACTTAAAGAATTATTTCTTGAAAAGTAAAATCTAAAAAAGACATATAATAAAATAATTACAACAGTTGTACCAAAAAATGTATAAAACCTCATCGTTCCTCTCTCAAAAAACGTTGAGTTAGATTTTTCAATTAAAACACTAGAAAAAAGAAGTGAAAAATATATGATAAAGGTTACGATATAAGAAATTATTCTATTTACTTGCCATATATATTCCAACTTAGCAGGAATATTTATCTTTGTATCCCCCTTATTCAAGAATATTAGAAACTCCCTAGAGTTTATATAATTCCATAATACCAAAAGACTTGTAGCTAACGCCCACCATTTAATATCAAAAATCCCTATTATAAATAAACTCAAATAAATTGTAACAAATAATAACATTAGTGATATAAAGCTTAGCTCGGTAAGAATCATCGTTATAGAAATCATCAAACGTAATAATCCTAACGTTGTAGTTATGCTAATAATTTCTCTATTTGTTTTAGTATCAAAAAATAGACCTAGTAAAATCAAACTAAATATGATTAAACTAATTGAGAAAATTATTTCTCTGAAAAAAGAAACATATTGTTTATAAATACTACTTTTAGCTAAATCATTAATTCTTTTATCCCTTGGTCTATAACAAACAAGGTAAAATAATAATATTATTGAAAAAATCCAAGCATAAATATTTAAACCTAGTAATTTTATGCTCTTTACTAATGTAGTCTTATCCATCATAACTATTATCACAAGTATCATGAGAGACAATAACGGTTTGATTCCAATATCGTTTAAAAAATCAATTACGTTCTTTTTGGCAGTCTTGATTATTTTATACTCTCCTTTCAAAAATTACATCTCCAAATCAAATTGATAAATATTAACTATTGGTAAATTCTGAACAGCGTAACTAATAGTTTCGTTCTTCCCACTCACTCTTCAGCAAGCCATATCTCAAATCATCACAGCGACTGCCTTGAGCATCTTTGCGGTCTCGGATACGAGCTTCGAGGGTAAATCCAAGTTTCTCAGCAACTCGTTGACTTTGAAGGTTGTAACCAAAGCAAGATAATTCTATCTTGTGTAGGTTTAGTTCTGTAAAAGCTAAATCAATCAAGGCACGCGCAGCTTCGGGAACATAGCCTCGACCCCAATAGTCTGGGTGCAAGGTATAGCCAATCTCCAGCACATCGTCTTCGTGGCGATGGTTGAAATCAACAGAGCCAATAACCTTATCGGTCCCTTTGACCACAATTCCATAGCCAGCTGGGAGATTTTCCTTTTCATTACGATCGGGAAGGATATGTTCTAGGTAGTAAATTTCATCTTCCAAGGTCTGGACGGGTGGAAAGCCTGCTGGGTAAGAAACTTCTGGGAGACTAGCGTAGGCATGGATATCCTCGGCATCCGCCACTGTACGGACTCGTAAGGCCAGACGCTCCGTTTCGATTCGTTCTGGTAACTCTGCTCTTGTCATCTTCCTCCCTCGCTTTCTACAAAAAATCGCCCCTGCCATCTACATGACAGGGACGAATATGTTTATCCGCGGTACCACCCAATTTCGGGCTGTTGCCCGCAACTTTCATCTTCTTGTTTCTCTTTTATGATGCCGTTAGCTCGCTTTGGCGTACTTAAGTACAGCCTGCAACTCGCTGCCTAGCCCTAAAAGGAAACAAAAAGATTTATATTTCATTTTTTAATTTCATCCATTAGCAACTAGTTTTGACACATTTGTGGACTTCTCAGCACTGCCACTTTCTGTAAAATGTGGTATTCAAAACACCTCTAACAGCTTCATTTTATCAAGTTTTACTGGAAATAGCAAGAAATCACAAAAGCGATTATTTAAACTTAACACCAAGTTCTTGCAATTTTTTGATCGTAGCTGGGCCGATTCCTTTAAGGGCCAACAACTCTTTTTCTGTCCAGTTTGCGAAGTCCGCAACAGAGCGAATACCTTCATCATAGAATGTTTGCGCACGATCAAGGGCTACACCTTCCAAGCTTGCAGCGAATTCTTCCACTGAAGAAGCCACTTGTTTCACTTCTTTCGCCACTGCTTTTGTAGCTTTCTCAACTTTCTTTGGTGCTTCTTTCACAGCTGCAGTTACGGTCTCAACAGCTTTTTTCAAAAGATGTCTATTTTGATGTTTGTATTGTTTCGCACGGTTTACGTTCTTCTTTGCCATTTTTCCTCCTAAATTCAGTGATCAATTCCTAAGGCAACAAGGTTTCATCACCATCATTCCATTCAATAATCCGTTGATGTCATTTCAACTTTTTTATTGTATCACAATCCCTTAAAAAATCAAGTCATTGCTCAATTTTCAGGCAAATCTGATCAGTAAAACGCCTTCAATAGGGCCATTTTAGTATTTTCTTTCACCAAAGATGCCATCTGGCAAATCATGAAATCCTTTTCCAGCATGGAAATTTTCAAACTTCCCTTGCAAGAACTGATAAGCATCCAAACGACTTTCATAGCGGATCATAGCGATTTTAGCTCGTTCATCCTGGTCTTCATCAAAAACCTTCTTACTCTCTTCTAGAGCCATTTCATTGATCATGACTTGGGTCTTGATCCACTCCTCAAACTCCTTCATAAACTCTGTTTCGTAACTCATCTTTACTCCATTTCTTTATAAAAATCCGTATCGATCTCTCGATAAGGTTGAATATCTTGAACATATTCCAAGACCCCTTGAAATTCTCCAGCTTCATCATGCACTGCTGCATAGGTGACATGGACAAATTTCCCACGCGATTCGGATTTGAACCACATTTCATACTTGTCTTTTTTCCCTTCTCGAAGCCGCTGCATAATCGCTTTGACCTTCTCCAAGTATTTTGGTGGGTGACACAGCTCAACATTGCGTCCTACCTGCGACGGCGTCCGTTTGAAAATCATCTCTTCAAAAGGCGCCACATCGTTGTAATATTGGAAAATATCATCCTTATTGACAAAGGTGATCTCCATCGGCAGATGGTTCAAAATCAAATTTGCTTGCTCCACAGATAAAAATCCATTTCCAAAAGCTTGTGGTTGCTGGCGGTCGAAGCTCTCTTCTTTTTTCTTAGGCGTGAAGGTAATGGTCAACTGTCCCTCAGGGGTCTCAATGACCTGACGGTGCTCGCTTCCATTTGAAGAAGGAAGTACTTCACCTAAATCTTCTGTCTCTCTTGTTCCTTCTTCCTTGAAGTCCACGCGTTTTGGCACCCACTTTTCACTGGGGAGAATAATGGCATAACCATAAGCATCACTTTCTTCTGCAATGGAAAGCCAATCGTCCTGGGTAAAGGCCTCCAGCAAAATCATCAAGAGGATCGACTCTTCCTTGAAGATCATGCCCTCAAACTCTTGCGCAAAGGCTTCAAAGCGCTCTTTGACTTCAGAAATACCAGAATCCGGTAGTTCCTTGGCCACCTCCAAAGATTTCGCAAAGAGGTCTCGAATCTGGTCATCTACTCCCCACATGACTTTAGGAGGAGAATCATGCCCATAGCGTTCCATAATCGGAAACATCAACTCTTCCTTGCGGCGGTAATGCCGATCAAATTGACTCACCAAGCCCAGCTGACGCAAGAGGCCTTTGTGAATCTCCTGGATCATCTCAGGATCCTCTGTCGTCTCATAATTATCCAGCAAGCGACGGACCCGCATCATAGCGGCCCGAAGGGCCAGGTTCTCCTGTTTAAAGATCTGAACCGGGTGACCTGGATGGTCTGTATCTGCCACTTCGACCCCTTGTACAGCGTTCTTAAAGAGATTGGCATGGACATCGCACAGCTCCATGACATCCTCAAAAGTGATACCTGCATCGGAGTTCATCAGCTCATGCTCCATGAGGGAAATCTCAATCGCAGACACCCCGCTAAAGGTCGCATCAAAGCGCTCTTGGACCGACTCAGGAGATGCTCCATGATGCAGGTCTAATAAGATGTCTCTCAAGACATGAATTCGTTCATCGCTCATTAGTCTAGCCCCACTACTTCATAGCCATTAGCTTCTAGCGTTCGCACAATCTTCTCCATGGGGGTACCTTCTAATTTTGATCCTTGTTTCAAGGAAACCTTGCGCCCAACTGTATTGCGCATGATCGGATTGGCTAAGGGTTTAAAACCCAACTCCACCAACAAGTCCAATACTTCCGGATGTTGATCAATGACTTGAGCCACTGGAATCGATACATCAATAACATTGTCCATTTTCCTATTTCCTTCACTCATTCTGTTCATTTTCACTTCTTCACTAACTTCACGACAGCCTCTGTCCTTGCCGTATGTGGAAACATGTCCACTGATTGAATGTATTCAACCTGATAAACCTTTGTCAAAGCTACCAAATCCCGTGCCAAAGTCGATACATTACAAGAGATATAGACCATCTTTTCAGGTGCATAGTGCAATAAGGTCTCGATCAATTTCGTCCCTAAACCCGTACGGGGTGGATCCACAATGACTGCATCTGCCCGATAACCTTCCTGGTACCAGCGAGGAATGATCTCTTCTGCTGTCCCAGCCTCATAGTGGGTATTCTCAAATCCCATCCGTTTGGCATTGTATTTAGCGTCTTCAATCGCTTCAGGAATGATATCCATCCCCCGCACACTTTTTACTCTATTCGCAAAAGCAAACCCAATGGTTCCAACACCACAGTAGGCATCAATTAGATGATCCTCTGACGATACATCCAAAGCCTTGACCGCTTCACTATACAAGACTTCAGTCTGCTCCGGATTCAACTGATAAAAGGCTCGAGGTGAAAGAGAGAATTCATAATCCAAAACACCTTCAAGTATAGCCTTTTCACCCCAAATAATCTGCGTTTGTTCGCCATAGATCTCGCTTGATTGAGACGTATTTTTATTAACAGCAACGGTGATAATCTCAGGGTGTTTCTTGACCAAGTCCTCTACTAAATTGTTTACATTAATCTGGCGACTAGTAACCACAATAAGCTGAACCTGACCAGTCTTCCGAGCCCGTCGAACCATCATGGTTCTAACACCCAGTTCTTTTCTCTCATCAGCAATCGGAATCTGATAGTAGGTCAATAAATCCGCAAGATCATTGGCAATCGCTTGAATAACCGGATCTTGAACCAAACAATCCTTTAATTCCACCAAATAATGCGAATTTTGAGCATAAAGACCCGCCTTAACCTGGCCTTTGAATTTCCTTGTTTGAAATTGCAATTTTGCCCGATAGTAAAGTGGCTCCTGCATTCCGATTGTCGGCCGAATAGCATACTGTTCAAAGCCTTCAGGTGAGAATTTCTTCAAGGCCTGTTGCAATAAATCTTTCTTAAACTCCAGCTGCTTGTCATACTTTAAATGCATGATTTGACAACCACCACAGGTCTCATAGATATCACACATGGGCGTCACCCGATACTTAGATGCCTTATTCACAGATAGGAGTTTGGCTTCCGCAAAATTTTTCTTGACACTTGTAATTTGACAGAAAATATCCTCGCCCTTTAAAGCCCCAGGCACAAAGACAAGTGTTTTTTTATAAAAGCCAATCCCTTCTCCGTTAATTCCCATTCGTTTAATTTTCAAAGGAATTTTTTGTTTTACTTTAACGTTCATATCCCTATCTTAACACATTTTTCGGTATAATAAAAACATGAAAATTACAAAACTAGAAAAGAAAAAAAGACTCTACCTCCTTGAGTTAGACAACGATCAAAAACTATATATTACGGAAGACACCATCGTCAAATATTTCCTTTCCAAAGAGAAAGAAATCAGTGAAGAAGAGCTAAAAGAAATCCAAGAGTTTGCACAATACTCCTATGGTAAAAACCTGGCCCTTTACCATCTTTCTTTTAAAGCTCGGACAACAAAAGAAGTCCGAGACTACCTTACAAAATATGAGATTGATGCTGCCATTATTGATAAAGTGGTTCAACACCTCACAGAAGAAAAGTGGTTAGATGATCGTCAATATGCAAGAAACTTGATAGAGGCCAACCTTCTCAGTGGCGATAAGGGCCCTGTCTTATTACAACAAAAGATTCAACAAAAAGGGATCCCAAAATCAATCCTTCAAGAAATGCTTGCAGACTATGATTTTACTGAAGTTATCAACCGGACTTCAAAAAAACTTCTAAAAAAATACCAGGGAAAATATCCATTAAAAGCCATAGAAACGAAGATCATCCAAGCACTTATCTCAAAAGGATTTCCATATAACCAAGCACAAATAGCTTTGCAAAATCTCGAACTCGAAGCAGATGAAGAAACAACCAATGAACTCATCCTAAAAGAGTTAGAAAAACAGTATCGTAAATACAGTAAAAAATATGAAGGGTATGATTTACAGCAACGTCTAACACAATCACTTGCAAGAAAAGGATATGATTATACAGATATTAAATCAGCTATCAGAGAATTTTTAGATTAAAAACCTCTTTCAATCAGATCAATTGAAAATTTCGTAGAAAAAAACAAAAAAAATTGAAAAAATATGATACAATATAGAAGATGTACTTAGATTGTAGAAAGTTGGTAAGTTATGAAACTACCTAAAGAAGGCGACTTTATTACAATTCAAAGTTATAAACATGATGGCAGTTTACACCGAACATGGCGTGACACCATGGTATTAAAGATAACCGAAAATGCAATTATTGGAGTAAATGATCATACACTTGTAACTGAAAGTGATGGCAGACGTTGGATTACACGTGAACCAGCAATTGTTTATTTCCATAAAAAATATTGGTTTAACATCATCGCCATGATCCGTGACAATGGTGTGTCCTACTACTGTAATTTAGCAAGTCCATTTCTTATCGACCAGGAAGCCTTAAAATACATCGACTACGATCTCGATGTCAAGGTCTTTACCAATGGTGAAAAAAAATTATTAGATGTTGAAGAATATGAGCAACATAAAGAAAAAATGGGCTATTCAGATGACATTGACTACATTTTAAAGGAAAATGTTAAAGTACTAGTTGATTGGATAAACCAAAACAAAGGTCCTTTTTCTGAGGAATACATCAAAATTTGGTATAACCGTTATGTTGAACTGCGAAACAAATAAAGTTGGAAAGAGCGAAAGCTCTTTTTTTCATATAACAAACTACAAAAAAAGCCTAATGATAACATTAGACTTTTTTAAAATACTATCGGGAAGACAGGATTCGAACCTGCGACACCTTGGTCCCAAACCAAGTACTCTACCAAGCTGAGCTACTTCCCGAACTAAAGCTTACGCTTTATGCACCCTAGAGGAGTCGAACCTCTAACCGCCTGATTCGTAGTCAGGTACTCTATCCAGTTGAGCTAAGGGTGCTTCTTCTCTAACCTAAGTCTATGCCGAGGACCGGAATCGAACCGGTACGATCGTTACCAATCGCAGGATTTTAAGTCCTGTGCGTCTGCCAGTTCCGCCACCCCGGCTGCCTCAAGCGAACGACGGGATTCGAACCCGCGACCCCCACCTTGGCAAGGTGGTGTTCTACCACTGAACTACGTTCGCATCTGTTTCTTTATATAAAAAAATGCCGGCTACATGACTTGAACACGCGACCCTCTGATTACAAATCAGATGCTCTACCAACTGAGCTAAGCCGGCTCATTATTATTCTTCTATGCGGGTTAAGGGACTTGAACCCCCACGCCGTAAAGCGCCAGATCCTAAATCTGGTGCGTCTGCCAATTCCGCCAAACCCGCTATAATGACCCGTACTGGGCTCGAACCAGTGACCCATTGATTAAAAGTCAATTGCTCTACCAACTGAGCTAACGAGTCGTATCATTATCTGCTAGAAACTAAGTTTCTACGGTCCCGACGGGAATCGAACCCGCGATCTTCGCCGTGACAGGGCGACGTGATAACCGCTACACTACGGGACCTATGGGAGTTAACGGGATCGAACCGCTGACCCTCTGCTTGTAAGGCAGATGCTCTCCCAGCTGAGCTAAACTCCCAAAAAAGGAAGTCTTCTAACTTCCTATCTTGCTAAGCGACTACCTTATCTCACAGGGGGCAACCCCCAACTACTTCCGGCGTTCTAGGGCTTAACTGCTGTGTTCGGCATGGGTACAGGTGTATCTCCTAGGCTATCGTCACTTAACTCTGAATGCTTAAACATTCAAAATTGAATATCTATATTCTAACAAGCTAACCTTACATTGTCAATATCTTTTGACTCTTTGGATAAGTCCTCGAGCTATTAGTATTAGTCCGCTCCATTGCTCACACAACTTCCACTCCTAACCTATCTACCTGATCTTCTCTCAGGGCTCTTACTGATATAAAATCATGGGAAATCTCATCTTGAGGTGGGTTTCACACTTAGATGCTTTCAGCGTTTATCCCTTCCCTACATAGCTACCCAGCGATGCCTCTGGCGAGACAACTGGTACACCAGCGGTAAGTCCACTCTGGTCCTCTCGTACTAGGAGCAGATCCTCTCAAATTTCCTACGCCCGCGACGGATAGGGACCGAACTGTCTCACGACGTTCTGAACCCAGCTCGCGTGCCGCTTTAATGGGCGAACAGCCCAACCCTTGGGACCGACTACAGCCCCAGGATGCGACGAGCCGACATCGAGGTGCCAAACCTCCCCGTCGATGTGAACTCTTGGGGGAGATAAGCCTGTTATCCCCAGGGTAGCTTTTATCCGTTGAGCGATGGCCCTTCCATACGGAACCACCGGATCACTAAGCCCGACTTTCGTCCCTGCTCGAGTTGTAGCTCTCGCAGTCAAGCTCCCTTATACCTTTACACTCTGCGAATGATTTCCAACCATTCTGAGGGAACCTTTGGGCGCCTCCGTTACCTTTTAGGAGGCGACCGCCCCAGTCAAACTGCCCGTCAGACACTGTCTCCGATAGGGATCACCTATCCGGGTTAGAGTGGCCATAACACAAGGGTAGTATCCCAACAGCGCCTCCATCGAAACTGGCGTCCCGATCTCTATGGCTCCTACCTATCCTGTACATGTGGCACAGACACTCAATATCAAACTGCAGTAAAGCTCCATGGGGTCTTTCCGTCCTGTCGCGGGTAACCTGCATCTTCACAGGTACTAAAATTTCACCGAGTCTCTCGTTGAGACAGTGCCCAAATCATTACGCCTTTCGTGCGGGTCGGAACTTACCCGACAAGGAATTTCGCTACCTTAGGACCGTTATAGTTACGGCCGCCGTTTACTGGGGCTTCAATTCATACCTTCGGATTACTCCTAAGCACTCCTCTTAACCTTCCAGCACCGGGCAGGCGTCACCCCCTATACATCATCTTACGATTTAGCAGAGAGCTGTGTTTTTGATAAACAGTTGCTTGGGCCTATTCACTGCGGCTGACATAAAGCCAGCACCCCTTCTCCCGAAGTTACGGGGTCATTTTGCCGAGTTCCTTAACGAGAGTTCTCTCGCTCACCTGAGGCTACTCGCCTCGACTACCTGTGTCGGTTTGCGGTACGGGTAGAGTATGATTAACGCTAGAAGCTTTTCTTGGCAGTGTGACGTCACTAACTTCGCTACTAAACTTCGCTCCCCATCACAGCTCAATGTTATAGAATTAAGCATTTAACTCAATTCACACCTCACTGCTTAGACGTGCACTTCCAGTCGCACGCTTTAGTTAGCCTACTGCGTCCCTCCTTCACTACATACTCTAGTACAGGAATATCAACCTGTTGTCCATCGGATACACCTTTCGGTCTCTCCTTAGGTCCCGACTAACCCAGGGCGGACGAGCCTTCCCCTGGAAACCTTAGTCTTACGGTGGACAGGATTCTCACCTGTCTTTCGCTACTCATACCGGCATTCTCACTTCTATGCGTTCCAGCACTCCTCACGGTATACCTTCTCCACACATAGAACGCTCTCCTACCATACCTATAAAGGTATCCACAGCTTCGGTAAATTGTTTTAGCCCCGGTACATTTTCGGCGCAGGGTCACTCGACTAGTGAGCTATTACGCACTCTTTGAATGAATAGCTGCTTCTAAGCTAACATCCTAGTTGTCTGTGCAACCCCACATCCTTTTCCACTTAACAATTATTTTGGGACCTTAGCTGGTGGTCTGGGCTGTTTCCCTTTCGACTACGGATCTTAGCACTCGCAGTCTGACTGCCGACCATAATTCATTGGCATTCGGAGTTTATCTGAGATTGGTAATCCGGGATGGACCCCTCACCCAAACAGTGCTCTACCTCCAAGAATCTTAATGTCGACGCTAGCCCTAAAGCTATTTCGGAGAGAACCAGCTATCTCCAAGTTCGTTTGGAATTTCTCCGCTACCCACAAGTCATCCAAGCACTTTTCAACGTGCCCTGGTTCGGTCCTCCAGTGAGTTTTACCTCACCTTCAACCTGCTCATGGGTAGGTCACATGGTTTCGGGTCTACGACATAATACTATTGCGCCCTGTTCAGACTCGGTTTCCCTACGGCTCCGTCTCTTCAACTTAACCTCGCATCATATCGTAACTCGCCGGTTCATTCTACAAAAGGCACGCTCTCACCCATTAACGGGCTCGAACTTGTTGTAGGCACACGGTTTCAGGTTCTATTTCACTCCCCTCCCGGGGTGCTTTTCACCTTTCCCTCACGGTACTGGTTCACTATCGGTCACTAGAGAGTATTTAGGGTTGGGAGATGGTCCTCCCAGATTCCGACGAGATTCCACGTGTCTCGCCGTACTCAGGATACTGCTAGGTATAAAGACTATTTCGAATACGAGGCTCTTACTCTCTTTGGCTGACCTTCCCATGTCATTCTTCTATAATCTTTAAGTCCACATTGCAGTCCTACAACCCCGAAGAGTAAACTCTTCGGTTTGCCCTCCTGCCGTTTCGCTCGCCGCTACTAAGGCAATCGCTTTTGCTTTCTCTTCCTGCAGCTACTTAGATGTTTCAGTTCACTGCGTCTTCCTCCTCATATCCTTAACAGATATGGGTAACAGGCATTACCTGTTGGGTTCCCCCATTCGGACATCTCTGGATCGTCGCTTACTTACAGCTCCCCAAAGCATTTCGTCGTTTGTCACGTCCTTCTTCGGCTTCTAGTGCCAAGGCATCCACCGTGCGCCCTTATTAACTTAACCTTATTTTTGGTCTTGCGACCTAAACTCTTTAAATATTTACAGCGTTTCGGTTTATTTTCTTGTTACTATTTGATATAGATATTCAATTTTCAATGTTCAATCTTAACACTATAAAGTGTTAATGGAGCCTAGCGGGATCGAACCGCTGACCTCCTGCGTGCAAAGCAGGCGCTCTCCCAGCTGAGCTAAGGCCCCACAAGACCTCTCAAAACTAAACAAGACCAACGTACAGGTTTCCTTTTCCTTAGAAAGGAGGTGATCCAGCCGCACCTTCCGATACGGCTACCTTGTTACGACTTCACCCCAATCATCTATCCCACCTTAGGCGGCTGGCTCCTAAAAGGTTACCTCACCGACTTCGGGTGTTACAAACTCTCGTGGTGTGACGGGCGGTGTGTACAAGGCCCGGGAACGTATTCACCGCGGCGTGCTGATCCGCGATTACTAGCGATTCCGACTTCATGTAGGCGAGTTGCAGCCTACAATCCGAACTGAGACTGGCTTTAAGAGATTAGCTTGCCGTCACCGACTTGCGACTCGTTGTCCCAGCCATTGTAGCACGTGTGTAGCCCAGGTCATAAGGGGCATGATGATTTGACGTCATCCCCACCTTCCTCCGGTTTATTACCGGCAGTCTCGCTAGAGTGCCCAACTCAATGATGGCAACTAACAATAGGGGTTGCGCTCGTTGCGGGACTTAACCCAACATCTCACGACACGAGCTGACGACAACCATGCACCACCTGTCACCTCTGTCCCGAAGGAAAACTCTATCTCTAGAGCGGTCAGAGGGATGTCAAGACCTGGTAAGGTTCTTCGCGTTGCTTCGAATTAAACCACATGCTCCACCGCTTGTGCGGGCCCCCGTCAATTCCTTTGAGTTTCAACCTTGCGGTCGTACTCCCCAGGCGGAGTGCTTAATGCGTTAGCTGCGGCACTGAGTCCCGGAAAGGACCCAACACCTAGCACTCATCGTTTACGGCGTGGACTACCAGGGTATCTAATCCTGTTTGCTCCCCACGCTTTCGAGCCTCAGCGTCAGTTACAGACCAGAGAGCCGCTTTCGCCACCGGTGTTCCTCCATATATCTACGCATTTCACCGCTACACATGGAATTCCACTCTCCCCTTCTGCACTCAAGTTAAACAGTTTCCAAAGCGTACTATGGTTAAGCCACAGCCTTTAACTTCAGACTTATCTAACCGCCTGCGCTCGCTTTACGCCCAATAAATCCGGATAACGCTCGGGACCTACGTATTACCGCGGCTGCTGGCACGTAGTTAGCCGTCCCTTTCTGGTAAGTTACCGTCACAGTGTGAACTTTCCACTCTCACACTCGTTCTTCTCTTACAACAGAGCTTTACGATCCGAAAACCTTCTTCACTCACGCGGCGTTGCTCGGTCAGACTTCCGTCCATTGCCGAAGATTCCCTACTGCTGCCTCCCGTAGGAGTCTGGGCCGTGTCTCAGTCCCAGTGTGGCCGATCACCCTCTCAGGTCGGCTATGTATCGTCGCCTTGGTGAGCCGTTACCTCACCAACTAGCTAATACAACGCAGGTCCATCTGGTAGTGGAGCAATTGCCCCTTTCAAGCAGATATCATGCAATATCTACTGTTATGCGGTATTAGCTATCGTTTCCAATAGTTATCCCCCGCTACCAGGCAGGTTACCTACGCGTTACTCACCCGTTCGCAACTCATCCGCTCGGTGCAAGCACCAAGCTTCAGCGTTCTACTTGCATGTATTAGGCACGCCGCCAGCGTTCATCCTGAGCCAGGATCAAACTCTCATTAAAATAATTGTTTGTCTTAAACTCATTCTGTCACTGACAGATTTATTGTTTTTT
>NZ_KB373315.1:122500-503242 GCF_000314795.2 Streptococcus sp. F0442 | reverse complement strand
CACGCCGCCAGCGTTCATCCTGAGCCAGGATCAAACTCTCATTAAAATAATTGTTTGTCTTAAACTCATTCTGTCACTGACAGATTTATTGTTTTTTTATTGTTCAGTTACTATAACTTCCGTTATAGCGCCCTGCACATTGGTTCGTCTTGTTCAGTTTTCAAAGGTCTTTGTCGCTCTCTCGCGACAACTATATTAGTATATCACGTACACTTTTACTTGTCAATAACTTTTTTAAAAAAGTTTTATTTTTTTGAAAAAAGTTTTTCTTTCTACTTGCTAAAGCATTTGATAGAAAGAAAACCGGAGCTAATTAGCTCCGGTTTTCTTTCTATATTATAATCTATTTTTAGGATTAATTACTCTTTAACTTCCAATAAACCGATGTCTCCATCTTCTCTACGATAAATAACATTGGTTGTATTGTCTTCTGCATCTCGATAAATAAAGAAATCATGAGCTAGCAGTTCCATTTGAAGGATCGCTTCTTCTATATCCATTGGTTCCAAATCAATTGTTTTTGAACGAACAACTTTTTCTGTTGTTGCCGCTTCTTCTACAACTGCATCTGTGAAGAGTTTCCCTGCACCAGATTTAACGCGATTTTTCTTTTCAATTTTTGTTTTGTTCTTACGAATTTGACGTTCAATCTTATCTACAACGAGATCAATTGAACCATACATATCTTGAGACACATCTTCCGCACGGAGAGTAATTGATCCAAGTGGAATGGTTACTTCTACTTTTGCGGTCTTTTCACGGTAAACTTTTAAGTTTACTCGAGCGTCTAGCTCTTGGTCTGCCTGAAAATATTTTTCAATCTTTTCGAGTTTAGAAACGACATAGTCGCGGATGGCTTCTGTTACTTCTAGGTTTTCACCACGGATACTATATTTAATCATATAAGTACCTACTTTCTAAACATTATGTTTTTATTTATATGTATATTATAACGCTTTCATAAACATTTTGCAAATCTTTTTTTACCTTGCAATTGAAAATGTTTTTATTTCTTTCACTCCTTTTTCAAGCAATAGGCGTTTCATTAATTCGATAGTTTTGCCAGTAGTATAGATATCATCAAATATAAGATATCTTTCTTCTGTCGACACATCTTCTCTTAACTGAAAATGCTGTGAAGTTTGTAATCTTTCTACTCTTCTCTTTTTTGATTGAGCTAGGCTATCCTCTTTTTTGAATAGATTCTTGTACTTTATATCTGCATAGTCTAGTATAGTTGAAACTTGATTGAAGCCCCTCTCCTCTTTCTTTTCATGGCTAATAGGAGTTGTTAGGATGGTATAGCTTTTATACTTTTTCATAGCTTTTTTAATATCATTTGCAAATATGGTCCCTAACAAGCGATCTCCTTCAAACTTATATCGTTTAAAATATTCCTTCATCGCTTCGTTGTATCTATACAAAGCTTCATGTTGAACTTTATTTCCTTTTTTACTCCAGTATTTACAATCTTTACATTCCTTCTCTTCCTTATCTTTAAAACATTTAGGACAGTGGACGTCACTGATTGCTTCAAATTTTTCTTTGCATTCTTTACAAATCCATTCTTCCTTTGTTTTCAATAAGATAAGTTCTCTAAAATCTTCACTTCTTTTAAACTCTTTATCACAAAGTAAACATGATTTCAAAAGCCGGCCTCCTGATTCATCCCTTTTATCTCCTTTATTGCTTTCTTCATTTCTTTTGTTGTGCCATCTGATAGAAAAAGTAATTGTCCTGTTGGTCTTTCCTTGCTTCGACCAACCCTTCCTGAGATTTGTACAAGTGCACTTTTAGTAAACAAGCGATGATTACTTTCTAAAACGAAGACATCTACAAACGGAAAAGTAACCCCCCTTTCTAGAATAGTCGTCGAGACGAGAATGGTCACTTCTTTTTTTCTAAACTCTTCCACAATTTGCAAACGATCCCTTGTCTGAGAGGATACGAAACCTACTTTTTCTTCAGGGAAGTATTTTTTTACATTCTCTGTAAATTGCTGGCCTAATTCAATTTCAGATACAAAGATTAACAGAGGGTAATGTGTCTGTCTTTGTTTCTTGATTAGTTTCAATAATTCGTTAGGTATTCTTCCTTTTTCTATTTTTTCTCTAATTTTTGATACCCATTTTATTTCAGGTACCACTAAGGGGTTACCATGGAATCTTCTTGGAAGGCTATAACGAATAATTTCTTTTTTCTTGACTTTTTTATCCAATTCATCTGTAGAGGTTGCAGTTAAAAAAAGAGTATTTCCGTTTTTCTTTACTGCATTCTGTACTGCTTTATATAACATAGGATTGTCTACATAAGGAAATGCATCTACCTCATCTATGATAAGGAGATCGAAGGCCTGATAGAACTTTAACAATTGGTGGGTTGTCGAGATTACCAAGGGAGTTCTAAAATAGGGGTCTGATTCCCCGTGAAGCAACGATATCGGGCAGGAAAAATCTTCTTTCATCCTTCCGTATAATTCAATACAGACATCAATTCTTGGAGTTGCAATACAGACTGCTTGTCCTTTTTGGATTGCTCTTGCCACAACCTGGTACATCATTTCCGTTTTTCCAGCCCCTGTCACAGCATGTACCAAGGCATTTTTTCCTTCATTTACTGCTTGAATGAGTCCATCCGACACCTGTTGTTGATAGGAAGTTAAGCTCCCTTTCCAGTTTAATACCTCTTGGCCTTCAAAGTCTTGCTGCGCAATGGCATAAAGTTTTTGATCACTCTGGATTCTTCCCAATCGAATGCAAGATCTACAATATAGCACCTCTTCACTCAACTTCCAAAGTTTTTGATCAATCATACTGCCACATCGAAAGCATTGGTACCTTCCATTCTGTTTTTCTATAGCTGGAAGTTCTTGGGCTATTTCTTTTAAATCATCTGTCATCTGACTCTCTGTTAAGAGTCTTCCATAAGTATCTTCTATCCTCATACTTATTAATTCGCAAAAATTGGAGAAAATCATTCTTTTTTTGTAAAATAAGAATATGGAATATATTACATTTAAAGAGAACAGTACTGTTCAAGAAGAAATTAAGAAATCGAAATTCATTTGTCATGTTAAACGTGTCTCTTCTGAAGAGGAAGCTAGAGATTTTATTAACACGATCAAGAAGGAGCACTACAAGGCTACACATAATTGCTCTGCTTTCATCATTGGAGAACATAGCGACATTAAACGGACCAGTGACGATGGGGAACCTAGTGGAACAGCGGGTGTACCGATGTTGGGAGTTTTAGAGAATCATCACATCACCAATAGTTGTGTCGTGGTTACCCGCTATTTTGGAGGTATTAAATTAGGGGCTGGCGGTCTGATTCGCGCTTATGCTGGCAGTGTTGCACAAGCGGTTCGAGAAATCGGGTTGGTAGAAATCAAAGAGCAAGTTGTTCTTGGAATTACTTTGACCTATTCCCAATACCAAGAATTTGCTAATTTCTTAAAAGACAATCAATTGGTAGAACAAGATCCGATGTTTACAGATCAAGTTACGACAACTATTTTTGTAGACAAAGAAGACACACCTTCTATCACAGCAGCTTTAGTCGAATTTTATAATGGAAAAGTCATTATTGAGGACCAAGGAATTCGTGAGGTTGAAGTACCCCTTCTTTCCCTTGAAAATGAATAAATTATTTGGAATATACAAGACCTATTGGCAACGATAGGTTTTTTTTATCACACCCATAAAATTTCTATATTTTACATTCTTTCCACAAGGGACTATACTGGTTAGTATCAAGAAAACCTAGAACTGAGGTAAATTATGGCTATTTATGAAAACATTACAGAATTGATTGGACACACACCGATTGTCAAATTGAACCGACTTGTTCCTGAAGGAGCTGCAGATGTCTATGTCAAATTAGAAGCTTTCAATCCTGGATCATCTGTCAAGGACCGGATTGCTTTGAGCATGATTGAAAAAGCTGAAGCGGATGGCTTGATCAAACCAGGTGATACGATTGTCGAAGCAACTAGTGGGAATACAGGGATTGGTCTGTCATGGGTTGGTGCAGCTAAAGGCTATAATGTCGTGATTGTCATGCCTGAAACGATGAGTGTGGAACGTCGTAAAATTATCCAAGCCTACGGGGCTGAACTCGTTTTGACTCCTGGAAGTGAAGGAATGAAAGGTGCAATCGCTAAAGCTGAAGCAATCGCTGCAGAACGAAATGGCTTCCTTCCTCTTCAATTTGAAAACCCTGCTAACCCAGAAGTCCATGAAAGAACAACTGGACAAGAAATCGTTGATGCCTTTGGAAAAGATGGCCTCGATGCTTTTGTGGCAGGTGTAGGTACTGGTGGAACAGTTTCTGGTATTTCACATACCTTGAAAAAGAACAACCCAAATGTGAAAGTCTTTGCCGTTGAAGCCAATGAATCTGCAGTTCTTTCTGGTGAAAAACCTGGACCTCACAAAATCCAAGGTATTTCAGCTGGATTTGTTCCGAATACCTTAGATACCAACGCCTATGATGGGGTCCGTCGTGTTACCTCAGAAGAAGCTTTCGAACTTGCACGCGCTATCGGTGGAGCTGAAGGATTCTTAGTCGGTATTTCAAGTGCCGCAGCTATCTTTGCTGCTATTGAAGTAGCCAAAGAACTAGGCAGCGGTAAAAAAGTTCTTGCTCTTGCACCAGATAATGGGGAACGCTACCTTTCTACTACACTTTACGAATTTGAATAATATTCTGTACCAAAAAACTTCGCTAGGCTCTATTCACCTAGCGAAGTTTTTATTTTTTCTCTTGTTTGCTAAAGAATACTTTTCCTTCTTTGACCCAAGACGGCATCTGTTGGGCCAAGGGAGTAAAACCACTCTTGTGACGGTCATTAGAAAAGCGATGATGTCGAATGATTCGTTGCGGGGCCTCTTCAAGCGTTCTCAAAGAGAGGCTAGCTTTGTTGGTATATTCATCAACATCGATGACTTGAACAAAGACCTTCTCCCCAATCGACAGAATATCCTGAATATTACTTACATAACCACTTCTAATCTCTGAGATATGAATCAAGCCCGTCACACCCGACTCTAGTTCGACAAAGGCGCCGTAAGGTTGAATGCCTGTGATGGTTCCTTCTAACTTATCTCCAATTTTCATATTAGTCCTCAATTTCGATGGTTTGAATCACGACATCTTCTACCGGCTTATCCATCATACCTGTTTCAACAACCGCGATCTCATCTAATACAGCATACGAAGCTTCATCCATCAATTGACCAAATACCGTATGGCGTTGATCTAGGTGAGGAGTCCCTCCTTCTGTCGTATAGATTTCGGCAATTTTTTCAGGCCAGCCACCGCGGACCAATTCCTTTTTCGAGTATGGGAGATGTTGATTTTGTACAATAAAGAATTGGCTGCCATTCGTGTTTGGTCCAGCATTGGCCATCGAAAGAGCTCCACGAATATTGTACAATTCTTTTGAAAATTCATCTTCGAAGCTGTCACCATAAATGGACTCACCACCCATACCAGTACCTGTTGGATCTCCCCCTTGGATCATGAAATCTTTAATAATCCGATGGAAAATGACACCATCATAATAGCCAGACTTAGCAAGAGCTACAAAGTTTGCAACTGTTTTTGGCGCTTGATCTGGAAACAATTGAATTTTCATCTCACCGTGATTGGTTTTGATCACAGCGACAGGACCTTCAACCGCACCAAGTTCCAACTGTGGTAACGTCAATTCTTTTTCAACCATATTTAATTCCTCTAAGGCATAGAAAATGCCATCTTCTTCCAAATTCTTAGTGATATAATCAGCTTTTTCTTGTAACTCTGGGGCAGATTTTCCCATTGCGATACTAATCCCAGCATACTCAAACAGTTCGAGATCATTTAATCCGTCCCCAAATACTAAAACATTCTCTGGCTTCAAGCCCAATTGATTGACAAGCTGAGAAACTCCGGAAGCTTTTGAAGCTTCAAAGCGAACAACATCTGACGAATGGGGATGCCAGAATACTAGGCGTAAGTCCTCTTGCAAGAAATCCGGTAACTCTAACTCACTATCATGTTCATCAAAGGTCCACATTTGGAAAATGGGTTCTTTCAAATGCAGATCTGGATCTACTGGTAGGTTGGGATAAATAATGTCAATAGCATCACTGATCAAGGTTGTCCGATTGGACAGAGCCGCTTGATGACTAGCCACTAACCCATAATCAATCTCAGATTCTTTGGCCCAATCCACAAAAGAAGAAACGATTGCTTCATGAATTGGTGATTGGTAAATGACAGTTCCTTTTGCATCGTCTATATAGGCACCGTTTAAGGTTACTAGAAAATCAGGTTTTAAATCCATAATTTCAGGAACAACCCCAAAAACCCCTCTGCCGGTTGCAATCCCTGTTCGAATTCCTTTTTCTTTCAACTGATGAAAGACATCTTTGACAGATTCTGGGATCAATCCCGTTTCTTTTGCACGTAACGTATCATCAATATCAAAAAAGACGATTTTTACTTTTTTTGCTTTATAACGTAATTTTGCGTCCACTTGTCTCCCCCTATTTTCCTTGCTCTATTATAGCATGTTTCAACTTAAAAATCTTCCTGATTCACCAGATGGTGACGGAAAGCATAAACGACTGCTTGTGTCCGATCACTAACTTCTAGTTTCGATAAAATATTGGAAACGTGGGTTTTCACTGTTTTCAGAGAAATAAAGAGTTCATCTGCTATGCGTTGATTTTCATATCCTTTCGTCAATAAAGCCAGAATATCCCGTTCTCTAGCTGTTAGGTCATCGTGCAATTCAGCATGGTTCTTGCGTGACTCAACTTTTTGACTGACTTCAGTCTCAATCGCAAATTCTCCTTTTGCAACCTTCCGGACAGCCTGTAAGATCTCCGTTGCTGACGAGGTCTTTAAAATATAACCTTTGGCACCGGCATCTAGTACAGGGTAAATTTTCTCATTATCCAAATAAGAGGTCAAAATAACAATCTTGGCTTTGGGCCATTCTTTTAAGATGGCTAGTGTTGCATCAATGCCGTTTAGTTCTGGCATCACAATGTCCATGATAATGACATCTGGTCGTTCTTGCAGGGCTAACTCAACTCCCTCTTGTCCATTTTGCGCCTCTAATACTTGGTCAATATCGGTCTGCATGGACAAAAAGCTCTTTAAACCAAGTCGAACCATTTCATGGTCATCTACTAATAATACTTTCATACACTTTCCTTTTCATTTTTATCTTTTATAAGAAGGGGAACACGGATATCCACTGCCACTCCTTTTTGAGGACTCGTTCGAATTTTAATTGTTCCCGCCATATCTTCCACACGCTCTTGAATATTTTTCAACCCATAACTCAATCGTTCCAATTTTTCCTGTTCAAAACCAATGCCATCATCTACCATCCGTAAATGAAGCTGTTTTCCCTCCTGGTACAAAAAGACATCCATTTGATGAGCCCTAGCGTGTTTCAGTGTATTACTAACAATTTCTTGCACAATCCGAAAGAGATGTTCTTCCATATCTTTTGGCAGAGCTAGTTCATTGTATTTGAAGACAACTTTTAAATTACTCTTTTCTTTCAGTTCTCTAAAAATCATCTTCATTCCGTCTACCAGGCTTTTCCCTTCCAATTCTGTGGGACGAAGATGCAAAAGCAAGACACGCAAATCATTTTGGGCTGTTCCCAAAATATCCGATACCCCATTTAATTGCTGCTGAATCTGTTTTTTCTCTAACTCAAGGGCCTGTGCTGCCACTCCAGATAAAATCATATTGGCTGCAAATAGTTCCTGACTAACCGTATCATGGAGATCACGCGCTATCCGCTTGCGCTCTGTTTCTATGATTTCTTCTTCATTTCGCATGACACGATTTTCACTTCTCTGTAAATTTTCTTCTAGTCGATGCAATTTGCTATCCAACAAATCCAGCTGTTGGTTCAGTTCTTTAGGAGCAATTTCTTTTTGCTGGGAACCATTCATAATAGCTTCCACCTTTTGTTGTACCGCATGAACTGTCACAAATTGCGTGATCTTTATAATCAAGAGAACTAAAGCCGTTAATGCTAACGTCAAGCTAAAAACTAAAAATAGGAATGATTGAAGCAAGGATAGATTCGATACAAGTTTGCTCCACTGAAAACCAACAAAATGAAAAATGGTATGACAAATAACTGCGACTACCATTAGGGAATAGAAGTACAGTAGAATATAATCTAGCTTCTTCATGGGCGCACCACCTCTACATCCCCAACAATACCAACTATCACAATTTTTATAGAGCGATGGGACCTCCGATAATTTACTGTTTCAATATCTAACGTTTCATTCCTCATTTTCCGGACAGGTAAATCTAAAAATTTTAGATCTCCATATAGGGTGTTAATTTGTAAATGCAACTCCAAATCAATCGGTAAGATGATTTTTGTATTTCCAAAACCTTTGCGAATAATGATAACATTGTCCCAATCGCAAATCGCAACCTCTTCCAAATGGAGGGTGTCATTTCCGAAAACACGGAGCATACTCAGATCTCTATAACCTCGACTTTGCTTTGAAAAATGATGCAAATCACCTATCCATCGTGTTTTTTCCTGACGAATTTCTATATCCTCTTCGACATCGAGCACAACTGCTTCATTTTCCTTATACATATAAGGGTAGGCGATCAATAAACCATAAATAACCGCAAATAAAATGGCCGCAATCACAAAAGGATTCAGCATCACGATAAAAAATAGGAGCACACTCAGTGAGATTAATAGAAAATTTGCTTTTTGTTTGCCAAAATAGTAATACAGAAGGAGCAAAAAGAGCACCATCAAAACAATGAATCTGGAGAAATCGACTGATAAAATGGTAATGGCTGCTAGCGTTAATAAAATGGCTTCAACGAAAATAAAGATTTGTATTTTCCACATAGTCTACCTCATCTTTTCCTATTTTATCAAATTTTTCCTTATTTGACTTCCGTCTGTGGTTGGATAATACGAAGAGCAAAAAAACACCCAAAAGATAAAATCCTTTGGGTGTCCTCTATATCGGAAATAGTATCTATTCATCCGATAGCGATTGTCTAGAGGCATTATTTATAATTGTAAGCCCAGTAATAGTAACCATCTCCATTTACAACTGCTGCCACCGCACCTTCAGTTACATTTGGATCTAGTAACAATTCACGCAAGCCACTGTTGAACCATTTCGTTGCCACAGTTGCTGGATCTTCTTCACGACGAGCTACGAAACCTGTGCTATCATATTGGCGTGAAATTTGGTTAGCTTTTGGCAAAGCGAGTGAGTTGTAGACATCATCAGACCAAGTCAATTCTTTCAAACCTTGAGCTTTTCTTAGTTCATTGATTTTAGCAAAAGCTTCTTTAGCTTTTTCTAAGTAGACATAGTTTGTGTCGTCTGTTGCTTCTACACGATAAACGAATTTCACATAACCGAATTCAACATCCTTGTATTCTTTTTCGTCAACACCACTCTTCAAGTTAGCAATTAAAACATAGTCTTTCGCCCATGGGTTTTCTTTTGATTGCTCAAAGAGTTCCGGATCTTCGATTTCCCATTCTACTTTAGCATCCCATCCAGCATTATCAATAAATTTAGGATTCATTTTCTTCATGACATAGTCCTTAAATTCATCCACGTTCTTGAATGGGAGAGCTTGGCCAGTTTTAGCAGTTTCTACAAGATTTGTAGAGTAGAGCTTGACGCTTGAGTCACGATCGCTATAAGCATACTCATCATCTTTGGCATCTTCATGGAATTTTGGATCAATGACAGGGTCATTAGGATCTGTCATCCCTTGAAGTTTCCATTTACCATCAATCCACTTCCAGTATGCGGAATATCCTGTAGCTTCAGTATCGGATGGAACATAGTAGTAATGAGTTGTCCCATCAAAGTAATAGTTCTTATCGTTACGCAAAGCAGCTGATCCAGGCTTACCAGGTGGGTAGACTAACTTAGGTACACGACCATTTGGCGCCCAAGGAAGGTGTTCCAATCCTTCTGCTGGCGTTTCTACATACGGAGGAGTTTGATTTTCACTTGGCTGGTCAGTTGTTACCAAACCGTCATTGCCAGGTACTTCTGGTTGAACAGGTTCTTCTGGTTTTGGCTCAGCTGGATTCTCAGGAGTTGGAGCGAATGGATCGAATTCACCATCTGCGCCTACAAATGGCGGATTCTCTGGGAAAACCAAGTTATCCGTATCTTCAGGTGTAGCTGGTTCTGATGGTTCCACCGGTTGATCTGGTTTATCAGATGGGTTTGGCTCCTCTGGTGTTGGAGTTGGATTTGGGGTCGGTGTTGGAGTAGGTGTCGGAGTATCCGGCGTTACAGGATTTTCTGTTTCGCTAGAATTCTTCACAAAAACCCACTTACCATTTTGATAGTAATAGTAATCCCCATTCTCTAATAAATAGTAATGGTAGCCATTCTCATAAAGGTAATGAGGATCGTTGGCTAGGTTATTTCTAGAGTTGTTACGATTGGTCAAAGGCTGCCACTGGCCATTACTGTAGATCCGGTAAGTGCCGTCACTCATTCGATAATAATGATTACCATTCCAGTTATTATAAGCATAGTTATAATAGTTTGCACCATAAGAGTAGCTATTCCATCCTCTGTTTTCTGCTGCTACTTTTGTTGCTATAAAAGCCGGGACAATCATTGCTGTTGCTAAAATTGCTCAACTAACCACTCTATATTTTCTGTCCATTTAAATAATCTCCATTTGGAAAGTATAGGTGAAAGATACATCAACTATGTGCACATATTTCAAAAGTCATTCCACCTATCCTCATCTTGGTTCACGACATTTATCTCCACTAGTTGTTAAGGCCTCTTCAAATAGTGGAAAAAAATCTCTTTGTTAGCCAGTTCCCTATCAAAATAGGTCTGAACGACATTTTTACTCTTTGATCACCTTTCAGGCAGATTATAGCATGAGCCTATAGCGAAAGCAAATAATTTGATAATCAATCTATTTCTAACCTCAAATTAACTTATGTTTAATTGACCATTTTATTTTTCCAAAGCTGAAACTCCTTAATTGTTAAGGGATTCACATGCCTTCTACAAAAACTCCAAAATATCGTTTCTTCCAGCACTCTTAAAGTTTTTCCCTCAATAGGGAAATTTTAAAATCACGACATAGAAACAAAAAAACAGAAAAAGACTCAGAAATATATCTGAGTCTGAAATTCATTTTTTAATCTGTATCTGTTGAACTACTACTGCTAGAGGTTTCGGTATCCGATCGTTCTGAAGAAGAGGAACTAGATGTTTCTGAACTTGATGACGCTTTTGTACTCGAAGAAGCTGTCACTTTAGGTTCATATACCGTTAAAACGATTCGTGTTCGGTTAATATCCACCGTACTTGAAACCTCTGGTGTCTGACTGACAATTTGACCTGCAGAAACCAATACCCCGTCAGGGAGGTGTTCTGTTTTCCTTAATTCGATATTGGCTTCTTTAATACCATAGATTTCAACCAGATTGCTTCGGGCAAAGTCATATGTTGATCCAATATAACTTGGCATCTCAATAGAAGTCGTTTCCTTGGCTACTTTTAAAACAATCTTAGTCTTTGAATTAAGAGAATATTGTTCTCCGGCTGCTGGCGTTTGCTCTAAAACTGTCCCCGGAGCATATTCGAAGGTCTCAACTTCCTCAATCGTAATCATCTTGCTAGATACTTTATAAGTATTTTTTAGATCCTCTTCTGCTGTCGCCCGCGTTTCTCCCACGTAATTTGGCATTTCAAAGCTGCTCGGTCCTTTTGAAACAATCAAGTCAATGCGACTTTGTTCTTTCTTTTGAGCTCCTGCATTTGGATTGGTTCGAATGACATAGCCTTCCGCAACCGAATCACTGTACTCTTCTTTTTCTTCACCAACTTGAAGGTCTTGTCCCTCAATAACTGCTCTTGCTTCAGCAATAGTCTTGCCAGAAACATCCGGAACTGTTTTATTGGCTGGGCTCATATACAACAAGAAGGTAAAGGCTGCAAGGACTAGAGCAATGGCAACAAATAAAACCTTGTAGCGTGCTCGTAAGCGTCTTCTTGGTTTTTTACTTGGCGCTATTGGCTGCTGGTCAGATAATGGTCGATTCGGATCAACCGAACTAATTTCACTGCGCACTTCAGAGATTGGAACAGGAGCCGTCTTTGGAGTTGGAGTCACTTTCGGCAAGGTTTTTGTATCAGCTTTCGCTTGGTCTTCAAAAACCAGTTTTTTCTCATTTCTTCTCTCATAGGACAAGCAACTTGAAAGATCCACATACATCTCTGCCACTGACTTATAGCGATCCGTCAGTTTTTTAGCTGTCGCTTTGATCACTACATTTTCTAGAGCTTGTGGAACATTCTTATTTTCCTCACGAATAGAAGGGAGAGGCTTTTGAAAATGCTGCAGTGCAATCGTAACCGCACTATCTCCATCATAAGGAATGTGTCCCGTCAACATCTCATAGAAAATGATCCCCATCGCATAGATATCACTTTGCACCGTAGCTTTTGATCCACGCGCTTGCTCAGGAGACAAATAATGAACCGACCCTAACATTGAGTTGGTCTGGGTCAAACTTGTCTCTGCGAAGGCCACTGCAATCCCAAAGTCTGAAACTTTCGCTGTTCCATCTGGTGTCAAGAGGACATTCTGTGGTTTTAAATCTCTATGGATAATGCCACACGTATGGGCAAGACGCATAGCGAGAAGAATCTGCCCCATCAAACGAATAGCTTCTTCATTTGATAAAGGTGCATTTTCTTTGATATAGCGTTTCAAGTCTAAACCTGCAACATATTCCATTGCAAGGTATTGCTGCCCTTCTTCTTCGCCAATGTCTGTAATCCGAACGATATTTGGATGGTCCAGCTCTGCCATCGCTTTTGCTTCACGCTGGAAACGTGCAACTGCAATGGGATCCGTCTGGTAATTCGTACGCAGTACCTTGACTGCAACTTCTTCACCATCTAAAATCAAATCACGAGCAAGATAAACATCTGCCATCCCACCGCGTCCAATTTGTTGGATGATTTTATATCGTCCGGCAAAAATTTTGCCGATTTGAATCATGCTGCGTCCTCCTCAGTGAAGTGGAGCAGTACAACGGTGATATTATCCAAACCTCCAGCATTATTGGCAAAACGAATCAAGGTTTGAGCTTTTTCTTCTAGCGAAACATCACTCAAGACAATGTCTCTGATCTCATCAGGGCCGATCATATTGGTTAAACCATCACTATTGATCAAAATATAATCATCTGCTTCAACAGTTACCAAACCATAATCCGGCTCTAGCTCGTCTTTTTGACCAATAGATTGGGTGATGATGTTACGCTGAGGATGATGGGCTGCTTCTTCTTCTGTAATTTGACCAGCTCGTAAAAGGGCATTTACAAGAGAATGATCACTAGTCAACTGCTGGTATTCGCCCTGACGAATGAGACTAATCCGCGAATCTCCAACATGGGCAAAAATCACTTGTCCTTCTACAAAAGCCAAGGCTTCCAGTGTTGTTCCCATTCCTTTATGTTCATCATCTTGACCTGCTAAATGAATCCGACGGTTCACAGCTTCTAAATGTTCTGCAAACCATTCCCGAACTTGATTCACTGTCTCGATTTCAGAAGAAACCCAGGCCGCACCTAGGTCTGTGACTGCCATTTCACTAGCAATATTTCCGGCACGGTGTCCCCCCATACCATCAGCAAGAAAAATCATGGATTTTCCTGCTTTGTTTCTATATTGATTTGCATAGTCTTGGTTATTTGTCCGTCTTTGACCTACATCGGTTAAGATCGTCATATCCATACTGTCAGTTTCCTCCTGATATTATGATATTCTCTTAAAACGACTGATAAAGAAGCCGTCGCTTCCATATAATTCAGGTGTAATAAGAATACAATCATTCTTGAGAATATCTTTTCTTTCGTGCTCCAATGGAACTTGTTTGAAATTTGGATGGTGTTTCAAAAATTGGTCCACCACTTCAAAATTTTCTTTTCCCATAATTGTACACGTACTGTACACTATTATACCACCTTTACGCACACTTTGACAAACACTATCCAGAATTGCCAATTGAATAGCTTGTAAAGATGCAAAATCTGCACTCTCTTTATTGTACTTGATATCGGGCTTCCTCCGTATCAAACCTATCCCTGAACAAGGTGCATCCACCAATATTTTATCGAATGCATCAGAGCCAAATGCTTCAAAGACTTTGGTCGCATCTAACTTCTTTGTCAAAATTTTGTCTGCAACATGGAGACGATTGGCATTTTCTTGAATCAATTTTAGTTTGTGATCATAGAGATCCAAGGCCGTGACTTTTCCAGTTGTGAGATAAGAAGCAAGGTGAGTCGTCTTCCCTCCCGGTGCTGCACAAGCATCTAGAACCCACTCATCTCCTTGTAAATCCAAAGCTGGAGCGACCAATTGGCTGGATTCATCCTGAATGGTGATGCGCCCTTCTCTAAATAAAGAGTGCCCTGCAAAATGCCCCTGATTTTTCACGAGCGCTGAAGTTGCTATGAGGGATTCATTTGCTTCCAGCATCTGGGCTAGTTGTTCTTTCTCACTCAAATCGATGACACGAATGCTGGATTTATTACGCTGGTATAAACTTTCAAAAATAGCCAGAGCTCGCTCTTCACCGTATTCTTCGATCAATGCTTTGACCAACCAGACGGGTAGGGAGTACTGAACCGAATAACGCTTATTCTTTCGCTTGATGGTTTCAGTATCTGGTAGGCCCTCGCGGATCAGCTTTCTGAGAATTGCATTGACAAACTTTTCGCTACCCTCTTTACGACGTTTTGCGATCCGTACTGCTTCATTGACAACAGCATGGTCGGGAATACGGTCCAAATAGGCAAGTTGATAGAGACTCATCATCAAAAGATAATAAAGCCACTGATCCAACTTTGTTCGATCCTCGATCACGTGGGCAAGATACCATTCGAGCGTTATTTTCCTTGCTACGGTACCGTATACAACCTCCGTCACAAAGCTTTTATCCTTATCTGAAAACAGAGATTGTTCTAGCGCTTGATTCAGGGCAATGTTGGAATAAGCTCCGTGTTCAAAGATCTCTTCTAAAACACGAACAATCTGTTCACGCGCATTCATTTGTTTAATTTCCAAAGCGATCACCTACATGTAATTGACGACCGGCACCGTTTAAAAAGTCTGTAATAGACATTTTAGGTTTTCCTGCGGGCTGCACGACTTTGAGGGATAGAGCACCTTCTCCTGTAGCGACTACCAACTCTTTTTTGCTCAAACCAATCACTTCTCCTGGATTTCCATTTCCTTCGCATAGCTCTGCTTCATAAACTTTAAAGCGTTGCCCATTTAATAACGTATGAGCGACCGGCCAAGGATTCATCCCTCGGATCTGATTAAAGACTTGGCGATTGGTTTTGGTCCAGTCCAAAACCTCTTCTTCCGGTAAAATATTCGGTGAAAATGTAACCAAACTTGGATCTTGTGGACTTGGCTTGATCTCCCCTGCCAGGTAAGCTGGCAAAGTATCTAGGAGTAAGTCACGTCCAAGGACAGCCAATTTTTCAAACAAAGTTCCCACATTGTCCTCATCTAAAATTGGGAGAGAACGAGCTGCAATCATGTCTCCGGCATCCATTTCCTTGACCATTTCCATAATTGTAACCCCAGCTTCTTCATCACCATTGATCAGAGCATAGTGAATGGGAGCCCCACCTCTATATTTAGGCAGCAAAGACGCGTGGACATTCACTGCAAATTGGAAGTTCTCCAACAATTTTGTCGGTAAAAATTGTCCAAAAGCAGCGGTCACAATTCCATCTGCATCTAGTGATAAGAGAGTTTCCATTTCTGGACTACCCGATAATTTCTCCGGCTGAAGAACCGGTAGTTGATGTTCCAAAGCTACCTGCTTCACCGGGGTCATTCGAATCTCTTTTTTGCGACCTACTTTGCGGTCTGGTTGAGTCACAACTGCCAAAATTTCATAGCGCGAATCTGCTAACAATCCCTTTAAAACCGTCGCTGAAAAATCAGGCGTTCCCATAAAAATTAATTTTGTCATTTCTTTCTTCCTTACATAAAACTTTGAGGTTCATTATCAATACTGACACGTAGATCTTGGTTGCCTCTTTCTTGTGTAAATTCTAAGATTTGATTCAAGACCTGAGTCATGCCTTCTTCGAAACGATATTTCACAATGATTTGATAATGATACAAATTATGTGTGCGTGCAATTGGTTTAGGTGTTGGTCCTAAGATTTGGACCTGATCAGATAAGCCAGATCGGAGAATTTCCATGACCTGATGTGACTTCTCCTTCACCATTTCCTCACTCTTATGAGATAGGGTTAGCCCAACTGTGAAGTAATAAGGCGTATAGCCTAACTGCCGGCGAATCTGCATTTCATAGGCAAAAAAACCTTCATAATCTTGGTCTTTGGCAAATCGAATCGCATAATGATTGGGGTTGTAGCTTTGAATGATAACCTCTCCTTCTTTCTCTGCTCGTCCGGCCCTTCCTGCCACCTGAGTCAAGAGTTGAAAGGTTCTCTCAGAGGATCGATAATCCGGTAAATTTAAAGAAGTATCCGCATTCAAGACACCCACTAACGTCACATTTGGAAAATCCAATCCCTTCGCAATCATTTGCGTCCCTAACAAAATATCCGCTTCTCCATTCCCAAAAGCATCTAATATCGCTGCGTGGCTCCCCTTTTTTCGAGTGGTATCCACATCCATTCGCAGAATTTTAGCTTCAGGAAAGATCTCTTGTAATTCATCATAAGCTTTTTGTGTTCCTGTCCCGTAATAACGAATGGAAGGACTTTGGCAATTTGGACAGTGTCGAGGAATCGCTTTACTATAGCCACAATAATGACAGTTCATGGTTTTAGTATCCATGTGGAGGGTCAAAGAGATGTCACAATTGGGACAAGTATCTACAGTTCCACACTCGCGACACATGACAAAACTGGAATAACCACGGCGGTTCAACATCAAGACAACCTGCTCTTTTTTCTGCAAGCGATCAGCAATAGCTTCCACTAGAACCGGAGTGAAGTTACCAGCTTCATTTTGGCCAATATAATCACGAAAATCAACGACTTTAACTTCTGGAATTTTGGCTGCCGGATTGGCCCGCTGGGTGAGACGAATTAATTCATAAACCCCTTTTGTTGCACGAGCCCGCGATTCTAAACTTGGTGTAGCAGATCCAAGAAGCAAGACTGCTTGATTGTACTGAGCCCTTAGGACTGCGACTTCCCTTGCGTGGTAGCGTGGATTACTATCTTGTTTGTAGGAAGCCTCGTGCTCCTCATCAATGATGATAGCTCCGATGTTTTTTAAAGGAGCAAAGATGGCTGAGCGCGCTCCAACGACTACCTTGGCCTCCCCACGTTCAACTTTTCGCCATTGATCATACTTCTCACCATTTGATAAACCCGAGTGTAGAATGGCTACTTCCTGACCAAAACGCGAGATAAAACGGTCTGTCATCTGTGGTGTCAGGGAAATTTCAGGGACCAACATAATAGCCGTTTTCCCCTTATTTAGAACTTCCTGAATAATCTGCAGATAAACTTCTGTTTTCCCACTTCCAGTCACACCTTCTAATAAAAAAGGCTTTGATGTTTTCCCAATTTGAGAAACTACTGTTTCGACAGCTTTTGCTTGCTCTGAATTTAAAAGCAGAGCCTGGGTCTGTTCTTTGCCTTCATAATATGCAGCCGCCCGATTCACTTCTCGTTCTGTTATTTCTAAAGCACCCTGATCAATAAAATAAGCCACTACTTCTCGTGAAAAATCCTGATACAATCCTGCTAAGGGTTGCTCCCCTTGCTCTAGTAACAGGCGCTCTTTCAATGCTAGCCTTTTTTTAGCTCTCGCTAATGGTTGAAGTTCTTTTAATCCTTCCTGGTTAACGCGATACCATTTTTCTGTTTTAACTTGTTTCTTATCCTTGGCCTTGTATTCAAGTACCAAATCTCCTTTTCTGACCAACCGCATCACTTGGGCTTGATCGGCCGCATCTAGAGAAGAAAAAGAAACTTCATTTTTTTCACCAAAAAGTTTCACTTTGAGAGTGGGATCTAAAGAAGGTTGAGGATACAAAATCTTATCATAACTCGAATTGAGGAGAGAAGGAAGCATGGTTTTTAAAATCGTGATCTTATAAGAAAAAACACTTTTTCGTAATTGATCCGCCAACCAGAACTGTTCTTGATTTAAGACCGGAGTGTAATCCAAGACCTCCACAATCGCTTTTAATTCCTCGCTTGTGTCTGCCTCTTCTAAAACATCTACCACAATCCCTTGAATGAGGCGATTCCCTTTACCAAAGGGGACATGAACTCGCATACCTGCCTCCACCATATCCTCAAATTCTGATGGGATCTGATAAGAATAGGGTTTATCTGTCTGCATCAATGGGACATCTACGATGACTTTTGCTATCACTTTTTCACCTCCAGCCTCTATCATATGAGCTTTACTTTATCACGGAACCCTTTAAATAGCAAAAAATAAGATTGAGAAGCCCCAACCTTAAATTTTTTCACCATCTTCTTTTTCTTTGGCAATTTGTTCCTTAATTTTGCGCTCTTCTTCTTCTTTGCGAATCCGCTCTGCTTCAATCCGACGACGAAGCGCTTCACGTTTTGCTTCTGGATCCGGGTGAACAACTACGTTTCCAGACTCGATTTCTTCAAGCGCTTGTAATGTTGATTTAACTGATTGGAATTCTTGAGTTGGTACTGCACCACTTTCCAATTCGTGGGCCCGTTTTGCCTCAAGAATGACCAATGAATATTTTGATGGTACTTTGTCAAGCAATGTATCAATAGAAGGTTTTAACATCATATTCCTATACCTAATTTCTAATTATTTATCTCTTCACAATAGTTTGTGTTTTTGGTAACATATCCAGATAATGGCCAATGACACGGTCTACACGGAAATGCTCTGCTTCGATCACACGTTTGACACGCTCAGCAGCAAGAGGAACTTCATCGTTCACAATGGCGTAGTCATATTCACGCATCATGGCGATTTCTTCTTTTGCTTTTTCAATCCGTTGCGCAATAACTTCTGCACTATCTGTCCCGCGACCCACTAATCGATCTTGCAATTCATCCAAATCAGGCGGAGTTAAGAAAATAAAAACTGCATCTGGAACTTTCTTCTTTACTTGAAGGGCACCCTGAACTTCAATTTCAAGGAATACATCGATTCCCTTGTCCAAGGTTTCATTCACATAGGTTAAAGGAGTCCCATAGTAATTTCCAACGTACTCAGCGTACTCCAACATTTGCCCTTGACGGATCAAATCTTCAAATTCTTCACGTGTACGGAAAAAATAGTCGACACCATCCACTTCACCTGGACGTTGTGCACGCGTCGTCATCGATACAGAATACTGAAACTGATTGTCCGAGTTTTCAAAAATTTCTCGTCTGACCGTTCCTTTTCCAACCCCCGAAGGGCCAGAAAATACGATTAATAAGCCACGATCCGCCATGATTTCTCCTTCAATGTCTTTCTATCTAGTGTAACAAAAATCGGCCTAATTTTCAACTGATTTTTTCATTCAAAAAGCTTGAGATGCTAGATCTCAAGCTTTTTGTTTATTTTGCGTAATCGACTGCACGCAATTCTCGAATAACGGTAACCTTAATGTTTCCAGGATATTCAAGATTGGACTCGATCTTCTCACGAATATCATGAGCCAAGATCGTCACTTTATCATCCTTGATTGCCTCAGGGCTAACCATAATACGGATTTCACGACCCGCTTGAAGGGCGAAACTTGTCTTAACTCCTTCAAAACTATTTGCAATTTCTTCAAGATCTTGCAAGCGTTTGATGTAGCTTTCAAGTGACTCACTTCGTGCTCCAGGCCGAGCTGCACTCAAGGCATCCGCTGCAGCGACAATGACTGCGATGACACTTTCTGGTTCCACGTCACCATGGTGACTGGCAATGGTATTGACCACCACTGGGTGTTCCTTGTACTTCCGTGCCAATTCAGTTCCAATCTCGACGTGACTTCCTTCCACCTCACGGTCAATCGCTTTCCCGATATCGTGCAAGAAACCAGCCCGTCGTGCCAAGGTAGCATTTTCACCCAACTCGCTGGCAATAATACCAGAAAGTTTGGCAACTTCAATGGAGTGACGCAAAACGTTTTGACCATAAGAAGTACGGAATTGCAACCGTCCCATGATTTTCATCAAATCTGGATGGAGGTTTGGCGCACCAATTTCATAGGCAGCTGCCTCACCGTATTCACGAATACGATTGTCAATTTCCTGACGGTTCTTCTCAACCAGTTCTTCGATACGGGCTGGATGGATCCGACCATCTTTGAGAAGGCTCTCCATTGTCATGCGGGCGATTTCACGACGAATTGGATCAAACCCTGACAAGGTCACCACTTCAGGCGTATCATCAATAATCACATCGACACCTGTCAAGCTCTCAAAGGTACGAATATTGCGCCCTTCACGACCGATAATCCGACCCTTCATACTATCGTCCGGCAAATGAACCGTTGAGTTTGTTTGCTCAGCAACAAAATCACCCGCCATTCGCTGCATAGCTTGCACGAGAATGTCTTTTGCGATTTTATCAGAACGTTCTTTCACTTCCAATTCAGCATCACGAATCCGTGAGGCAATTTCTTTTGAAAGTTGCTCTTCCGTCTGATTCAAAATAATGTCACGCGCTTCTCCTTGACTTAGAGCAGCGACACGTTCCAGTTCTTCTACTTTCTTGTGTTCAAGCTCTTCCAGCTGTTGTTCACGCGTATCAATGTGTTTAGTTCTATCTGTAAGACTTTGCTCTTTGTGTTCAAGAGACTGTTCTTTGCTTGTTAAAATGTCGTCTTTGCGATCAAGATTGCTAGCACGTTCTGCCAAACGGCTTTCTAATTGCTTCAATTCTTGTCGTTCTGACTTAAACTCAGCATCGACCTCTTCACGATATTTTCTGGCTTCTTCCTTTGCCTCCAAAAGTGCTTCTTTTTTAAGTGAACTTGACTCATGCTTCGCCTCTTTTAAAATCAAATCGGCTTCACGTTCTGCCTGTCCACGTAAATTCGTTGCTTCTTGTTCAGCATTCAAAAGGGTGAGTTCCGCAGCTTCTTTTGAAGCTTTCATTTTAAGAGCAGTTCCCACATATCCAATGACTAAACCAATGACCGCGGCAAAAACACCTGTAATAAACAAATTCATGCTTTTACCCCAAATCTATTTAATTAGTTGAATTAAAAATTCTTTTACATTTTACCATAAATTACTAAAATTAACAATCTAAAAAAACAGGAAAAACCTTTTATATTTTTGCTTAACGTTTGTTCTTTTATCGACTTTTCTTTCATGGAACATCTGTGAGATATTCATTAATTTCCACTTTGTTGAATCTGCTTTTTTATGCTATAATCAAGAAAAACAAAGAAGGATTTGAGTATGACAAAAGAAGTAATTGTTGAAAGTTTTGAATTGGACCACACAGCTGTAAAGGCTCCCTATGTACGCTTGATTGGTGAGGAAACTGGACCCAAAGGAGATATCATCTCTAACTTTGATATTCGCCTGGTGCAACCCAATGAAAATGCGATTCCAACGGCAGGGCTCCACACCATCGAGCACCTTCTTGCAATGCTTATTCGCAAACGCATCGATGGAATGATTGATTGTTCCCCATTTGGATGTCGCACCGGTTTTCATATGATCATGTGGGGACAGCATTCAAGTACGGAAATTGCTAAAGTGATTAAAGATTCTCTAGAAGAAATTGCTTCTATCAGCACTTGGGAGGATGTCCCAGGCACAACCATTGAGTCTTGCGGAAATTACAAGGATCACAGCCTCTTCTCAGCCAAAGAATGGTGTCGCTTGATTCTAGATCAAGGAATTTCGGACGATCCGTTTGAACGTCATCTTGTTTAATACTAAAAGGATGAACCGATTGGTTCATCCTTTATTTTTTATAAACTTCTTCAGAAAACAACTCTGTCATTAATAATCCAAAGCGTCTGAATGTCCTTTCCCGTTCCCAACGAAATAACCTGTCTTGGCATTAATACTAAAGAGATAAGTTCCGTCTGGTTTGAAGAGGTTGTAATAACCGTTTCCATTTATGATATTTACACGCTCTAGGATGTATTGATTTCCCGTAATGTGTCCACGTTGACGGGCAATGTTCAATACTTTTTCAAGAATACCATCACCAAATACCCAAGCCGGGTTATTCACATCATTGATAGCAGCTTGGTTGTATGGCACACGGCTCAGATTTCGCTGTAGTGGGACCCCATCACTAGATAGACCATATCCTGAATAGCCTGGACTTGCAACTCCTGCAACACCTGTAGCAGAGCCTGCTGCTGGGGTAGTCGGAGCAGTTGGAGCTACTGGTTGAGCAGGGGCTACAACTGTGTTAGTGGTATCTGTACCACCAGTTCCTGTCACAGGTGCCGGCGTCGCAACTTGTTGGGAACGCCCTTGGGCAACCGCATCATTCAGCAAGCTATCCAGTTTCTCATTGCCAGTCTTTGTTTCAGCAAAAGTAGCATCACTTTTTGCTTTGGCAGTTGCATCAAGAACCCCATCTTTAATCACTGGTGAACTAAATTGTGAATTGACCTTTTGAATGGCAGAAACTTGCTTCACTAGGTCTTCATATTTCGTTTTAGAGGCTTCGTAATCGCTACTTCCTTCTAGTTTGTCCAACAATTTCTTGAGATTTTCCAAGTCTCCAAATTTATCATTTTTCAGAGCACTTTTTGATTCGTCTACGAAAAAGGCATCGTAGGCTTTGGTGAACTCTTCTAATTTTTGGGCTTGTGTTTGCGTCTCACTGCTACTTGATTTTGAACTTGAGGAGGATTTACTAGAAGAAGATGATACGACCGTTGTACCACCAGATGTTCCACGACTATGCATCCAGTTATAGGTCACAAAAACAGCCGATCCTACAATCGCAAGACCTAAGGCAGAATAGAGAACTGTTTTGATTCGTTTACCAGCATTGGATGGAGTTTCCTCAGGAAGGTCCTCCGATTCTACGATCGATTCGGTTGGGGTTGGACCAAATTTAATCTTAGCTGGTAATTCCGTTGAGATGGCATCCTTTCCAGTTTTCTGCTCCAAGACCGTTTCCTTTACTTCCGTAGCTTCTACTGATTCCACAGATGCTCCAGCAGTCGCCAATTCTTCTGCCTTAGCCAATTCTTCCTTAGCTAAGATCTTTGTATCGTATTTTTCCGCTTCAATTTCTGCTCGGTGTTGCTTGATGTATTTGTCTAAGACATTGTCACCTTCAGTTACACCTGCCTCAATCTCCTCGGCTTTTCGATTGGCCTGTCCGATCGTCATCTCCTTGGCATCTTCAAAATCCAAAATGGATTCCGTTTCTTGCTCCAATAGTTTCTTGTCTTTCTCTGTCATAAAAATCCTTTCTATGTAGTAATCTGCCGTTTTACACGTTCCCCAAAATATTGATAGAGATCAACTTTTAGGGTGCCATTATAAAGTTTTCGTTTTTTATCTGCTTTACTGCCGTACTTAGATTCAAAACCTTCATCACTGGTTAGAATAAACTTGCTCCAGGTTTTGAGAGGAGCAAACACTTGACCCATTTCCGCATACAACTTAGTCACACCTTCATCATCTGATAAGCGCTCCCCATATGGAGGGTTGGAAATAATGACCCCATTGATCTTATCCGAACGAAGATCTTGAACCCGCATTTGTTTAAAGGTGATATCCTTGCTAACGCCCGCTTTTTGAGCATTTTCTTTGGCAATTTCAACCATCCGAGCATCGATATCTGTTCCCATGATATCCAAAACTAGGTCTCTATTGATTTTTTTACTAGCTTCTGTACGAATTTCTTGAATCAGACGATCGTCGACCCAATTCCATTCTTCAAAAGAGAAGGATCGCCTTAAACCAGGCGCCATGTTGCGTGCCATCATCGCGGCCTCAATACAAAATGTACCAGAACCACATGTTGGATCAATCAAAGGTTTATCAGGATACCAGTTGGACAACTGAAGGATTGCTGCAGCCATATTTTCCTTGATGGGTGCTCCACCTTTTTCGGTCCGATAGCCACGCTTGAAAAGGCTACTGCCAGTAGTATCGATTAACACGGTAGCTTGATCTTTGAGAATCGCTACTTCAATCTTAAACTCTGCCCCATTTTCCATCAAGGGAACTCCTTCTGGTCGAGCATAGTGTTTTTGTAACTTTTTAACAACTGCTTTTTTCGAAATTGCCTGAACGCTGGGTTCATTATGCAACTTTGATTTAACACATTTAGCCTTTGAAATAGGGAAGCGAGCACCTAAAGGCAAATAATTTTCCCAATCCAAAGCAAAGACACCTTGAAAAAGCTCTTCAAAGGTTTTGGCAGGAAAACTTCCAACGACTATTTTTACTCTATCAGCTGCACGGAGCCAAAGATTGGTTTCGATGATCGCACGAACATCTCCCTGAAAACGAACTCGTCCATTTTCAACCTGGCAATCAAAACCAAGATTTCGAAGTTCTCGACCAACAACTGCCTCTAGGCCAGCAGCAGCCGTTGCAATCAATTCAAATTGTTTTTTCATCTTATTCCTATCATTTTAAAAAAGGAGGTTGAGATCTCTCTCCACCTCACCAACCTATATGCAATTTTCTATAAGCCATGTTTTGTTCCAGAAATGACTAGGTACCATTTCCTTCGATAATCATCTGTCTACTGTTTCCAGTCAGAATACTATGTTCGTTTCCACGTATTCCATGCCCCGACCAAAGTTTGGGTTGCTAGCTTGAGGGGTTTACCGCGTTCCACTTTTTAGGTTTCCCTAAAAACTACGTCACTGTGGCACTTTCAGAGTTACTAGAGCCTATCCGAAGACTTAGCTCCTTCACTCGCCGTAACTTGACTTTCAAGTCCCTAGGCTTATGGATTCACCTAGCACAAACACTACAGGCATCACAGCCTGTGCTAGCATGGACTTTCCTCATGAGAGCATCCTCTCACGCGATTATCCAAAAATTGCACGAACTTTAAGATTAGTAATCTCGATCTACGATTTGTTTCCCAAACACTTCTTTTTCCAAACGATTGAGTCGTTTAAGAATGTCAAAATTAGTCGCTGTTGTCACTTGTGGAAATTCCTGCGTAGCGTCGCTAACAAGCGAAGACGCTTGCGGTGTTTCCTGAGCTTTTTTAGCGAGTTCTTCACGAAGGCGGGCGTTTTCTTCACGCAACTCCTTTACCAAAGCAGCATAGGTTTCATAATCTTTTATAACATCATCTAAAAATTCGTTTACCTCAACCTTACTAAATCCGCGAACTTCTTTTTTAAAATCTTGATCAAAAATATCTTTCGCAGTAAAAATAATACTTGCCATTACTCTCTCCAATCTAGTTCATCATCTCAATTATATAAAAAAATGGTTAGAAAAAGCAAGGTATAACACTTAGTTTTCGTAAAAATTTTCGGCAAGATCATTTAAGTCATCAAAACTTAATTTTTTGACATAAAAGGACTCTTTTTCTAGCATCATTCTGTAAAGATGTTTTAAATTGGTTTCGTTTTCTGGATCGTAAAAAATATAAGCCCCATCTACATTTTCTAACAAGAACTGATTGTATTCCCTTAATTGACTGGGATTGGTATAGTGAGGATAGGCATATTTTACAAAATCCACCTGTTTGAAGCGCGCCAACATTTCCTGATTGGCTTCATTCCAATTTTCGCCGACGTTCTCAAATAAAAAGATCGTCGCCATTTGAAAATCGTAATCCTTTTTTAATTCAAAGGCAACTTCTAATACCCAAGCCTCAAATCCCAAATTTCCTAAAAAAACTAGCCAGTTGACACCTTCTTCAAATAAACGCCGAAGATCTCTTTCAATAGCTTTTTTAATAATCGTTAAACGGGGATCTTTGTTGGAAAAGACTCCCAGATCAAAGCTCTTATAGCCTGCAACAAGTATGGTATTCATTTTTTCCTCATTATTCTAATTTATGATATAATAGAGTGATGTAATTGTACCAATAAGGAGAACTATGGTCAACTATCCACATAAAGTAGCTAAAAAAACCTTGGTCTCTACTCAAAGAAAAGGTCCAGTCGATTTTGCGAATCGAGGGATGTCATTTGAAAAAATGATCAACGAAAGTAATCAATACTATCTTTCACGAGGGCTAGCGGTCATTCATAAGAAACCGACCCCCATTCAAATCGTGAAAGTAGATTATCCACATCGTAGTCGCGCAAAGATTGTTGAAGCCTATTTTAGACAAGCCTCAACTACGGACTATTCTGGAGTATACAAGGGGCGCTATATCGATTTTGAAGCGAAGGAAACGCAGCAAAAGCAGTCTATGCCGATGAAAAATTTTCATCAACATCAGATCGATCATATGGAAGCGGTTGTCCAACAAGGTGGTATCTGTTTCGTTCTCTTGCATTTTGCAAAGTTGAGTGAAACCTACTTGCTTCCTGCTCCTGCATTAATACACTATTACAACATCGATCATGGTAGTAAATCCATGCCCCTCTCCTACATTCAGGAGCACGGCTTTTTAGTGGATAAGAATCGACTTCCAAGCGTTCCTTATCTTGATATTATCGAACAGAAACTTCTAGGCGGTATTTAAATGAATAAACAAACAGTCATTCAATGGTTGAAATATGTTGCTATCGCAGCCATTTCATTTTTCTTACTTTTATTTGTCCTTGGTGGACTAATCTTTGGTTATTATGCCATGAAAGCACCAACCTTGTCTGAAAAAGATTTGGTTGCCACAACATCTAGTAAGATTTATGACAATCAAAATAACTTGATTGCAGATTTGGGTGCTGAGAAACGAATCAACGTCTCAACAGACCAAATCCCTACCGATTTGGTTAACGCTATCGTTGCGATTGAAGACCACCGTTTCTTCAATCACCGTGGGGTCGACATCATTCGGATCGGCGGTTCCTTCCTTCACAACTTACGAGGAGGAAGTCAAGGTGGGTCAACCTTGACGCAACAATTGATCAAGTTAACCTATTTCTCCACTTCAGCCTCTGACCGTACCCTCTCTCGTAAGATCCAAGAAGCTTGGTTAGCAACCCAACTAGAAAAGAAAGCAACCAAACAAGAAATCTTGACCTATTACGTCAATAAAGTATTTATGGCGAATGGGAACTACGGAATGCAGACAGCTGCGAAAAGTTATTACGGAAAAGATCTAAAAGATCTTTCGCTCCCTCAATTGGCACTCCTTGCGGGGATGCCCCAAGCACCAAACCAATACGATCCATACTCCCATCCTGAAGCAGCGCAACAGCGCCGAAACTTAGTATTAAAAGAAATGCTCGATATGAAGACCATTTCTAACAAACAATACGAAGCAGCGGTCAATACACCTGTTACAGATGGTCTGCAAAGTCTCAGTTCTTCAAGCAGTTACCCAGCCTATATGGATAATTACCTAAAAGAAGTGATCGAGCAGGTCGAAGAAGAAACGGGCTACAATTTGTTGACAACCGGAATGGATGTCTATACAAACGTGGATACAGAAGCTCAAAAGAAACTATGGGATATCTACAATACAGATGAATATGTCAATTACCCGGATGATGAAATGCAAGTAGCTTCTACCGTTATTGATGTCAATACTGGTAAAGTCATTGCTCAGCTGGGTTCTCGTCACCAATCCAGCAATGTTTCCTTTGGTACAAACCAAGCGGTTGAAACGAACCGTGACTGGGGTTCAACAATGAAACCAATCACAGATTACGCACCAGCTCTTGAACATGAGGAATATACCTCTACAGCAGCTACTACAACAGATGCGCCATACAACTTCCCTCATTCATCAACGCCTGTCTACAACTGGGACCGTTCATACTATGGTAGCATGTCCATTACCTACGCAATTCAACAATCTCGTAACGTGCCTGCGGTGAAGGCCCTGGAAAAAGTTGGTCTTAAACAAGCTAAGAAATTCCTCAATGGATTAGGGATCGATTACCCAGAAATGGTTTACGCCAACGCTATCTCGAGTAACACTAGCGATTCTAGCAACAAATACGGAGCCAGCAGTGAGAAAATGGCAGCTGCCTATGCTGCTTTTGCCAATGGCGGTACCTATTACAAACCATCCTATGTTAGTCGGGTTGTCTTTAGTGATGGCACAACCAAGGAATTTGAGTCCGAAGGAACTCGTGCAATGAAAGCAACAACTGCCTACATGATGACAGATATGATGAAGACAGTTCTCTTGTCTGGTACCGGTACAAATGCTGCCATTTCGGGAATCTACCAAGCTGGTAAGACAGGTACATCAAACTATGCTGATGACGAAATCGGTAAATTGACAAAAAATGCTTATTCAAATATTGTAACACCGGATGAATTGTTTGTAGGCTACACTCCTGAATATGCCATGGCAGTATGGACAGGTTATTCCAATCGCTTTACACCAGTATTGGATAATGGAATACAGGTCGCAACGGATGTCTACCGTCAAATGATGCTCTATCTTGCTAATAATAATAACTCTGGTCATACGGATTGGACGCAACCAAGTGGACTGTATCGAAGTGGTTCTTATCTCTACTTAAACAATGGTAAGAACAACTACAATAACTACTACTATGAGCCAAGTTATTCCACTGATCAGTATTCGTATGAAGAACCATCGTCTAGCTCTTCGAACGAAGAAAATCAATCTAAACCATCTGAGCCTTCTTCGCAAGACTCTAACAATCATAACGAATAATAGAATGGAGAAGTCGGGCTTTTGCCCGGCTTTTTTTAAAACAATGGTTAAAAAACCAGAACGAATAAAATCTGATTTATTTAGTTAGACTTCCCAGCTTTTTTATTTTTGAGTATATAAAAAAAAGAGCCTTTCGGCTCTTATTAGAATGTAGACAAACTATTTTAAAGCAAAATAAGTTAAGTGATTCTGCAAAAAACAAAATTGAGTTCCAATATTTAAATCGATTTAAGAAAATACTGAAACTTTCCGCTGTGAGAAAAGTGCTTGAAACGTTATTGTTTCAGGCACTCGGAATTATTGAGACCTTAGACTCAATAATTAGTCATGGAACTTTAAAGAAGTTCGCTGACGTCCGTACTCACCTAAGGAAAGTTTTTAAGATATTTTGTCTTCAATCTGAAAAGAGCCTTTCGGCTCTTTTCTATATCATTATTTTGCTAAAGCTCCCATTGGATCCCACGGTGCTAGGACAATTGGTTCTGCTTCATAGGCTGCTAATTCGTCTGCTGTTAGGAATTCTTTACGAACCACGATTTGATAGGTATATTCATCCATCCAAGCATCAGAAGCCACAAAGTAACCATCTGTACCGACCTTGTCTCCCCATGAATTTTCAACCTTCCATTTACGAGGCTGACCTGCTTCGTCTAAATCAACCCCTGTCAAGACCATAGCGTGTGTCATGAGACTTTCTGCATAGTCCAAGCGACCCGCCTTGTCTTGTGTCAAATGAATGTCCATGCCTGCTTCAAAATCGTAGACATCTGTTGCCAGGATTCCGGCTTTACGGTTGCTGACTTGGCCTACATCTGAACCAAACCAGACAGTTTCTCCTGCTTTCATTTGAGCAATAGCTAATTCTTTCAATCGATCCATTGGAACATTTAGGTAGCGGACTGGACGGCTACCAACCACATTGCCCAGCATATCTACGGTGTAAGATTTTCCATATGGCTTATCTGTAGTTGGGGCATTGATAATGGAGACGTAATCGTCTAATTGAAGGTCTACATATTTTTTGTAGAAGCTTTGTGGAGTTAAGCCACTTTCGGTATGGAATTGGTTGTCCTTATCACGGTATGAAAAGTCAAATTCACGCGGAGGCAATCCTAAAGACATAGCCAAGAAGTTAAAGATTTCTTGCAACAACGCTTGTTTCTTGCTCGCAACTGCCTCACTATCTGCGCCTGAGTGAATCAAGTCACGCAAGATTTGCGCATCTTGACGCAAGAGTTTATTGAGGTAGGTGTTCAATTCCCGGCTATTACTTGAAGAAATCGATTCCGGATAAACTGATTTTGGAACCACTCCGTATTTCTCAAAGAGGGATACCACCATATCCCATTGACCACCATCTTGTTGTGGGGTTTGTAGGAGAAAAGCCACCTTACGGCTGGTCAATTCTTGATCTGCTGTAGCAATCACTTGCTCCAAAAACCAGTTTGATTTTTCATACTTATCCCAAAAGAAAGTATGTGCTTGAGACAATTCAAAATCCTCCAATTGGAAGCTTGAAATCATCTTGTGACGGAAGGTATTTAAAGCCGCAAACATCCAACAACGTCCAGATGCTTTTTGGTTTGTCACCTTATCCTTGGTCAAATCAAGTGAAAAAACTGGTGTATTTTCTACTGCACTCTTGCGCGTTTCAAGCGATGCATGGATCCCATTGTGGGTAACAGCATTTTCAAGAGCCGCATATTTCACATTTGCTTCATAATTAGCATAGAGCTGGTCTGTAAATTCTTTCGTTAATTCTGACATAGCAATCTCCTTTTTTCATTATTTACTATTATAATCCTTTGAGCAGAATCTTCAAGTAAAAATCACCCTATAGAGAGGGATTCTGTATAGAATAGATGATTTTATCCCCACAATATCCTTTGCGTTGAATGGCATGAGGGATGGTTTCTACATACTGCATTCCTGCCTTTTCCATGACTTTCCCTGAAGCAGGATTTAAACTGACATAAGTGGCTTTGATTTCTTTAAATCCGACTTTGTTCAATAAGAAATCCAAAACAGCTATGACGGCTTCTGTCATGAATCCCCGCCCCCAGAATTTCTTGCCAAGGATATAACCTAGCTCGCATGATTGACTTTCCTGGTCTTGAGAAACCACACTAATATCTCCAATTACCTGATCCAGTGATGTTTTCAAACAAAGCGCCCATTTATAAGTATCTGGTTTACGATACTGTTCGATCCATCTTTTGATCGATTCTCTGGTTCTCTCAGTAGATGCATGGGCATCCCAAGTGACATATTTCAGGGTTTCAGGATCCGAAGCCCAATTTTCAAACATCGCTGGTGCATCTTCCAAAACGAAAGGCCTCAAGTATAAATGCTCTGTCTCTATGACAAGACTTCCAAGATGATTCATAGATTGTCTCCCTTCATTTTTTCATGCAACTTGAACGTTGCAAGTTGGTTACTTTAATCTAGAAGAAAAGGACGGATGAAATCGCCCTTCTTTTTGATGCTTTTCACAATATTGTATGGTGAGACTACGAAATCGAACTCTGCGAGTTACCGATTTCTGTCTCGTTTTCCTATTTTAAGACTCGGGCTAAAAAGGTCCAGTGGACCTTTTTACTCCCAGAAATGATCAAATACTGTGATTGGCAGGTGGCGTTTGTGTTGGCCTTTGTACCACCATTTTTCAATAGTGGCTTGAGCTTCTGGGCTCACTTGTTTGCCTTCTAGGTAATCATCGATTTCATTATAGGTGACACCCAGCGCTACTTCGTCTGCTATTCCTGGTTTTTCTTCTTCCAAATCTGCAGTTGGGATTTTCTCATAGAGAGCAGGATCAGCTCCCAAGGCTTTAAGCAATTGTTTTCCTTGGCGCTTGTTCAAACGGAAAAGGGGTAAAATATCTGCACCACCATCTCCAAATTTTGTGAAGAAACCTGTAATATTTTCCGCTGCATGGTCCGTCCCAATAACGGCTCCACTCCGCGCACCTGCTAAAGCATACTGAGCAATCATGCGACTGCGAGCCTTAATATTGCCTTTGTTAAAATCAGAAACCTCTGTTCCAGTCGCTTCTACTGCTCGTACCATTTCGTCAGCAGACTCCTTGATATTCACAACCAGGCTAACATCCGGCTGGATAAAGGCCAATGCTTTTTGTGCATCTGCTTCATCTGCCTGTACCCCATAAGGAAGACGAACGGCAATAAATTGATAGGAGGCATCTCCTGTTTCTGCGCGCATTTCTTCCATGGCCAATTGAGCTAATCGTCCAGCAAGAGTTGAATCTTGCCCTCCTGAGATCCCTAATACAAATGTTTTCAAGAAGGGATGTTTTTTTAGATATCTTTTTAAGAAATCAACCGAGCGGCGAATCTCTTCCTGAGGATCAATGCTAGGCTTGACACCCAATTGTTGGATAATCTCTTCTTGCAAACTCATTTTGCTTCTCCTTCTCCATTGGCCTTGTTACGCATTTCCTCGATCAGGTCCATCTTATCCTGCCAAATATCTTTGGCCAAGTCAACTGGGTAATGCTGTGGATTGAGGACGCGCTTGTATTCATCCCATAATTGATCGTAATTTTTACGAGCATATTCTTGAATTTCTGATAATGTTGGCAGTTGATAAACCAATTGACCCTCTTTAAAAATATCCACTAAAAGAGGAATCGCCTCAAAGTTTCGGACTGTTTTATTAATGTAGGTATAAGTTGGATGGAACATTTTAAGTTCTGTCAGATGTGAAACATCTACTCCATCATAAGTGATGTAGTCCCCTTCTGACTTACCTTTTTCACGGCTCGTAATCCGCCAGACTTGCTTTTTACCTGGAGTAGAAACTTTCTCTGCATTATTGGAAAGCTTGATAGTATTGATCATCTCTCCTGCTTCGTTTTCAACAGAGACAATTTTGTATACCGCTCCAAGTGCTGGTTGATCGTAAGCTGTAATTAACTTGGTTCCTACACCCCAAACATCAATTTTTGCTTTTTGCATTTTTAAGTTGAGGATGGTATTTTCATCCAAGTCATTAGAAGCGTAGATTTTAGCATTTGTAAACCCAGCCTCATCTAATTGCTGGCGGACCTTTTTAGAAATATAGGCAATATCTCCTGAGTCAATCCGGACGCCTAGGAAATTGATTTTATCTCCCATTTCACGTGCTACCTGAATAGCTGCTGGTACCCCAATACGAAGGGTATCATAGGTATCGACGAGGAAGACACAATCTTTATGGGTTTCCGCATAAGCCCTAAAGGCCTGGTAGTCATTTCCATAAACCTGTACAAGAGAATGGGCATGAGTTCCTAAAACTGGGATTCCAAAGAGTTTTCCTGCACGAACATTACTAGTCCCATTGGCCCCTCCGATGACTGCCGCACGAGTGCCCCAAATGGCCGCATCCATTTCTTGCGCACGACGGGTTCCAAATTCCATCAAAGGCTCATCTTCAATGACTGAACGAATACGAGCAGCTTTTGTGGCTATCAAGGTTTGAAAGTTGACGATATTCAAAAGGGCTGTTTCCACCAATTGACACTGAGCCAGAGGGCCCTCTACCTGAACAATTGGTTCATTCGCAAAGACTAAGTCTCCTTCTTGAGCCGAGCGTACCGTCAATTCCAACTTGAGATCACGGAGATATTCCAAGAAGGCCCCATGATAACCAAGTGACTCTAAATAGGCAATATCACTCTCAGAAAAACTCAAGTTTTCCAAGTATTTCACAATTCTCTCTAAGCCAGCAAATACTGCGTAGCCGTTTTTAAAAGGCTGTTGACGAAAATAGACTTCAAATACGGCATGTTTATTGTGGATACCTTGATTAAAATAGACCTGCATCATATTGATTTGGTATAAATCAGTATGCAAGGTTAAACTGTCATCTGGATACATATGTATACCTCTTTTTTATAGATTTGTTCTATGAATTCCTACCATAAAATTAGTACCATTATAGCACATTTCAGTCCTATTGAATACTGAAAGGAAAGAATGAAAAAAATCTGAGACAGGAAGCTCAGATTTTTTGGATTAAAAGTTTTCTGTGATATATTTATAAACTTCTTGGCCAGCAATCGCACCGTCTCCGACTGCTGTCGTCACTTGACGCAAATCTTTTTGACGAACATCGCCAACCGCAAAAATACCTGGGACTGTGGTTCTCATATGATCATCCGTGACCACCCAGCCATTTTCATCTAAAATACCAAGTTCTGTCGCAAAATCACTGACAGGATCTAAACCGACATAGATAAAGACACCACCGAAGGCTTGCTCTCTAACCTCTCCTGTCTTCACATCTTTTAAAAGGACAGACGTTACTTTTTGTTCACCCTTAATTTCTTCAACAACCGTATTCCAAGCAAAGTGAATTTTATCATTGGCAAAGGCACGATCTTGAAGAACTTTTTGAGCACGAAGCTCATCTCGTCGATGGGCAATGGTCACTGTTTTTGCAAACTGGGTTAAAAAGACAGCTTCTTCAACCGCTGAATCTCCACCCCCAACGACTAGAAGATCTTCATCTCTAAAGAAGGCACCATCACAAACAGCACAATAAGAAACACCTCTGCTATTCAACTCCGCTTCACCAGGAACATTCAATGAACGGTGGTTAGATCCTGTTGCAATCACAAGAGTTTTGGCTTCAAATTCCCCATCATCTGTCACAATCTTTTTGGTTGCTCCGAGGTCTTCGATGCGTTCTACCTGACCAAATAAATGTTCCACGCCAAGATTTTCTAAAGGCTCAAACATTTTTTCAGCCAAGTCTGGGCCACTAATATTCGCATAGCCAGGATAGTTTTCAATGTCAGACGTATTGTTCATTTGACCGCCTGGAATTCCTCTCTCAATTAATGCGACTTTTAAATTGCTTCGTGCTGCATAAAGGGCAGCAGTCATCCCTGCAGGACCTGCTCCAATAATCACTGTATCAAACATACTCAACCTCTTTCTGTTTTGTTGTAACCATTATAATTCTAACACGGTCTTTTTGCAATTATCGTGCTTGAAAGATAAACAAAATCCCTATGACCGCAAAGGTTAAAATAGGAATCGTCATGATATCAATTAAGAGGATATCATACAAATGGGCTTGTCGTTGCTTGGCTGTTTTATCTTTCTTCTTAAGGGCACGGTAGCCAATCCAAATACAAGAAGCGATCCCAACTAAAATCGTTGTCGTCACTAAACTTTGTAAATATAAGGACAATAATTTATTTAACATCACGACTCCAAATATTTTTACATTTTCAGAAAACAAACCCAGCTAGCATCGCCAGCTGAGTCTTACCTCTTCTCTATTATATCAAACATAGGTCCGTTTGTAACTAGCAAAGAATTCTTTTGTCCGTTCTTCTTTTGGATGTTGCATGATTTCCTCTGGTGTTCCAGATTCAATAATCCGTCCTTTATCCAAAAATAGGACCTTATCTGCTACTTGCGCTACAAAAGACATATCATGGCTGACCAGTACCATGGTTTGTCCCGATTTTGCCGCATTGGCAATGGATTTTTCAACTTCTCCAACCAATTCTGGATCCAAGGCTGAAGTCGGTTCATCCAGCAAAAGAACCTCTGGTTTCATGGCCAAGGCACGAGCCAAAGCCACCCGTTGTTTTTGTCCACCTGAGAGGTGACGAGGATAGTGATTTTCACGATCCGATAAGCCGACTTTTGCCAGTTCTTCTCGAGCAATTTTCGTTGCTTCTTGATCGGATAAGCCCTTCACAACAATGAGCCCTTCTTTCACATTTTCAAGGGCTGTTTTTCTACCAAATAAATTAAACTGTTGGAACACCATGGCCAATTTTCTTCTTAAGGTTAAGATTTGATCTTGGGTAATGTGCTCAAAATCAACTTCGAAATCATCAATCTTAATTCTACCACTGTCTGGAGCTTCCAAATAGTTTAAACTGCGTAAGAAGGTTGATTTACCAGCTCCCGAAGACCCGATTAAGGCCACGACTTCCCCTTTTTGAATTTCCAAACTTAGATTATTTAAAACCTTTTGACCTGAAAATGTCTTTGATAATTCTGAAATATAAATCATTAGATCCGGACCTCCTGATCTGGTAAATCAATTGCTACGGGAGTCTCAATATCCAGTCGACGTTCAATGTGACGGCCTAGTATTTCAATGAGAATGTTCACAATCCAGTAAACAATCGATACCGTGATAAAGCGTTCAAAGTACTTCAAATCGCTCCCCCCAACAATCCGTGCTTGGGCAAAAATTTCAACCACACTGGCACTAAAGGCTAGCGAGGTCCCCTTGGTCAAGCCAATGAGAGAATTGATTAAGGTTGGAGTTGCAACGACTGCTGCATTGGGAATAATAATCCGTCGATAAACTTGACGGTTGGTCATCCCAAGACTACGTGCTGCCTCAATTTCACCAGGGTCCACTGATAAAATAGCTGCCCGGATGGTCTCACTCGCATAAGCCGCCTCATTAAAGGCAAGAGCCACAATTGCGAACAGCTCAGCTGGAATAGCATTAATGTTAAAAGCTGTTCCATAAGACTGATTGATCGCTTTTAAAATAAGAGGAATCCCATAATAAGTCAACATCAGCTGAACCAACAAAGGAGTCCCACGTAAAAAACTGACAAAAACAGCTTGAATCGGGTAAAGAATTCGTACACGATTAATTTTGACCAGAGCAAAAATCATAGCAAAAACAATCCCAAAAAATGCGCCTCCTAGGGCTAATAAAATCGTCACAGGCAATTTTCCTATGACTGCCGGAAATGCATCCAATACGGCTCTCAAACTAAACAGCTTGCTATCTGGAACGTGTTTTAAAAAGTCAGCATACCAGTTGGCAGTTAAAAGATTAGTTGTAAACATTTTTGTTACTTCCTTTCTCGAACATAAACATTCTATCACATTCACTATCGGAATTCCAAAAATTGCTACAGAAATAGAAAAATGATAGACTACTCAAATTTAGTCTATCATAATTTTAGACAAGTTCCTAATAGTTTTTCTTTATGGAGTTCATAAAGAAAATCTATGTTTTCTTCTGAACATGTGAAAGAAGGGGTTAGAAAGTTTGGCGTTTGGCCTTTCGTTCCGCCCGACCACGCGCACGGTTTTCAGCTCTTTTAGCTTTTCTCCGCTTTTCATCAACTGCCCATTTGATTTTTTTCTTGTAGCCTGGTTTGATTTTTTTCTTTTTCTTCTTCACCAGACCAATCATTTCGATGTCGAGTTTCTCTTGCTTTTTCTCACGATTGGCCCGTCTGTCCCGATCATAAGTATCTTCAATAACCCCATTTTTCAACACTTTCGGTACGAAACGAATTCCCATTTTTTCTAGTTCACGGATATCTGAATCATCACTTGGTTGATAAAGAGTAATAGCGACACCTGGTAGACCATTGCGTCCTGTCCGGCCAACACGGTGAACAAAGAAGGAAAGATCTTGTGGAATAGCATCGTTGATGACATGACTCACCCCTTCGATATCAATTCCACGAGCCGCCAAATCGGTGGCCACAATATACTCAAAATCAAGATTTTTAACCTGATTCATGATCCGTTTCCGTTCACGTGGTGGGATATCTCCGTGAATCTTTGCCACTTTCAATCCCTGAGCCACCAAATAGGCATGGAGATCATCTGCTCTCGTTTTGGTATTAACGAAAATCATGGCCAAATAAGGTTGCAAGGTCTTGGTCAATTGGTAAATTTGCTCATTTTTATCCCGACCCTTGGTGGAAACCAGCCAATTATCGATGGTATCTGAAATCACCGTCTTAGTCTTAATTTGCTCCATGACTGGGTTTGAGAGATATTTTTTCAAGAAAGGCTGCAATTTTTGCGGAATGGTGGCTGAAAAAACTAAAAATTGCAGTTGTTGCGGAAGACTTGAAGCAATCTTATCCACAGTAGACAAGAATCCCATGTCCAGTGTCATATCTGCCTCATCCACCACAAAAGTATGGGCCTTATGAATAGCCAGATCACCCGATGCAACCAGATCATAAATCCGGCCTGGAGTTCCAATCACGATATGTGGTTGTTTGACCTGCAGTTTTTCAATCTGACGGCTTTTATCCGTTCCTCCAACATAATTTACAATCCGAATCTCTTTTTCAGAATGACTAGCGATTTGACGAGCAGCTTGGTAAATTTGCGTCGCCAACTCCCGACTAGGAGCCGTGATGACCGCTTCAACTTGCTCACTGTCTTCATTTAACGTTTGAAAAATCGGCAAGAGGAACGTATGGGTTTTCCCAGAACCAGTCTTTGACTCTCCTACCAAATCATTTCCATCTAGGACAATCGGAATTAGTTTTTCCTGTACTTCGGTTGCTTCTCTAAAATTGATTTCTTTCAGTGCCTCTTGAATATAGGGCTTAAAATTAAACTCTGTAAATTTCATTTTCTCAGTTCCTTTCATGATCTCTATTATTATATCAGAAAAGCTGTCTTCTTGCCTCTCTTATGAGTCATTTTTCCTAACCAGCGAAGTCTCTCTGAGTCAGTAAAAAAACGATGGGAAAGCCCACCGTCGTTTTATAGGTAGAGAAGAACTAGAGTCACGACACTTGTCACCAAGGCAATGCTCCACATAAAGGCATCCACTTTCCATTCTGACCAGTTTTGCCCATTGCCAAAAAGGCCACCCAGTTCTAAATGATGGTGGAAAGGAGTCATTCGGAAAATCCGACGTCCTTCCCCGTAACGTTTCTTGGTCCATTTGAAATAGGTCACTTGTAGCATCACTGAACCTGTTTCAATGACATAGACCAGACCAATCAAGAGCAACGTCCACTCGACATGCAGAGCCATTGACAAGGCTGCAAGCATCCCTCCAAGAGCTAGACTACCGACATCCCCCATAAAGATTTTAGCCGGCTTGTGGTTGAAGACAAAGAATCCAAGCAAGGCCCCAATCATACTCAAAGTCACAAAGAGAATGTCCCATTTCCCTTGCATATAGGCAATAAAGGAATAGGCACTCAGGCTAATGGCAACGGAGATGCTGGCTAATCCATCAATCCCATCTGTCAAATTGACCGCGTTTGAAAAACCAACCAACCAAAATAAAGCAAAGAGAATGTAGAAATGGCCCAAGTAAAGATCGTAACCAAAGACATTTAAAAGGCTTCCTGCACCGTGGCGTTCAGAAAAAATATAGAAGATGATTCCACCAACAAGTTGAAGGGCCAATTTTTGTTTTGGGTTAAGACCTTCATTAATCTTACGAAAAACTTTTAAAAAGTCATCCAAAAATCCAACAATTCCATAAAGAATCAAGATAAATAGAATCAGTTGAACAGGGCGCGTGAAATTTCCAGTCAATACGGTAACGACAAAACTAACTAGAACGGCTGTAATGAGAAATACAACTCCACCCATTGTCGGAGTGCCAGCTTTCGCTTTGTGTTGTTTCACATCTTCGTGCATTTGTTGCCCAGAAATATGAGCACGATGGTAAAATCGAATAAAGGCTGGAATAGCAGCCACTGTTAATAGAAACGATACAAGGATCGTAGCAATATACATCTTAGTCTCCTAATGTTAACGTAATCTTTTTGGTTTTATTGAGTGAGGTGTTCATTTTGACACTTTGTTTAGTTACTTTCTTTCCACTACCTTTATAGGTAATCTCAATTCCAGTCCATTCTCCAAAGATGTCTGCATTTTTCTTAGTCCAACCATACATATCTGGAACCGCATCAAAGTCTTCTGTCAATAACAATACTTGCTGATTGGCTTTGACTTTAGAGCCTATATCCACAGACATTTTGCGGATATTTTTCCCGGTTCCTAGGACAATTGGTTGCACCAAATTGCGACGCAATTCCTCTGAATAAGCACCTGGGCTCAAATTTTGTTTCAGATTCAACTCCTTAGAGAGAGTTTCTACTGAAGGGATTTTGTAGGTCGTTTCTTTGGTCACACCATCCAACGTTGGTGCCTCTGATGTCAAATGCAATTCGTCTTTTAAAGCAACTGCATCTTCCAAAATAGGATTGACCAGCTCTTCCCAGCTGGTCGCTGAGAATTTCACTTCTGGTTGTTGGACCGTCACATACATGATGAATTCAGGATCTTCTGCAGGTGTCATGGCTACAACCGAGTTGATATAATCATTTTCTCCTTGTAAGTATCCTTGATCTGTCGCCATTTGGGCAGTCCCTGATTTCACCGCAACGTTTTGACCTGGTACCTGAATGATGGGTCCATCGCTGTACAAGGTTCCATACTCTGGATCTGTTCCGACGGTGATCATATAGTTCCGTGTCTGTTGCGCAGCTGATCCTGAAACTGGTTTTCCAACAACTTCTTTTTTTGATTTGCGGGCTGTGTCTGATTTTTTATCGTAAATAGCACTAATAAATTTCGGCTCCAACATTTGCCCATCATTAGCGATGGCGCTAAAGGCCCGTAACATTTGGGTTTGACTGACGGAAATCCCTTGACCAAAGGCAGATTGTGCCTGACTGACATAGTTATCCCCTGGAAGACCCCCGTAAGCTTCATTTCCCATTCCAAAACGGGTCGGAAGACCGAATTTAAAGCGGGTTAGGTAGTCCATCCAGACAGCATTTCCCATCTTTTGCTCTAAGCGAGTCATCCCCACGTTACTTGAGTAAGCAAAGCCCTGTGCGATATTCATATAGCGACCTTCAGCCAGCCCCATATTGACATCCCAGTCACGGATCGTCGCATCTTTTACTTGTAGTTCGTTACTGTAGTATACTTCATTATAGGCTGGGAAAGTTCCATGATCAATCGCCGAAGCTAATAACATGACCTTCATCGTTGAACCCGGTTCATATTGATCTTGATAAAGGATGGTATTCCAGGTTTTCAAGTTTTTCAGATCCAACCCTTGTTTGGTATCCGCATTATAGGATGGACGTTGCGTTGTAGCCAGGATTTCTCCAGTTTTTGCACTCACAAGAGTCGCACTAACATACTTTCCTTTTACTTTTTCTTGGAAAACATCCATTCGCGTCTCAAGGTAGGTTTGTAATTCTGCTGAAATGGTCGTATAGACATCTTTTCCATCTTCTGTTTTGACAGAAACCTTATCTGAACCAGGAACGATATTGCCGTTTCGGTCTTTGTCATAGGTGATAACCCCATTTTGACCAGCGAGAATACGATCGAGGGATTTCTCCATCCCTGATTGCCCCTTCAGAGTTTTATTCCCCTCTTTATCTTCTTGAAGAGAGGCCTGACCTATAAATTGAGAAGCAAAAACTCCATTTTTATAGCTTCGATTTGGACTGGTTGTAAAGGCAACCCCTTCAATCTTCGCCGCTTCCATGGCCTCACGGATGGCTGTCATATTACTATAAGTTATGCCGTTTCCGTTCGAGCCAAAAGAAACCTGTTTCAATTTCTTTTGCGACAACTGTTGAATGACGTAATCCTCATCCATCCCTAAGTACTGCTTAAAGATTTCTGCTACTTTTTTAAATTGGCTCTCTTCTACATAGAGGATTTTCCCAGTTGCTGATTTGTACTTTTTATCAATAATAGCATAAACGTTATAGGTCGTAGCATCTTCAGCAATTACTGCTCCATTTCGGTCGTAGATCGTTCCACGTTTTGCAGGAACAATGACCGTCTGCTCATGGACTTTTTTGGCTTGATCCGATAAGGTTACACCAAATTTTTTGTCAGTCCCAATGATCATTGCAAAATTAATCAGAAAGAGAAAAAAGAGGAAAATCGCCAGTACACTGAGATTTTTCCCAACTTGTTTTCGATTCTGATCCGGCAAGCGACGTTTCTTTATCGAATACCCGATCAAAAATTTTTTGAATTTATTCATCACTACTTGCACTCACTGTTTTTCGATTTTCTTTTTGCAGCTTCATTCCTTGGGAGCTAGCCAACTGTGATAAGCGGTCATAACGTGTTAATTCATTGACCTCTTGACGAACATCTGCTAATTCCGTCTTTTTGGCTTCTAGTTCCGTATTCAAATCAGTCAATTCACTCTGAACTTGTAAAATCCGTGTCTGCATAAAGACGATACTAATGGCTAAAATAACAGCTGTTAGGACAATCGACCCATAAAAAGCCTTTTCTACTCTAGAGAAACGGCGAAAGCGGTCTTGCAGTAGCTGTGTTCTTGTTCTCTCATCTCTTGCTGCCATATCAATTCCTCTTACTTGTGTATTTTTCGAGCAACCCGTAGTTTTGCTGAATGGGATCGATTATTATCCTCAAGCTCTTCTTCACTTGGTAAAATAGGTTTCCGGTTGACCAACTCCATCTTTGGTTTCAAATCATCTGGAATAAAGGGAAGTCCCTTTGGAACCTCAACCGTCGAAGCTTCTTTAAACAATTGTTTGGTCAATCGATCCTCTAACGAATGAAAGGTAATCACAGAAATACGACCATCGAGGGCCAACAAATCCATGGCTTGCTGAATCGATTCATCTGCAGCTCCCAGTTCATCATTGACTTCGATACGAATGGCTTGGAAAATCTGTTTAGCAGGATGGCCCTTTTTCTTGAGCTCCTTAGCTGGTTTAGCAGATTTAATAATCTCTGCTAATTCAGTCGTTGTTTCAATCGGTTTAATTGCTCGTGCTTGCTCAATTTTCCGCGCAATTTGCTTGGAAAATTTGTCCTCTCCATATTTGAAAAAGATGCGTACGAGATCATGGTAATCGTAGGTATTTACGACCTCATAGGCTGTTAAGGAAGCTTCTTGATTCATCCGCATGTCCAACGGCGCATCTTTCTTGTAAGAAAATCCACGTTCCCGTTCATCTAACTGAGGACTAGAGACACCTAGGTCATAACAGATTCCATCAATTTCAGTAACACCCAATTCGTTTAGACGTTCCTTCAAATGACGAAAGTTATCCTTAATGAAGGTCACCATGCCTTTCTCAATGAAAGGGGCCAAACGAATTTTGGCATTTTCAATCGCATGCTGATCTTGATCAAAGGCATACAGGTGGCCTGATTCACCTAATTTTGTTAACAAATATTCGCTATGGCCAGCTCCACCTAAAGTGGCATCCACATAGATTCCATCTGGCTTTACATCCAGCATATCAATCGTTTCATGGAGCAAGACCGTTACATGATGAAATTCTTTACTCATATCTTAACCATTTTACCATAAATAGGAGCAAGATGCACTCCTGAAGAAAATTACACGAACGAATCCATTCTGATCTTTTGCTATGATATAAAAGATCCTTGAGAATCTTGATTCTACTTGTTTCCGCTACAATTTATGATACAATATTCATATGAAATTAAGTAAACAGACTCTCATCCCATTTTTATTGGTCGATGTTATCGCCCTCTACTTTTTCCTAACTACCATTGAAGCTTGGATTTTTTGGCTGGCTACACTAATCCTAGTCGCCTCACTTTGGTGGCTCAAAAAAACAGTTCAAAGACAAAAAACAGAGAGGGAAAAGACATAATTTTTCCCTCTCTGTTTTTCTTATCTTCACTCCAAGAAATTTATTAAAAGAAGGGAAGATAAGAAGGCTTTAAAACAATACAAAACTCACCCAAGGGTAAGTTTTGCTGCTTATTTATTGTGTTTCCAATTACTATAAATTCCAAAGAGAATAATCCAGATAGTTGCTCCAATCGCACCAATATAGGTTGATTTCTGTAAGAAGAGACAAACGAATACAAAGAGGAAGAAAACAATTGTTAATGGATTCAGTACTTTGTAGGCCGGCATGACAAATCCGTCCGGCATAAACTCTTTCGATTTACGGTACTTAAGATGGGCTAACATTGTCAAAATATAAATAGCAATGTAAACCCCTGAAGAAGAGGCCGTAATCAAGGCAAAGGCATCTGAAACACCTGGCAAGATATTGATAAAGGCTGAAACAGCAACTACAATCGCAGAGAAAATAATCGCACGACTTGGAATCCCCATTCGAGACAAGCTATTCAGCTTCAAACGATTCATCACCTTACTGTTTGGCGTTTCTTTTGCAATCTGGTACAAGTGACGCCCTGTTGAATAGAGGGTGGAGTTCAAGGAAGATGCAGCAGCTGTCAGTACAACAAAATTAATCAATCCTGCTGCCCACTTGATTCCTACCATTTGAAAGACCGTCACAAATGGTGATTTATTGACGGGAAGCTGTTGCCAAGGGAAAATTGCCATAATTGCCAACAATGCTCCTACATAAAAAATCACAATTCGGATTGGAATTTCTTTAATGGCTTTCGGTAAGACCTGGCGGGGATTAGCTGTCTCAGAAGTAGTGATTCCAACAAACTCGATCGCTTGATAAGCAAAGAAGACCATTTGGAAGGCCATTACGAACTTGACCCAACCATTTGGAAACATTTGAAAACCATTACTAATGTTACTTAAGCTAGCCTGTCCAGCTGGTGTTTCAAAATTCGTCGTCACCATAAAGATCCCTGTTGCGATCAAAGCCAAAATAGTGACAATCTTGATCATGCCAAACCAGAATTCAACCTCTCCAAAGACCTTCACAGCAATCAAATTCACACAGCTTAAAAGCGCTAAAAAGATAATTTGTATCTGCCAGGCTGGCCAATTAGGGAACCAGAGCTGGACATAGTTGGAAACGGCTGTAATTTCTGCCATCCCAAGGAATACCAAGGAAACCCAATAGGACCATCCTGAAAAGTAGCCCCAACCCTTTCCTAAGTACTTGGTAATAAAGTTGATAAAGGTATGTTGATCTGGATCCATATACAGCATCTCTCCAATAGCCCTCATCATCAAGTACATGAAGACTCCTGTCAGCATATAGACTAAAATAATAGATGGACCTGTTAAAGACAGGGAACGACCAGCTCCAAGAAAGAGCCCCGTCCCGATAGTCCCTGCAATAGCGATCAGCTGAACATGACGATTTTGCAGACCACGGACCATCCCATTTTCGGTTTCTTCTACAGGATGATGTTTTTTCGACATTAAACTACTCCAATTCTTTTTCTGTATACTTTCAGAAAAGTATAATCAAATTTTCACATAGTATACTATATCACGTTTTTAAAAACCGGTCAATCTAGCACAGAATACTCTGAATTTCATATATAGAAAAGCCTACTGGAGTCTCCTCCAGCAGGCTTTTGATTATGATTCAGGATCATCAAGGCTACGGCCATGCAAGCCTTTTTCTCGTTGGACTTGACGTAGTTTTTCAGGTGTCACATCGTTACCTTCTTCGTCAACCACTTTAATTCCTTCGATGTGGTGACGAACTGAGCGACGATAACCCTCAATGTATTCTTCACGAAGTTTTGCTTGTTCTACCGCTTCTTCTGGTGTCAAGCCTTCTGTTTTTTTCTTTTTGGCAAGCTCATTGATACGAGCAATTTTTTCAGGTGTCATAATAAGACCTACTTTCTACCTGTCAACAGGTACTTATTTTGTGTTCAATTGATTAAAGGCTGCAACAGCTTTGGCTTTAGCCACAAGACCCGAAAGAAGGGCCAAACGGTTGTTTTTAACAGCCTCATCTTCTGCCATAACCATGGTATTGTCAAAGAAGGCATCGATGACTGGGCTAAGAGCAAAGAGCTGAGCCAATTTGTCACTAGCTGAACCAGTCAATTCTAATTCTTCAATCGCCTTAGCAAGGGCCTTTTCTTGATCATTTTCAAAGAGACTAGCATCGACTGCTACTGAAGCATCTGCTTTTTCAGCCAAGTTGAAGGCACGTGAGAGGGATTCAACAGCTGCCTTGTAACCATCCGTCTTAGCAGCTTCTGAGAGAGCATCTGCTGCTTCAAGCATATCTGCTACGACAAAGTTTGAACCAGCAAGAACAGCTTCTTTGATATCTTTTGGTGTACGTCCCATCATCTTGTCCACACGCGCTTTGATGAAGTTGAGCACTTCTGCTTGATTGTCATAAGAAAGACTATCAAATGAAAGGGCGTAAAGTCTGTCGATCAACTCATCCATAGGGATGTGCCAACCAAAGGCATCCAAGATACGAACAATTCCTTGTGTTGCACGACGAAGCGCATAAGGGTCGTTTGAACCTGATGGAATCAAGCCAACAGAGAAGAAGGAAAGGAGGGTATCTAATTTATCTGCAAGCGCAAGGATAGCACCAACCTTAGTCTCTGGAAGAGCGCCGTCTGCTGCATCAGGAAGGTAATGCTCACGGATAGCTGTCGCAACCGCAGCATCCTCACCAGCAAGGAGGGCGTATTTTTCACCCATGATTCCTTGCAATTCATCGAACTCTCCGACCATACCCGTCAAGAGGTCAAATTTATAGATTTCAGCTGCACGAACCACAGCTACCTTTTCTTCAGCAGTCAAACCAGCTTGCTCAGCTAGTGACGCTGCAATGACACCAGCACGGGCCATGTGTTCTGAGAGAGAACCGATTTTTTCATGGAAAGTCACGTGTGCCAATTTAGCAACGAGGTCTTCAATCTTAAGCTTTTGGTCTTCACGCCAGAAGAATTCACCATCTTCAAGACGGGCCACCAGGACTTTTTCATTTCCTCGGATAACATTTTCCAAGTGCTCAGCGTTCCCATTCCGGACGGAAATGAAATTTGGTTTCAGCTGACCATCAAGGTCACGTACGACAAAGTAACGTTGGTGGGTTTCCATTGAGGTCACCAAGACTTCTTCTGGAACGTCCAAATATTTAGTGTCAAAGCTTCCCATAAAGGCTGTAGGGTATTCCACCAAGTTCAAGACTTCATTTAGAAGTCCTTCTTCGATTTGGACTTGAACACCTTGTTCTGATTCGATAGCCTTGATTTGCTCACGAATCATGTTTTCACGCTCTTTGCTGTCGGCAATCACGTAAACCGTACGAAGGTCTTCTTCATAAGAGTCTGCATTGGTGATTTCCACTTCGTGACCGAGGAAACGGTGGCCACGGCTCACACGGCCTGACTTGATATCCAAGAAATCAAGGTCAAGCGCTTCGTCGCCCAAAAGAACGGTCAAGGTGTGAACTGGGCGAATGTATTCAAAGCTGTTGTTAGCCCAGTGCATGCTGACAGGGAAAGTCAATGAAGCAAGCACTTCTGGAACGCCAGCCAAAACTTCTTTGGCAGGTTTTCCAGCTTCGTGTTTCGTCACGTAAACGTACTCTTCCCCTTTGACTTCACGGAATTCAATGTCATCAACGGTCAAGCCTTTTCCACGGACAAATCCTTGGGCTGCTTTTGAGAAGTTCCGATCTGCATCCAAGGCGATTTTTTTAGAAGGTCCTTTAAAATCTTCAGTCAAATCCGATTGTTGATCAGCCAAACCAAGTACACGAACTGCCAAACGGCGTGGTGTTGAGAAGGTTTGAATGCTTTCGTATGAAAGACGGTTGTCATCCAAGAAGGCTGCCATTTTCTCACCCAGTTGTTTTTCACTTGGTGTGACAACGTAGGCTGGCAACTCTTCAAGTCCAAGTTCTACTAGTAAGTTTTTTGTCATGTTTTTTCCTTTACAAAATTCTTCTTTTTGATAGGCACCTTAGGTACTGAGGACGTTGCTAACTAACTTTGTGAGGCTGTGAGGAAATCTTCTGTCTCCTCGACAGCTATTTCCAACAGTCTCATCAAAGTGGATTTAGCCAACTGATTTTTGAACCTCACGTTTCAAAAATCCCCATATACCAGTACGGCGGTGCCTATCCCTTTAGCAAGTCTCCGACTTGCCTCTGGGTTCCATATGGGCTCACTTTGTTCGCCCCTTTTCCATTCTTGTAACTCTTTTTTTATTCTTCCTCTTCTGCTAGGAGTTTTGCGCGTGTGGCTTCGTCGAGAAGTGGGTATCCGAGTTTTTTGCGTTCTGCGACGAAGGTTTTAGCAACGACACGGGCCAAGTTACGGATGCGTGCAATGTAACCAGCACGTTCTGTAACGGATACAGCTCCACGAGCATCAAGCAAGTTGAAGGTATGTGAACATTTCAAAACGTAGTCATAGGCTGGGTGTACAAGACCCAATTCCAAAGCACGTCCAGCTTCTTTTTCAAACTTTTCAAAGTTTTCAAGAAGCATATCTTGGTCAGAAACTTCAAAGCTGTATTTTGAATGCTCATATTCTGGTTGAAGGAAGATTTCTCCGTATTTAACACCTGGAGCCCACTCAATATCGTAAACGGAGTCTACTTCTTGGATATAAGAAGCTAAGCGTTCCAATCCGTAGGTAACCTCAGCGGTAACAGGACCAGTTGCCAAACCACCGACTTGTTGGAAGTAGGTGAATTGCGTGATTTCCATACCATCAAGCCACACTTCCCATCCAAGACCTGCTGAACCAGTTGATGGGTTTTCCCAGTTATCTTCAACGAAGCGGATATCGTGTTCCAATGGATTGATCCCCAATTTTTCCAATGACTCAAGGTAAAGCTCCTGGATGTTTGATGGGGATGGTTTCATAACCACTTGGAATTGGTGGTGTTGGTAAAGACGGTTTGGGTTTTCCCCGTAACGACCGTCCGCTGGACGACGTGATGGCTCTACATAAGCCGCATTCCATGGCTCAGGACCAATGGCACGAAGGAAGGTATATGGGCTCATGGTTCCCGCACCCTTCTCATTATCATAAGCCTGCATCAGCATACAACCCTGGTCATTCCAGTATTGTTGCAAAGTCAAAATAATTTCTTGGAAGGTTAATTTTTTAGACATCTTCTTCTCCTTTTTATAAATTCTTGCGACACGAGTCTGCCTCGTCGATCATACGAGGCAAGACGAGTTAGTACTGCGTCTAGCTCAGGCAGCCTAGTGCTGAGCGTGGGGCAGTCCGACTGAAAGGAGGTCTCTGCCACTGACGCAGTGGAAAGTCAATTTTTTAGACATGTTTTACTCCTTTTTCTATATGATTGAGCCCGACTCAGAACACAAAAAGAACCGTGTCTCTGCTCCTAAGTCAAGTGACCTAGGGGCGTCAAAAACGCGGTTCCACCCTAATTTATTACTTCATTATATGTTACTGTACTCAGCTTTTTACTGAGAGAAAGCGCCGATGCCCACTTTGTTCTACTTGGCTTTCACTATCCCAAGCTCGCTAGAAAAACGCCATAAGCTCTTCTTTCTTGACTAGTATTATAGCAGATTTCTACATACTTGTAAATAAAAATCCGTATGAAACAATTGTTTCATACGGATTTTAGGCTAACAAACAATTTTATTTGGATTAGGGACGTCTTGCAGCTTTTGGTTTTTTCCCATGAAGTTTTTTCTTGGCATTTTTCAAAGCTGTCAAAGCATCTTTTACATCTTGCTGACTTGCTCCTGGATTTGAAAGAATGGTTTGTGCATCCTTAAAGGCTACTAGGTAAGCTTCTTTTTCTTCATTTCCAGCATAGATGAATTTAGCATTCTTTTCTTGGAACTTCAATTCTTCCTTGATGTATTTTTCAAGGCTTGAAAAATCAGTTGCTTTCCCATTTAATTTTCCTTCCGCACGGCTCAACTCAGCAAGCGCTTGATTGATTTGTTCTTGTTTCACAGTTGGATCTACTGCAAGTAAAGCCACTGTTTGGAAGGCACGATCGTAGTCCCGACGTACTTTTTCTTTTGCATTGGCATACCGTCCAGTTTTAGTTGTAGCATCGTAAGCCTGCATCGCTTCTTTCAAAGCTGCAACATTTGAGTCTTTGCCATCCAAAGCTTGACTGGCAGCTTCAAGACCAGCCACTACCTGGTTGACTTGCTCTTGACTGACCTTATTGGTCAAGGCTGCTTGAGCAGCTTGCAAGGCTTGATCATAGGCTTCTTTCTTATCGGCACTCGCATTGAAGTAGTGAGCTGTCTTGATAACATCCGCTTGGTTGTTTAAGGCAGCTAAGAGATCCACTTTTGAGATCACTCCAAGACGGTAAACATTGTTTCGACCTGCAACAACTGTAATCACCGGCGCTTCCTCAGCCAATTCATAACCTGTCGGAAGGGTTGCAACTAAAGTATATTGACCGGTTGCTACTGATTTACCAAAGCCATTCTTACCATACTTTTCAGCAGGCAATACAAAGTTTTCCCCCTCTGCACCTTTCAATACGAGAGTAGCAGCTTTTGAAACTGGTTGATCAAAGCGAATGCTGACTGGTGCGTATTCCAAGGTGTTGGCAAGGAATGCGATCGTTTGGAAACTATTCTCTTCTGTCAAATCGAACTCTTGCGTCAAGCTGCTGACAAATTTCACTTCGGTACGATCATAGGTAAAGATTTCTGCAATATAATGGCCAAAGTTCAAGAAGTTGATATCTTTTGTTTTATCAACTGATACATATTGACCATTGCTATCCTTAATACGATAGACGTACATGGTGTCCAAATCTTTGTTGGTCTTAGCATCACGCACTGCAATTTGAACCCGACCACTATTTTGATCCCGTACCAAATCAGCTAATGAAATGTAATCCACGTTGCCTGCAAAATCTTCTACATAATAGTATATATTCTTCTTCTCGATGTTTTCAGGAAGATCGAAGCTACCATCCTCATTAGCCTTAATGACATGATAATTTTCTAGAGCACGCGTACCATTCTTGTCTTCACTGGTTTGGACCATCGTTCCTTGATCATCAAATGGTGTGACATAAACTAGTTTTTCTGTCAAGATACCGCCTTCACCAACATCTTTGGATTTACGTGCTACAAACTGTTGTGCTCCGTCTTTAAAGCGAATATATCCAGATGTAATCACTGGTTTTTGAGTATCGACCCGAACCTTGAAGGTCGTTGATTGCTCTTCAGCTCCTGGAACCATTGGGGTATAACGGATGACATAATCATATAAACCGTCTGCTACCGCATTTCCATTGGCATCGCTACCAGACCAAGTAGTATTGTCTAGCGTGTAGCTTCGTGGGTTCTTGGTATTCCCATCAAAATAGTTCTTACGATGGTCAGATGGCGTACCTTCCCAAATTGGATGTAGATGCTCAGTATCACTTGCTGCGTAGACACTTGCACGAAGGTTTTCAATATTTCGAAGAGCGACTGTCTTGTATTCGACGAAATCTTTATTTCCATCTTCATTTGGTGAAATGGCAATGCGAACATTTCCGTTTTCATCTAGTTGAAGGGTGTGAGTCCCTTCCGCATTTTCTTCAATACCAAGGACTGTCATCCGACGACCATCTCGTTTTCCTTGAGTGAGAAGGAAGTCATTTTGCTGAGTGACGAGCGCAGAAACATTGGCACTCGATGAGATATTTAAATCTTTTGGAATATGGTAGTAGAATCCATCTTTTCCTTCGCGAACCAAATCATAGACCGGCTTTTCAACTGCGGGAAGATTTTGGAATTCTCCCTTGAAGCCCATAAATGGTATGCTGACCACATCTCCATCATCTGCTGGATCAACAAAGCGAACAAACCCTTCAAGGAAATAGCCGTTTGGCATTTCTTTGCTCAATTCTTCTGTGAATTTACTTGTGTCGACTTTCACCGTAACTGTTTCAGAACTATGTGCTTTCACAGTCACTTCTGGCCAAGCAGTTTCTGTTAATTTACGTGGGCGAAGAGTAAATTTACCATCTTTCACTTCATCTGTGTCTGTATTGACCAGCATCTTCAAGGTACGATCAGTATCTGAAATATTGTGAACTGTAACATCAAATGTAAAGCTATCTCCAACATTTCCAAGAGTGACACTTGGGTAATTGTTTTCACCAGTGACATACAAGTCTGTTGATACGGAAGCTGCCGTATCGACCACCCCTGCTCCCTGTTGACGAGGAGAAGTATAAGCACCCGTTTCTTTATTAACATGTGGTTTAGCCGTAGACATGATCAAGGCTTTCACTGTTTCAGAAACTTGTTCTGGAGTTAATTCTGGGTGATGCTTCACAAGGTATTCTTTGACCAAGGCGGCGACACCTGCCACGTGAGGAGAAGCCATACTTGTACCACTCAAATCTCCGTAGGTATTGTCATTCAAAGAAGAGAAGATATTGCCCCCAGGTGCTGTTACATCTGGTTTCAACTGACCGTCTGTTGTGACTCCCCAGCTTGAGAAATCTGACAATTGATCCGCCTCTGGAGATGGGCGATTGGCCATGGTATTGTTGAAGACAATTTTGTAGGATCCTGCTTTAAGAGCTTCCCCATAACGTTTTGAAATGAAGACCGATGGGATTTTTTTTGCATCCCCATCGATAGACATACCAAGATTAGAACCATCCACATTATTGTAGACCAAAGCTCCTGCAGCACCATGATGGAATGCATTGGCAATTTTTTCTGAGAATGGAATTTCCCCACGTTGGATAAGGGCTAATTTACCAGTAAGGTCTAGATCTTTGAAATCATCCTCTTTCCCAAGTCCAACAGATACATATTCATACTCTTTGCCTTTTTCAAAGTCAGCATCTGCAGCAGATTTACTGTAATCAAACTTTCCATTATCTGCTTCCGCATGACCTTCCAAGCCTTTAACTTCAAAAACTTCTGTTGTAATGATTTTGTTATTGATGGAGGCAACAGAGATAGAGTCCTCTACTGTTGAAGGATTTCCAACCAAGCCATAGTCCGGATTTTCAGCTGCTGGTCTTGAATAACCGTTCCCAAAAGTATTGCTATTTCCGGCGGAGATTAAGACAGATACACCTTTGGCACGCGCCCGTTTGATGGCATCAACAATATCTGAATCAGCATTGACCGTAGAACCAGTAGACGAGCCAAGACTCATATTGATGGTATCTGCACCGAGAGCCACCGCATCATCAATTGCTTTTACATAAAGTGCAGACCCAGTTGTTTTTTGCCGATCGGAGAAGACACGCATGAACATGACTTGTGCTTCTGGTGCTACACCATAGATTTTTTTACCATTTCCTGCTTCTTTTTCAGGATTCCCCGCTGCAATCCCGGTAACATGCATCCCGTGAGAATCTCTTTCAGCTTCTTTTATATTATCGGTACCATCAAAGTAATCATAGGCATAGACGACTTTATCATTGTACCATTTCCCATAATCAATTCCTGCTGCTTTCTTGGCTGCTTCCAATTCTTCTTGATTTTTGAACTTGGCTTTTGAAGAATCGGTAATACGAAGAACCTCATGGTTGACATCCAAACCAGAATCAATCACGGCAACTACCATTCCTTCACCTTTATAACCTTGGTTCCAGGTTTGTGGAACAGTAATAATCTCGTTGCTTTCAATGCTTTGAGGTTTTTCAGCTCCATTACGGCGCTCACTTGTTTCAGAGCTTGTCGGAGTAGCCACTGCTGTAGCTTTTTCTACCGGTTTAACTGTCTCTTCCGTATTTGTTTGTGGAGCAGCTGTTCCCTCTTTAGGAGCCTCTATTTTTTCAAGAACAGTAGCCTCTTTGCTAATAGCTTCTTTTTCCGTAATAGCAGTTTCTTTAGAAACCTCTACTTTTTCACTAGTGACTGTATTCGCAGTTTCTGCAACTTGTAACTCTTGTTTTTCAGCTGGTGGCTGTTGAATAGGTGCTACAAGTTGTGTTTCAGTCCTCGTTTGGCCCGTTGCTTGTTCATCTGCACTCGCTTGTGCAGTTCCAAATACCAAAACAGCCCCTAATAAAACTGAGGCTACACCAAATTTGTATTTTCTTAATGAAAAACGCTCTTGTTTATTCATAGAAACTCCCCTTTTATTTTAATAGTAACTATTATAGCGCAAAATTGTCTGAAAATTCGATCAAACCTGAATTGTAACACAAATGTAACATTTACGAACGTTACTAATTATTAATTTATTTTCGTTCGATAAAAGGAAGATATGTGTAGAAATTTATTATAGAACGTCTGTTTTTGTTAGTGTTTTAAAACTATTTAATGGTTAAAAATATTTAAAAACCGAGAACAAAGGTGTCCTCGGTTTTTATAAGTAGAACTTTTCTCTTAAAAATCTTTACTATCTGGATCTGGTGCACCTGCTTCTACTGGAAGATTTCGAAGCTGCTCCAAATCTTCTTTGGTCAACTCAAAACCAAAACAGTCTAGATTGCTCGCAATTCGCTCTGGGGTAACTGATTTCGGCAATGGGAGAAAACCTTCTTGTAAACTCCATGCTAGGGCCAATTGAGCGACGGTCTTGCCATATTTAGCAGCCATTTCTTTTACTTGTTCATTTTGGAACAATTCTCCTTGGCCAAAAGGTCCCCAAGCTTCTAGTAAAATGCCGTGCTTACGACTCGCTGCAATGGCTTCCGTTTGATAGACTCCAGGTGCCAGACGAATTTGATTCACTGCTGGGATAACCCGTGCAGTTTCAAGGAGTGCTTCCAAATGATGAGGCAGAAAATTGCTAACACCAATAGCCCGAACCTTGCCGGCAGTTAACATATCTTCCATAGCTCGCCAAACCTCGGCGTTCCGTGCTTTCCAAGCATCATTTTCTCGAAGCGGTTTTGGATTCGGCCAGTGAATCAAATAGAGGTCTACATAATCCAAGCCAAGTTTCTCAAGAGATTCTCCCAAAGCAGCTTGGGCGTCGTCATAGGTGTGATGACTATTCCAAAGTTTGGTGGTAATAAACAAGTCTTCGCGCGCAAGCCCACTGTCTTTAATGGCACGCCCCACACTCTCTTCGTTTTGATAAATCGCAGCTGTATCAATATGACGATAGCCCGCCTTCAAAGCAGCTAGGACAGCCTGATAAGCTTCTTCTCCATCTGCTGCTTTCCACGTTCCAAACCCTAATACAGGAATCTCCACCCCATTATTTAAACGATAATTGTTCATTTTTTCTTTCCTTTCTTCGATTTCGATTTTTTAGGCCCTCGAAGTTTAAGCTCTGGCTTAAAAATATTCTTCTTGGTTGGCTCCATCTTCTTGCTGTAAAAACTATAGAGTAAAAATGCTCCTCCAACGATCACAATAAAGATATTTTTTCTCACCAGACCATAGAGCAAGAAAAAAATTCCCATCAATAAAAAACGTATATCAATTGCCTTCATAAGCTACCTCACATTTCAATTCCCATTATAGCATGAAAAGACAGCATTCACAAAATTGCACTACCTTTGGTTAACAAAAAGACCCTACATCCTGTTTAAAACCTAAGAACACGTCACAAAAACCTCTCCAGGTATGACCTAGAGAGGTTTTTGTTCTATCTTTGATTTTTTGATAATCTAGTTGGTAGCTTGGTAACGTTTGACCCCATCGAGATAGGTCGCAACTAGTTCTAAATCCTTATCTAGAACAATAAAGTCAGCATCGTAACCTTCCCGAATTTGACCACAAACATCGTCAATATGAACTGATTTTGCTGGATTAAGACTGGCCATCATCACAGCTTCATGAGGATTGGCAATCCCCCACTCTACCACATTTTTTACTCCTTCTTTCAATTTCAAGATTGATCCAGCTAGATTTCCACTTGATTTCAAGCGAGCAGTCCCTTCAGCAACCACGACTGGGAATTCCCCAAGCATGTAGTCCCCATCTTCTAAGCCACCTGCTGTCATACAATCCGTAATCAAGGCGACATTTTCTTTTCCTTTTTGTTTCATGAGGATATCACAAGCTAGTGGATCCACATGGTGTCCATCACAGATCAACTCTGCTGTGGTATGAGGCAACTCATACATTGCCCCCACCATACCGAGTTCACGGTGGGTCAACCCTCGCATACCATTGTAGGCATGTACCCAGACACTCGCACCCGCGTCAACTGCTTTTTTAGCCTCTTCAAAAGTAGCATTGGAATGCCCTAGTGCAACGGTCACTCCTTCGCTCGTAATGGTCCGAACAAAGTCTTCTACTCCTTCACGCTCAGGAGCAAGCGCAATCTTATTCAGAAGACCATTGGCAGCCTTTTGCCAAGCTCGGAATTCTTTCATACTTGGATCCTTCATGTAAGCAGGGTTTTGGGCTCCCTTGTATTTTTCTGTAAAATAAGGTCCTTCAAAATAAATACCGCGAATCTTGGCCCCTGTAGCTTCTTTGTATCGTGCACCGATATTTTCAGTGACTGCTAAAAGTTGTTCATAAGAGGACGTCAACGTCGTAGGTAAAAAGCTAGTAACCCCTGTGCTCAAAAGTCCTTCGCTCATCGTATGCAAGGTCCCTTCGATATTGTTATCCATGACATCTACTCCTCCAAAGCCGTGAATATGGGTATCCACCAAGCCAGGTGCAATGCTATAACCGGAATAATCCAATACATCCGCATCTTCTGGTAGGCTTTCCACATGTTTTCCAAATTTACCATTTATCAGCTCCAAATAGCCTCCACGGCGAACCCCATGTGGATAATAAAATTGATCTGCTTTAATATATGTAGACATAGTCTTGTCCTTTCCATTGTTGGAACGAGGGTTCCATTTATATTCATACATATTATAACGCTTTCAATTGTATTTGTAAATGGTATAGACCTATTTTTGAGCGGAATAAAAAATAAAAACAGAGTAAGCTTTCTACTTACCCTGTGGATTTCTCATTAAATTTGCTCAATTTGTACTTTTTCGGCGAGATTCATGGCATGGTCTGCAACACGTGTATAGTGAGAAATAATATCAATAAAGTTCACTCCGGCTTGTGGCGTACATTCGCCATTATTCAAGCGACGAATATGGGTTTTCCGAAGTCTCTTCTCCAGTTTTTCAATCGCGTCGTGACGTGCTACCAATTGATTTGCAAGGCTGATATCATTATTCTCAACCGCTTTTAAGGCATCCTCTACGAACTGACGGGTTTGATTGTATATATCCTCCAATTCAGCCAAGGCTGCTTCTGAAAAAACAACTTTCTTACGAATCAAATAATCCGCCAGATTGATCAAGGCTTCCGCATGATCGCCAATCCGCTCTAAATCTCGTGAAGAATCCAAGATATTGGTCAGAATTTCACTCTCTCTTGGACTCAAGGCTTCACTTGACAAGCGAATTAAGTAGCGTGTCAAATCCTCATCAATGGTATTAATCGCTTCTTCTGTCTTGTGTCCCTTTTCGGCAGTTTTTTCATTTTGATGAACAATATAATCATAAGAGAGGCTAAAGGCTTTATCCGCATAGCCACCTAAATGAAGTAACTCTTTTTTCGCATTTCCAAGGGCAATCGAAGGTGCTTGAGTGATCAAATTTTCATCCAAGTAAAGGGGTTCATATTTGACGACTTCATCTTCACCAGGAATCAACTTGGTTACAAAGTAAGCCAAAGCTCCAATGAATGGGAATTGAATAATGGTGTTGGTTATATTAAAGGTTCCGTGAGCAAAGGCTATGGTCATTTCTGGGGATAAATGAAGAGTCGTTTCAAACCATTGAATCAAAGAGGTAAACGGAACAAGGAAGACAAGACAGATAATGGTTCCGATAACATTAAAGGCTACATGGGCACCTGCCACACGTTTGGCCGCAATATTAGCTCCCAAGGAAGCAATGATAGCTGTAATGGTCGTTCCGATATTATCACCAAAGAGAACTGGGAGGGCACCTTTCAGGTCAATCAAATGACTAGCATATAGATTTTGCAAGATACCAATGGTTGCAGAAGAGGCCTGAATCAAAAGTGTTAAGCCTGATCCGACAAAGACACCCAAGATAGGACTTTTACTTAACTGCACCATATAGTCACGAAAGACTTGCAAATCTTTAAGAGGTTCCATAGCCCCACTCATCAAGTTGAGGGCAAAGAAGATACCACCGACACCAAAAACGATTCGTCCAACATTATTAACCAAACGATTTTTGGTAAAGAAGAGACAAACCGCTCCGATAAAGAGCATGGGAAGAGCGTAGTCTCCTAATTTAAAACCAATGATAAAGGAGGTAATAGTCGTTCCAATATTGGCCCCCATAACAATACCAATAGCTTGACGGAGGGTTAGAAGTCCTGCACTCACCAGACCGACCGTAATCACTGTAACCCCTGAACTCGACTGAATCAAGGCAGTCATCCCAATCCCTACTAGAACCCCTAGAAAGGGATTACTCGTATATTTATCAATATAGTATCGAAGTCGATCTCCTGCAGCCTGTTGCAAGCCTTCTCCCATGGTTTTAATACTATAGAGAAAGAGCCCCAGGCCTCCCAAAAAGTTAAATACAATTTCCTGCCAGTTAATCGACATGTTCATTCCTCCAATTATGAGATCAGAAATAAAACTCCTCTCTTATTGTAAAGGATAATTTCCAATCACACAAGAGATTTCTGTAAATTTCTTTTATTTTTTGAAATCGTTTTCTCTTTCCTTCTGTTTTACTTGATTAAAGGGCCAAGAAAAGAGGTTGGAACACTTCCAACCTCTCTAGTCTTTGTTCAAATTGCGCAACATGGCATCAATTTTATTACCATATTCGATTGATTCATCTTTTACAAACGTGAGATCTGGAATTTTGTACAATTTTAAATTCCGACCTAGTTCGCGCTTGATGGTTCCTGTTGCTTTTTCCAGCCCTGTCTGAGCCTTCTGATTATCTGAAGCCAGGTCACTCATAATCGAATAATAAACCTTTGCCATAGACAAATCGCCTAGCATTTGAACATCCGTAATGGTGACACCTTGAACACGCGGATCACGAACTTTCTTTTGCAAAATTTCGTTAACTTCCCGCTTAATTTCCATGCCGACTCGGTCTGTCCGAAAATGACTCGCCATAGGAACTCCTTTCTTTTTCTATGTTTAAAAACTAGGAAGTCCGAGAGAAGGTCCTCATTCTTCCTAGTTGTAAGATTATTTCTTAATTTCTTCCATGATGTAAGCTTCAATCGTATCATCTGTCTTGATATCATTGTAGCCTTCAATCATCAATCCACCTTCACGACCATTTGTAACTTCTTTGACATCATCTTTGAAGTGCTTCAAGCTTGCTAAAGCACCGTCATAGATCACGACACCGTCACGAATGACACGAACTTTGGAATCACGTGTAACCTTACCACTGAGGACCATAAATCCACCGATGGTACCCACTTTAGAGACTTTAAAGGTTTCACGAATAACTGCTTCCCCGATCACCTTCTCTTCAAACTCAGGATCCAACATTCCCTTCATAGCATCTTCCATTTCCTCGATCACCTTGTAAATGATTGAGTGAAGACGGATTTCTACCTCATCAGCCTCAGCTTGCTGACGCGCTTGTGGCGTAGGGCGAACGTTAAATCCAATGATGAAGGCATTTGAAGCTTCCGCAAGGGTCACGTCTGATTCGTTGATGGCACCAACTGCTGAGTGAACGATGGTAACCTTGACACCTTCTACTTCAATCTTTTGAAGAGAAGCAGCAAGGGCTTCAACCGAACCTTGTACATCAGCCTTGATAATGACATTAACAGATTTCACTTCACCAGCCTTCAAAGTATCAAAGAGGTTTTCAAGGCTGACACGGTTGGTGGCTTGACGTTGTTTCATCAATGCACGTTTAGCACGTTCTTCACCAGCTGCACGCGCAGATTTTTCATCTTCATAAACCGCGAAATGGTCACCTGCCATTGGCGCCTCGTTCAAACCAGTGATAGAAACAGGAGTAGATGGTCCAGCCACTTTCACCCGACGTCCAAGATCATTTGTCATAGCACGAACACGTCCAAAGGTATTTCCGACAACGATTGGGTCTTGAACATTCAAAGTACCTTGTTGAACCAGAAGGGTCGCAACCGCACCTTTTCCTTTATCCAAACGCGCTTCGATAACGGTACCAATAGCACGGACTGTTGGGTCTGCCTTGAGTTCTTGGATTTCAGCTACAAGTAGGACAGTTTCCAACAACTCATCGATGTTTTGGTTGAACTTGGCTGAAATTTCTACAAACTCAGAATCTCCACCCCATGCAGTTGACATAACGCCGTGTTCAGCCAATTCACCAATAACCCGTTCTGGGTTGGCACCTGGTTTATCGATCTTGTTGATAGCTACAATGATTGGAACATTGGCTGCTTTTGAGTGGTTGATAGCTTCGATCGTTTGAGGCATAACCCCATCATCTGCCGCCACAACCAAGATAGTAATATCGGTAACTGAGGCACCACGCGCCCGCATAGAAGTGAAGGCCGCGTGTCCTGGTGTGTCCAAGAAGGTAATCTTCTTGCCATTTTCAACGATTTGGTAAGCACCGATATGTTGAGTGATTCCTCCCGCTTCACCTGTTGCTACACGTGAGTTACGAAGGGTATCCAAGAGGGTTGTTTTACCATGGTCAACGTGGCCCATGATGGTGACAACTGGTGGACGCTCTACCAATTTATCTGGATTCAAATAGCCATCCTCTACGAAGAAACGCTCGATATCCGCATTATCCACTTCAACCTTTTTCTTGGCTTCAATGCCATAATCTACCAAAAGGAGTTCAATGGTATCGCCATCCAAGGATTGGTTTTGTGTCGCCATCACGCCCATCATGAAGAGTTTTTTCACGATTTCTGCTGGCTCACGCTTAATCCGTTTTGCGATTTCCGCAACCGTCATTCCATCTGTGTACTCCAATTCACTTGGCAATTCGTGGAATTTACGCTCTGTTACTGGTTTTGGAGCCTCATTGCGATTATTCTTTCCTTTTTTATTCTTTTTGTTGTTATTCCAGTTACTATTCTTTTGATTTCTCACTTGATTCTGATTACTTCGATTCTTTTGTTGTTTTCTTGGACCATCTTCTTCACGATCAAAATCTTCACGCTTCTTGTCTGGTCTAGCTTGTTTCTTCCGACGTGTATCAACTGTTGCAGGGCTTGGAGCCGCTACTGGCGCAGCCTTCACTGGTTCCGCCTTTGGTTGAGGAGTGACAACTTCAGTTGCAACCCCCTCTTCGCGCTTCCGGCGCTGTTGACGTTCTTGCTCAACCTTAGCGACCTGGTTTTGCTTGTAGCGTTCTTCACTACCACGTGCATATTCCGCATTTTGCTCTGCCTTTAATGCTGCAGCACGTGCTTTGAAATCAATTTTCGGAGCACCATTTACAGGATTTGGACGTCCTTGACCATTTCCAACTTGATCGCGACGACGATCATTCCCTTGATTTCGACGGTCATTACCTTGGTTTTTGCGATCATTTCTGTTTTGGAAACGATCCCCGTCCCGACGGTCGTTTTGTTGTTTTTTAGGTCGATTCCCTTGTTGTTGACGACGCTCCGCCTGCTCTTTCGCACGCGCTTCACGTTCCGCCTTGAAGTTACGACTCTTTGGTTTCGCAGCTGGTGTAGGCGTTTCTAATCTTGTCTCAGTTTTTTCTTGGTTTTTGACCGCTACTGCTTCTTTTTTTTCTACGACAGCCGTTGTCTTTGCAGCCACCTCTGCTACTTTCTTTTCGACTGTTTCTTTTTTTGCTGCAAAGCTCTTGATTAACTTTTCAGCAGCATCTGTATCGACACTAGATGCATGACTCTTAACGTCAAAACCTAATTCTTTCGCACGAGTGACGACTTCTTTACTTTCCTTGCCCAATTCTTTGGCAATTTCGTATAATCTTTTCTTAGACAATTGCTGTCCTCCTCTTCTATTCCATAAGAGACCTCATTTTCTTTGAAAATCCAGCATCTACAACTGCGACGACCTTCCGGGCACGTCCAATTGCAGTGCTTAATTCTAGTGTTGAAAACACGGTAGATACTTGAACCTCATAATAGTGACCCTTATCCGTCACTTTTTTTGTCAGATTGCTAGCAGCATCATTTGCTAGGAAAACCAATTTTGCTTTTCCTTCCTGGATCGCTTTAATCACGAGTTCTTCTCCAGAAATCAGTTTTCCCGCTCTTTGCGCTAGACCCAACAGATTGCTCAACTTTTGCTTATTCAAGGCCTAACTCTCTTCTCTTCACCTTATGATCTACATAAGCGATCAATTCATCGTAGAAAGCTTCTTCCACTTCCATATTAAAGCTACGATTAAAAGCTTTCTTTTTCTTAGCAAGGGCCGCTTCTTCATTATCTAGTTTGATATAAGCTCCTCGACCATTGGCTTTGCCAGTAGGATCGATAAAGACATGTCCCTCTTTGTTTTTGACAATTCGGAGCAAATCACGCTTATCAATAATCTCATTTGAAACGACCGATTTTCTCAAAGGGATTTTTCTTGTTTTTACCATATTCCCTCCCTCTCTTAATCGACTTGCTCTTGACTACTTTCTACTTGATCTTCAAAAGTTTCTTGAGCTGCTTCCATTTCTTCAAACTCACTAGCAGATTTGATATCGATACGGTAACCGGTCAAATGAGCTGCTAAACGAACGTTTTGCCCACGACGACCAATGGCAAGAGACAACTTGTTATCTGGGACAACAACGAGAGCATGTTTGCTGTCTTCATCATCAAAGATAACTTGGTCCACTTCTGCAGGAGCAATGGCATTGTAGATAAATTCAGCTGGATCTGGAACCCATTCAATCACATCGATGTTTTCTTCTGTTGGAACCATACGGTCCAATTTTTGATCATAGCGTGCTGGATGGAATTTGCTGGTAATTTTTTTAATGTTTGATCCACCACGACCAACGATGGTCCCAATCGCATCTACATTTGGATTATGGCTACGAACCGCTACCTTGGTCCGGTCTCCCGCTTCACGCGCTACACTCATGATTTCAACCGTTCCATCATAGACTTCAGGAATTTCTTGTTCCATGAGGCGTTTGATCATTTCTGGATGGCTCCGACTAACAAAGACATTGACACCACGAGGGTTATCTTCTACCTTATAGACGAATACTTCGATGCGATCATGGGATTGGAAAACTTCCCCTGGAATTTGGTCTTGCTTAGACAATTGTGCTTCGATCGAACCAAGATTGACATAGATAAAACGATTGTCAAAGCGCTCCACTGTTCCACTCATGATTTCATTTTCATGTTCTTTATAAGTGTTATAAGTGATCGTGCGTGTTTGCTTACGCATTTTTTCCATGATGGTTTGCTTAGCCGATTGGGCAGCAACTCGGCCGAATTCAGCTGGTGCTTCTTCAAACTTGATCTTATCTCCCAACTCATAAGCAGAGCTAATGGCTAAGGCATCCTTCAAGCTGATTTCTAAACGGCTATCAAAGACTTCATCAACGACTTCGCGAACTGTATAAACACGGAAATCTCCGGTTTTTTCATTAAATTCAATCGCTGCACTCTCTGCTTGTCCATAACGACGGCGATAAGCTGAACGCAGTGATTCTGTGACCGCTTCGATGATATCTTCTTTTTTGATCCCTTTGTCTTCTTCCAAAATGCGGAAGGCTTCTAGCATTTCTTTACTCATGTTTTTCTTGCCTCTTCTAGAAAGGCATCCTTTCTTTCATTCTGTTACAATTTTACAGCCAACCTTGCTTTGGACACAAGGTTATAAGGAATGTCTACTGTTTTTTTCCGTGTTTTATCCATATACTCGATGGTCAAAACATCCTCTTCAAAACGCACCAAGGTTCCCTCAAAGACCTTTTGCTTTTCAACAGCCTTGTACAAGCTAATGTTTACATACTTGCCAAGAGCTCCCTCAAGGGCTTCCTTGGTTTTCAAAGGTCTCTCCAAGCCAGGACTGGTGACTTCTAAAAAGTACTGTTCTGGAAATGGGTCTGGTTTGATTTGATCCAGCAACGGACTGATGATTTCTGTCAAATCCGCTGTATCATTCAATGTGATTCCTTCTGGTTTGTCTACGAAAATGCTTAAGACGTAGTCACCACCCATTTTGCCATATTCAACATCTACCAATTCAAATGGTTCTTTTATAGCTGGCTGAATCACTTCTGTTACTAAGTCAACAATTGTTGCGATGGTTGCCACCTCCTCATAGATAAGAGGCGAAGATATTTCCCCGCCTCTCCTTTTCTATTCATTTGAAATATTATAACACGATTCCTCAATGATTGCAAGGAATATGCTAAAACTGTGCTTCTACACGGTAAATAACCTGTCCTTTACTGGAGAACTTCTTCTCGTATTCGGTCATCACATTTCCCTCAAAATCGCTAGCATGAAGGTCTAACCAGACTCCCTTTAAGGTCATCCCATATTGCGAGAAGCTTACCAAGCTGTATTCAAACAAACCGCGATTATCTGTCTTGAAGTGAATCTCTCCGTGTTCCGGAAGAATTTGTTTAAAGGTATCAAGGAAGCTCTTATAGGTCAAACGACGCTTCTCATGTCGTTTCTTTGGCCATGGATCTGAAAAATTCAAATAGAGTTGATCAATCTCTCCATCTCCAAAGTAATTGGTTAAACTATCTCCGTCTACCCAAAGCAACTTAATATTGGGAACATCCGCTTCCAAAACTTTATCTAAAGCATAGCTCAAGACCGATTTTTGGATATCGATCCCAATGTAGTTGATCTCTGGATGAGCCTTGGCCATCCCAGTGATAAAAGCCCCTTTTCCACTTCCCACCTCAATATGGATCGGATGATCATTCCCGAATATCTCATGCCATTTTCCCTTAGCATCTTCTGGATTTAAGATCACATATTGTGGATTGGCTTCCAGTAATTCTGTCGCTCCTTTGCGATTTCTAACTCTCATATTTCCTTTCCATATTTCAACCGGAAATTGCGCAGAGCATAGATCTCGCGATTGACATTTTCTAGATCATTATTTTCATAGTATTTAGCAATTTGGCACAAGAAAGAATATTGACCAAACCAATAGAGTTTGTCAAAGACCTTTTGATTGTACTTGTAGCCGTAATAGCCTAACCAATCACGCCAATTAGAATCTGGGATATAGTGGCTCAAGATATGCGCCACATCCAACATCCGGTCTGTCAAACGAACGGAGTCCCAGTCAACTAAATAAATTAAGCCACTATCTGTCTCAATCCAATTACTATGACGGACATCTCCATGGACGATCGTCGCATAATCCTCCCGAAAGGCAGGCACTGTCTTACGTAGATTCTTTACAACAGATTGGATATAGTGGTTCTGGCGCAGGGCAATCGGCAACCGATTAGCCCAAGAATTGAGCAACTCTAAAGGTGATTCTACCGGATACCCAAGTTTCTTTAATTGAGTCATCAAAGGTCTAGAACGGTGCAATCTCGTTAAAATATTGACCACTTGTTTTTTTGACATTCCATTTGGCGTGAGAATCTCCCCATTCAACCATTCTTGGGCACTCATCACATTTCCATCTGGCAAACGTCGACTCCATAGCAATTGAGGAGCAATCTGTTCTTTTGCTAGACCCGCAAGGATTGGGGTCGTATTCATTTTTACAAAAACGCGCCCACCATCTGGGTAGGTCCCCATGTAGGCCTTCCCACTCTTCCCAGGAATTGGGGTGAGGCTTAGCTCTTTTTCATTCGAGTCCATCTTTTCCTCCGTAAAAAGTTTCCAATCTATTTTACTAATTTTAACGACTTTCGTCAACCAAGCGCGCCATCTTAAATGGAAGGTAGATCATGGTTAATGCAAGTGTATAAGCTAATAAGCCCAGCAACAAGACTTTATCTGACATAAAGACCAACCCAATCACCCCTTCTATCACTGTTACAATCCCCATTAACAAGCGAATTGTTTTGTTCAATCCTGCCTTTTTACTTCCTTTTTTCATTGGAAAAAGAAGGGTCAAGGGTTGGTAATCAAAAGCACTATAAAGGCCCAACAATTGAAAAATGATCAAGTAATTGAGCAAGGCTACAAGAGCGATCACCACTAGAGGTTGAGGAATAAAGACCATAGCAAGAATCGACAGAAGCAAAAGTCGTAGTGTCATGGAGAAAAGATCACCGTTACGTAGGAAGGAGCGCATATACAAGTGAAGCCAAGTATTCCCATGTGTTTTAGGAAGTAGGGCCAAGAAGCGATCCAAGTAGGCTCTTCTTTTGACACTATTCGTGATCCCTTTCACCGTTGTAAACAGGGCAAAAAAGCGAAGAATCATTTGTTTCCTTGCATTCTCACGAGCAATGGTCCAGATCCAATTTAGATTGCCATCCTGATAGAAACGTTTAGCTTTCCAGCTAAAGACAAGCCCTTTAGCTACCCCTAAAATAAAAACGTAAGCCACTATTCCCAGTGCATTCATCCCCGTTGCAAGAAAAAGGGGGATGAATAATATGAGGACAAAGCTTTGAATCAAAAGCCACAATACAAAAGACTTCTTAACCTGCCCCTTGATATGATTTTTTATTTCCTCTTCTTTCACTAAAAGAAATAACGCATCTGGCTTCTCTAGGTAGGTCGCAATAGAGCCAATCGGTACCAAGAAGAGCAAACCAAGCAAGAGACTCCAGCGGATCAGGCTCGGATCTTTGGGTAGTTCTTGCAAGAATTTGCTGTATTGAACTGCTAAAAATCCTATAAAAATGAGCATAAAGAGGACGAAATGATCATTGAGAACATAGCGACTGTATTTTACACATTGAGTTCGAAACGTTTGTTGCCGTTTTTTCATCAACTCTTTCATGCTGTTTCCTCTTCTGTCAAGGTCATGTAGATATCATTTAGACTTGCTTTCTCATCCCCAAAAGTTGAACGCAGCTCATCTAAGGTCCCTTGTGCTCGGACCTGACCCTTATGGAGGATCACAAACCCATCACACATCTTTTCAGCCGAATCCAGAACGTGGGTACTCATCAAAATTGATTTTCCTTTTGCCTTTTCATCTGCCAATAATTGAATCAAATCTGCAATTGCAACAGGATCCAATCCCAAAAAGGGTTCATCGACAATATAAAGACTTGGATCCACTGCATAGGCGCAAATGATCATGACCTTCTGCTTCATCCCCTTTGAAAAATGGGTCGGGAACCAATCTAATTTTTCAGCCAAACGAAATCGTTCCAACAAAGGCTGGACGCGCACCATGACTTGATCTATGTCTAAATCATAGGCGAGGCTTACGGTTTCGATATGCTCCCTCAGGGTTAATTCCTCATAAAGACTTGGTGTTTCTGGAATATAACCGATTTTCTTCCGATATTCAGTCGGAGCTTCTGGCAGACTAAGGCCATCAATCCGCACTTCCCCAGCATATGGATGCAGGAGACCAATAATTTCATTAATCGTGGTTGACTTTCCAGCTCCATTTAGCCCAATTAAACCAATCAGTTGCCCATCAGGAACCGAAAAGCTCACCTCTTTCAGGACAGGGATGTTGACATAGCCCCCTGTCAACTTATTGATTTCTAACATATTTTCTCCGATTTCTGGTATAATGTTCTTATATTATAACAAAATTTAGTCTAAATGAGGTGTATTTATGGTTGACGATTGTATTTTTTGTAAGATTATAGCTGGCGACATTCCTTCATCCAAAGTTTATGAAGATGAGGAGATCCTCGCATTTTTAGACATCTCTCAAGTTACTCCTGGTCATACTTTAGTGGTTCCAAAGAAACACGCTCGCAACCTACTAGAGATGGACGAAACCGCCACAGCTCAACTATTTGCACGTGTCTCTAAAGTTGCTAAAAAAGTAGAAGCCGCTACTCAAGCCAAGGGAATGAATATCATCAGTAACATGGAAGAAGTTTCTGGACAGACTGTATTTCACACCCATATCCATATCATCCCCCGCTATTCTGACCAAGATGAGCTTGCTATCTCATTTACCGAGCATGAGCCGAATTTTGACCAGCTGGCCACGCTCGCAGATAAAATCCAAAACAGCTAAATAAGGAGGCCATATGAAACTCAAAAATCTCTTTTGGTTTGCAACAGGAGCCAGCATTAGCTTCCACCTGGTAAAAAATCGTCAAACAATCAAAACAGAAGTGACTGAATCTCACCAATTGGTCAAGGGGATGCAAGAAAACTTAGCAAAAATCCAACGCAACCTGGAAATTATCCAAGACCAAAAATCCATTCTTCAAGAATTAGTGACAGACTTCCAATATAAGACCAGGCTCTTTAGCCAGCAAGCAAGTGCTTCCCTAAAGGAAATTCAGGACACATGGAATCCAAACAAAAACGATTGAGAAAACTCAATCGTTTTTGTCTTATTCTGATGGTAACGCAGGTGTAAGGGCGCTAGACTCTGTGGCCGCAGGGGCAACGGGCGTTACCGGTGGAACAGAACTTTGGGGCGTCACCACTCCTGTATCCTGACTCGATGGTAGAACTGGTAGTTGATTAAACTCTTGGTAAACAGGAGCTTCCTCAGAAGCTGCTGGGTTTTCATTTTGAGAAGAAGAAGAATTCTTTAAATCTTCGTCTCCATCCATTAGATATGCATTGGTTTTAAGTGTCTTAATCTCTTTCTTTCCCAAGGCTTTGCGGATAATATTTTGAATTTTCAAGAGATGTTTAGAGGTTACAATCTGATAACTTCCACCATCTGCCAAGGTCGCATCTTCTCCTTTTAATTGGTACTGATGAATGTTCGAAAGCGCATCTCGGTAACCCAATAATTGAAGCAAACTATTGCTATCGAGAGCAATATTCGTTTGCATATTGTCACTAACAGAATCAATGATTCCTTTATAGTGGCTCAAACTATTGAGACTTAAGACTTTCTCGACGATCTTTTTTATCACTTCTCGTTGGCGTTTTTGACGTCCATAGTCCCCATCTGGGTCCTGGTAGCGCATCCGTGAATAAACGAGCGCTTGATCTCCATTAATCTCCTGCCGTCCTGGTGCAATCTTTGCTGTATATTCAGGCTCATTTTCTTCGATGGAAATATCAAAATCAAATGGATTATTAACCGTAATACCACCTACCTTATCCACTAATTGAACCAGTCCCTTCATATTGATCATGACATAACGATCAATATGGATATCCAAAAGATCCTGAATCGTCTTAATAGCTAACTTAGCTCCACCTTGAGCATAGGCTGAATTCAATTTCGCTTGGACAGTTTCACCATCAGAAGTAATATTGGTCAGAATATCTCTTTCCAAGCTGGTCATCGTCGTTTCCTTTGTTTGAGGATTGACGGTTACCAAAATCATGGTATCACTATTTCCAGCCCAAGGATCTTCCCGAGAACCGCTTCCTGTATCAACCCCCATCAAAAGGATGGTCATCGGCTTATTTTCCGCAATGACATTGGTCTCATTTCCAAAGCTCTTATAAGTCTTACTGAGGGTTCCTGTCGTCTGATTGAGAATAGTCAAACCATAGGCTCCAATTCCAATCACCGTTACCGCCAATAAACTCAAAAACATTAAAATAATTTTTTTTACCATATAGAATCTCTCTTTAATCTATCAGTTTTCCCATGAGGTAAACCTCTAAAAATTCTCCTTCAGCTGAACATGCTCCGCGAGCTTGGCAACCTTCTATCTCAAATCCTATCTTTTTATACAGATGAACCGCTCGTTCATTGCGGACTTGCACATTTAGGACCAATTTTCGAAGAATGCCAGTCGAGTGAGCCCACTCGATTCCTTCTTCTAACAAGATCTGTCCAAATCCCTGATTCCAATAAGCTCGCTGAATCACAATAAAGACATCACCAATATGCTGAACAGACCGTTGGGGAGCAGCTGTGATATTTAACAATCCGGCTAGTGTTTGGTCTACAAATAATAAGAGACAAATCCGGTTAACCGCTGTCTCTTGCAGCAGCAGAAATTGTGCCATATCAGTTGGGGACATGCCAATACCAGCTTCATCCAAGGTCATATAATCGGACTCTTTACCAACTTGATTTAAGAAATCAACAAGAAGAGTCGCGTCTGTCGTTTCAGCTTGTCGAATCTCTAATGTAACTTCTTTCTCCTTAGGCATCTGTATCTCCCGCCTGCTCAAAGGATGCTAGTAAAGCTTCTGCACGCGCTCCATGAGCTTCGAATTCCAACTCTCGCCCATCTTCCAATTTTCGGATGAAAATTTTCAAATAAGCATCCGAAAGACTGGGTTCAATCTGCTCTCCCCATTCAATAATGGTAGCACCCTCTCCAAACAGAAAATCATCTAAGTCAATGGAATCTGGATCATTCCCAATTCGGTAAACATCCAAATGATAGAGAGGCAGACGTCCTTCATATTCCCGAACGATGGTATAGGTAGGACTTTTAATCATCTGATCAATCCCTAAACCTTTTGCAATTCCCTTGGTAAAGGTAGTTTTCCCAGCCCCCAAATCACCCGATAGGATGATCACATCCTGTTTTTCTAACAGTTTTCCCAACTGTTCTCCTAGAGCGATCAGCTCTGTTTCATTGTGACTAATCATTTTTCTATTATACCAAACTTTTTAAAATTCTGCTCTTTCTTTTAGAAATTGTCCGCCTAAGAATTCCTTTTGAAAGAGAAGGATTAGGATTCCTTCTAGACTACTGGCCAACAAAAAAAGGAATGAGAGCAGTGAATTGCACTCATTCCTTTTTGTTTCCCCCTTGATTAATGCAAGGCCATACTAATATAGTTCAAAATAAAGAGAACATCCAAGATCCAAATCATGCTGTGCACTTCTTTGGCTTGTCCTTTAACCACTTTCACCAAGCTATAGGTGATAAATCCAGCAGCGATCCCTTGAGTAATTGAGTAGCTGAAGCCCATAAAGATAGAAGTGAAGAAGGCAGGAACAGCCTCTGACATATCTTCCCAATGGATATTTTTCAAACCACTCAACATCATGATCCCCACAACAATCAAAATTGGGGCTGTAGCAGCGGTCGGTACAATCGCTAGCAATGGACTAAAGAGACTTGAAATAGCAAAACAGATCGCTACAACCAAGGCTGTCAGACCAGTTCGTCCACCCGCTCCAATACCGGCTGCAGATTCAACATAGGTCGTTACATTCGATGTCCCTGCAATAGCTCCAACTGAAGTCGCTACGAGGTCTGAATAGAGGGCTTTATCCAATTTCGCTGATTGATGGTTTTCCCCATTCGTCGCAACAATCCCTACTTTTTCACCAGTACCGATCAAGGTCCCGATGGTATCAAAAATATCGGTCAAGGAGAAGGCTAAGATTGCCATTAAGGTTTCAGGCAAACGAGACGTATTGGAAATCAACGAACCCAATCCTTTCGATCCTAAAGCTTGACCAAAGATCGTGCCTAAATCATTAAAGGCAGCTCCTAGATGGTTACTTGCAAAGTCGATTTTGCTGATATCAACAACATGGATTAGAATTCCAAGAACCGTCGTCACTAAGATGGAAAGGATAATCCCTCCCTTAATCCCTTTGACAACAAAGAAAATGGTAATCGCAAGACCAACAAGGGCCAAGAGAACGACTGGATTGTTAAAATCAACCAAACCAGGAACAGCAGATGCATTGGCTGAGATCGTTGCATTCGCCTTATCTGCTCCTTCTCCGACCACTGTATAGGTATGAGGGTCAATCGTAAATTTCAAAAATCCTGCATTCTTGATCCCAACGTAGGCCAAGAAAATCCCAATCCCAGCTGAAATAGCAGAGCGTAGGGCTGTCGGAATCGATTCGATGATCATCTTCCGAACATTTGTCAATGTGATAATTAATGAAATCACACCACAAATGAAGACCATTCCCAAAGCTTCCTGCCATGAGTAGCCCATACCAAATACAACGGTAAAGGTAAAGAAGGCATTCAAGCCCATTCCTGGGGCTTGTGCATACGGTAAATTGGCATAAAAAGCCATCATCAAGGTTCCGACAACAGATCCAATAATCGTTGCAAGAAAGACCCCTTGAGCTGGCATACCTGTTTGTGACAACATTTGCGGATTTACGAAGAGGATATAACTCATCGCAAAAAAGGTTGTCAGACCAGCAAGAACCTCTGTCCGAACAGTGGTTCCATGTTCTGAAAGTTTAAAAAACTTATCCATTTCAGAATAAACTCCTTTTTCATCATTCTCGTTCCCAATCAATTTGCGAACGTTATATCTATTCTACCAAAAGATCTTTCGTCTTTCAAGAAATCCCGCTTCTCTTCTCGATTTTTGAGCGCTTTTCCGATTTTTCTGATATAATGGTCTCATTCTTCTCGAAAGGAACTGAAATATGCATAAAATGATGATCGCTCTGGATCTAGACGGAACCCTCTTGAATTCCGAAAGCAAATTGAGCGACTTTACGATTGATACCATTAAAAAAATTAGCGCCCTTGGCCACAAAGTTATTATTACGACTGGTCGTCCTTACCGCATGGCCCATACCTATTACAAACAACTAGAACTTGATACTCCAATGATCAATTTCAATGGCTCCCTCACCCATCTGCCTGAGAAAAAATGGGCAGATGAACAATGTTTAACCTTAGATAAAAAATACCTCCTAGATATGGTTGCCAATCGTGATACTATTCAAGCAGACTTTATCGCTGGTGAATACCGTAATAAATTCTTCATTACCGATCCTAATGAACAAGTTGCAGATCCTAAATTATTCGGAATTGATGCCTTCCAACCAGAAAACCAATTCAATCCAGAACGAGTAACAAGTGACCCAAACTGTATCCTTTTTCAAACGAAAGCGGAAGACAAATATGCTCTGGCAGATGAAATGAATCGACACTATGACTACAATCTGTCTATCAATACCTGGGGTGGTCCCTTAAATATTCTGGAATGCAATCCCAAAAATGTGACCAAAGCATCCGCTCTGACTTACCTTCTAGATAAACTCAATATGGATCAGAAAGATTTGATTGCTTTTGGAGATGAGCACAATGATACTGAGATGCTAGCTCTTGCTGGTCATGGTTATGCTATGAAAAACGCGAGCTCTGTCCTGATTCCTTATGCGGATTCCGTCACAGATTTCACCAATAATGAGGATGGTGTCGCACGCCAATTGATTCAATTATTCTTATAATACGAATGGACATGAGGAGAGCATCTCATGTCTTTTTTGCAACCTATATCCTTAATCGGTTAATCAATACCTCCCTTTTTTTCCATTTTTTTTATTGTTCAATAGATAAACTTGTGATATTATTAACATAGTTATTAAAGAAGCGCTTTCAAAAATTTTAAATCGCTTCTCGTTCACTTAAGGAGGAACAAAATGAAAGCTGTTGTTGTAAATCCAGAAGGTACTGGTGTTGAAATCGTTGCAAACAAGGATATGCGTCCATTGGAATCAGGGGAAGCACTTGTTCAAATTGAGTACTGTGGTGTCTGCCACACGGACTTGCACGTTGCTCACGGAGACTTCGGTAAAGTCCCAGGCCGTGTACTTGGGCACGAAGGAATTGGAGTCGTAAAAGAACTTGCTCCAGATGTGACAAGCTTAAAAGTTGGGGATCGTGTCAGTGTTGCTTGGTTCTTCGAAGGATGTGGAACTTGTGAATACTGTACGACTGGTCGTGAAACACTTTGCCGTACTGTAAAAAATGCTGGTTACTCTGTTGATGGAGGAATGGCTGAACAATGTATCGTTACTGCAGATTACGCAGTGAAAGTACCAGAAGGATTAGATCCAGCACAAGCTTCTTCTATTACCTGTGCCGGGGTTACAACTTACAAAGCCATCAAAGAAGCCAAAGCTGAGCCAGGCCAATGGATTGTCATCTACGGTGCTGGAGGACTAGGAAACTTGGCTGTTCAATATGCCAAAAAAGTCTTCAACGCTCATGTCATCGCTGTCGATATCAACAACGACAAACTTGAATTGGCGAAAGAAGTTGGCGCAGACTTTGTTATCAACGGTCGTGAAGTAGAAGATGTTCCAGGATTGATCAAAGAACAAACAAATGGTGGCGCTCACTCTGCTGTCGTAACTGCTGTCTCTAAAGTTGCCTTCAACCAAGCAGTAGATTCTGTTCGTGCTGGTGGTCGCGTTGTCGCAGTTGGACTTCCTTCAGAAATGATGGATCTAAGCATTGTGAAAACTGTATTAGATGGTATCCAAGTCATCGGTTCTCTAGTAGGAACTCGTAAAGACTTGGAAGAAGCCTTCCAATTTGGTGCAGAAGGTTTGGTAGTGCCAGTCGTTCAAAAACGTCCAGTAGAAGATGCGGTCAAAGTCTTTGACGAAATGGAAGCTGGAACCATTCAAGGACGTATGGTACTTGATTTCACACATTAAGAATATTTTCCTTCAAGGTTAGCCCTCCTGGACTAACCTTTTTTATCTGCTCCGTCTAATCACACCTTAATTTTATGATCAGGATTTTTTACTGTTTTTGACAATCATTCAGGAAATAAATGTCTAAAATCTCTTTAATAAATTCATATTTTCTTACTTAATGTTCGCTTTTCAGTTATTTTCACTCTTTTTCAAAAAAACAAAAGAGACCCTTCCTGCTTGATTCTACTAAGCAAAAAGGCGGTATCATTGACTTTTTCGTGAAAACGTTTTATAATAAAGAATGCTTAAAGTTTTCTTAAACTGAAAGTCAAACAAATTTTATAAGGAGGAATGTCAATAATGAGTATTGGTATCATTATTGCTAGCCACGGTGAATTTGCAGCTGGAATCCACCAATCCGGCTCGATGATCTTTGGGGATCAAGAGAAAGTTCAAGTGGTTACGTTCATGCCAAGTGAAGGCCCAGATGATCTCTATGCTAAATTCAATGCTGCTGTTGCCGCATTTGATGCAGAAGATGAAATCTTGGTTTTGGCTGACCTTTGGAGTGGTTCTCCATTTAACCAAGCGAGTCGTGTCATGGGGGAAAATCCCGATCGTAAATTTGCGATCATCACAGGTTTAAACCTTCCGATGTTGATTCAAGCTTATACAGAGCGTTTGATGGATGCAAATGCCGGCGTTGATCAAGTCGCTGCAAACATCATCAAAGAATCTAAAGACGGAATCAAAGCTCTTCCAGAAGAATTGAATCCAGTCGAAGAAGCAAGCACTGCTTCCGCTGCCCCTGTTGCCCAAGCTGCTATTCCAGAAGGAACAGTGATTGGAGATGGTAAGCTCAAGATCAACCTTGCTCGCTTAGACACTCGTCTGCTTCATGGACAAGTCGCAACTGCTTGGACACCCGATTCAAAAGCCGATCGGATCATTGTTGCTTCAGATTCTGTTGCCAAAGATGAACTCCGTAAGGAATTGATCAAGCAAGCGGCACCAAATGGTGTGAAAGCAAACGTTGTCCCAATTCAAAAATTGATCGACGTTGCAAAAGATCCACGCTTTGGTGAAACACATGCTTTGATCTTATTTGAAACACCTCAAGATGCCCTTCGTGCCATCGAGGGTGGTGTTCCGATTAAAACCTTGAACGTTGGATCAATGGCTCACTCAACTGGTAAAACCATGGTCAACAATGTGTTGTCAATGGACAAAGAGGATGTGGCTACATTCGAAAAAATGCGTGATCTTGGAGTGGAATTTGACGTACGTAAAGTGCCAAATGACTCTAAGAAAGATTTGTTTGACTTAATTAACAAAGCGAACGTTCAATAATCGATTACTTACGAAAGGATTTTAAACATGTCTATTATTTCTATGGTATTAGTGGTCGTTGTTGCCTTCTTAGCAGGTCTTGAAGGTATCCTTGACCAATTCCAATTCCACCAACCACTTGTTGCTTGTACCTTAATCGGTTTGGTAACAGGTAACTTGACTGCCGGTGTTATGCTTGGTGGTTCCCTTCAATTACTTGCACTTGGCTGGGCCAACATTGGTGCCGCAGTTGCACCCGACGCTGCTCTTGCGTCAGTCGCTGCTGCAATTATCTTGGTTCTTGGTGGCGATTTTAGTGCAAAAGGAATCGCAGTGGCTCAAGGTGTGGCCATTCCGCTTGCAGTTGCTGGTCTTTTCTTGACTATGATCGTCCGTACCCTCTCTGTTGGTTTGGTCCACACTGCCGATGCTGCCGCTAAAAAAGGGGACATTAAAGGCGTAGAACGTGCTCACTTTGTGGCCCTTCTTCTTCAAGGACTTCGTATCGCCATTCCTGCCGCCCTTCTTTTAATGATTCCTGCTGACACTGTACGAGGTGCTCTTGAAGCGATGCCTGCTTGGTTATCAGACGGTATGCAAATCGGTGGTGGTATGGTCGTAGCCGTTGGTTATGCCATGGTTATCAACATGATGGCAAGCCGTGAAGTATGGCCATTCTTTGCGATTGGTTTTGCTCTTGCAGCCGTTAGCCAATTGACTTTGATTGCCCTTGGTGCGATTGGTGTTGCTCTTGCCTTGATCTACCTTTCACTCTCTAAGAAAGGTGGCAATGGAGGTGGCGGAGTCGCTACTTCTAACGATCCAATCGGCGATATCCTCGAAGACTATTAAGAAAGGTGTGACACTATCATGACTGAAAAATTACAATTATCTAAATCAGATCGTCAAAAAGTTTGGTGGCGTTCAACCTTCTTGCAAGGTTCTTGGAACTATGAACGGATGCAAAACTTGGGTTGGGCATACTCATTGATCCCAGCTATCAAAAAACTTTACACGAAGAAAGAAGACCAAGCGGCTGCTCTTGAGCGCCACATGGAGTTCTTCAACACTCACCCATACGTAGCTGCTCCAATCATCGGGGTAACTCTTGCCCTTGAAGAAGAAAAAGCAAATGGCGCTGCGATTGATGATGCCGCTATCCAAGGGGTTAAGATTGGTATGATGGGACCTTTGGCGGGTATCGGAGATCCTGTCTTCTGGTTTACAGTTCGTCCAATCCTTGGAGCTCTTGGTGCATCTCTTGCCTTGACAGGTAACATCCTTGGCCCACTCATCTTCTTTATTGCATGGAATGCGATTCGTATGTCCTTCTTGTGGTACACCCAAGAACTTGGATACAAAGCAGGTTCTGAAATTACCAAAGATATGTCTGGTGGGATCTTGCAAGACATCACTAAAGGGGCTTCTATCCTTGGGATGTTCATCCTCGCTGTCTTGGTAGAACGTTGGGTATCTATTAAATTCGTCTTCAATGTTTCTTCTGTCAAATTAGACGACAAAGCATATATCCACTGGGATAAACTTCCTGAAGGATACAAGGGAATTCAAGAAGCCTTCGCTCAAGTTGGTTCAGGTCTATCTCAAACACCTGAAAAAGTTACGACTTTCCAACAAAACTTGGATTCATTGATTCCTGGTTTGATGGGATTGCTTCTTACTTTTGCTTGTATGTGGTTGTTGAAGAAAAAAGTATCTCCAATCACCATCATCATCGCTCTCTTTGTAATCGGTGTATTAGCACACGTTGCGGGCTTGATGTAAGCAAAGATCAACTAAAAAGAAGGTTTCGGCCTTCTTTTTATTATGGTATAATAGACTTACTTGAAATCAGGAGGAGAGCATGGCGCAATCACAGAATAAAACCGTTGAATTCCATACTACAGGGGTTTCTTACCTGGGAGTGGGGGGAAAGGTTGGAAAAATCCTAGTCGGGAATGCCGCTTTTGAATTTTATGCGGATGCCAATGTTGAAGACTACGTCCAAATTCCTTGGCAGAATATTGAACAAATCGGAGCTAATGTATCCGGACGTAAAATTAGCCGCCATTTTGAAATCTATACCAAGGAAAGCAAGTTCCTCTTTGCTTCTAAAGACTCGGGAAAAATCTTAAAAATTGCTCGCGAACACCTTGGAAATGATAAAATCGTCAAATTGCCGACCTTGATTCAAACTATTACAGCTAAAATTAAAAATCTATTTGCAAAATAGCTTCTTTTCTTGTATAATAGACGCAAACGGATAAGTAAATTAAGAAAATCTTTCAGAAAGTCTGTGGTTGTTGTGAACAGATAGAGGACTTAATCGAAATTCTACCGTTTATCAAAAATTGAAGATCAAATCAAGTGCACACCTGTGAAGTTGGATGGAACCGTGGCCCTGCCACTCCAACACTGTAACAGGTGTGTTTTTTGTTAAAGGAGAAGCTATGTTAGATATTAAACGAATTCGTACAGACTTTGATACAGTTGCTGAAAAATTAGCGACACGCGGTGTTGATGCGGCCATTTTGAACGAAATGAAAGAGATCGATGCCAAACGTCGTGACATCTTGGTTAAGGTAGAGACCCTTAAGGCTGAGCGGAACACTGTCTCTGCTGAAATTGCCCAAGCTAAACGCAACAAGGAAAATGCAGATGATAAAATTGCTGCCATGCAAACTCTCTCTGCAGAAGTCAAAGCATTGGATGCAGAATTGGCTGAAATCGATGCCAAATTGACAGAATTTACTACAACCCTTCCTAACATCCCGGCTGACAGTGTTCCTATTGGGGCTGACGAAGACGATAACGTAGAAGTTCGCCGTTGGGGAACTCCTCGCGAGTTTAACTTCGAACCAAAAGCTCACTGGGACCTTGGTGAGGACTTAGACATCCTTGACTGGGAACGTGGTGGAAAAGTCACTGGTGCTCGCTTCCTCTTCTATAAGGGACTTGGAGCTCGCCTGGAACGTGCTATCTACAACTTTATGCTAGATGAGCACGGTAAGGAAGGCTATACCGAAGTTATCACTCCTTACATGGTTAACCACGATTCTATGTTTGGTACTGGTCAATATCCAAAATTCAAGGAAGATACTTTTGAACTCAGCGACACCAACTATGTCTTGATTCCAACCGCTGAAGTTCCGCTGACCAACTACTACCGTGATGAAATCATCGATGGCAAGGATCTCCCAATCTACTTTACAGCCATGAGCCCATCTTTCCGTTCAGAAGCTGGTTCTGCTGGTCGTGACACTCGTGGTTTGATCCGTTTACACCAATTCCATAAGGTAGAAATGGTCAAATTTGCCAAACCGGAAGAATCATATGAAGAATTGGAGAAAATGACAGCCAATGCTGAAAACATCCTTCAAAAACTTAATCTTCCATACCGTGTGGTAGCTCTCTCAACAGGAGATATGGGCTTCTCAGCCGCTAAGACTTACGACTTGGAAGTCTGGATCCCAGCACAAAATACCTACCGTGAAATCTCAAGCTGTTCCAATACAGAAGATTTCCAAGCCCGTCGTGCCCAAATCCGTTACCGTGATGAAGCCGATGGCAAGGTGAAACTCCTTCACACCTTGAACGGTTCTGGATTGGCTGTCGGACGTACCGTCGCTGCTATTCTTGAAAACTATCAAAATGAAGATGGTTCTGTGACCATCCCAGAAGTTCTTCGTCCATACATGGGAGGCGCTGAAGTTATCTCACCAAAATAAAAACTCAAAAAAAAACTGAGTCTTGCATCTGCAAGCTCAGTTTTTTTAATATTTACGAAAACGTTGGTAACGTTGCTCTAGCAGATCTTCTAGTGGCAAGGATTGTAGAGTGGCGAGCTCTTCCAGTAATTCCTTCTTCACTTGAGCTAGTAGTTCTCCATTTGAAAAACCATGCTCTGGAATCACTTTATCAACAATGTTCATATTTAATAACTCATGAGAAGTAATCTTCATCAACTCAGCGGCCTCCATAGCTCGGCTGCCATCTTTCCAAAGAATAGAAGCAAATCCTTCTGGACTCAAGACGGCATAGATGGAGTTCTCCAGCATCCAGACCTTGTCTGCCACAGCTAAAGCAAGGGCCCCACCAGAGCCACCTTCTCCAATAATAATGGCGATAATCGGAACTTTTAAGTCACTCATTTCCATGAGGTTACGAGCAATAGCCTCACCCTGTCCCCGTTCCTCAGCGCCAACACCCGGATAAGCACCTGCGGTATTGATGAAGGTTACAACTGGCCGACCAAATTTTTCTGCTTGTTTCATTAGACGCAAGGCTTTTCGATAGCCTTCTGGATGTGGTTGTCCAAAATTACGTTTTAGATTATCCTGAAGATTTTTTCCTTTTTGGATTCCAACGACTGTAACCGTTTGATCGCCTATGCGTCCAATCCCACCAATCACCGCACCATCATCACGGAAGTTTCGATCTCCATGTAATTCGATAAAATCATCAAAGATTCCTTGAGCAAAATCAAGCGCAGTCAATCTTCCTTGGTCACGTGCCTCTTTAATAATCTGTGTTATTTTACTCATGTTTACCTCCATGAAGGGCCAATAATTGTCCAACTGTTGCTCGGATTTGGCTTCTCTCCACGATCAAGTCTACAAATCCATGTTCTTGTAGAAATTCTGCTTTTTGGAAATCATCTGGTAATTGTTCCCGTACAGTAGACTCGATCACGCGCCGACCTGCAAAGCCGACCAGAGCTTGACTCTCTGCCATGATGATATCTCCTTCCATGGCAAATGACGCCGTTACCCCTCCTGTTGTTGGGTCTGTTAGAACTGTCAGATAAAACAATCCTTCTTTAGAATGTCTTTGAACAGCTGCAGAGACTTTTGCCATTTGCATCAAACTGACGATTCCTTCTTGCATCCGTGCTCCACCTGACGCGGTAAAGAGAACGACCGGCAAATGTTCTTTTGTCGCTAGTTCAAACAGTCGAGTAATTTTTTCACCAACTACAGAACCCATTGAAGCCATGATAAAATTAGAATCCATGATTCCAAGAGCAACTTTTTGCCCTTTAATCAATGCGGTTCCTGTCAGCACAGCTTCATCCAAACCTGTCATTTCCCTTACAGCAGCCAATTTCTTCTGGTAATTTGGGAAATTCAAGGGATCTGTCGTTTCAATCCCTGTAAACATTTCCTCAAAGCTAGCCGGATCCACTGTCAGAGCTAAGCGTTCTTTAGCAGAAATACGGAAGGTATAGCTACAATTCGGGCAAACCCGTTCGCTTCCTAAATCTTTTTGGTAAATGGTATGTTTACAACCTGGGCACTGCGAAAATAGTTCATCCGGAACTTCAGGTTTTGGTTGAGGTTCCTTCCAGGATGACCTATTCGGATTGATCCGAATATATTTGTCTTTTTTAGAAAATAATGCCATTACTTACTCCTTAAAATATGCTACAACATCTATAGCATTACTATAAAAGCCTGAATCTGTGAGGATGATGTTCATACTTCCCTCACAAGTCCAGGCTTTTTCATCATTCCTTATTATAATTTGGAAGGAATTGTTCCATCAAAAATGCAGTGTCATAATCACCAGCAATCACATGCGAATCTGAAATTAAATCCAACTGGAAATGACTATTGGTAGTGACACCATCAATTTCTAACTCATAAAGAGCTCGCTGCATCTTCATCAGTGCATCAAAACGATTTTCACCATGAACAATGATCTTAGCAATCATACTATCGTAGTATGGAGGAATTGTATAACCAGGGTAAACGGCAGAATCCACACGTAGACCAACCCCACCACTAGGAAGATAGAGATTGGTAATCTTCCCTGGACTTGGTGCAAAGTTAAAGGAAGGATTTTCTGCATTGATCCGGCATTCCATTGCATGGCCTTTGATAACAATATCCTCTTGAGTGACAGATAATTCCTGGCCTGCTGCAATTTTGATCTGTTCCTTAACGATGTCAACTCCAGTTACAAATTCCGTTACAGGATGCTCTACTTGAACACGGGTATTCATTTCCATAAAGTAGAACTCACCCTTACCTTCATCATATAAGAATTCGATGGTCCCAGCATTCTCATAACCAACCGATTCAGCCGCACGAACAGCAGCAGATCCAATTCGATGACGAAGAGTTTTTCCAATGGCAATCGAAGGAGATTCTTCTAGAACTTTTTGATTATTCCGTTGAAGAGAACAATCCCGTTCACCTAAATGAATCACATGTCCATACTGATCCGCTAAAATCTGTACTTCAATGTGGCGTGCAGGATAAATCACCCGTTCCATATACATAGCACCATTCCCAAAAGCAGCTTGTGCTTCTGAGGAAGCAGATTCAAAAGCAGCAACGAGATCTTCTGGTTTTTCAACCTTCCGAATTCCCTTACCGCCTCCTCCTGCTGATGCTTTCAACATGACAGGATAGCCGATTCTATCAGCAATCTCGAGAGCTTCTTCTGAAGTATAGACTTCCCCATCAGATCCAGGAATGACAGGAACTCCTGCCTTGATCATCTGTTTACGAGCATTAATCTTATCCCCCATCAGATCCATAACTTTAGCAGATGGACCGATAAATTTAATGCCAACTTCTTCACACATGGTCGCAAACTTTGAGTTTTCGCTCAAAAATCCAAAACCAGGATGGATAGCTTCTGCACCTGTTAAAACAGCTGCAGATAAAACCGCACTCATATTCAAATAAGATTCTGTTGATTTGGCAGGTCCAATACAAACTGCTTCATCAGCTAGTAAGGTATGCAAGGCTTCTTTATCAGCAGTAGAATACACTGCAACCGTCTCAATGCCGAGTTCACGAGCTGCACGAATAATACGAACTGCAATCTCACCACGATTGGCGATTAAGATCTTACGAAACATAGATAGGCCTTTCTTAATTTCCAATTGCAAAAGTAAGCGTTCCTGAAGCTGCAAGCTTGCCATCTACTTCTGCCTTTGCTTCAACAACAGCTATTGTTCCGCGACGTTTGACAAAAGTAGCTGTCATCACCAGTTGATCTCCTGGAACGACTTGTTTTTTAAACTTCACCTTGTCCATACCTGCATAAAAGACTAATTTCCCTTTATTTTCAGGTTTTGACAACTCCAGTACACCTGCTGTTTGAGCTAGGGCTTCCATAATGAGAACACCTGGCATAACCGGATACTGGGGAAAATGACCGTTAAAAAATGGTTCATTGATAGTTACATTTTTTAAGGCAACAATGGTATCTTCGCTTGTTTCCAAAACGCGGTCTACCAAAAGCATTGGATAACGATGTGGCAAAGCCTCACGAATATCATTAATATCAATTGTCATTTGATTCGAACCAATCCTTTTCCAAATTCAACCATTTCTTCGTTATTCACCAAAATTTCAGTGACAACACCATCTTTAGGTGCTGGGACTTCATTCATCACTTTCATGGCTTCAATGATCAAGAGTGTTTGACCTTTGGTCACCTTGTCTCCAACAGAAACAAAAGCTGGTTTATCTGGAGCTGGTGACAAGTAAGCGACACCAACCAATGGACTTTCAACTACATCACCTTCTGCCTCTTGAGCTGGAGTAGCAACTGGCTCAGCCGCTACAGCTGGAGTTGCTGGTGCTTCCACAACAGGAGCTACTACCGGCGTTTGAGGTGTTGCTGTCACTACTTCAACCGCAGGAGCTACCGGTGTAGCCACAACTGAACTCGTTTGGTTTTTACTTAAATTCAATTCTTCGCCGTTATTTTTATATGAGAATTCACGCAAAGTTGAGGCATCAAATTGAGCCAACAGATCTTTAATTTCAGAAATATTCATGAATTATCCCTCCCAGCGTTTAAAGGCAAGTACAGCATTGTGCCCACCAAATCCGAAGGTATTTGAGATAGCGTACTGAATATCTGCCTCTTGGCCTTCACCATATACAACGTTTGCTTCAATATAATCTGATAACTCTTGTGTCCCAGCAGTTTTTGGAACATATTGATGGCGAATTGCTTCGATCGTCGCAATGGCTTCAACTGCACCAGCTGCTCCCAAGAGGTGGCCTGTAAATGATTTTGTAGAAGATACTGGAACTTCTGTACCAAATACAGAAACGATTGCACCACTTTCTCCTTTTTCATTTGCTGGAGTAGAAGTACCATGGGCGTTGACATAATTGACCTGAGCTGGTTCAATTTCTGCCTCATCCAAAGCCAACTTCATTGCTTTGATAGCTCCTTGGCCTTCTGGATGTGGAGAAGTCATATGGTAGGCATCACAGGTATTTCCGTAGCCCACCACTTCAGCAAGAATGGTTGCACCACGTTTTTCAGCGTGTTCCAAACTTTCAAGTACCAACATTCCTGATCCTTCTCCCATTACAAATCCATTCCGATCTTTATCAAATGGAATAGAAGCACGAGTTGGATCTTCTGTTGTTGAAAGAGCTGTCAAGGCTTGGAAACCGGCGATTGCAAATGGGGTAATAGAAGCTTCTGAACCACCTACCAACATCAAATCTTGGAAACCAAACTTAATGGCACGGAAAGCATCCCCAATCGCATCATTGGAAGAGGCACAAGCCGTATTGATCGATTTACAAATTCCATTAGCTCCAAAACGCATCGCAACATTACCAGATGCCATATTTGGCAGAGCTTTTGGAAGGGTCATTGGTTTGACACGTTTTGGTCCTTTTTCATGCAAGCGAATCACTTGGTCTTCGATTTCTTTGATTCCACCGATACCAGAAGCAACAATGACACCAAAACGATCTTTATCAATAGCTTCTACATCTAAACCTGCATGATTCACAGCTTCTTGAGCAGCATACAAAGCATATAATGAGTAGTTGTCAAAGCGGTTTGTATCTTTCTTGATAAAGTACTTATCAAATGGGAAATCTTGGATTTCAGCTGCATTATGAACAGCAAAGTCACTGTGGTCAAATTTTGTAATCGGACCAATTCCAATTTTTCCTTCTTTTAAACTATTCCAAAATTCTTCTGGAGTGTTTCCGATTGGAGATGTCAAGCCATAGCCTGTTACAACAACACGATTTAATTTCATTTCAAAACCTACCTCTTTTTATTGCATAGTTAAGCCACCATCAATTGCGATGACTTGTCCTGTTAGATATTCTTGAGTTGCAAGAAAGACTGCAACATCTGCCACTTCTTCTGTATTTCCAAAGCGTTTCATTGGAATTTGAGTGAGAGACACTTCTTTAATTTTTTCCGGAAGGCCTTCTGTCATATCAGATTCGATAAAGCCCGGCGCAATGACATTGACTCGGACATTTCTACCAGCTACTTCACGCGCTACCGATTTAGAAAAACCAATCAAACCAGCTTTTGAGGCTGCATAGTTAGCTTGTCCAACATTTCCGGTTAGACCGACAACACTCGACATGTTAATGATAGCACCTTCACGCGCCTTGGTCATCGGCTTTAAGACTGATTGTGTCATATTAAAAGCACCAGTCAAATTCACCTTCAAGACTTGCTCAAAATCTTCTTCCGTCAATTTTAACATGAGCTTATCATTGGTAATCCCAGCATTATTCACAAGAACATCTACTGATCCAAGGACTTCAATCGCTTCTGCTACCATTCGCTTCGCTTCCGCGGCTTTAGATACATCCCCAGTAACGCCAACTACCTTCACACCGTATAAGGCAAATTCATCTACTAAGCCTGCTGGAAGTTCTCCGCGACTATTTAAGACAATGTTAGCACCTTTTGAAGCAAATTTATGCGCAATAGCCAATCCAATGCCTCTACTTGAGCCAGTAACAAATACATTTTTATTCTTCAGTTCCATAGTCACCTCATCTTATTCGTTCAGTAGGGCATCAAGGCTGGCTTGATCCTCAACATTTTTCGTTGGAAGAGTTTTATCAATTTTTTTCAAGAAACCAGTCAAGACCTTACCTGGACCAATTTCAATCACTTCATCTACTCCAAACTCTTGAATCGTTGCAATCGAATCATAGAAACGAACGGGCTCCATCACCTGGCGAGCTAATAAAGCTTTGATTTCGTCTGATTTCATGATCTTTGCTTCTGTATTCCCAACCAAAGGCAAGCTAAAGTCCTTAAAAGTAACTCTCTCAAGTTCAGTCGCTAGTTTTTCACTAGCAGAAGCAAGTAAGGCCGTATGGAAGGGGCCAGAGACATTCAGAGGAATCAACCGTTTTGCCCCTGCTTCTTGTAAGAATTCAACAGCATAGTCCACAGCTTCAACCTCTCCACCAATCACAATTTGGGCAGGAGTGTTGTAGTTAGCTGGTGTTACGACTCCCTTTTCAGAAGCCTGTTGACAGATTTCTTCAATCAAGGAAGGATCAGTATTCATGACAGCTACCATCTTTCCGCTTCCAGCAGGCGCAGCTGTTTCCATAAATTCACCCCGCTTAGCTACCAAAGCGACTGCTTCTTCAAAAGAAAGAGCACCTGCAGCAACTAGAGCAGAATATTCTCCTAGAGAAAGACCGGCAACAATATCCGGTGTAATACCCTTTTCTGCTAATAGACGATAAATAGCTACTGAAGTTGTCAAAATAGCCGGTTGGGTAAAGCGTGTTTGATTGAGCTTGTCTTCATCAGAATCAATCAATCCTCGTAAATCATAGCCCAAAATCTGACTTGCAGTATCAAATGTCTCCTTAACAATCGGATAAGTTGCATACAAGTCACTAGCCATCCCCAATTTTTGGGCACCTTGACCAGCAAATAAGAAAGCACGTTTTGTCACTGTTCTCTTCCTTTCCTTTACTTGTTAGAATTTGACATCTGCCCAGCGAGCTGCTTCTTTCTGAATGACTTTAGCAGCTCCAAAATAGATATCTTCCAAGATTTCAGCACAGGTTTCTTCTTTACTTACGAGACCTGCAATTTGTCCTGCCATCACAGATCCGTTATCAACGTCTCCGTCCACAACAGCATTGCGAAGAGCACCTGCTCCTAATTCTTCAATTTCTTCTTGAGTCTTCTTACCTGCCAAGAAATCTTTTTCAGCTTGGTTATAAGCAGAAGCCAATTTATTCTTAATCGCACGAACTGGATGGCCAACAACTGACGCAGACACTACTGTATCAATGTCTTTAGCTTTCAAGATTTTATTCTTAAAGTTTTGGTGAGCATTTGATTCTTTAGCAACGACAAATCGTGTTCCCACTTGAACAGCAGCTGCTCCAAGCATGAAGACTGCAGCTGCTCCAGCACCATCAGCCACACCACCAGCACCAATAACAGGAATAGAGACAGCTTCGACAACTTGACGAACCAGGGTCATGGTAGTCAATTTACCAATATGCCCTCCTGCTTCCATTCCTTCAGCAATCACAGCATCCGCACCTAGTTTTTCCATCCGTTTTGCTAAAGCTACTGAAGGTACAACTGGAATAACGGTAATGCCAGCTTCGTGAAAACGATCCATGTATTTTCCAGGATTCCCTGCACCAGTGGTAACAACTTTAACCCCTTCTTCGATAACCAAATCAACGATATCATCTGCAAAAGGAGAGAGGAGCATGATATTCACTCCAAAAGGTTTGTCAGTAATGGATTTGACACGATCAATATTCGCTTTGACAACTTCTTTAGGTGCATTTCCTCCACCGATGATCCCAAGACCACCCGCATTGGATACAGCTCCCGCTAGATCACCATCAGCGACCCAAGCCATACCACCTTGGAAAATTGGATATTTAATGTTTAATAATTCTGTAATTCGTGTTTGCATAATACCTTCCTCGTTTTCGCTTAAGTAATAGTTTGAAAACGTTTCTTTGCTTTGAGCGTCAAACTATTACCTAAACAAGAGAGAATATCTTTCGATACTCTCATCCATTATTATTTAGTTTTTTCTTCTACGTAAGCTACAAGGTCACCTACAGTAGACAAGCCTTCTTCAGTTTCAATTTGAATGTCGAATGCATCTTCAATTTCTGAAATCACTTGGAACAAGTCCAATGAATCAGCTTCAAGATCTTCAAAAGTAGACTCAAGTGTTACTTCTGATGGTTCTTTACCAAGTTCTTCAACGATAATTTCTTGTACTTTTTCAAATACTGCCATGATTGGCCTCCTTAAAAATAATAAAAAATTTTTAAAATGTGTTTCCACATGTTTAACTAGATTGTAACAAGAAGTGTGCCCCATGTCAAACCTCCACCGAATCCTGTTAGAAGAATTTTTTGACTTCCATCCAATCTGATTCGATGATTCTCAACACACTCCGATAATAGAATGGGGATACTAGCAGCGCTAGTGTTTCCATATTCCATCATATTTGCTGGGATCTTTCCTCTAGAGACACCCAGTTTTTTTGACATCTTATCTAACATTCGGTCATTTGCCTGATGTAAAAGAAAATAGTCAATCTCTTCTGCTTCCAATGATGCATCTGTTATCAGCTTTTGGATACTTTTCGTGACATCACGAATAGCAAAATCAAAAACAGAACGTCCATCCATTTTCAGAAATCTTCGATCAGAAACTTCTTCTGAGTACGGAGAAGACAGACCCAAATAGCAAGATTCAAGACTAGAACCTCGGCTTCCATCGGTAAAAAGACTTTCAGCTAAAAACGATTTTTGATCGCTCGCTTCAAGCAAGACACCACCAGCTCCATCCCCAAAGAGGACTGACGTAGACCGGTCTGACCAGTCCAAGACTTTTGAAAGTGTCTCACTACCGATCACAAGCCCACGCTGGTACATTCCTGATGAAATATATTTTTCAGCAGAAGCTAATGCGAACACAAATCCGCTACAGGCTGCAGTCAGGTCAAAAGCAAAAGCCTTAGAAGCTCCAATATTGGCTTGCACCCGAGCTGCTGTTGATGGCATTAAGCTGTCTGGAGTAATTGTAGCGACAACGATAAAATCAATTTCTGCAGCGTCTAAGTTTGCTTTTGCTAATAATCTTTGAGCGACAACTGTTGCAAGATCACTAGTCGTCTCATCTCTTGAAATGTGACGACGAAGAATGCCTGTCCGACTACTGATCCATTCATCACTTGTATCCATAATCTCAGCTAAATCATCATTCGATACGACTTGGTCAGGTACATAATGAGCAACTTGACTAATTTTAGCAAAGACCATTATTTAATTTCCTCCAAGAAGCGATACAGATTTTGCAATCCTTTTTGCATCACTTTCTTCTCTTCGGGGCTCATATCTCCAATAATTTGGTTGACCATCCGTTTATGGAATTGTTGATGAAGTCGATAAAGTAGACGACCATTCTTTGTTAAACTTAAGTGTACAACCCGGCGATCAACTTCAGATCTTCTTCTTTCGATATACCCTTTGCGCTCAAGATTATTCAAACTTGTCGTGACAGTCCCCAAAGTCACCATCAACTCCCGTGAAATATCACTCGGAGTTGCATTCGGTGTCGAACCAATCACGTCGATCGTATGCATTTCTTTAATAGAAACATCTTTAAATCGACTTGCTCTTAGGCTCGTCTCCTCGATAACCAAAACATTATTAAAGATGGATGTTAAATAGTCATTAACTAATTGGTAATTCAAAACTCCACCTCCTAATTTTACTTTGATAGTCAAATTTTATCAAAAATGAAAATAATTTGCAAGCTTTTTTTCACAAAACATAGAAAAAATACAAATTTATTTTCCTTTAAATTGTGGCCGACGTTTTTCAGAGTAGGCAATAACCCCCTCCTTAAAGTCTTCCGTAAAGGCTAATTTCTTTTGCAAATCCAATTCAAGATCCGCATATTGATCCCAGTCTTTTAGGAAAGCATTCCAAACCATCTCTTTCATCGCGGCATAAGAATTTGAAGATCCTCTTCTTAATTTTTTAAGCAATTGATCTACCGTTTTCTCAAGTTTTTCAGATTCACAGACGCGGTAAGCTAGTCCATATTCCAATGCTTTTTCTGCAGTCAAGGCTTCCCCCGTCATTACTAAATGAGTAGCTCGTGACATGCCAATAGCTTTTCCTAATAAGAACAAACCACCCGCATCCGGTGCCAAACCAACTCCAACAAAAGCCTGAATGAATTTTGTCCGCTCACTAATAATACAAAAATCAACAGCTACTGCAATGTTTGCTGCTGCTCCTGCAACAGCTCCATCTGCCACCATGATAACTGGCTTAGGCAATTGTTTAATTTTCTTTGAAATAGTATTAACCAATTCAGCGATTAAGACAAGAGACTCGATGTCATCCGCATCAACCGCCCGTTTCATTTCGCTCAAATCCCCACCAACTGAAAAAATTTTTCCTTCTGCTGACAGGATGACGAACTTCACTTCTTCATTCCTCCCAGCATCTTCCAAGGCCACTAAAATTTCTTGACACATTGGAATGTTAAAACCATTGGATACTTCCGGACGATTTAAAGAAATTGTCGCCACGTCATTTTCAACAGAATACAAAATTGTTTCAAACATCACAGACTCCTTTAATTTTCAGATTAAATATTTTGATATTAAAGCTTTCGAAATATAACATATCATACCACAAAAAATAAAATTAGTAAAATATCTCTATAAGATGTAACAAAATTGTAAAATTTGAATATTTTAAACTATGCTCCTCTGACTATTCAATTAATTTTTGACCTATCAGGAAATACATTGTATCAATAACTGAACTTTGGTATAATGTATTAATGAAACTATTAAGGAGAAAACATGAAAGTTACTAAATTCGGTGGAAGTTCTCTAGCATCTGCTACTCAATTAAAAAAAGTACTTGATATAATCAAAGATGATCCAGAAAGAAGATTTGTTGTTGTATCGGCTCCTGGTAAACGCAATGCGGAAGATACAAAGGTAACGGATGCCCTCATTCGATATTATAAAGAGTTCACCTCAGATAAGGATGTTACCCAAACCCAGCAATGGATTATTGAACGTTATCGTGATATTACTGAGGAGTTGGGGCTAAAAGAAACTATTATTCAAGAGATCGCTGAAGATATCTATGATTTAACTAATTTACCTAAAAAAGGCAATCCTTTTACATACGATGCTTTTCTAGCGGCTGGAGAAAATAATAATGCTAAACTCATTGCTGCCTATTTCAATCAAAATGAGTTAGAAGCTAGATACATTCATCCTAAAGAAGCGGGACTTACCGTAACTGCAGAGCCTTCCAACGCCCGAATTTTACCATCTAGTTATGATAAGATTGAAGAATTAAAAGATTCAAATGAAGTCGTTGTTATTCCAGGATTCTTTGGTGTAACCCAGAATGGGGATATTTGTACATTTTCTCGCGGTGGTTCAGATATCACTGGGTCCATCATTGCTGCTGGTGTCAAGGCTGATTTATATGAAAACTTTACAGACGTAGATGGAATCTTTGCAGCTCATCCCGGGATTATTAAACACCCACATTCCATCCCAGAATTAACATACAAAGAAATGCGTGAGTTGGCTTATGCAGGATTTTCAGTCTTACACGATGAAGCACTCGTTCCTGCATACAGAGGAAAAATTCCACTAGTTATAAAAAATACAAATAATCCAGAACATCCTGGAACTCGTATTGTTTTAGAACATTCAAATGATCATGTAACAGTTGTCGGAATTGCTGGAGATTCCGGATTTGTTAGCATTAACACCTCCAAATATCTGATGAACCGAGAAGTTGGATTCGGTCGTAAATTCCTTCAAATTCTTGAGGACCTCAATATTAGTTGGGAACACATGCCAACAGGTATCGATGACTTGTCCATTATTTTGCGATCACGTGAATTAACCCCAATCAAAGAACAGGAAATCTTAAAGCAACTGACTCAAAAATTAGAAGTTGACACTGCTGAAATTGAACATGACCTTTCAATCATTATGATAGTTGGTGAAAAAATGAAGAGTCATGTGGGGGTTACTGCTACTGCAGCAAAAGCTCTCTCAGAAAATGAAATTAATATCCAAATGATCTCTCAAGGTTCAAGTGAAGTATCCATCATGTTTGTTGTTAGTAAAGACCAAGAGGAAAAAGCCATTAAAGCTTTATATGATGCCTTCTTCTCAAATAACTAAATAACTAAAAGCTCCGTTTACTTAACGGAGCTTTTCTTTCTTAAAAATGCAAAATAAAAAAGATCAACTATTTGATCTTAACTTTCTATACTCCGCCAGTAGGACTCGAACCTACGACATCATGATTAACAGTCATGCGCTACTACCAACTGAGCTATGGCGGAATCAAGCTAAGCGACTACCTTATCTCACAGGGGGCAACCCCCAACTACTTCCGGCGTTCTAGGGCTTAACTGCTGTGTTCGGCATGGGTACAGGTGTATCTCCTAGGCTATCGTCACTTAACTCTGAATGCTTAAACATTCAAAATTGAATATCTATATTCTAACAAGCTAACCTTACATTGTCAATATCTTTTGACTCTTTGGATAAGTCCTCGAGCTATTAGTATTAGTCCGCTCCATTGCTCACACAACTTCCACTCCTAACCTATCTACCTGATCTTCTCTCAGGGCTCTTACTGATATAAAATCATGGGAAATCTCATCTTGAGGTGGGTTTCACACTTAGATGCTTTCAGCGTTTATCCCTTCCCTACATAGCTACCCAGCGATGCCTCTGGCGAGACAACTGGTACACCAGCGGTAAGTCCACTCTGGTCCTCTCGTACTAGGAGCAGATCCTCTCAAATTTCCTACGCCCGCGACGGATAGGGACCGAACTGTCTCACGACGTTCTGAACCCAGCTCGCGTGCCGCTTTAATGGGCGAACAGCCCAACCCTTGGGACCGACTACAGCCCCAGGATGCGACGAGCCGACATCGAGGTGCCAAACCTCCCCGTCGATGTGAACTCTTGGGGGAGATAAGCCTGTTATCCCCAGGGTAGCTTTTATCCGTTGAGCGATGGCCCTTCCATACGGAACCACCGGATCACTAAGCCCGACTTTCGTCCCTGCTCGAGTTGTAGCTCTCGCAGTCAAGCTCCCTTATACCTTTACACTCTGCGAATGATTTCCAACCATTCTGAGGGAACCTTTGGGCGCCTCCGTTACCTTTTAGGAGGCGACCGCCCCAGTCAAACTGCCCGTCAGACACTGTCTCCGATAGGGATCACCTATCCGGGTTAGAGTGGCCATAACACAAGGGTAGTATCCCAACAGCGCCTCCATCGAAACTGGCGTCCCGATCTCTATGGCTCCTACCTATCCTGTACATGTGGCACAGACACTCAATATCAAACTGCAGTAAAGCTCCATGGGGTCTTTCCGTCCTGTCGCGGGTAACCTGCATCTTCACAGGTACTAAAATTTCACCGAGTCTCTCGTTGAGACAGTGCCCAAATCATTACGCCTTTCGTGCGGGTCGGAACTTACCCGACAAGGAATTTCGCTACCTTAGGACCGTTATAGTTACGGCCGCCGTTTACTGGGGCTTCAATTCATACCTTCGGATTACTCCTAAGCACTCCTCTTAACCTTCCAGCACCGGGCAGGCGTCACCCCCTATACATCATCTTACGATTTAGCAGAGAGCTGTGTTTTTGATAAACAGTTGCTTGGGCCTATTCACTGCGGCTGACATAAAGCCAGCACCCCTTCTCCCGAAGTTACGGGGTCATTTTGCCGAGTTCCTTAACGAGAGTTCTCTCGCTCACCTGAGGCTACTCGCCTCGACTACCTGTGTCGGTTTGCGGTACGGGTAGAGTATGATTAACGCTAGAAGCTTTTCTTGGCAGTGTGACGTCACTAACTTCGCTACTAAACTTCGCTCCCCATCACAGCTCAATGTTATAGAATTAAGCATTTAACTCAATTCACACCTCACTGCTTAGACGTGCACTTCCAGTCGCACGCTTTAGTTAGCCTACTGCGTCCCTCCTTCACTACATACTCTAGTACAGGAATATCAACCTGTTGTCCATCGGATACACCTTTCGGTCTCTCCTTAGGTCCCGACTAACCCAGGGCGGACGAGCCTTCCCCTGGAAACCTTAGTCTTACGGTGGACAGGATTCTCACCTGTCTTTCGCTACTCATACCGGCATTCTCACTTCTATGCGTTCCAGCACTCCTCACGGTATACCTTCTCCACACATAGAACGCTCTCCTACCATACCTATAAAGGTATCCACAGCTTCGGTAAATTGTTTTAGCCCCGGTACATTTTCGGCGCAGGGTCACTCGACTAGTGAGCTATTACGCACTCTTTGAATGAATAGCTGCTTCTAAGCTAACATCCTAGTTGTCTGTGCAACCCCACATCCTTTTCCACTTAACAATTATTTTGGGACCTTAGCTGGTGGTCTGGGCTGTTTCCCTTTCGACTACGGATCTTAGCACTCGCAGTCTGACTGCCGACCATAATTCATTGGCATTCGGAGTTTATCTGAGATTGGTAATCCGGGATGGACCCCTCACCCAAACAGTGCTCTACCTCCAAGAATCTTAATGTCGACGCTAGCCCTAAAGCTATTTCGGAGAGAACCAGCTATCTCCAAGTTCGTTTGGAATTTCTCCGCTACCCACAAGTCATCCAAGCACTTTTCAACGTGCCCTGGTTCGGTCCTCCAGTGAGTTTTACCTCACCTTCAACCTGCTCATGGGTAGGTCACATGGTTTCGGGTCTACGACATAATACTATTGCGCCCTGTTCAGACTCGGTTTCCCTACGGCTCCGTCTCTTCAACTTAACCTCGCATCATATCGTAACTCGCCGGTTCATTCTACAAAAGGCACGCTCTCACCCATTAACGGGCTCGAACTTGTTGTAGGCACACGGTTTCAGGTTCTATTTCACTCCCCTCCCGGGGTGCTTTTCACCTTTCCCTCACGGTACTGGTTCACTATCGGTCACTAGAGAGTATTTAGGGTTGGGAGATGGTCCTCCCAGATTCCGACGAGATTCCACGTGTCTCGCCGTACTCAGGATACTGCTAGGTATAAAGACTATTTCGAATACGAGGCTCTTACTCTCTTTGGCTGACCTTCCCATGTCATTCTTCTATAATCTTTAAGTCCACATTGCAGTCCTACAACCCCGAAGAGTAAACTCTTCGGTTTGCCCTCCTGCCGTTTCGCTCGCCGCTACTAAGGCAATCGCTTTTGCTTTCTCTTCCTGCAGCTACTTAGATGTTTCAGTTCACTGCGTCTTCCTCCTCATATCCTTAACAGATATGGGTAACAGGCATTACCTGTTGGGTTCCCCCATTCGGACATCTCTGGATCGTCGCTTACTTACAGCTCCCCAAAGCATTTCGTCGTTTGTCACGTCCTTCTTCGGCTTCTAGTGCCAAGGCATCCACCGTGCGCCCTTATTAACTTAACCTTATTTTTGGTCTTGCGACCTAAACTCTTTAAATATTTACAGCGTTTCGGTTTATTTTCTTGTTACTATTTGATATAGATATTCAATTTTCAATGTTCAAGCTTAACACCCTTAAGTGTTAATGGAGCCTAGCGGGATCGAACCGCTGACCTCCTGCGTGCAAAGCAGGCGCTCTCCCAGCTGAGCTAAGGCCCCACAAGACCTCTCAAAACTAAACAAGACCAACGTACAGGCTTCCATTTCCTTAGAAAGGAGGTGATCCAGCCGCACCTTCCGATACGGCTACCTTGTTACGACTTCACCCCAATCATCTATCCCACCTTAGGCGGCTGGCTCCTAAAAGGTTACCTCACCGACTTCGGGTGTTACAAACTCTCGTGGTGTGACGGGCGGTGTGTACAAGGCCCGGGAACGTATTCACCGCGGCGTGCTGATCCGCGATTACTAGCGATTCCGACTTCATGTAGGCGAGTTGCAGCCTACAATCCGAACTGAGACTGGCTTTAAGAGATTAGCTTGCCGTCACCGACTTGCGACTCGTTGTACCAGCCATTGTAGCACGTGTGTAGCCCAGGTCATAAGGGGCATGATGATTTGACGTCATCCCCACCTTCCTCCGGTTTATTACCGGCAGTCTCGCTAGAGTGCCCAACTCAATGATGGCAACTAACAATAGGGGTTGCGCTCGTTGCGGGACTTAACCCAACATCTCACGACACGAGCTGACGACAACCATGCACCACCTGTCACCTCTGTCCCGAAGGAAAACTCTATCTCTAGAGCGGTCAGAGGGATGTCAAGACCTGGTAAGGTTCTTCGCGTTGCTTCGAATTAAACCACATGCTCCACCGCTTGTGCGGGCCCCCGTCAATTCCTTTGAGTTTCAACCTTGCGGTCGTACTCCCCAGGCGGAGTGCTTAATGCGTTAGCTGCGGCACTGAGTCCCGGAAAGGACCCAACACCTAGCACTCATCGTTTACGGCGTGGACTACCAGGGTATCTAATCCTGTTTGCTCCCCACGCTTTCGAGCCTCAGCGTCAGTTACAGACCAGAGAGCCGCTTTCGCCACCGGTGTTCCTCCATATATCTACGCATTTCACCGCTACACATGGAATTCCACTCTCCCCTTCTGCACTCAAGTTAAACAGTTTCCAAAGCGTACTATGGTTAAGCCACAGCCTTTAACTTCAGACTTATCTAACCGCCTGCGCTCGCTTTACGCCCAATAAATCCGGATAACGCTCGGGACCTACGTATTACCGCGGCTGCTGGCACGTAGTTAGCCGTCCCTTTCTGGTAAGTTACCGTCACAGTGTGAACTTTCCACTCTCACACTCGTTCTTCTCTTACAACAGAGCTTTACGATCCGAAAACCTTCTTCACTCACGCGGCGTTGCTCGGTCAGACTTCCGTCCATTGCCGAAGATTCCCTACTGCTGCCTCCCGTAGGAGTCTGGGCCGTGTCTCAGTCCCAGTGTGGCCGATCACCCTCTCAGGTCGGCTATGTATCGTCGCCTTGGTGAGCCGTTACCTCACCAACTAGCTAATACAACGCAGGTCCATCTGGTAGTGGAGCAATTGCCCCTTTCAAGCAGATATCATGCAATATCTACTGTTATGCGGTATTAGCTATCGTTTCCAATAGTTATCCCCCGCTACCAGGCAGGTTACCTACGCGTTACTCACCCGTTCGCAACTCATCCGCTCGGTGCAAGCACCAAGCTTCAGCGTTCTACTTGCATGTATTAGGCACGCCGCCAGCGTTCATCCTGAGCCAGGATCAAACTCTCATTAAAATAATTGTTTGTCTTAAACTCATTCTGTCACTGACAGATTTATTGTTTTTTATTGTTCAGTTACTATAACTTCCGTTATAGCGCCCTGCACATTGGTTCGTCTTGTTCAGTTTTCAAAGGTCTTTGTCGCTCTCTCGCGACAACTATATCAGTATATCACGACATCTATACCTTGTCAATAACTTTTTTTATTTTTTTTGATTTTTTTGAAAGTTTTTTTTAAAGAAGTAAAAAATAGAGAGGATATCCTCTCTATTTATATTCTTGTCTGTATTTATTTTCTTCAGCTTTGTTAGCCCATACATAATGACCTGGTTTGATTTCAACCATTTGTGGTTTATCTTCAGAATAATCATGTTGTTCAGGATCATAAATTTTTAGAACTTTTTTACGTTCTAAAATCGGATCTGGAATTGGAACAGCTGAAAGTAGTGATTGTGTATATGGATGGATTGGATGATTAAATAACTCTTCCGTCTCCGCTACTTCTACAATTACTCCTTTATAGATAACCGCAATACGATCAGAAATAAACCGCACAACTGATAGATCATGGGCGATAAAGAGGTAAGTCAAACCTAATTCTCTTTGGAATTTTTTCAACAAGTTTAAAACTTGCGCACGAACTGAAACATCTAGGGCTGAGATTGGCTCATCCGCAATGACAAATTCTGGCTCCATGACAAGTGCACGAGCAATACCGATCCGTTGACGTTGTCCGCCTGAGAATTCGTGAGGGTAACGTGTCAAATGTTCTGCAAGAAGCCCAACTTCATGCATGATATTTTTCACTTTTTCCTGTCGTTCTTCTTCACTGTTGAATAAGTGGTGGTTGATCAAACCTTCAGAGATAATATAATCAACTGTTGCACGTTCATTTAAACTGGCAGCAGGGTCTTGGAAGATCATTTGGATCTTACGAATCAACTCTGATTTCTCACTGTGAGAAATTTTCCCGTTGATCTTACGACCATCATAAATGATTTCTCCAGCGCTTGTATCATTTAGACCAATGATAGCACGTCCAATTGTCGTCTTACCACTTCCAGATTCACCTACAAGAGAGAACGTTTCTCCCTTATTAATGAAGAAGTTTGCGTTTTTTACAGCAACGAATTTCTTACTTCCTTCACCGAAGGAAATTTCTAAATCTTTAATTTCAACTAATTTTTCAGTCATTTCCTTCCTCCTATTCTGTAATGTTAGTGAAGCCCATTTTTGAGCCGATTTTTTCGTGAAGGTTTTCGATTACTTCTGGTTTATGAACTGTTGGTGCATCTGGATGGAGCAACCATGTTTTCGCCCAGTGAGTATCTGTAACTTTAAAGGCAGGTGCTTCTTCTTCGAAATCTATCTGCATAGCATAATCAGAACGAAGAGCAAAGGCGTCTCCTTTGATTGGAGCGTACAATGAAGGAGGTGTCCCAGGGATAGAGTAAAGGTCTCCATCTGAGGTTGATAATTGTGGTAAACTTGAAAGCAAACTCCATGTGTATGGATGTTTTGGATCATAGAAAATTTCTTCTACTTTACCAAACTCAACGATTTCGCCAGCATACATAACTGCTACCTTATCTGCAATACTTGCAACCACACCTAAATCATGGGTGATAAAGATAACAGTAAATTGATATTCTTTTTGTAAGGATTTCAATAAATCGATGATTTGTGCTTGAATCGTTACGTCAAGGGCTGTTGTTGGTTCATCACAGATCAAGATATCTGGACGGCAGGCCAAAGCAATCGCAATAACGATCCGCTGACGCATCCCACCCGAATATTGGAAGGGATATTCATCAAAGCGACGTTCTGCGTCTGGAATGCCAACTTTGGCCATATAGTCCAAAGCCATTTCTTTAGCTTCTTTTGCTGTCTTTCCTTGGTGTTTAATAATGACTTCTGTAATTTGAGATCCAATTGTATTGATGGGATCCAAACTTGTCATTGGATCCTGGAAAATCGTTGCAATTTTAGAACCACGAATATTCTCCCAATCTTTATTGGACTTCAGATCAGTCAATTCTTGACCGCGGTATTTAATCGTACCTTGGGCCACACGACCATTATCTTCAAGCATACCTGTAAAGGTTTTGGTCAAAACTGATTTTCCTGAGCCTGACTCACCAACTAAAGCAAGCACTTCGCCTTCAACTAGCTCAAGTGATACGCCGCGAATGGCTGTGAGCACGCGATCGCGCACGTCAAATTCCACTACGATATCTTGAGCAGATAAAATAATATTGTTATTTGATGTCATATCTACTCCTCCTATCTATGTGTACGTGGGTCACTGGCATCGGCCAAGTTTTGTCCGACGATAAAGAATGACAAGGAGACTAAAATCAAAACAGTTAATGGAATCCAGAATAGGTAGGCATTTGTTGTTACGTTTTGAGAATAGTCAGAGATTAAACGTCCCAAACTTGGAACTGTAATTGGAAGACCTAGACCAAAGAAGGAAAGGAAGGCTTCATATGAAATAAAGCTTGGGAGCAACTGTGATGTTTGAGTCACGATAACTGATACCAATTGTGGCAAAATGTTTTTCGTTACAATTTTTAAAGTTGGTGTCCCCAAAGTCCGACTGGCCAGGTTGTACTCCAAATCACGGTAACGCATGATTTGGACACGAATGGTATAGGCAATTCCAATCCATCCTGTTAAGGACATGGCAAGAATCAAGTTCCAGAAACCAGATCCCATTGAGTAAGTCAATACGATAACGATCAACATGAACGGAATGTTTGAAATAACATTATACACTTCCATCATGATCCGGTCGATAGATTTTGAGATTCCCCAAATTCCACCAACGATAACTCCGACCACAACGTTAATAACAGTGGCGATGAAGGAAATGATAATCGAATTCCGAGCACCAAACCAAACCCCATCAAAAAGGGATTTCCCGTTGTTATCTGTACCGAAGAAGGCTTTGGCACTAGGAGGATTCAAACGGGCGCTAAAGTCATTTACTTTACTAACATCGTTGTAATCAAAATTTGAAAACATGGGATAGACAAAACTCATCAGTAGAATCCCAACCAAAATAGCAAGCATAATGATGGTTGTTCTTTTCTTCAAGAATTGTCTGAACACTGATCTCCAGTATGAGTATGCTGGGGCATCGATTACTTCAGAGGCAAAGTCATCACGTTTTACAAACTGAAATTTATTTTTATCGATTGTAGCCATTATTTGCCTCCTTTCGTATTCGTTAATTTAATCCGTGGGTCAAGTACTGTCATCAAGATATCACCCAACATGGCAGCAAAAATACCAAGTGATGTGAAGATAAAGACAAGTCCAATGACCATGGTGTTGTTTGATGCTTTAATAGAGTCAATCAACATCTTACCCATACCTGGGAAGGCGAAGACTGTTTCTGTAAGAGTCGCACCTGAGATAACTCCAATAATAGCACCTGGAATACCAGACACCAATGGGACCATTGCATTTTTGAAGATGTGTTTTCTTGAGATCTCACGTTCTGACAATCCTTTTGAACGAGCAAAACGGACGAAATCTTGCGAGTGGATGTCGATCATGTACCGACGGATCCAAACGGCAATAAATGGTGCACTCAACAATCCAAGAATCAGTGATGGTAAGACGTATGAGCGCCAATCTTGTGCTCCAAGAACTGGGAATGAATCTGGAAGCCCAAATAGAGAACCTACCAAACGTACAATATAAACCAAGGCAATGGTTGGAAGTGACATCATGAAAGTCAAGACAGCAGTTGAGATGCTATCAAACCATGAGTTCTTGAACAGAGCCATGTAAGATCCTAATGGGATCGCAATCAAATAGGCAATGGCAATCCCAATCAAACCAATGATAGCAGAACTTGCAATCATTGAAGGATTTTCATAGTTGCTCAAGGTTGCTGTATAGGCATCTCCTTTACCAAAACGACTAATATCTTGTGAGTCTGCTTTGCTTGGAGATTTGTAGGTACGTGAGTAGATATCGATGGAAGATGTCTTTTTACCTGTAGGGAAGTTCACTTCACTCTTCTTAGTCGTTCCTTGTCCTTGTGTGATTACTTGAAGAACGGGAGTATTTGAATAAGTTGGATATGAATTTCCAAGGTTTAAAGTCACAAAGTTTTGATGTACAAATGGGAATTGTCCATTAAAGTACAAGAGGTATTTGTGTTTCGTACCAGAACCTACAACTGACCAACCAATAGATGGATCATTTTCAATACGGATATAGCGTTTGAGATTTGGATTTGAGGCATCTTTCACCCAACCTGGATGATCAAACTGAATCAAATTTGCATAGAAGCTAACAACACGTTCAAAAACTGGGATTTCTCGAACTGCATAGAAAGATTTGCTTTCCGGGAATCGTTTCAACTGCCAACCATGACCTAATTTGTCGATGTATTTCTTATAGATCTTTTCGTTAGCAGACGTTGCATCAACTGTTACAGATGAATCTTCTTCACTTGCTTTTTGTTGCAAGCTTTTTGAATCCATGTATTCCAAATAACCCATGCGATCATAGACCGTGTTTTCGTAGTTGATCTTCGAATCTTTCGTCTTCGCTACTTTATTATAGTTGGGGTCATTTTTAAAAATGAGATTTCTCGGTGTTAGCGTATAGATAATCGTGTAAGTTAATGTCGTGACTAGAAAAATTGACACTAACGAACGTAAAATACGCATAAAAACATATTTTTTCATATTTCATTCCTTTAATGTTCAAAAGAACTTTCTCCCCTAGAAGAGAAAGTTCTGATGAAAAGCAATAATTTAATTATTTAACGTGTTTTTCAAGGTCTTGTTGAGCTTTTTTGTTTGACTCAGCTTTTTCTTTTTGCCATTTCTTAAGAGCTTCATCATATTGTTTCTTAGTTACTGGCTCATCTTGAACTTCAACGTATTTGAAGTATGTTGAACCTTTGTTACCTGTTTGTGATGATGGTTCAGAGAATGGAACCACCTTAGAAACGACTGTTGCAGCACCTGTACTTGACATCGTTGGAATAACAATTGCACTATCGGTCAACCAAGCTTGAGCTGCTGCGTATTTTTCGTAACGTTTCACAACATCTTGTGTTTCATTACTTGCGTCATCAAGAAGCTTGGCGAACTCATCTAAACCTACTGCTTTCGCTGAAGGGTTATCTACACCACCTGCAAAACCAAGGTAAACTTTTGTTTGGTCCTCAGAAGCTGGTTGAAGAGTATCAAGATAAGTTGATGGATCATCATAGTCTGGATTCCATCCTACCATTCCTTGAAGATCCCAGTCTGCATCTGCAGCTGATGGTACGTTCAAAGTGATATTCAACACTTCATCTGAGTCCATCATTTGAAGATCTAGAACGACATTGTCTTTCCCAAGAGTTTCTTCGACTGTTTGTTTCAAAGATTGCATACGAGCCACAAAACCTGTAGAGTTTTGAGCTACTGGTACGTCAATATGAATTGGGAATTGAACGCCATCTTTTTGAAGCTCTGCTTTCGCTTTTTCAAGTTGTGCTTTGGCTTTATCCTTGTTGTAAAGACCATCTTGACCATCAGCAAGGTTAACACCCTTCCATTGATCACCATAAGTGCTCAATTTATCTGCAACCACATCCCCAAAGTCTTTACCATTTACTTGTACGAAAGCTGGAGCTGTATAGGTGTTACGGATAGCTGGTTTTGCAAACTGTTTGCTATTTAATTGTGCTGAGTAGCTTTCACGGTTCAAGGCAAAAGTGATGGCTTGACGGAAATCTTTGTTCAAAATTGCTTTCTTAGTAGCAGTTTTTTCAGCATCTGATTTCTTAGCTGTGTGGTTATAAGATTGGCGATCCAAATTAAATCCGAGCACTGCTACACCTGATCCAGCTGGTGTGGTAAAGATATCGTCTTTATATTTTTTCTCTACTGTTGCAAAGTTAGAGCTTGCAGGGAAAAGACGAGCTTTTGTATACGCACCATCAGAGAATCCACGCGCCAATGAATCTTGGTCTGATCCGTCGTAATAAGTCAATTTCACTTCTTTAAGGTGAACGTTTTTCTTATCCCAGTAGTTGTCATTTTTTTCAAATACAACAGATGATTTTGAAGTAATGGATTTCAAAAGGAATGGTCCATTTGAAAGGATTGATTTGACATCGTTTGGTTGGCCAAAATCTTCACCCTTGCTCTTCAAGAATTCTGTGCTAATTGGGAACAAGATTCCGTTAGTCGTCTTAGAGTTCCAGAAAGTTTCCGGTTTGTTCAATGTGTACTCAAGTGTGTAATCATCAACCGCTTTAACACCTACTTGGCTAAAGTCTGTGATTTTCCCTTGGACATAATCATCTAACCCTTTGACAGAGCCTTGAACGAGTGGAAGAGATTCTGATTTCTTATCAGCTGCGTGTTTCAAACCAGTCACGAAGTCTTTAGCTGTCACTTCACCATGTTCTTCACCATCTGCATCGTACCATTTAACACCCTTACGAATCTTGTAGGTATAGGTCAAACCATCTTTTGATACTGACCAGTCTTCCGCTAGTGAAGGCACAAGATTTCCATACTTGTCATTTTCCAGCAAACCGTCTACCACATTTGTAGTGATGTCATGTGTAGCAGCTTTAGAGGATACCGTATAGTCCAAAGTTGTTGGATCTGACGTGTAGACATAGCCATAGTTCTTGTCTTCGTTTGAAGCAGAACCTGATTTGCTTGTATTTGATCCTGAACATGCAGCCAACAATCCTGCTGCAAGGAGAGTTACTCCGGCAACTGCGAATACTTTACCTTTTTTCATAGGAATTCTCCAATAGTTTTTTTAGATTTGTTTAAGATTATATCACAAGTAGAAAAAAAAGTAAACTAAATTTTCTGAATATTCGCCCGTTCGTTGCTTGTAAACCTTGATAGAAGTGGTTTCTCAGATTGAAGGATGATTTTTCAATTTTCCATTCTGATTTTCTATGATACAATAGAGAAGACTAAGTAATGAGGAAATAACTGTGAAAAAATTCTTTCTTTCTTTTTTAACCTGCATCATCCTTTTATGCAGTTTTCCAACTCAAATGATTCTTGCAGACGAGCTGGATCTTCCTGCTAAAAGTGCCATCGCCGTCGAAGCAGATACTGGTAAAATTTTGTACGAAAAAGACTCAGAGAAAAAACGCGATGTGGGTGGTTTGTCTACCCTTCTGACTACTTATCTGATCTTTGAAGCGATTCATGATAAGAAGCTTTCATTAAAAGACTCCGTCAAATTATCTGAAGAAGCCTTGGCCTTAAATGATATCGAAGGTGCCGGCACGATTCCCATGGAGTCGAATCAATATACTGTCGATCAGCTACTGACGGCTTTGCTAGTTGGAAATTCTAGTACTGCTGCCTTAGCCTTAGCTGAGAAGATCGGTGGCTCCGAAAAAGGCTTCGTTGAAAAGATGAAGCAAAAATTGTCTACTTGGGGCATTCGATCTCCTCACTTGATCAACGCAACAGGCTTAAATACACAAACCATCAGCGGTAATCCTGAAGGGAAAGCGGATGAAAATCAATTGAGCGCTTATGACATTGCTGTCATTGCTAAGCACTTGCTACAAGATTTTCCTGAAGTGACACAATATACATCTAAACCAACTGCTCTGTTCTCACAAACACAGATTGAAAACCCCAACCTGATGCTAGAGGGGATGCCGAATTACCGTAGTGGAGTCGATGGCCTTCGCGTTAGCAACTCTACCAAGGGTGGGATTACCTTTGCCGCATCCACCACGCAAAATGGAATCCACATGATAACGGTTGTCCTGGGAGTTGAAGCTGTTGACGGTGATCCTTATGCGCGCTTTGTGACGACTTCTTCTCTGATGAACTATGTGGTACGGACTTTCTACTCTTCAATTGTTGTAAAGAAAGGCGATCCCTACGGAAACAGTAAGGTTTCCATTATGGACGGGAAGGCCCAATCCGTTTCAGCCGTCGCCAAAAAAGACTTCTATGTCGTTGAGAAGCAAGGCAATCAAACAGAAGCGAAGATCCGTTTCAAAAGCAATCAGAGCCAATTCAAGGCCCCTGTGAAGTCTGGTACTGATGTAGGACTTCTCCAATACTCCGATCCAGAAAAAATCGGTCGTGGCTATTTGGAAGACCAGGAACCAACGGTTGAAATGGTTGCTGAAAAAAACGTTGAGAAAAGCTTTTTCCTGAAGGTTTGGTGGAATAAATTCGTCCGCTATGTCAATGAAAAATTATAAGAAAAAATCACAATGGATCAAAATCCATTGTGATTTTTTTATCACCCTATTAAACTAAATTAGCCTACTGATCCTTCCATTTCGTAGCTGATCAAGCGGTTGAGCTCAACAGCATACTCCATTGGAAGTTCTTTAGTGAAGGGCTCCACAAATCCCATGACAATCATTTCTGTCGCTTCTGTTTCAGTTAGACCACGACTCATCAAGTAATACAATTGTTCCTCTGAGATTTTTGAGACCTTAGCTTCGTGTTCCAGTGCGACTTGAGAATTATGGATCTCATTAAAAGGGATCGTATCTGATGCTGAAATATCATCCATAATGATGGTATCACACTCAATATGAGAGACAGATTTCTTCGAATTCTTATTAAAGGTAACTTGTCCACGATAGTCTACCTTTCCACCACCTTTAGCGATGGATTTTGAAACGATAGACGAGCTTGTATGAGGGGCATTGTGAATCATCTTTGCCCCTGTATCCTGGTGTTGCCCAGCATTGGCAAACGCAATGGACAACATCGTACCACGTGCACCTTCCCCATCCAGGTAAACAGATGGGTATTTCATGGTTGTCTTGGCACCTAGGTTCCCATCAATCCACTCCACTGTCGCATCTTTCGTCGCTTTGGCCCGTTTGGTTACCAAGTTGTAAACATTGTCTGACCAGTTTTGAATAGTCGTGTAACGCATGTAGGCACCATCCAAAGCAAAGATCTCAACAATGGCCGCGTGTAAGCTGTTACTTGAATAAGTTGGCGCTGTACATCCTTCTACGTAGTGGACACTCGCCCCCTCATCAACGATAATCAGGGTTCGTTCAAACTGACCTGTATTTTCATTGTTGATACGGAAGTAAGTTTGAAGCGGTACATCTACTTTTACACCTTTGGGTACATAGATGAAGGTTCCGCCAGACCACACAGCAGAGTTCAGGGCAGCCAACTTATTATCCGTTGGAGGTACCAACTTAGCAAAATACTGTTTGAAAAGATCTGGGTACTCTTTCAGGGCAGAATCCGTATCGGTAAAGATAATCCCCAACTTCTCAAATTCTTCTTTCATATTGTGGTAAACCACTTCTGATTCATACTGGGCAGAAGCTCCTGCTAGGTAAGCACGTTCCGCTTCAGGAATCCCAATTCTCTCAAAGGTTTCCTTGATTTTCTCTGGAACTTCATCCCAAGAACGGGCCGGTTTATCTGAAGGTTTTTGATAATAGATCAAATCATCAAAGTCAATATCTGATAGATCCGCACCCCAGGTTTGCATGGGCATCTTTTTGAAGGTTTCAAAAGATTTCAAGCGAAATTCCAGCATCCATTCTGGTTCATTTTTTGCTGCAGATAATTCACGAATTACTGCTTCGTTCAAGCCTTTTCCTGTAGAGAGAATAGGTTGAACGTCATCGTGAAATCCAAACTTATATTCACCGAGATCAATTGGTTTCGGTTCGACTCTTTCTTCAGCCATAATTTCCTTTCTTTCTCTGTTTCTTCTTTTAATTAATTGCTACGTTCGATCGCTTTTTTAAGGGCATTCCAGGAGAGGGTCGCGCATTTTATGCGTTGCGGGAATTTTGAAACTCCAGACAAGAAGGCTGCGTCTCCCAATTCCTCTTGCCGAGGATCCGATTGGCCTTGGACCATTTCTGAAAAGACCTGTGCCAATTCTTCCACTTCCTCTTTCGTTTTTCCTATTACAGCATCCGTCATCATACTAGCTGAAGCTGTTGAAATGGTACAGCCTGAATTGACAAAGGCAATATCTTCGATCTTGTCATTTTCATCAAATTTCACACTCAACTGGATCACGTCTCCACAAGTTGGATTGTTGAGTTGGATCTGATCAACATCTTCAATCTGCCCTTGGTGGTGGGGGTGCTTTGAGTGGTCGGCTACGACCGCCATGTAAAGTGAATCTAATTTAGAAAGTGCCATTGAAAAACTCCTTTGCTTTGATCAATGCCTCAATCAATTTATCACAGTCAGCCTTGGTGTTGTAGATGTAGAAACTCGCTCTTGTAGTTGCCGGGATCTGCAGGTATTGAAGGAGAGGCTGGGCACAGTGATGACCTGCACGAACAGCAATTCCTTCATAATCTAAGGCTGTCGCCAAATCATGCGGATGGAGATCCCCTAAATTAAAGGAAATCACACCGGAACGTTGGGCCAAGTCTTGGGAACCATAAATGACCAAACCTTCGATGGCCTGTAATTTTGGAAACACATAGGCAATTAATTCTTGCTCATGCGCTTCGATCTGATCCATTCCCAACTCTTCCAGGTAGTCGATCGCTGCTCCAAGTCCAATTGCTCCAGCCATATTGGGCGTTCCAGCTTCAAATTTCCAAGGCAATTCCTTCCATGAAGCAGATTGCTCATAGACAAAGTCAATCATCTCGCCTCCAAATTCCACTGGAGACATTTGATGCAAGAGTTCTTCTTTCCCGTAAAGGACACCAATCCCTGTCGGCCCAGCCATCTTATGACCAGAAAAAGCAAAGAAATCTGCGTCTAAATCCTGCACATCAATGGCCATATGAGGAGTTGATTGAGCCCCGTCAACAACCATGATAGCTCCGACTTCATGAGCCAATCGGGCAATTTCCTTGATCGGATTGACCACACCTAGAACGTTAGAAGCATGGGTGATGGAGACAAATTTCGTCTTCTCACTGAGTTTGCTTTTTAAGTCCTGCATGTCCAGTAAGCCATCTTTTAGATAGACATAGACCAGTTTTGCTCCTGTCTTTTTACAGGCTTGCTGCCAAGGAATGATGTTGGAGTGATGTTCCATGATGGAAATCAGAACTTCGTCTCCTTCCCTCAAGACTTCTTCCGCATAGCGAGCTACCCAGTTAAGTCCCGTCGTCGTTCCTCTTGTAAAAAGGATTTCCTTGGTTGATGGAGCATTGATGAACTTTCTGATTTTTTCACGCGCTGCCTCATAGGCTGCTGTCGCTCGCTCAGCCAAGGTATGAACGCCGCGATGGACATTGGCATTATCTTGCAAATAATAGTGGTTGACTGCTTCCAGAACACGTTTAGGTTTTTGTGTTGTTGCTGCATTGTCTAGATAAACCAAGGGTTCGTCATGGACGAATTGGTCGAGAATTGGAAAATCTTGAGCAATCGTATTTCTATCTAGCATCCTTTCTCCTTAGCGTTGAGATAACTTTTCTTCGATGGTGGCAATCATTTCATCGCGTACTTCTTTGACTGGAATTTCAACAATGACAGAGCCTAAGAAACCACGTACCACCAAACGTTCTGCTGTGTGTTGATCCAGACCACGACTCATGAGGTAATACATATCTTCTGGGTCCACTTGACCGATCGATGCTGCGTGGCCTGCTGTGACGTCATTTTCTTCAATCAAAAGGATTGGATTGGCATCTGAACGAGCTTGGTCAGAAAGCATCAAGACACGACTTTCTTGCTGGGCATCTGCCCCCTTTGCTCCCTTAATAATGTGACCAATTCCATTGAAGGTCAAGGTTCCTTTTTCAAGAATAACCCCATGTTGCAAGATATTTCCGATCGAGTTGCAACCAAAGTTGGTCACGCGCGTATCAATTCCTTGGACTTGACGACCGCTTGATAAGGCAACGACCTTCAAATCCGCATGACTTCCGTTTCCAATCAAGTCACTGTCAAAGTCTGCAACTACATTGCCTTCATTCATGACACCGATGGCCCAATCAATGCTGGCATTCTGGCCTAGTTTTCCTCGGCGGCTGATATAGGCTGTAACGTTTTCTCCAAGGCGATCAATCGCCGCAAATTTTACTTGGGCACCTGAGCGGGCAATCACCTCAACCGTCACATTAGCAGTTGCTTTTTCTGAGCCATTACCTTTTGATTCCAAACGCTCCAAATAGCTGAACTTGCTATTTTTACCGGCAATAATCAAAATGTGTTTGTTAAAAGGCACATCACTATCACTATCTTGGTAGAAAATGCCTTCGATTGCTTCCTCAATTTCAACATTATCCGGGATATAAAGGACAGCCCCACTGTTAAAGTAAGCCGTATGATAGGCTGCTAGCTTGTCATCATCGTATTTAACAGAAGACATAAAGTAGTCTTCCACTAGCTGCGGAATTTCTTCTAAAGCAGAATGGAAATCCGTAAAGAGGACGCCTTGGTCCGCTAGGGACTGTGGGATCTGTTCAAAAACGGTCTGGGTTCCAAATTGAACCAATTTTACATTCGAATCAAGGGCCGTAAAATCAGGTATATTTGCAGAAGTTTCACTTTCCGTGATTGTTCCATCCCCAAGATTCCAACGGTGGAATTTGACCCGTTCAATGGTTGGTAACTCCAACTGATCGATCTTGTCAAAAGCTTTTTTTCGTAAATCTTGCAACCAGCTTGGCTCAGCATGCAGTTCCGAAAAGAGGGTAATATTTTCAATACTCATTTTTTTCTCCTAATAAAGATACTATCTGTTTGATTTTCTGACAAATAAGACTACTTGTCCTCAAGTTATAGTTCTTCTTTATAGTCGTAACCGAGTTCTTCTGCAAGTTGGGCGTATCCTTCTCGTTCCAAGCGAGCAGCCAATTCTGGTCCACCTGAAAGTACAACCCGACCATCCATCATCACATGGACTACGTCAGGAGTAATGTAGTTCAACAAACGTTGGTAGTGGGTGATGATCATAGCTCCGAAACCTTCACCACGCATAGCATTGACACCTTTAGATACGACTTTAAGAGCATCGATATCTAAACCAGAGTCGATTTCGTCCAAAAGCGCAAAAGTTGGCTCCAACATCAATAATTGAAGAATTTCATTGCGTTTTTTCTCACCACCTGAGAATCCTTCATTCAAATAACGTTCTGCCATTTCTTCCTTCATGTTGAGCAATTCCATCTTTTCATCTAATTTTTTAATGAAATCACGAACCGAAATTTTTTCATCCTCTTCTTTACCAGCATTCATGGCTGCGCGTAAAAATTCTGCATTGGTAATTCCTGGGATTTCAGAAGGGTATTGCATAGCAAGGAACAAGCCCATCCGCGCACGTTCATCTACTTCCAATTCCAAGATGTTGACACCGTCAAATAGAACCTCACCTTTGGTTACTTCATAATTTGGATTTCCCATAATCGCTGCTGAGAGAGTCGATTTCCCTGTACCATTTGGTCCCATAATCGCTGCGATCTCACCAGTTTTTAGGGTAAGATTTACACCTTTTAAAATTTCTTTGCCTTCAATTTCAACGTGAAGGTCTTTAATTTCTAATGTCGACATTGCATTCCCTTTCTTTTACCTTGACCGATCAAAGACCTCAAAATCAAGGCACCTTGATCACAAAGTATTTTTTTACCTTTTAAGTATATCAAAAAAAAGCCTAATTGGCTTTTCTTTTGATTAGAACAATTCTTATTTAGTTTGTTCTTTCCGTTTTTGACGGACTTCCTCACGGTAGGAGGAATTTCCAATATAACGAAGGACATTTAATAACGGACTATGACTAGGTCCTAGAACCCCGATTAATTCCGCTAACAGCTCCACTCCAAACAAGAGCCCAATTACAAGCAAGACTCCCCCGATACGAGTAGAAATATTAAGCAGTAAAGAGATCATCGAAAAAATCATCGAGATTCCATAGATTACCAATACGGTTCCTCGATGGGTTAACCCCAAGGAGAGCAGACGATGATGCAAATGATTACGATCCGGTTTGTAAAATTTTTGACCAGACAGCGTCCGCCGGATAATCGCCAAAAAGGTATCTGTAATCGGAACTCCAAGGATAATCATAGGGGTGACTACAGCAACAGCTGTCGCATTTTTCAAACCTTGCAAGGATAAAACAGAAATCATAAATCCAATAAACAAAGCACCTGTATCACCCAAATAGAGAATAGCTGGATGGTAATTAAAAGGAAAGAAGCCAGCGATGGCTGCAACCAAGACAAAGATGGTCATGGTCAAAAAGAGATTGGGAACTGGTAGAAAGAAATAGGAAACAATCCCCATAGTTACAAGAGAAATAATGGAGACCCCGCTCACCAAACCATCTAATCCATCAATTAGATTGACCGCATTGGTAATGGAGACAATCCAAATCACCGTCAAAAGATAAGACAACCATGGTTCAAAATGAAGCAAGGGACCGCCGAATGGAATTTTAAAATCATCCAGCCGAAAGTCTGTGTAGAACCAGACCAAACTGGCTGCAAGAAGAATGCCGATCATCTTTTTCTTAGCAGATAATTCTTTTACATCATCGATCAAGCCCGTGAGAGCAATCAGCCATCCTGCTCCTACAACCGGTAGGGTGTAAGAGAGGTAACTTTTGATTGGTGCGGTAGTGGAGGTCAGCATAGGAATAAAGACTAAGGTTGCAATCGTAAAAGAGATCACAATAGACAGTCCACCAGCACTTGGCATGGGCTTGGTATTGATACGACGAGCATTGGGATAATCCACTGCATCGATCTTAAAGGAGAACAAGCGAACCAGAGGCGTCAAAACCAAGGCAATCATGAAGGTTCCAATCAACACCAGAACAAATTGCAATGAAAAAGACATCATAAGCTAGCAACTTTCTTCAAATTTTCAATCGCACCTGATACCATCAGCAAATGCCCATGTTCCTGCAGAACTGCTCGTGTCACATCTGAATCATCAGCATATTCACGAATGATGGCAAGTAACCAGGTTGGATATTGGTTTGGTTGATCCTCTGTGTCGATTAAGATGGTCAAATAATATTCAGACCCCATTTTGTATAATTCAGAGGTATCTACCGGATAGGTTACTGTTTTCGAAAAGGCCACCACTTGCTGGAGACTTGTAAAGCGCAAAATATAATAGATATACTGAGTCACAGGTGGTTCAACTACTTCTGACGGTTCTTGATCCTCACGCAACTCTTCTTGCTCCAAATGGTGGATGGCTTCCGCATCCCCTTTTGTCTTTTCAGAAATGGTTTTTTCCAAAGTCTTGATAAACTCATCTGGCGTCATGCGCGATAATTCTTCCATATCGGGAAGATCGGACAAATCCTCAAAATCCAATTGTTGGTCAATTTTTGATTTGGTAACAAAAACATCTAATTTGTCTGGTTTTGGTGTCACACGAAAACTAAGCATCCCGCTATCCAGGAAACTTTCCGGCATTTCAAGCTCATCCAAAATGGCATAGAAAAATTCTTCTGTTTTTTCCTGTGGAACAAGGAAATCAGCAATTTCCATTCCACGTTCTTCTAAGTCTTCTAGTTGGATCGTGATTTTAATTGTCGAATCACTAATTTGCTTCATCTTCATAGTATAACCTCATACTTCTAGTCCTACTATTATACTAAAAAATTGGATAGAATTCAAAAAAAGGATGCAGAGAAAAGAGGCCGGGACAAAAGTCACCGACCTCAGAAATGACATCCATGGTGTTCTTAGAAAATGATACGGAACAATCCATACAATAGCAAGATGGAACCAAGCACGATCCGGTATTTCCCAAAGACGGTAAAGTCATGTTTTTTCACATAATCTGTCAAGAAGCGGATAGCATACATGCTGACCACAAAAGCTACTCCCATAGCAACCAGTAGAATAAAGAGTTGCCCCAGAGCCAGTGAATGGCCTCCAAGCACAAATTTTGCAACTTTTAAGAGGCTGGCGCCAAACATAGCTGGAATTCCCAGATAAAAGGTGAATTCTGTCACGACCGGACGGCTAACACCATTGATCAAACCTCCCACAATCGTAGCACCTGAACGGCTCGTACCTGGAAAAAGCGATAGGACTTGGAAAAGTCCGATATACAAGGCTGTTCGATAAGGCAACTTATGCAGCTCTGTTACTTCTGGCTTGATTTGTTCCCGTCTTTCCAAATAGATGAAGGCAACCCCGTAGGTAATCAACATAATCGCAACAGAAATGGAGTTGTGAAAATGTGCCTCAAACCAATCATCGAGTTTGAAAACAAAGACAAGCGGGAGAGTTGCAACTGCAACTTTTGCCCATAACTGCCAGGTCCGACGCACTTCTACTGCTGATTTCCCTGGTTTAAACGGATATAATTTATCAAAATAAATCACCACAACCGCAAGGATGGCTCCCAATTGGATGACAACATTGAACATCTCCATGAAGGCCGGATCTTGATTTTTAAATTGAACAAAATCCTGCAACAAAATCAAGTGACCTGTACTTGAGATCGGCAACCACTCTGTAATCCCCTCGACAATTCCAAAAAGAATCGCCTTGATTAATTCGAACAGAAACATCTTTTTCTCCTAAACTTACATTTGCTTTATTATATCATAATTCTACAGACTGGACTAGACCTCTCTTGCCAGAATTAGAAGGCTCCAAAGCCTCCTCCGCCTCCTCCACCAGAGAATCCTCCACCACTACCAGAGGAAACAGTGAAATGACTGGCCGTGGATGCTGTTGATCCATAGGTAGACATGGCATGACTCGTACGTGTCACGTCATGATAGAACGGTGTATAAACAAAAGCATCCAAGGCTTGGTTTTGTAAATGAATATTTCGAAGCTTCATGACCTTTGTGACCTTATCTGCTACACCATATAAGGCCGCATAGACCAATAAGCGGTTCCATAGAACCAGAGACTGTAGCTCTGTATCGTTAAGATGAGCAATCTCTTTCAACATCCGGCCGAAACTATCCCAGTAATAACGTTGCTCAGCACCTGCTCCATTAACGACACCATCTCGTAAGCAGGCTTTAAATACCCCATTGAAGCGTGCTGGCAGATACCAAAGGGTCAAGATCCCTATCAAACAAGGAATAGAGAACCACTTCAGTACAAAAATAGCAAAAACTTCTGCTCCAAGAGCTAAGAACCAAGCCGTCCAACCAAAGAAAAGACTGCGTCGAGCTTGTGCTTCTTCATGCGCTTCCAAAGGTCGATAATAGCTTGGCAAATGGAGATCTTCTACCTTACGATGGACATCTCGAGCCACTTGGTTGACAGCCGTATCAAAACGAGCCTGAGCTCGACTTCCTAGAGAACGAACAGCATCTTGATCTGCTTTTTTGGCATGTTTATATATATCGTCACTGAATTCATAATTCTCAAAGAGACGGTTAACAGGACAGGAAACCTGATCTCCAAAAGCCATGTTCATAAAGGAGCGTTCAAAATCATCCACATGTTCATGAGACTTTCTGGTCAAAACCACTTCATTTCCTTGCTGCTCGTAGACAATCACTCCACGATCCATCAAATCCAGCAAAGTTGCTTGAATCATTTTTTCAAATGTAAATGCCGGAGAAGTTGCCTTCTCCTTATTGGTAGGGGAGGCCTCATCTAATTCAGCTGAATAAACAACCGAACTCATCACCAGAGGTGCGATATCCTGAGGAATCTCATAAAGCCGAGTATTGGTTGGATAGGTAACACCAGGCCAAATCATTTTTTTAAAACGATTGCGACCCAAAAGAGCCAAAAGCCAGAGACTAAGAATAAGCGCTGGCAAGATCCAGTTCCAAAACATCCGTGTCCAGTATTTTTCCTGTTCAATTTTGGCTTGGGTCTGATGAAATTCATCCAATTTGGTCAATCCTGTATTTCGACCAGAATCATACAAGGGAGATAGGTCTGACTTCAACCAATAGCCATACAACTCTACAGCTTGCCCCTTACCTAGATTATAGAAGGTGGCATCATAATACCCATCTTCTTTCTTTACCGTCACATCCGGTCCCATAAAGGCTGTATGGATATACAGTTCCGACTGCGCATTGGCTGGTGCAAACTTAGGAATGATACGAAACTGAACTTCATCAACCTTCTTATCGCCATCTGTGATTGGTTTCCAGTTTAACTGCAAGATATCCTTGTGTGAATAGAGAAGATTTTTCAAGTTCCAAGTCACCTTCACTTTGACCGTATCATGCGCTACCCCGCTGTTATAAATTTTCACTCGGTAGCCGTCTCCTAAGTTTGTGATCTCAGGCTCTCTTTCAAGCTCGCGACCTTCCACCTCAACCTTTGGTGGTATCTCAATTTCAAAACCTTGAGGCATGTGCCCAGCACTTCCTAAAGTGACGTATTGCCCATTATAGGAGCCCTTGAAATAATAGACGAGCTCTTCCTCATAAGTAGCATTATCCCAGGTATTTAAAGTCAGTGTTCCTCGGTAGGAAAGGACATCATAGGAGGGACCCGATGCTTGGACATTCTGACTCACAAACAGGCAGGCAAGAAAGGCGAAAACTAGATACAAATACTTTTTCATTTGACCACGCTCCTTTGTATTATTATAGCATTTTTTAAATAAAAAGAAGAATATATTTGAAAAGTCATACAAATTCTTGTACAATAAGAGGATACTATTTATAAAGGAAGAGGAGACTACATGAAAAAAACAATTTATGCACTCTTTACAGGACTACTTTTGTGTCTGGGAATGAGCCATATAGTCAAAGCAGATGAATATCTCCGGATTGGGATGGAAGCTGCCTACGCTCCTTTCAACTGGACCCAAGAGGATGATGCAAATGGAGCTGTGAAAATTGACGGGACCAACCAATATGCTAATGGCTACGATGTCCAAATCGCCAAAAAGGTTGCTGAGGGACTAGGTAAAAAACCTCTGATCGTAAAAACATCTTGGAACGGACTAATTCCCGCCCTCACTTCTGGTAAAATTGATATGATCATCGCTGGAATGAGTCCTACTGCTGAGCGCAAAAAAGAGGTCGCTTTCTCTAATAGCTACTATACCAGTGAGCCGGTTATGCTGGTGCGTAAAGACGGAAACTATGCCAATGCGACTAGTCTAGATGACTTCAAAGATGCAAAGGTCACCTCTCAACAAGGGGTCTACCTCTATTCTCTTATCTCCCAACTCAAGGGTGCCAAACAAGAAACCGCTATGGGGGATTTCGCCCAGATGCGTCAAGCTTTAGAATCTGGCGTTATCGATGCCTATGTTTCTGAGCGTCCTGAAGCCTTGACAGCAGAATCTGCTAATTCAAAATTTAAGATGATCCAATTCAAAAAAGGTTTTGAAGTTGGGGAGGAAGATGCGACCATTGCTATCGGGATGAAGAAGGGTGACAGTCGAATCGACCAAGTCAATGCTGCACTAGCTAAGATTTCGTCTGAAGACCAAGTCAAACTCATGGATGATATGATTGAGAAGCAACCCGCTTCCAACGATGCTAGTGATGATGAGCAGACTTTCTTCAGCCAAATGATGAAGATTTTGAAAGATAATGGACCACAGTTCTTACGAGGAACTGGAATGACCCTCTTAATCTCTATGACAGGGACCATTGCTGGTTTGATCATCGGTTTGTTAATCGGTGTCTTCCGGACTGCTCCTACTTCTAAAAACAAGGCTCTAGCTGCCTTACAAAAATTCTTCGGCTGGTTCCTCAATGTCTACATTGAAATCTTCCGTGGAACTCCGATGATCGTTCAATCCATGGTTATTTTCTACGGTTCAGCCCAAGCTTTTAACATTTCCTTGGATCGCACCTGGGCCGCTATCTTTATTGTTTCGATCAACACAGGGGCTTATATGAGTGAGATTGTTCGTGGAGGAATCTTAGCAGTGGATACTGGCCAGTTTGAAGCGGCTACCGCTCTGGGGATGACCCATGGACAAACCATGCGCAAGATCGTTCTCCCTCAGGTCGTGCGCAATATCTTGCCAGCGACAGGGAATGAATTTGTCATCAACATCAAGGATACATCTGTCTTGAATGTTATCTCTGTGGTTGAACTCTACTTTACAGGAAATACAGTCGCAACTCAAAACTACCAATACTTCCCAACCTTTACCATTATTGCGGTAATTTACTTTATCCTGACTTTCACCATCACCCGTATCCTTCGATACATCGAACGTCGCTTAGACTCTGATACCTATACAACTGGTGCCAATCAAATGCAAGTTAAAGAGGTGAAATAATGGCAGAAAAAATACTTGAAATCAAACACTTAAAAAAATCCTACGGTCAAAACGAAGTTTTGAAGGACATCTCTCTTTCTGTTGAGAAGGGCGAAGTTATCTCCATTATCGGGAGCTCTGGTAGCGGGAAATCTACCTTCCTTCGCTCCATTAATCTCTTAGAAACTCCGACTGATGGAGAAATCCTCTACCGAGGACAGAACGTTCTCGATCCTGATTACGATCTCACCCACTATCGGGAAAAATTGGGCATGGTTTTCCAAAGCTTTAATCTCTTTGAAAATTTAAATGTCTTAGAAAACACCATTGTTGCTCAGACTACCGTACTGAAACGGGACAGAGAAACAGCAGAGAAAATTGCTAAAGCAAACTTAGAGAAAGTTGGCATGGGAGAACCTTATTGGGCTGCTCGTCCAAAACAACTCTCAGGCGGCCAAAAGCAACGGGTGGCTATCGCTCGGGCCCTTTCTATGGATCCTGATGCCATTTTGTTTGATGAACCAACCTCAGCTCTGGACCCTGAAATGGTCGGAGAAGTTCTTAAAATTATGCAAGACTTAGCCAAAGAAGGCCTAACCATGATCGTGGTCACCCACGAAATGGAATTTGCCCGAGACGTCTCAAGTCGTGTTATCTTTATGGACAAAGGGGTCATCGCTGAACAAGGTGATCCAAAAGAAATCTTTACCAATCCAAAAGAAGAACGGACCAAAGAATTCTTACAACGGTTCTTAAATTAAAACAAACTCCCTCACCGGAATCATTCCGATGAGGGAGTTTTCAAATACCATTAAATAAAAGTGAAATCCCACACATAAACTTGTTAAAATCCTTTAATAGCTAGGGATCCAGCTAGTGATACTTTCCTACTATATCCTGATTTATACTATATAAAAAGAAGGGATGCTTTTCCCTTCTTTTTTATATATCATTTTAATTTTCGAATTTTTGATGATTCTTATCATAAAAATCGATCAAGCCAAGCGCAGTTTCAAACGAGATGTTCTTCACTTTCGCACGACCTTGCGCAAGTGCAATGATAGACATTTCACGGGCGTTCGTTTCTTTACTGATACGATACCCAGTGATCTTTTTATCACGTACCCAACTAACAACTGATTCCACTTTTTCGAAGTTCGATTTAGCCATGATACTTCTCCTATATTATTATTTCCAATACTAATATAAAATTTTTTGCATATTTTGTCAACCATAACAGCTGAAAATACGAACAATTTTAAAAAAGTCAGATATTTTGTTATTTTGCTTTCAAAGCTGAGAGGATTTGGGTACGAATATTCTCTACGCCATCCGGGTTTGCTGGTAGGAAAATCGTATTATTCCCTTCTTTATCTGCAAAATTATTTAAGGTATCCAAATACTGGTTGGTTAAGAGAATAGACATGATTTGTTCTTCGGTTAAGTCTACATTAGCACCTTTTAACTCTTTAATAGAGTCTGCCAATCCATCGACAATGGCCTTCCGTTGCTCGGCAATACCAACCCCGTGCAAACGGTCTTTTTCTGCCTCTGCCTCTGCGGCAGTAACGATCTTGATCTTGTCTGCTTCTGCTAATTCTTGAGCAGCTACACGCTTTCTTTGCGCCGCATTGATTTCGTTCATGGATTGCTTCACTTCGGCATCTGGCTCAACTTTGGTAATCAAGGTTTTAACAATAATATATCCATAAGTTGACATTTCCTCTGCCACTTGTTTTTGAACTTCAAGGGCGATTTCATCTTTTTTCTCAAACAGTTCATCCAAGGTCAACTTAGGCACAGAAGAACGAAGTGCATCCTCGATGTATGATTTAATCTGTGATTCTGGACGCATGAGTTTGTAGTAGGCATCCTTTACGTTGCTTTCATTCACTCGGTATTGCGTCGCCACATTCATAGTAACAAATACGTTATCCTGAGTTTTTGTTTCCACCACGATCTCACTCTGTAAGACGCGCAATTGAACTCGTGCTGCAATTTTATCGATGCCAAAAGGCACTCTCATATGAATGCCACTATCGCTAATTTTTTGATAGCGACCAAAACGTTCGATGATGGCAACGGATTGTTGCTTGACCACATAAAGTGAGCTAATAACGATGAGCCCAGCTACCAGCAGTAAGAATAAAATAAAGATAAAAAATCCAGGCATTTTATATTCCTCCTTTTAATGTATGCATATCATATCACAAGTCTTCCTAAAAAAGCAATATATTCCATAAAAATATATTGCCTTCCTTATCTGTTCTTTCTCTACTATCCTCAGACTAGCATATTATAAAGGGTTTCATTTCCATTCAAATTAATGAAGGAAGGGTCAAAACGCTCAATCCGGTTAATCAAGCCTGCATAGTCATGTTTATTGTCTAAAGTGATCCCGATTAAGACAGGGCCTGTTCCCTTGCTAGCGCGCTTGATGTATTCAAAACGAGTGATATCATCATTTGGACCTAGGATATCATTTACAAATTCGCGAAGGGCCCCTGGACGTTGTGGGAAGTTGACGATAAAGTAGTGTTTTACGCCATCGTAGATCAAGGCACGCTCTTCCATTTCAGGCATGCGGTTGATGTCATTGTTCCCACCGGAGATAATACAACAGATCGTTTTTCCCTTGATGTATTCGCGCAAAACTTCTAGGGAAGCCACACTGGCAGCTCCCGCTGGTTCGGCAACAATTCCTTGCTTGGAATAGAGATCAATCAAGGTCTCTGAAATCAATCCTTCATCAACACCGACAAGTGTTTCAACATGCTGACGGGTCACTTCATAAGTCAATTGTCCTACCTTTTGCACGGCAATCCCATCTGCAAACTTATCAATTTCTGGTAATTTGACAGGACCACCTGCTTCAAAAGCAGCCTTCATAGAACGGGCACCCTCGGCTTCTACCCCAATGACCTCAATCCGAGGATCCGTTTCTTTGATATAGGCAGAAACACCTGAAATGAGGCCTCCTCCACCGACAGGAACAAGGACGGCATCAAAGGCAATCGACTCTTTCTGAGCATCCTCAAGGATTTCATAGGCAACCGTACCTTGACCAGCCTGTACGTCTGGATTATCAAACGGATCGATAAAGGTCCGCTTTTCTGCAAGAGTAAATTCTTGTGCTGCCTTTGCTGAAGCATCGAAAGTATCTCCGACCAACTTGATTGTTACATAATCCCCACCAAAGAAGCGGACTTGGCCGATCTTTTGTTGCGGTGTTGTAATGGGCATGAAGATGGTCGCTGGAATCTTCATTTCATTGCAAGTATAAGCAACCCCTTGCGCATGGTTTCCCGCAGAAGCACACACTACGCCACGCTCACGATCTTCTTTTGATAGTTGAGAAATTGCAAAGTAAGCACCACGAATCTTGAAAGAACGAACACGTTGGGCATTTTCTTTTTTCAAATAAATCTTTGCCCCATATTTTTCAGATAAATAGTGGTCGTATTCAAGAGGCGTATTAACAACGACTCCTCTTAATATTTTATGGGCCTTAGCCACATCTTTTGCTCTTATCATTTCATACCTCTGTTGCTGTGTTTTGATGAAAAAAGCAAGCTAGGCTGTCCCAACTTGCTTAGTCTTCTACAGACAATTAGTTGTAGATTTTGAAGGCGTCATCGTCGTTTTGACCAACGAATGGCATTGCTTTACGCAATTCAGCACCAACTTTTTCGATTTCAAGGTTCGCAGCTTCTTCACGGTAAGCAGTCAATTTTGGACGTCCAGCTTTGTAGTCGTTCACAAAGTCATTTGCAAATTTACCATTTTGAATGTCAGCAAGAACTGCTTTCATGTTTTCTTTCACTTGCTCAGTGATAACACGTGGACCTGATACATAGTCACCGTATTCGGCAGTGTTAGAGATTGATTGACGCATTTTCTTGAATCCACCTTCGTAAATCAAGTCAACGATCAATTTCATTTCGTGAAGTACTTCGAAGTAGGCCAATTCTGGAGCATATCCAGCTTCGGTCAAAACTTCAAAACCAGCTTCGATAAGAGCAGTCAAACCACCACAAAGAACTGCTTGTTCACCAAATAAATCTTCTTCCGTTTCTTCTTTGTATGTTGTTTCAAGAAGACCAACACGTGCTGCGCCAACACCTTTACACCAGTCCATAGCGATGTCTTTGGCGTTACCTGTAGCATCTTGATAGACTGCGTAAAGTGCTGGTACACCAAATCCTTCAGTGTAAGTACGACGAACCAAGTGACCTGGTCCTTTCGGTGCACACATAAAGACATCGACATCCGCTGGAACTTTGATGAATTCAAAGTGGATATTGAATCCATGTGCAAAACCAACAGCATTGCCCGCTTCAAGATTTGGCGCAATTTCAGTTTCATACAATTCTTGTTGGATTTCATCCGGAGCCAAAATCATGATCACGTCTGCCAATTTAGTCGCTTCTGCTACTGTATAGGTATCAAAACCATCTTCTTTTGCTTTATCGAATGATTTACCTGGACGCACACCGATAATGACATCATGACCTGAATCACGCAAGTTTTGTGCATGTGCATGTCCTTGTGAGCCATAACCAATTACAGCAATTTTCTTACCATTTAATGCTGCAACTTTAACATCTTTTTCGTATTCCATTTGAACTGCCATAAGTAAAATCTCTTTTCTATTTTTTTTGCCTTTTTTAGGCGAGGATAACTATTTCCAGTCGAGAATTAATCTCGAGTAAATCCGGTTGCACCGGTACGAGCGATATTTTTAATGCCATACGGACGAATAACCCGAATAAGGGCTTCGTTCTTTTCTGCATTTCCCGTCATTTGAACAGTGATAGAGCTTGGAGCTACATCGACTACGGTCGCACGGAAAGGTTGGATGATGGCTAAGATCTCTGCCCGCTTCTCAGCAGGTGCAGAAACTTTCACCAAGATCACTTCGCGTTCCAAGTGCGGTTTATCTGTGATATCCCTGACACGGATCACATCCACCTGACGGTTGAGCTGTTTGATGATTTGCTCCACTTCATCATGTGAAGTAACATCAATGATAATGGTAATCCGCGATACATTAGGATTTTCCGTTGCACCAACAGAAATGCTTTCGATATTGACTTGACGTCTCGAAAGGACTCCTGTAAAGCGATTGAGAACCCCAGACCGGTTTTGAAGTTTGGCTGTTAACATTCTACGCATTAAACTTCACCCCCAACATCTCATGATTACTCTTACCAGCAGGTACCATCGGTAGAACGTGCTCTTTACGAGAAATATCTACTTCGATGAACATTGGTGCATCTTCTGTGATGACTTCTAAATCCTTGTCCAAGCTTTCAGGATTATCAAATTTATAATTCTTAATTCCATAGGCTTGAGCCATTAATTGGAAATCTGGAAGGCTATCAAAGACCGATTCTGATGTCCGTCCATCATAGAAAGCTTCCTGCCATTGACGGACCATCCCCAGTGAATGGTTGTTGAGCATGATAACCTTAATCGGAACCTTATAGATATTTAAGATAGCCAACTCTTGGTTGGTCATCTGGAAGCCTCCATCTCCGACAAAGAGCACGACTTCTTTATCTGGATTGGCAATCTTAGCACCAATGGCGGCTGGCACACCGAATCCCATGGTCCCTAGTCCACCAGAAGTCACCAACTGCCGTTCATTTTGATATGGGTAGTATTGAGCTGCCCACATTTGGTGTTGTCCAACGTCTGTCACGACGATGGCATCCCCCTTGGTCAACTCACCAACTCGTTCAATCACAGCTTGTGGCTGAACAACTCGTTCTTTCTTATCATATGAACGGACTCGGTTCTTATCTTGGGTAACCTTTTCGATCCATTTTTCAGTGTTCAGATGAACTACTGGTTCTGCCAGTAACTGTTGCAAGGCTTTTTTAGCATCACCAACAACTGGAATGTCAACTGCAATGATCTTACCAATCTCTGCAGGGTCAATATCAATGTGAGCCACTTTGGCATTCTTCGCAAAGGTCTTAGGATTCCCTGTCAAACGGTCATCGAAGCGACAACCAATACTGATCATGAAATCTGTTTCTGTCATAGCGATGTTGGCTGCGAAGGACCCGTGCATCCCTCCCATTCCAAGGAAAAGAGGATGACTGGTCGGGATCGTTCCTTGACCTAAGAGACTGGTCACTACTGGAATCTGATAGCGCTCAGCTAGAGCCATCAACTCTTCTGATGCTCCAGCGTAACTGACACCACCACCAACGAGGAGCACTGGTTTTTTAGCCTTGCTCAATTGCTTCAAAATCTTTTTAATCTGCAATTCATTGGGCTCAATGGTCGGCTGATAGCTTGGAAGATTCACTCTTGGCTCATAGATGAAATCTGTCTCTAAAGCTGAGACATCTTTTGGAAGGTCAATGACGACAGGACCTAGACGACCCGTTGTCGCAATGTGGACAGCTTCTGTAATAATCCGCGGAAGGTCTGCCGTCTCACGCACTTGATAGTTGTACTTGGTAATCGGCATGGTAATTCCCACAATATCCGCTTCTTGGAAGGCGTCTTTCCCAATTCCAGCGCGATTAACCTGTCCAGTGAAGACCAATAAAGGAACACTGTCACTCATGGCATCCGCAATCCCTGTAATAGCATTGGTAGCCCCCGGTCCACTAGTGACGACTGCGACACCCAGCTTCCCAGTTGATTTGGCATAGCCTTCAGCTTCATGCAAGCACCCTTGTTCGTGTCGTCCAAGAATATGCTTGATACCCTCAAAGCTATAGATAGCATCGTATAAAGGCAAAACTGCTCCACCAGGATAACCAAAAATCGTATCGATTCCCAAATCACGCAGGGTTTCAAGGACAAGTTCCGAACCGGTTTTCGCAGTTTCTAAGGTAATTTTCTCCATGTCTCTCCTTTCCAGTACTTTGTCAATCAAATTAGCATGTTACTATCATACCATTTTTGGGAAATATTTCAAGTAAAAATCACAAATTTTCTGAATTTTCTATCCAAATCCGAATAATGAGAGCTCTCCTACAAAAATGACAAGTCTAATTAAAAAAGAGGCTGGGATAAAAGTCCTAGCCTCTCAATTGTCTTTGAATTGTCGAGCAAGACGCAGTGGTTGAGTGGGCTCTACTAGGCTGATTTCATCAGCTTTTACAGACCTACTCAACTGTGCGGAGGTGGGACGACGAAATCGAATTCTAACGAAATTACCGATTTCTGTCCCACTCTCTTTTCTTCCTTATAACCATCCCTTTTCTTGGGCAATCTTTGCTGCCTCAGTTCGGTTCTCTGCATCCAACTTTGTCAGAATGGCTGAGATATAATTGCGGATGGTCCCGTTAGAGAGAAATAAACGATCAGCAATTTCTTGGTTAGAAGCTCCTTTGGCAACTTCTTTTAGGACCGCTTGCTCCTGAGAGCTTAGAGGATTGGGATGGGTGAGGATTCCCTCCATCAATTCAGGAGAATATTCTTTTTGCCCTGCCAAAACTGTATGCAGGGTGGCCATCAAGTCCGTAATGCGACGTTCTTTTAAAACATAGGCATCGACTCCGGCCTTGAGGGCCCGCTCAAAATAACCTGGTCGCTTAAAAGTCGTAACGATGACGACCTTGAGTTGGGGTCGTTGACGTTTAGCCCATTCCAAGACTTCTAGTCCTGTTTTAATTGGCATCTCGATATCTAAAATAGCAATATCGACTGGATGGCTTTCGAGTAAGTGAATGGCTTCTTGCCCGTCTCCAGCCTGCAAGACTTCTTCCACGTCCTCTTGCAAAAGCAAGAGCTGGCAAAGAGCATCTCGTAACATACTTTGGTCTTCAGCAACTAATAAGCGCATCTTATTTCCTTTCTTGATAGGGGATCCGTATTTCTATGCGGGTTGGCTTGTGACGATGACTGATCTCTAGCTCTCCTCCCAATAAGGCAATCCGTTCGCGGATCGAGTGTAGATCCTTATCGGAGACCTTATCAAAGCCGATACCATTGTCTTCTGCCACCATTTCCACCCCTGTTTCGGTGGATCGATAAGAGAGATGGGCCTCCGTCGCTTTGGCATGCTTGATCATATTAGTGGCTAATTCTAGAGACACCATAGCCAGAGCAGACTCTAGGATCGGCGATATACTAGCTGTATCGAGTTCGTTTTGGATCTCCACTTTTACTTGCGCCACTTCTAGCATTTGCTGGACAGTTTCTAACTCTCTTGTCAAGGTTCGCTGCTTCAAGTTCTCCACAATCTCTCGGACTTGGTGCATGGACTCTTGGCTGATGGCTTGAATCTCTTGTACCTGCTCCTTAGCCTTCTCAAGCTGTCCTAATGCTAAGAATTGATCGGCCAGATCTGCCTTGACACTGAGCATGGCAAAGGTGTGTCCCAGACTATCATGCAAATCACGACCAATCCGATGGCGCTCGTTTTCTGCCAGTAAGAGATTGATCTGGGCGTTTTGCTTGGCATGGTCAGCTTTCAACTCTTCTATCATCCGAATCCGGACCATGCCGTAGGTCATAGCATGGGTAAAGAAAAAAATGATGATTAGAAATACCCATTCATACTCCATCGCACTCTGTTTGAAAAAGATAACTCCAAAAAGCAGGAATTGTGACAGAAAAACTGTCCAAAGATAGGGAGATCGCAAATTGCGTATTTCAAAGCGATAGACCAACAAGTTGCTGATGAAGAAATAAAACCAAAAATAGTTGGGATTAATATAAAGAGTATTTCCTGCTACATAGGCTAGAAGATAAAACCAACAAACCCAGATCAGATTTTTGTTTTCTGTCATCAAAATCTCTAAATAGGAGGCAATAAACAAGAGAGCTAAAAAGAAGTGCCAGTAGGGAACCTCCCCTAATAAAATAGAGATAAATGGAAAGCCCATAAAAACTAGGCTAGCGTAAAACATATAATGGATACGCTTGAGTTTTTCAATCATGCACGAACCTCAGAATGACGACGATAGACGATGACAAGAGCAAACAAGACCAGGGTAAACAAGCTTAAATAGAGACTAGCAACAACATTGACCTGCCCCTTATTTAAAAAGGTTTTGATCAGTTCCATCAATTGATAGGTTGGTAGGCATTTGCCAATAGCTTGCATCCATTCCGGAAAGACACTAATGGGCATCCATAGGCCACCTAAGACCGCTAGTCCCATATAGAGGAGATTGCCCGCAACCGACATTAATTGACTGGAAGGAAGCAGAGTCAAGACCAGACCGATAGCTACAAAAGCTAGACTTCCTAGGATGAGAAGGAAAGCTGCTAAGACCCAGTCCTGCAAGGTCATGTTCACATGGCGCACTACATGACCTACGGTAAAGACAACTCCAATGGATAGAAGAAAATCTACAAATAGACCTGCTACCTTCACTAGGTAATATTCTACCATAGATACGGGGGTATGGCGCAAGACTTTTTGCCAATTATTAAGTCGATCGGTTTCAAGAACTGTTGGAAAGGAAAATAGGGCTGTAGACATCATAGAAAAAGCCGTCATGGAGAGGAGATAATCCCTCATAAAATGAGCCGGTGCCCCTGGTGTGTCCTGGTACATCCCTGAAAAGAAGAGATAAAAGGCCGTGGGCATCCCAATTGATAACAAGTAATAAATGGCTTGGCGTCTGGTCAAATGCCACTCAACCACGCCGAGAGCTTTCATGCGTTTCATCTTCTCAACCTACTTCCTTTGTATTTTCAAAAATAGAATCCAATAAACTTCGATTGGTGACCTCGATCTCTTGGATCGAACATCCTTCTTCTTGCAATCGCGTCCACAAATGATTGGCATCGCCTGTCACAACTTGAATCGCATCTGGTTTGACCGTCACTTGACCAATTCCGTCCATCCCTGCCACTAGAGCTTGGTAGCGCAAAGGCAGGGTGAAATGTTTTTCTACTTCTTCGCTTCTCATAGCGAGAGGAGTCGTATCCCGAAGCAAACGCCCCTGATGCAAGACCAGAATCCGGTCGGCCGTATGCTCAACTTCCTCGATGTAATGGGAAGAATAGACAATGGTCACACCTTGATCTTTTAAATGCTCAACAATCTCCCAAAAGCGTTGGCGAGTGGACGTATCCATAGCGGCCGTTGGCTCATCCAAAAACAGAAGACTGGGACGACCAATCAAGGTCAGTACAAAGGATAGGAGACGTTTTTGCCCACCAGACAGCTTACTGGCCAATTGCTTCTTTTGTTCTAGACTAAATCGCAATAGATCATCGATTTCATTGACCGTTAAGGGTTGGGGATAAATAGAGCGAAAGAAACTGATCAGTTCCTGCACAGTTAGCTTTTGCACAATGGCATTCTCTTGAGGAAGATAAGAGACACTGGTCTTTAATTGAGGATGTCCAGGAGCTTTTCCCTCTATTTCAATGGTTCCAGCCGTCTTCTTTATATCTCCTAGGAGGCAGTTCATCAAGGTTGTCTTCCCTGCTCCATTTGGCCCAATCAAGGCCAGGCAATCTCCTCTCTCAACTGTGAAAGAAAGATCTTCTAAAATCACCTTTCCTTTAATACTTTTCTTCAAGTTCTCTACTCTAATGACACTCATGATGCTCTCCTTTCAACCAGATTTGGCCAGCTGGAATGATGACAAAGACGACCAAGGTTACTCCCCAAACCGTTTGGAAAAACCAGCTAGGAAAATGGGCAGAAAACCAGCCCGTCATCTGCTCAGTTATCCAGAGGACCATACATAAAGCAAACATCCAGCCAATTTCTAGTTTCTTGTTCATTGCTCCATCTCCTTTTTTACAGCCTTGACCATTTTCAAAACTTCCTGGACCGCCCAGCTCATGATGCCAATCCCCGCAAATAATTCCCAAGGGAAATGGTAATAGAGGCCATCATCCTTTGAAAAGATCAAATACACGACCATCCCAACCACTGTTAACGCAAACACTTTATAGAACCATTGTTTCATTTTTCCTTACCTCTTACTTTCTGACTATATTATAGCCAAAGGAATAACAGGCTACTAGATGATTTTGTCACTGGCTCACATGACAAAAGTCACTAAAAAAAGCCAAGTAACTTCACTCGACTTTTTCTCTTCTTACTGGCCTTCTTCTTTCATCCCATGCAACTTCAGAGCCTTAATCAAGGCATCTGCCTTCATATGCTTCAAATCATTGAGACCAGCATCTTTGAAGTAAGAAATTTCTTCTAGAGACTTGGCATCAATTTGATTCAGGTCAATCACACTGGTTGAGAGCAATTTCTTCTCTGGTGTAACGCTATATTCCAAGCTAAAACCAGGAACGGTTTTTAACTTCTTGTAGTCTTCGTTTTGTTCTAACAAAGCTTGAATAGCTGTTGTAAGCTCTTCAGGTGACTTTTCTGTAGCGATTGTTCCAAGGTGTTGGGGGAGATCAGCTATCACTTCGATGCGAAGGTTTTCAACCTTATCTCCCTTAGACTTGATGATATCCCGGTGTTTTGTCCCATTGATATCTCCAACTAAGGTTGTGGTTTTTTCTTCAATTTTTACTTCTTTTTTAACAGAGAAACTGCTAGAAGAGCTAGCGGGTGTTGTTTTCTTTGTTTGGGATTGCGAACAACCAGTCAATACCAAAATGGCTAGCCCAAGGGTTACAAAAAATTTCTTCATTTTTATAACTCTCCTTTCACATACTGTTATCAGTATAACATATCGCGTCTTTCTTGTCTAAAAACTCCACTTTTCAAACCATTTCCCCCTCATTTCAAGCCCTTCAATTTGAATAAAAAACTGATGAATGTGAGACTTTTTGCAAAATCTCCTTTTCTTCACTAATAAAGCCTCCGTGGAGAGTTCACTTCCGTCTAAAATCCTCCAAATCACGCCGATTTCATAGGGAATTTCCTCGTTTATCTATATACAAAAAAGGTTCCGAAAGGAACCTTCTGTTCAATTATTCTACACTAAACAAGTATGGGTAGACTGGTTGGCCACCTTGGTGGATTTCCACTTCTACATCTTCATACTTCTCAGCAAGGGCTTGGGCTAATTCGTTTGCCAACTCCTCACTGCCATCTTCACCGACATAGATGGTCACAATTTCACTATCTTCGTCCAACATATGGGCGAATGTTTCTTCCAAGGTTTCCATCATATCTGGATTTGAAACGACGATCTTACCATCGACCATTCCAAGATTGTCATTTTCATGGATTTCAAGGCCGTCGATAGTGGTATCGCGAACCGCTGTCGTCACACTACCAGACACAACATCAGCTAACGAAGCGCTCATGCGTTCATAGTTTTCTTCGATGGACTTGCTTTCATCAAAGGCAAGAAGGCTGGTCAATCCTTGAGGGATGGTCTTCGTCTCTACGACTGCTGCTGGTTGCTCAATGACTTCTGCTGCAGATTGAGCGGCCATCAAGATATTTTTATTGTTTGGCAAGATAATGATGTTGCGCGCATTCAACTCTTCAACAGCTTTGACAAAGTCTTCTGTTGATGGGTTCATGGTTTGACCACCAGAGATGATGTAATCCACTCCTTGCGCTTTGAAGATATCCGCTAATCCGTCACCCGCAACGACTGCAATGATGGCATATTCTTTTGCTTCAGCTGGTTTCGCTTGGCGCTCTTCTTTTTCAACTTGTGCTTCGTGCTGGTTGCGCATGTTGTCGACTTTTACCTTGACCAAGCTACCATATTTCAATCCTTCTTGCATGACAAGACCTGGATCTTCAGTATGGACGTGGACTTTGACGATTTCATCATCGTTGACGACTAATAGAGAATCTCCAAGATTGTTCAAATAGTTACGGAATTCGTCGTAGTCAAAGTCTTTGACATAGGTTGGACCTTGCTTCAAAGCCACCATAATCTCTGTACAGTAACCAAAGGTGATGTCTTCCGTTGCGACATGACCAGCAACTGACTTGTGGTGTTCTGCATTGATCATTTCTGACATGGTTGCAGGTGTTGCTTGGAAATCTTCAGAAGCGATGAATTCACCTGTCAAGGCTGACAAGAATCCTTCATAGATGAAGACCAAACCTTGACCACCAGAGTCTACCACACCAACTTCTTTTAAGACTGGTAACATATCTGGAGTCTTAGCAAGAGCTGTTTTAGCACCTTCAAGAGCTGCACGCATGACTTCTACCGCATCATTAGTCGATTCTGCTTTTTTCTTGGCACCGATGGCAGCCCCACGAGAAACCGTCAAAATGGTTCCTTCAACAGGTTTCATAACGGCTTTATAAGCGACTTCTACACCAGACTGGAAGGCTGCTGCAAGCGCTGCTCCATCCAATTCTTCCTTGTCTTTGACACTTTGAGAAAAACCGCGGAACAATTGAGAAGTGATCACTCCTGAATTCCCACGCGCACCCATCAAGAGACCTTTGGCAAAGATCCCTGCTGCTTCTCCAACAGTCGAAGCAGAGCGGTCCGATACTTCTTTGGCCCCATTTTCAATGGTCATTCCCATATTGGTTCCTGTGTCCCCATCTGGTACAGGAAAGACGTTCAAAGAGTTTACATATTCCGCTTGTTTATTTAAGCGCGTAGCCCCCGCTTGAACCATTTCTTGAAATAAACTTGTAGTAATATTAGCCACGATTATTCTCCCACAATCTTGATATTTTGAATATAGACATTCACAGTATCCGTAGTGATTCCAAGTTGATTTTCCAAACTAAATTTCACACGTTCTTGAATATTTTTTGAGACTTCGCTAATTTTTGTTCCATAGCTCAAAACAGTGTAAACATCAACTGCGATAGTTCCTGCTTCCGTTGTTTTGACAACAACACCTTTAGAGAAGTTTTCTTTCCCTAGGAGGGCTTGGAAATTATCTTTGATCGCATTTTTGCTGGCCATTCCAACCACACCGAAGATCTCAGTAGCAGCACCGCCTACAACAGTTGCGATAACCTCATCAGTCAATTCAATTTGACCGTCCTTTGTATTGATTTTTACTGTCATAATTTCTACCTCAAAAGTATTTTATATTCTATTTTACCATAAAAGAGGTCAACTGTAAAAGGGTAGGGACTATTCTTCTCCCGCTGTAACAGCTGTCTCTAGAGAAAAAGAAAAGAACCTCAAGGAGGTTCTTATTTCTTTATTAAACGCGTTCTACTTTACCAGATTTCAATGCACGAGCTGAAGCCCAAACTTTTTTAGGTTTACCATCGATAAGGACAGTTACTTTTTGAAGGTTTGGTTTTACGGCACGTTTTGTTTGGTTCATAGCGTGTGAACGGTTGTTACCTGATACAGTCTTACGACCTGTGAAATAACATACTTTAGCCATTTCTGTGTTTCCTCCTATTAGATCTAATATAACGGATGTGCTAGCACCACATACCGTACTATATTACCAAAAAAAATCTCTCTTGGCAAGCTTTTGGCCAAAGTTTTTCAATTTCTGACTTAAGAAAACGAATTCGCTCCTACATAAATAATTTCTAGATTTCCCAAGGAAACATCACCCGTAATATAGAAATCCTTGCTAGTGAGAGCACTTGGATTTTCCTGGTGTTGGATAGCTGACAAAGAACTTTCTACATTGACATGAACCCGCCAGTCGCTTGGAACATAGAGACTGAGACTCCCTAGGGAAACGTCGACCGCAAACTGAGCAGATGGGCCTTCGATGCGGCAATTGTCAAAATAAACCGATGCTTCGCCCATACTCACATCTGCACTTCCGTGAGTAAAGTGTTGGTCATTGAGATACTTGGTTACTGTAGAAAAAGTGACATCAATATTGTTGCCATCCGCCTTACTCATCGAGCCAGTAAAAGAAGATCCAAAACGTGCCTTTGCTTTCTTAGAGGGGCTGAATAAAATATTGAGCCCAATCACGGCTAAAATCGAAGAAAGGATAACCACCGAATTGGACACCGGAAGAAAATGGTATTGCCCATTGAGACAAAAGAGGGCTAAAAGTCCATAGATGAAGCCCCAACCAAAATGGCGTTTCAAGAAACTAGATAGGGACAGGACTGCAAGCAAGGTGACCCAAGCTAAGGTCCAGATGCTGATATCCCATTTTACAAAATAGCCTTGTAAAAGCACCAAGGCTGCTAGAAGAATCAAGAATATACCGATTAATTTTTTTCTCATGATATTACCTCATTTCATTTAGTCGTTCTTTTAAGAGTTGATAGTAGCGTCTGGACACGTGCACCTGCTTATGAGTCTGGTAGAAGCTGACAGTGCTAGTCCCTGAAAAAGACTTTTCCAACGAGTAGATCTGCTTTGCGTTGACAATGGTGGATTTGGAAATCCGGCAAAAGGCGATGGGAAGCAACTCCTCCAACTCATAGAGCTTCTGCTTGACCTCATAGGCCTCATCCTTGGTGTGTCCAAAAATCTTCTCCCCATCCGTCTCAAAAAAGAGGATGGATGCTACATCTAGAAAATACTCGCTTCGATCCTTGTAGAAGGCTAATGGAGCGACTTTTTGTTCTAGAATTCTCTCTTGTAGCTGGGTCAACTCCGGGGTCAAGCGAGGAGCTCGAATCAAGATCTCTGGCTCGTCCATTGATGGATCCAATTCGATTCTAACTTTCATAAAACTCCTTTCCCAACGTTTTGATAGTACCATTATAACAGCTGTTGAAAACAAAACAAGAGCTTTTCAGTAAGTGGCACGTTTTGCCCATCAAGAGGTAGTTTTTGAGAAGTAAAGAGGCTAGGACAAAAGTCCTAGCCTCTCAATTGTCTTTGGATTGTCGAGCAAGACGCAGTGGTTGAGTGGGCTCTACTACGCTGATTTCATCAGCTTTTATAGCCCTACTCAACTGTGCGGAGGTGGGACGACGAAATCGAATTCTAACGAATTACCGATTTCTGTCCCACTCTCTTTCTTTATTTGTTGCTATTCTTATCCGGTAAAAGAAAACTAAGACCCACGCAAGCGAGGACACCCGCTGTAATCACTAAGCCATTTGAAACCGGCAAGAGATCGTAGATCGCGTTTGCAATCATTAAACCAATAACTGCGCAGATTAAACTAGATTTATAATCTTTCTTCAAAACATTCTCTACTGTAAAAAATGCAAACAAAGCAATTGGGACTAATGGCCAAAGATTGGCATCAATTTGTGGATAACCCACTTGACTGAAAAAGATGACAGCAACTGCTGCTAAGATAAAGCTAATACCGATTAATTTTTTCATGATGTTACCTCTTCATTTTTTTGATAGGACGACTTGCTTCCTTTGATAGCCCTACTATAACAAACAAAGAAAAAAGAGACAAGACCTTTTGTCTAAGCGGTCGATTTGAGGAACTATCCGGTAAAACAGAGTATAATAACTCTTTCTCCAAAGGGAAACTCAAAATTCGGGTGCCTAAAATACTTTAGCTATTCCTATTTAGTTAAGAAATTTCAATTCAAATTTCTAATAAGGCCTCTTCTATTTAAGTATTCACTTCATTCATACCATGTTTAATGACTCTCCTTTTTTCCATTTTGTCAACAGTATATCGAATAGCCATGATCAAGCGTTAGGACATCCATGGCCTTAAATTTAACTCTATTACAGCTTCGTGGATACTTCAGATTCACCTATTTTACTTTATATAGAATAAGAATAATTGTTAGAGACTAAGACTTTCGATCATACCCCGCTCTATCATCCTAGGTCATCAATTGAAAGACTTTGATTCGATTTATTATTTTTTTAAACTTGAATAAACCAAAAACAAGCCCGTTACAAGGGCTTCTCTGGTATGATTTTGATATTAAATGAAGGAAAGTCTTAAACACTTAGTTTGAAAAGTATGGTTTTCAAACTAAAAACAGTTAAATACCATGTGTTTTTAAAACTTTATCTGCTTTTTATTTCATAAAATGTGAATAAATACATATGAAATAGGAAAGTGGTATTGATCTGTAAAAATCAAATAGTCCTTTTGTAAACCTTAAAAATAATAGCCTTATTATGATTTATTATTCTTTATCTGGTTTAATACAACCTATTATAAATATTTAAACTTTAAAAATATATTCTAGCCACTCTTAACATCAAAAAGAGAAAGGACAAACCTTATCCTTTCTCAATGTTACCATTTCGTCAATGAATAGAGCAAAAAATTGGAAGTAGATCTTCTTCAACCTTATAGCCATTAATGGCTAACTATAGCTGGAAGATATCAGCTTTTTCGTAATGTTTCTACTTATTGATTTCTAACTCTTTTAATTGAGATTGAATACTATCAATATCAACACCAGCTTGAACCAAAGCTGCGGCTGTATATGCTCCTTCCACAATTGGAACTTGATTTATTATCACTGCTTTATTTGAAAAATCAGCAACCATCTCAAGATTCATCTTTGCAGATCCTAAATCAAAGAAAGCTAATATTGTATCAGCCTTATTCTTTTCTAGTGCTGATTGAACTCTATCAAAACTTGTCCCAATTCCTCCATCTTCGGTACCACCCACATAAGTAATTGATACATCCTTTGCGACTTCTGAAATCAAATCAACTACACCTTGAGCTATATTTTTTGAATGAGATACTATCAAAATACCAATGGATGACATATTACTCCTCCACTTCTAGATAGGCTTCAAATAATAAGCCTGATGAATATGATCCTGGATCGATATGATCAATCGAACGCTCACCTACGTAGGAAGCACGGCCTTTCGTTGCTTTTAAAGGTGCTGTCGCCTGAACATATGATTGAATCTTTTCAATTGTCAATTGACCTTTTTCAGCATCATTTAATACAGGAGTCCAAACATCCACCATTGTTTTTTCGCCAACTTCAGCCTTTCCACGTTTTTGAATCATTTCAAGACCTGCTTTAACGGCATCAGCAAATGTTCCTCCCTCTTGTTCAGCTTTTGCAATTCCCATGAATGCCGAACCATAGAGAGGTCCTGAAGCTCCTCCGACTTTACTTAAAAGTTGCATGGAGACTACTTTAAATACATCACCTGCGGAACTAAATTCTTTGTCTTTTAGTTCATTAACAACGGCATCCATACCACGAGCCATATTTCCACCATGGTCACCATCACCTATTGGTGTATCCAACTCAGAAAGATATACTTGTTTTTCTTGAACTTTTTCATTGAATCTATTCATCCAATTTATTGCTGTTTCAGCTCTCATTATTTTCTCCTTCTTACCATGCAATAGTTGTAACAGGTGAATTCAGGGCATCCAACCATTCTTCCTCCTCTAAACGGATCAATGTTAAAGAAATACCTGCCATATCAATCGATGTCATAAGATCTCCGATTTTTTTATAGATAACCTTAATTCCATTTTCTTTAAGTAATGAGTTTACATCATTTGCAAATACATATTGTTCCATGAGTGGTGTCGAACCCATACCATTTACCAAAATACCAAAGTTACCACTCTTTTCATCATATGATTCGATTAATTTATTTACTAATTCCTCAGCCAATACTTTAGAAGGTCCCATTTTTTCACGACGATAACCAGGTTCACCATGAATACCAATACCAAATTCAATCTCCTCATCTGATAATTCAAATCCAGGCTTTCCAACTTCTGGAACGGTTGCTCCACTCAATGCTAAACCGACAGTATGAATATTTGGAACAAGTTTATCTGCAATTTCTTTTATTTCCTTAAGAGATTTTCCATTTCGAGCGTAGAATCCTAATATTTTATGCACAAAAATAGTTCCTGCCACTCCACGCTTACCTTGTGTATACAAAGAATCTTCTACTGCAATATCATCATCTACAACAACACTTGAAACTTCAATTCCTTCCATTTCAGCCATATCTTGAGCCATTTCAAAATTCATGATATCTCCTGAATAGTTTTTAATAACCATGAATACACCAGCTCCCTCATCAGCTTCTTTAATCGCTTCTAATACTTGGTCTGGCGTAGGAGAAGTGAATACAGCTCCACATACAGCAGCTGACAACATTCCATCACCTACAAAACCTGCATGAGATGGTTCATGACCACTACCACCGCCAGAAATAATAGCAACTTTGCCAGATTTATCTGCTGTCCGTTGAATGATACTAAAACCTTCAACACGTTTAACTAAATCTGAGTGAACGTAAGCTAAACCATCTAACATTTCGTTCACAACATTTTTGGGATCATTAATTATTTTTTTCATGAGCTATACTCCTTTTTCTTTTTTACACCTACATTATAACGAGGAGGTGACATCTTGAGAATGGACAATTTTTTGAGAATGTCCTCCTTTCTCTACTAATGTGGTATACTTAAAATAATAGATTAGAAGGTAGTTCCATGCATACATCACTTATTACCAAAAAACGGATTGCTAAAACCTTTGCGCTGTTACTTGAAAAAAAAGAATTTGACAAAATTTCCGTAAGTAATATTATGGAATTATCTGGTATCAGAAGACAAACATTTTATAATTATTTTTTAGACAAATTTGATCTAATTGAATGGATTTTAAAAACTGATCTACAGGAACAGGTGACGGATAATCTTGAATACATTTCAGGGCTTCAACTTGTAAAAGAGCTCTTCTATTTTTTTGATTACAATAAAAACTTATACAAACAAATCTTTAACATCAGTGGACAAAATGATATACAAAATTTTTTCTTAGATTATTGCCGACAAGTTGTTGAAAAAATTATAAAAGAATACGGACTTGAGACAGCACCTGAGTTAAAAACGGAATCTGTAATTCTCTATCACAGTCATGCACTTGCAGAAACTTTTAAAGATATAATTTTCAATAGTACAGATATTACAGAATTAGATGCAAGAACATATGTCATTCTAATCTCGCAGCAAAATACAAGAAAATAAGGATTGATAATGGCACAAATATTTAACCATATAAAGGATACTGTACAGCAAAGCATTGATGCATTAGTAAAAATCTATCCTAATTTAAAACAACTAGAAAAAACAACTGCCCTCTACGATCAAAACCAATCTAGCAACCTCGTTCCTATAATTTCTGGCGGTGGTAGTGGTCATGAGCCAGCCCATTTCGGATTTATTGGCCAAGGAATGCTTTCTGGAGCTATCTGCGGGCCTATTTTCATCCCCCCTAAAGCAGAAGATATTTTTAAGCTCATTCGTTTTCTAGATAAAGGGAATGGTGTCTTCATTATTATAAAAAATTTTGAAGCTGACTTAAAAGAATTTTCAAAAGCCATACAAATGGCAAAAAATGAAAATATCAAGGTTGCATACATTATTTCACACGATGATGTTTCTGTAGATAAAAATGGATTTACACCAAGACATAGAGGCGTCGCAGGAACTATCTTTCTTCACAAATTATTAGGTTATTTATCTCAAAAGGGAGCAACTATTGAAGAGATTGAAAAATCAGCTCTCTCTATTTCAGCAAATATTGCCACATTAGGAGTCGCAACCTCCTCAGTTTTGAATCCTATAACCAAAAAAAATATGTTTCAATTAGATGACGATCAAATCTCATATGGTATCGGCATTCATGGCGAAAGCGGATATAAAACTGAAAATATTCATTCATCTGAGCTACTCGCTAATGAACTAATTAATAAACTACACATCCACTTCAAATGTAAAAAAGGTGACAGGTTTGCACTCCTCATTAATAACCTGGGAGCTACATCAAAATTAGAAGAACTAGTATTTACGAATGACATTCTTCAATTATTAGATTTAGAAGGCGTAAAAGTTAAATTTGTAAAAACTGGTCACTACATGACTTGCTTAAATATGGGAGGACTATCTGTAACTCTGATGCCAATTAAAGAAGATTGGTGGTTAGAAGCTTTAGAAGCACCTACTCTAGCTCCTTCATGGTAAATAGTAAACATAATAGACTCTTTGCAACCATTGACGAGTTAAATAAACATTCTAACCTAAAGAAAACTAATTAGCTATTCTCCTTTTCAATATTAAAATCAATAAAAACTGCTCTAGAATATCGATAAAGCCATTCCCATATGATCTAAGGATACGATCATACATTACAAGGGAAAATAAAAGATGAATTTGATAACATTCGACAACTTTTATAATTTTAACTACAAAAATCAAAAAAGCCCAATTACAAGGGCTTTTTCTGATATCATTTGATGCCGATTGCAGGGATCGAACCTGTGACCTACGCGTTACGAGTGCGTTGCTCTACCAACTGAGCTAAATCGGCGATTACCCTTATAGTATAGCACTATGATAGCGGATGTCAAGCACTTTTAGTTGATCTTTTTAATCAAAATCTGACAAGGATTTTTAAGATCCCATAGTTGCGGAAAAATCTCTAATTTTTTAAAACCAAGACTGCGATAAAAGACATTTGTTCGGTCATAATCTTTATTTGAACCTTCTGCGACTGTTTTGACCTGTAGGTAGTCCACTTGTTTGACTGCTTCTCTTTCTATAGTCGTAATTAATTCCCTTCCAATTCCTTGACCTTGGAATGATTTTTTCACGCCTAGACAGTCAATTTCAGCACATTCTTCACTCGAATACGATAAACTTATAAACCCTACTACATCACTTTCTTGATAAGCAGCCCAAACTCGTAAATCCTTAGCTCCTTCGATGTAGGCTTGCGTGCTTTCTGGTATTCCAAACCATTCTGGCAAATCCTTTAAAATCTCAGCGACAACTGCCATTTTTTGATCTTCACTCTTGACTTCTTCAATAACAAACATTACAAAATCTTTTCTTGGTTTTAGTCTTACTTTAGCTCTTACGAACCAGCACTTTCGTAGGCATCTAACCCCCTGTCCCAAAGTTTTAAAGAGATACAAAAGAAGATAAGAGAAATCAGAATCAAACCACCAATATTCCAGAGTCCATCCTTGTCCTGCAAGAAATAGCTGGCAGGATAGTAGGCCGTAAAGGCGAAAGGCACAATAAAGCTAATTAACCAACGAAGGAGCGAATTATAAATGGAAATCGGGTACTTGGCAAAATCATTGAACATATAGAAAATGTAAATCATGGCACCTGACTGCTTGGTCCAAAAAGCGATGCTGGATGTCGCGATTTTTAAAGAAGTGTAAATCAAGGTCGCAAAAGGAATACAAACTAGGAAAAGCAGGAATTTTGGAAGAGTCCAAGAGATGCTAGTTACTGTTGTTCCTAATAGAATACCACCGACCAAGAGTTCACCCAAGGCATCAATCTGAAAGGTCTCAACGAGGATGTGAAAGAGAGGATTGATAGGACGAGTCAGATACTTGTCAAACTCCCCTTTTCGAACTAGTCGTTGACCTAAAGCCCAGAGATTGTCAAAAAAGAGATGATCTAATCCCTTTGGAATTAAGGAAAATCCATAGATAAAGGCAATCTCTTGAAAGGTCCAACCTTCTAGCGAGGGGATGTGTTGAAAGATGACATTGAGAAACAAGAGGTTTAGGCCTTGAGTCAGAAAGACTCCCAACACGCCTACCACAAAATCCACCTTGTATTCCATGATTTGCTTGATGTATTGTCTGATAAAAATCAGATGCATGCGTTGATATTTTTTCATCCTAACCTCCCTGAATGGTGATAAATGACTGGACTCGTTTCCAAATCAACTGAGACAAGCCCACCATCACTATAAGCCAGAAAAACTGAAGCAAAAGTGCTTGAAGAATCTGACTGGCATCGTATTTCCCAATAATGATCATAACCGGAGTGTAAATTAAGGATGAAAATGGCAATAAGGAGAGAATATCTGAAACCACCTTTGGAAAAAACGTCAAGGGAATCAAACTGCCAGACATAAAGGCCACTATTGAAGTCTTGAGTAGATTGGAACCCCATAAATTTTTAAATACAAAGGCTGAAAATCCGAAGCAGATATTAAAGAAAAAGTTAATCAGATAAGCCAGAGTTAAGCTAAAGAGATAAAGGACAGTTAATCCCAACACTTCTACAATACCTTGCCCAGATAAGATGTTCATCAAAACAATGACACTTAAAAATGGCAGTCCAACAGAGATAAAAATCAACCACTTGGAGCCAAGTTCGGTGAAAAGGTAAGAGGCCGCAAAATGCACTGGTCTCAGCAAGCGCATGATAATGGAGCCATCCTTGACCTCATCCCCTATCATAAAGGAGCTATCAGACCTGGTCAAAAGATTGGTCACAAAACTCATGATGATGTAGAGAGTGATATCTGCCATACTGAAGCCCTGAATCAAAGGCTCCTGGGAGGAGTCAAAGACAGCCTTCCAGAGATAGAAAGCGACAAAAGCCCCCATGACATCACCAATCCGATAGAGAATAAAGTTAACTCGATAGCTAATCAACTCCTGAATCCCTGCATTGATAAAGGGTTTATAACGTCTCCACAATTTGACCATCTTAGAGCTCCTTTCGATAGAAGCGACGGATAATATCTTCAATATCCGTATCTACCATCTTCAAATCACGGACTTCAAAATCAGATAAGGTTTGCTTGATAATATCAGCTGACTGGTAGCGGGAACTATTGAATTCAATAGTCAGGTTATTTCCTTGTCTATCAATGGACATATCAGGCAAGCCCTCATAATGGGAGACGAGATGACTTTGACCTGGCGTCAGATCGAAGGAGAGAGTCTTCATCTTGCCAAAGGTTTCCTTGAGCTGGCTAACCGTCCCATCAAAAATCTCTTGCCCCTTATCAATCATAAAAATCCGATCACAGAGTTGCTCAATATCACTCAAATCATGAGTAGTCAAGAGAATCGTTGTCTCTTCCTCCTGATTAATCTGGGTGATAGCCCGGCGAATGTTGTCCTTGACCGACACATCCAAACCAATAGTCGGTTCATCTAAAAAGAGAACTTTGGGATTGTGAAGCAAGGAAGCCGCAATATCCGCCCGCATCCGTTGACCTAGTGAAAGAGTCCGCACAGGATCCTTGATAAATTCCTTCAAATCCAAAACTTCATTCAAAAAATCCATGCGCTTATGGAAAAGCGAGTCCGGTACATCATAGATCTCTTTCAAAACCGTGTAGGTCTCTTGCAGAGCTAAATCCCACCATAGCTGGGTGCGTTGTCCGAAAACGACTCCAATATCCTTGACATAATCTTGGCGATTATCCTGGGGAATCTTGCCGTTAATCCGACAAAAGCCAGATGTGGGCTTCAAAATTCCTGTCAGCATTTTGATGGTGGTTGACTTCCCAGCACCATTTGCCCCGATAAATCCTAAAATCTGCCCTTTTGGAACTTCAAAAGTTAAATCCTTGACCGCTTCAAAGGTCTGCTTTTCAGGATGAATAAAGGAGCGCAAGGCTCCCTTTAACCCCGGCTCCTTAACTGTCTTCACAAAATTTTTCCGAAGATGTTGCACTTCTATCATTGCCATATCTATCTCCCTATCGTAAGAAGCAACATTGTATTTTTGACTACAAATATTCTAAATCCTTACTTTCTACACTTTCTCAATATTATTACAGAAGGCTTTATACCAACCTATTATAATCTAATAAAAATAGGAATGCAAGCGTTTGCTTATTGATTATGAAATTAGAGATTTCTCTCTTAAAATGAAACTTTTAATCAAAAATTCTGTTAAATAGTTTCCTTAAGACACAAAAAAACCTGCCCTTAGGGGCAGGCTTCTACTTTGTTTTGTTCAGCTAAATTAAGCTTTGCCTTCTGAACCGAATACGTCGATACGTTCTTCAACAGCTACTGTAATTGCATCGAAACCTGGTTTCAAGAATTTACGTGGGTCGAAGAGTTTCTTCTTGTCGTATTCTGCTTCGTTTGCATCGTATTCACGTACGAATTGACGAGTAGCATTTGCAAATGCGATTTGGCATTCAGTGTTCACGTTAACTTTCGCAACACCAAGTTTGATCGCTGCTTGGATTTGATCATCAGGGATACCTGATCCACCGTGCAATACGATTGGGAATCCTGGTACAGCTTCAGTCAATTTCTTCAAGTGATCAAGGTCAAGACCTTTCCAGTTTGCTGGGTAAGGACCGTGGATGTTACCGATACCTGCAGCCAAGAAGTCGATTCCTGTAGCAACCATTGCTTTAGCATCGTCGATTGGTGCCAATTCACCATCACCGATGATACCGTCTTCTTCACCACCGATAGTACCAACTTCAGCTTCTACTGAGATACCTTTAGCGTGAGCTTTTTCTACCACTTCTTTTGCCAATTTAAGGTTTTCTTCAACCGGAAGGTGTGAACCGTCAAACATGATTGAAGTGTAACCAGCTTCGATACATTCAAGAGCATCGTCGTAGTGACCATGGTCAAGGTGAATAGCAACTGGTACAGTGATACCCATTGATTCTACAAGGTTAGCGATCATGTTGCGAGCAACTTTGTAACCACCCATGTATTTAGCAGCACCCATAGAAGTTTGGATAAGTACTGGAGCTTTCTTAGCTTCTGCTGCACGCAAGATAGCTTGAGTCCACTCAAGGTTGTTTGTGTTAAATCCACCAACTGCATAACCATTGTCACGAGCTGCTTGGACAAATTTTTCTGCTGAAACGATTGCCATTTGGATAGGCCTCCTATAAATTTTTGTGGGGTTGATTCCACTTACATTGTTTATTTTATCACTTTTTCATTGAAAATGCTAGCTTTTCCTGTAGCTTTAAGCACTTTCTTATGATAAATGAGGAGGAATGCTTACTTTCCCAAGACTTCTACAGCCCATAGAAACGCAAAAGAAGGGAGCCCAAGCTCCCTCTTTTTAATCCTCTGCTTTAAAATTTTTTAATGAAACTAAAAATGCAATCCCGGAAATCACTAGGAATCCTCCTGCGACCCATTGAGAATAGAAGAAATAAGTTAATTCATGAACTTTCCCAAAGATGTTTCCAAATAGCCACATCAAAGGGCTTTCAAGATACGGAAAGCTCCAAGACAAAATAAGGAGATTCGCAAGTAAAAGAATGAGACCCGCTACCAGAAAAAGATTGGGAATCCACTTATGAATCCTCTTTTCATCTTTTAGGAGCCACCTAGAAGCGATGGCTAGAATACAGACAAAGAAGTTCCAGCTAATTAAAGCCATCAAGGCACTTCCGAAATCTTCATGAGCAGCAAGCCTCATGGCCAAAATCATGACTGGAGCAAAAAAATCAATGGCACTTCCTACGAGCGCTAGGAGCCCATTGATCAAAACCAGATAGTTCTTCTTCATATTCACACCTCATCTCACACCTATTCTATCATAAAGTTTTGAAAAACAAAAAAAGACAGCCGAAGCTGTCTTGATTATCCGATGCGGAGAGAGGGACTTGAACCCTCACGACCTAAAGCGGTCACAGGATCCTTAGTCCTGCGCGTCTGCCAATTCCGCCATCCCCGCGATTGAGTACTTTACTAGTATATCAATCATCCACATGTTTGTCAAGATTTTTTTCAAACTTTTTTCAATGTTTGTTATTTCTTCACAAAAGGGATCAGGTCACGAAACCTGACCCTTGATTCTTATTTGCTATCGTGATTTTCAACGGCCGCTGTGATAAAGGCTGTGTAAAGTCCTTCTGGGCGGTTTGGTCGACTTGACAATTCTGGGTGGTATTGGCAAGCGACAAAGAATTTGTTGTCTGATATTTCAACAATTTCGACCAAACGGTTGTCTGGTGAAACGCCTGAGAAGACAAAACCTGCTTCTTCGAACTGCTCTCGGAAGGCATTGTTAAACTCATAGCGGTGACGATGGCGGCGTTGCACTACTTCTTGATGGTCATAGGCTGCTGCTGCTTTCGATCCTCGCTTGAGCTTCGATGGGTAGAGTCCTAAACGAAGGGTTCCTCCCATGTCTTCCACATTGATTTGGTCCCGCATGATATCGATAATCGGGTACTTGGTTTCTGGATCCAATTCAGATGAATTAGCCCCCTCCAAGCCTAAGACATGACGGGCAAACTCGATACAGGTCAACTGCATACCCAGGCAGACACCCAACATTGGGACGTTCTGTTCACGCGCATACTTGATGGCTTGAATTTTTCCTTCTGTTCCCCGTTGGCCAAAACCACCTGGGACGATGATTCCATCCGCATCTCCAAGAAGTTCTGCCACATTCTCAGCAGTCACATCATTGGCATTGACCCAATTAATCTTGACTTCAGCATCATTGGCATATCCAGAGTGTTTCAAAGCCTCTACGACTGAGATATAGGCATCTTGCAATTCTACGTATTTCCCTACCAAGGAAATCTTGACCTGCTTCTTGAGGTTCATGACCTTATCGACCATCGCAGACCATTCTGTCATATCTGCTGCAGGAACATCCAATTTCAAATGATCACAAACGATTTGGTCCATATTTTGTGCTTGCAAGTTCAATGGGATTTGGTACAAGTGTTCCACATCAAGTGATTCGATGACAGCTTCTGGTGCGACATCACAGAATTGAGCCAATTTGTTCTTAATTCCTTGACCAGCTGGTTTTTCTGTACGGATGACCAACATATTGGGTTGAATCCCAAGACCACGCAATTCTTTCACAGAGTGTTGGGTAGGCTTAGTTTTCATTTCTCCCGCAGCCTTTAAGTAAGGAAGAAGAGTCGTGTGGATGTACATGACATTTTCAGCACCGACATCTGCCTTCATTTGACGAAGAGCTTCAAGGAAGGGAAGGGACTCAATGTCTCCAACTGTTCCCCCGACTTCTGTGATGATGACATCTGAATCCGTCGTCGTCGCTGCTCGTTTGATCTTTTCTTTCAAAGCATCTGTGATATGAGGAATGACCTGTACAGTTGCTCCCAAGTATTCTCCACGTCGTTCTTTTCGAAGGACTTCACTATAAATTTTCCCTGTTGTCACATTTGAGTATTTATTCAGATTGATATCGATGAAGCGTTCATAGTGGCCAAGGTCCAAGTCTGTCTCTGCCCCATCGTCTGTGACAAAGACTTCCCCGTGTTGATAAGGACTCATGGTGCCTGGGTCGATATTGATATACGGGTCAAATTTTTGAATGGTCACTTTCAATCCACGATTCTTAAGCAGGCGACCGAGACTCGCTGCTACAATCCCTTTTCCGATGGATGATACGACACCACCAGTGACAAAAATATATTTTGTTGACATATGCTTTCCTCTTCTTCTAATATGGTAGAGGCCATCCCCTTTTCGGAAAAACAAAAATAGCCCCCTAATCATTAGGGAGCTCCGACCTCACAATGAGGTGCCCGAACAATATCTTACCGCAAATGCTCTTCTTTGTCAAACTGAAACTTTCATGAAAATGATTTTCATATGCTTAAGAGGCTGGCTCCACGCCATTTTGTGTGATGAGAAATTTCTCAAATTGAAGATCAGGCATGCAGGAAACAAGATCCCTGTGGATTCGTTCCAGCGCTTCCAAGCGCATCTCTACTGAGGTCTCTTGGTTTCCTTGGATGACAAAGAGGGCGTTTTTGGTTGTCTCCTCAAATTTGTAAAGGTCGCTATCACGCACATCTAACCAAGCTAGAACCCCTTTTTGATCTCTGTAGACGGGATCTGTCGGTGCCACATGCTTTTCGCTAGAAAGGATGGGGAAGAAGAGATCTTCTCTTTGACTGATTGTAAATTCAATCGGACCTTCAATCTTATCCAGATCGTGTCCTCCAATAGCGAGATAAGATCTCAGACATTCAACATTATAAATGTCAATGATACTATTGATCTGAGGAAGAGTACCACGATGCTGGATGTTTCGGATAAGGGCAAGAATCGTTGGCGGATTTTTCTTGGTACTGCGCCCTACCTTTTGCAACAAATCTGTATAGCCTGTAACAACCGCTGAGTCTGAGACTTCTTCCAGCTGACACTGGAGCGCCCATTCTTCCATTGCTTGCTTTTTTTCCAGAAAAGCGACAGGTAAAACAGCTTGAGGATCCACATGTTTAGCTATGCCGACCACAACCGTGTCAATGCCGACATCTACTAAACTGTCATCTAAACGAAAGTCCATTTGGAACACCTCCTATTTGGGAATACTTACACGTTCATCATACTCTATTTTACCACCTTTTTCAATGAAAACAAAAAGAAACAAGGAACAATTTCCCTGTTTCATAATGATTATTCTTCCTCGTCTTCAGAATCCTCTTCTTCGTCGTCTTCTTCGCTCAATTCAACTTCTTCACCCAAATCATCTGGTACGATTTCATTGATTTCAGCATCGTAAGCTTCGACTTCACTCTTTTCATCATCTGGATTTTCTTCATCGTATGAAAGAGCCGGATCTGCTTCGTAAACTTCTTCGTCTTCTGGATCATCATCGTTGTAATCGATCGCATCGTCATCTCCATCCATGAAGGCGTTAACCCGTTTTTTCTTGCGTTTCTTAGGAGTTTCATCTTCATCCGTTTCTTCAAGAGCGATGATTTCTTCGTCGACTTCATCGATCGCATACCAAGAACGAAGACCCCATTTGTTATCCCCAAGTGGGATAAAGCTTCCATCCACATTCAATTCAGTGTAGAACAATGGAAGAGCTTCACGGATCTCGCTATTTGATTTTTCAAGGTAATTTTGAATTTCATTTACAAGATCGCTAAAGTACATTTCATGGTCACGTCCGCGCAATTCCAAAATCGCACGCGCCACTTCAATCATAGAAAGTTCACTTTTTTCTTGTCCAGCAAATACTTCTAATTCCAAGGGTAAATCTCCTTATGTTTCATTTCCTAAATGGAGAAGGATCCGGTCTCAAACCTCATCCCATCCTAAATGATAGATTGAAAACTTCTAGTAGCCAAATCTATCACAAATTTTATCGTTACACTCTATTGTACGATAAATTTCCCCTTTCGTCAAAGGAAAATTCCAGGATTCTCCATGAAATCAGAAAAAGAAGAGTCTCACGACTCTTCTTTTTATTCTAAATTATTTTACTTTTGCTGTGCTTGTGATTACGTTCACGGCTTTCTTCACTGTGATGTCATGTTTCAACATTTCTGGTGAAAGAAGGTTGCGAACTTGTTCAACTGGCATGTTGTAATCTGCTGCCAATTGTTCGATTTCAGCATTGATTTCTTCTTCAGTTGCTTCGAAGCCTTCTGCTTTGGCTACTGCTTCAACCACGAGGTTTGTCTTCGTGCGGCTTTCAGCTTCTGCTTCATATTGTTTGTGAAGATCATCTTGAGTTGTTCCAGTGATTTGGAAGTACATTTCAGGTGAGATTCCTTGACGTTGCATATTTCCAAGGAATTCGTTGATTGAACGGTGTACTTCTTCGTGGATCATTTCTTCTGGAAGTTCAACGATTTCAGCATTTTCAACGGCAAGATCGATCGCTGCTGCTTCTACTGCATCGTTGTATGCTTCTTCTTTAGCTTCTGCCAATTCTTTACGGTATTTTTCTTTTAATTCAGCAAGAGTTTCAACTTCTTCATCGATATCTTTTGCCAATTCATCGTCAAGAGCTGGTACTTCTTTTGCTTTTACTTCGTGGATTGTTGTCACGAATTTTGCTTCTTTACCTGCAAGGTCAGCCGCTTGGTAGTCTTCTGGGAAGGTTACGATCACGTCAACTGTTTCACCAGCAGAGTGTCCAACCAATTGGTCTTCGAAACCTGGGATGAATTGACCTGAACCAAGTCCAAGTGAGAAGTTCTCACCTTTACCACCGTCAAATTCAACACCATCGATAGAACCTACGAAGTCGATCACAACTGTGTCGCCTTCTGCAGCAGCACCTTCTTTAACAACCAATTCAGCCAAGTTGTTGCGTTCGCGTTCGATACGAGCATCCACATCAGCATCTGTTACTTCTTTAGAAACTTCTACTGATACTTCAAGGTCTTTGTAAGCACCTAATTTTACTTCAGGTTTTGTCACAACAGTGGCTGTCAAAGTCCAGTCTTGGCCTTTTTCCATAGAAACAACATCAAAAGTTGGTTGTGCTACAACTTCGATTCCAGCTTCTTTAACAGCTGCTTCGTATGCTGCTGGAAGAAGATCGTTCAAAGCATCTTGGTAAAGAGCTTCTTCACCAAAACGTTGGTTGAAGATTGGACGTGGAATATGACCTTTACGGAATCCAGGTACGTTCAAAGTTTTCTTAACTGATTCAAACACACGGTCCAAAGCAGCTTTGATTTGCTCTTGGCTGATGGTGAAAGTCAACACACCGTGGTTAGTTTCTTTGTTTTCAAATGATACAGACATTCTGTCTCTCCTTAAAATAATATAGTCATTCCTTATAATTTTACCACAAAACTTTGAAAAAGCAAGTTTTAAAACGTGTTTGCCTCTCTTTTCATCCAAAAAAACTAGCCCCTAAAAGCTAGTTTAAATTAGGATTTCCGAATAGGATCGTCTTGGTATAGAGCACGAGAGCCACCGATCAATTTTGGCCGACTGGCCAGGGCTGTGACATGGGCTTCCCCTAGTTCACGCAAGACAGGACGAATCGGAACTTGCACATGTTTGACATGCATCCCAACCGAGGTATCTCCGATGTCTAGTCCCGCTTGGGCTGTGATAAACTCCACTTCAACAGGATCCTTAAAATACTTAAAAGCAGCGAGTTGTCCAGCTCCTCCCGCATGGAGACTTGGAAGGACATTGACGATTTCTAGATCCTTCTTGTCTGCTAATTCCCGCTCGACCACTAGGGCCCGATTGAGATGCTCGCAGCCTTGTACAGCTAGATAAATTCCTTTAGCATTTAACTCATCCAGCAAGGTTTTGACAATGGCCTCCGCAATGTCAATATTGGAAGCTTTTCCAATTTGCCCTCCTGCAACTTCACTTGAAGACAAGCCTAGGACTAGAATCTGCCCTTGACGGAGTCGACTCTTAGTTAGTACATCGGCTAGGATTTCTTTTACATCTTTCTTCAGTTGCTCCAGATCCATGAGTTAGCTCCCTTTCTTTTGGAAGGCATAATAGACCACATAGCCTAAAGCCATTCCGACAAAATTCTGAGCCAGATTGTTAGGAATATCTGCACTCGCTGCTCCCCAGCCATTTCCTAAAAAGAGAGCAGAAGCTACCGCATAACCACCTACCATGACGACCGTCGCAAGGAGCAAACCTAGGTAACGGGCTTTCCCCTTAAAACCAGCGAAATAGCCTTGGCCTCCGTGAAAGAGGAGACTAAAGAACATCCACTGAGGATAACCTGAAATGAGGTCGAGTAAAAAGGCCCCGACACCACCAACAATAGCGCCTTCCTTACGTCCAAAATAAAAGGCGGTGAAGTATACACCCAGATCTAGCAGGGTGACGATCCCTGTCGGAGTTGGGAGTTTAGTATAGTAGCCAAGCACAACCGTCAAGGCACATAAAATAGAGAGGCGGGCAATGAGTTGAGTTCGATTAGATGTCATATTGTACTACTCCATACTGGTCTGATTTTTGAATGGCATGAAAGACAAAGTCTTTAGAGGTTTTAACAGCTTCAAGAGGAGTTTTCCCTTGAACCAATTGGCTGGAAATGCTGGAAGCAAAAGTACAACCCGCTCCTGTATTATTCTTTTCTAGGACTGGCTCTTCAAAGATTGTAAAATCTTGTCCGTCATAAAAGACATCGATGGCCTTTTCTTTATTGAGACGATTGCCTCCTTTGACCACGACATTCGCTGCTCCCAATTCATGGAGCTTACGAGCGGCAGCCTTCATATCATCGAGCGATTGAATCTTGCTTTGGGTCAAGATCTCAGCCTCTGGTAAGTTTGGTGTGATGATGGTCACATAAGGGAAGAACTTGATCAATTCGTCTCGAAGGGCTGACACTTCTACATCATGGGTTTCCTTGCAGACCAAGACAGGATCCAGCACCACAGGGATACCTGCATGGGCTTTGACATAGTCCAGGGCTAAATCTGCCACTTGGACATTTGGCAAGAGGCCGAGTTTAATAGCAGAAAAAGGAACATCCTTGAGAGAGCTGAGCTGCTGAGCAAAGGTCGTCGGATCCACTGGAATGACTTCAAATCCGTGCTCAGTCATGGCTGTCAAACAAGTCACCGCCACAAAACCATGCTGTTTGTTAGTCGTATAGGTAGCAAGGTCTGCGTGAAGACCTCCTCCACTAAAAATATCATTTCCTGAAATTGCGAGAATTAATTCATTACTCATAGCGTATCTCCTTTAAATATAAGCCATTTGGCGCTGCTGTAGGACCTGCTAGATTGCGGTCCTTTTTTTCTAAAATTAGATCGATCTGCTCGATTGGCATCCGATCATTTCCAATCTTCAACAAAGTTCCCACCATATTGCGGATTTGCTTGTAGAGAAAGCCATTGCCCGAAAAGGTGAAGAGAAGGCGATGATGTTCTGCATCCTCGACCAAGCGAGCTTCTGTGATCGTACGCACCTTATCTTCCACACTGGTACCCGAAGCTGTGAAACCGGTGAAATCATGGGTTCCCTCCAACTTTTGGATGGCTGCTTGCATCTTGGCCACATCCAAGGGGTAGGGATAGTGGGTGGCATAGTGGCGCATCATGGGGTTCTTGGGACGACCATAATCCACGATGAATTCATAGGTTTTGCTGTGCTTCTTGTAGCGTGAGTGAAAGTCATCTGCTACTTGCTCCACCCGGATAAAATCAATATCCTCTGGGGTCTGGGTATCCAGAGCAAAGCGGAGCTTCTCCTCATCCCGCGCTTGAGGGAGATCAAAATGAATGACCTGCCCAAGGGCATGGACACCTGCATCCGTCCGGCCTGCTCCATGGATGGTCACAGGATTTCCCTGATTGAGACGCATCAAGGTCTTCTCGATTTCTTCTTGCACACTACGGGCATGCGGTTGTCGTTGAAAACCCGCAAATAGAGTCCCATCATAAGAAATAGTTGCTTTGTATCGTGTCATGGTTTTATTTTAGCAGGATATAGAAGGGGATACAAGAGAGAAAATGGCGTTCTGTCCGGGTACAGTTTTTTTAAAGAAAGAAGGTTCTTGAAGGCCATACAAAAATAAAACGAGCTCCTTACTCAAAAGGAAACTCGTATATTCTTATAAGTCATCTAAAGCATCTTTGACCTTATCAAAAAAGCCTTTTTTCTTTGGATTGACCTTCAAATCACTTGCTTCCGCAAAGGCTTGAAGGGCTTGTTTTTGCTTGTCATTTAAGCCAGTTGGGGTGACAACATTGACAGACACATATTGGTCTCCCATGGCACCACCACGTAAGCTCGGAGCCCCTTTTCCGCGAAGGCGGAATTTCTTACCGGTTTGGGTCCCTTCAGGAATCACTAAATCAACATCGCCATGAACCGTAGGAACATGAACTGTATCACCGAGTGCTGCCTGGACAATGTTCAAATCCAGCTTGTAGTAGATGGTCGAGCCATCCCGTTCGAAGCGATCGCTCGGCTCAACATTGACAACAACATACAAGTCTCCGTATGGTCCGCCGTTAAAGCCGGCTTCCCCTTGACCTGCCAAGCGGATTTGTTGACCTGTTTCAACTCCGGCAGGAATCTTGACATTCACGCTGTGGGCTTGTTTTTCATGACCTGTTCCACGACAAGTGCTACATGGATCTTTAATTTCTTGACCACGACCATGGCAGACATCACAGGTTACTTGACGACGCATCATTCCAAGAGGGGTTTGGGTATCGACATTGATGACCCCAGAACCATGACAGCGTCCACAGGTTACCGGACTAGTCCCTGGCTTAGCACCTGAACCATGACAGGTATGGCAGCTTGCTTCACGATGGTACTTAACTTCTTTTTCAGCACCAAAAATCGCTTCTTCAAACTTGAGATTAACACGGTATTGGAGGTCGTCTCCTTGACGAGGGGCATTGGGATTACGGCTTGCACCGCCACCAAAGAAGCTGGAGAAGATATCTTCAAAACCACCAAAGCCACCACCGTTAAAGCCACCAAAGCCACCTGCTCCACCACCAAAGCCACCATTGGCACCCGCAGCACCATATTGGTCATAGGCCGCCCGATTTTGTTCGTCGCTTAACGTCTCATAAGCTTCTTGAACTTCCTTGTACTTTTCCTCAGCACCAGGCTCCTTGTTGATATCTGGGTGATATTTTTTAGATAATTTCCGATAGGCTTTCTTGATCTCATCTTGAGATGCATTCTTTGAAACGCCCAAACGGTCATAAAATTCAGTATTGTTCATTTAAGATACCAAGACCGTAAAATTCGACTGAAAAATAGGAAATCTGACGCAGGAGCGATGCTCCTAGACAGATTTATCTTTTTTCCGAGAATTTAGGTCGGGTTCAGTTCCTTTCTTTCATATTGAGTAAGAAACTTCAGAGCTCGAGTTCAATTCCCCGAACACTCTTTGTTCCTTTCTGTAATTTTTACGTACATCTTTAGAGGATGTTTTCTATACTTTGCTTCACTTGATCAAACTCTTGGTCTGATAGAGTAAATATCAAATCCTCTGTTGCATAGTCGTTCTGTTCTTTAAAATAGTTGTCCGTATTCTCTGCCAACCCTAAACTTAGAATCACTTTTCTTGCAAACTCTTGATGGGCAAAACCGATAGCCGTAATGATTTGTTTATCTTGCACAACCAGTTTGGGTTGGAAATTTTCACGTGGAAGAAATTCAAAATAATCAAAGAAGTTTTGCCAAATTCCACCTGTAAATTTCGTATCGTTCAACAAGCCTGCTTTCGCTAATAAAAGAGGCGCTGAAGAAATGGCTGCAATTAGGACTTCTTGCTCACCAAGAGCCCTCAAAAACGAAATCAATTTCTCATCCTGTAGAGCAGGACCTATATTGACCATTCCTGGCAAAATCACACAAGAATACTCTTCTATACGGATTTGATCTAGTGTTTTCGTTGGTTGACAGGGCAATCCATCTTCAGAGACTACTATCGAATCATCTGAAGCGACATAATCAATCGTGACGTCAAAAGATAGAGCTAAAGTACTGGTTAAAGCAGTTATCTCATAAAGAGAAAAATTAGGATAAATCAAACAAAGTACTTTTTTCATACGCAACATCCTCTATTTTGCCGAAAAACAGAGGCTGGGTTGCAACCTCTGGATTTCTTCCTATCATTACGACATTCTAAGACAAAGTCGATTATACTTTTTTAGAACTAGTAAGGCTGAATTGAGTTTCGGATTAAATCGAGCACGCCCTAACCTCTTGGTGAAAAAGACAAATCTTTCTAGAAACTAAAGTTTCTGCGTCAGATTTCCTATTTTCACTGTGAGGTTTTAACGGGCTTTGCATCTTATTTTTCCGTAAACTCTCCGTCTACGACGTCATCGCCTGCGTTTCCTGTTGCTTGTGCGCCTTCTGCTCCTGCTTGAGCTTGTTGCGCTGCTGCGGCTTGTTCGTAGAGTTTAACCGCAAGTCCTTGAGCTTTTTCGTTCAAGGCTTCAAGTTTTGCTTTCATTTCTTCCAAGTTGTTGTCTTCTTGGGCTTTCTTAAGATCGTCAAGAGCGGCTTGTGCAGCATCACGTTCTGCATCGAAGCCTTTGCCTTCAGTTTCCTTGATTGTCTTTTCAGTCGCAAAGATAGCTTGGTCTACTTCGTTACGAAGGTCTACTTCTTCCTTACGTTTCTTATCTGCTTCAGCGTTTGCTTCTGCATCTTTCATCATGCGGTCGATTTCTTCGTCTGTCAAACCTGAGTTAGATTGGATCACAATAGTTTGTTCTTTTTGAGTTCCAAGGTCTTTGGCTTTAACAGATACGATACCGTTCTTGTCGATGTCAAATGTTACTTCGATTTGTGGGATACCACGAGGTGCAGCTGGGATATCTGTCAATTGGAAGCGTCCAAGAGTCTTGTTATCTGCTGCCATTGGGCGTTCCCCTTGAAGAACGTGGATATCAACGGCTGGTTGGTTGTCTGCTGCAGTTGAGAAGACTTGTGATTTAGAAGTTGGAATTGTAGTGTTGCGATCGATAAGTTTTGTAAAGACTCCACCCATTGTTTCGATACCAAGTGACAATGGTGTTACGTCAAGAAGGACAACGTCTTTCACATCACCAGTGATGACACCACCTTGGATGGCAGCTCCCATAGCCACTACTTCATCAGGGTTCACTGATTTGTTTGGTTCTTTACCAGTTTCAGCTTTAACAGCTTCAACAACCGCAGGGATACGAGTTGAACCACCGACAAGGATGACTTCGTCGATTTCTGACAAGCTCAAACCTGCATCTGAAAGGGCTTGACGAACTGGAACTTTTGTACGTTCTACAAGGTCGCGAGTCAAATCATCGAATTTAGCACGAGTCAAGGTCATTTCCAAGTGAAGAGGTCCAGCCTCACCAGCAGTGATGAACGGCAAGCTGATTTGTGTTGAAGTCACACCAGAAAGGTCTTTCTTCGCTTTTTCAGCTGCGTCTTTCAAACGTTGAAGAGCCATCTTGTCAGCTGACAAGTCAATGCCATTTTCTTTCTTGAATTCTGCAACCAAGTGGTCGATGATTTTTTGGTCAAAGTCGTCACCACCGAGTTTGTTATCCCCTGCAGTTGCCAATACATCAAAGACACCATCACCCAATTCAAGGATAGATACGTCGAATGTACCACCACCAAGGTCGAATACCAAGATTTTTTCTTCTTTGTCAGTCTTATCCAAACCGTAAGCAAGAGCTGCTGCAGTTGGTTCGTTGACGATACGTTCTACTTCAAGGCCAGCGATTTTACCAGCGTCTTTAGTTGCTTGACGTTGAGCATCGTTAAAGTAAGCTGGAACTGTGATAACAGCCTTGGTTACTTTTTCACCAAGGTATTCTTCAGCATAACCTTTCAAGTATTGAAGAATCATAGCTGAGATTTCTTGTGGAGTGTATTCTTTCCCGTTAGCAGAAACTTTTTCAGAAGTTCCCATCTTAGATTTGATAGAGATAACTGTATCTGGGTTTGTTACTGCTTGACGTTTTGCAGCGTCACCAACGATGATTTCACCGTTTTTGAAAGAAACTACAGATGGAGTTGTACGGTTTCCTTCTGGGTTTGCGATGATTTTGCTTTCAGTTCCTTCAAGAACTGCTACTGCTGAGTTTGTTGTACCTAAGTCAATACCGATAATTTTAGACATATGTTTTTCTCCTTGTTGATTTTTTCTTCTTTTTTGATATTTCCCTTAAGTGGTGGGGACGTGAGCAACTCCCTTCGGGATTTCATCACTTATTTTTGAGCCTACTGTCTCAAAAATCCCCTGTTTCAGTAGCACAAGCTACTGAAACCTTCACCACGGCGGGAAATATCTTCCTTGCAAGCCTCCGGCTTGCATCTTATCTTTCTTTCATAGTTTAGTGTCGTTTCGGACAAGGTAGCCTAGTTGTAGACAACTACCATAGCCGGTCTTAGGATACGGTCATGGAGTTTGTAGCCTTTTTGGAAGACTTGTGCGATGGTGTCTGCTGGATGTTCGTCATCCGCTGGGAGGGTTTGGATGGCCATGTGGTAGTTATGGTCAAATTCTCCGTCCGCTGGAATTTCTTCAATTCCTTCTTCTTTCAGAGCATGAATCAAGCTTTCTTGTACCATTTCTAGTCCTTTTTTGACATCATCTGTCAACCCTTCAACGGCAAGGGCACGTTCGAGGTTGTCAAGTGATGGTAAGATCGCTTTTGCCAAATCTTGGCTGCGATAGCGTTGCAAAAGTTGGCGTTCTTCGTTGGCACGACGCTGAATGTTTTGCATTTCTGCATGAGCGCGAAGGTATTTGTTTTCAAATTCTTCGGCACGCGCTTGTGCTTCTTCTAATTCAGAAGGTTGCTTGCTTTCCTCTACAACTTCTTCAGTTGGTTGGGCAACTTCCTCTTCTTTCACGTCTTCTTTTTTGATATCTTCTGTCAAGGCATACACCCCTTTCATTTGGTCTTAATTTACTTCATAATGGTTGCTGTTGAGGTAACGGTAGTAATCCGTCAACTTCATGACCAGCACTCGGCCGATAACATTGACCAGACTAATCACACGCCTGTAATCCATCTCTACGGGACCGATTACATGCATGAGGGCCATCCCACGATAAGGAACTAAGAACTTGTGACTAATCACGGTCACATTTTTCAAGGCCTTCTCTTGGGACTCCGCAACCAGGATCTGGGTCATTTGGTCCTCTGGCATTCCCCCTCGCAACTCGAGAGCTACGTGTTGGGGATTATCCAAGAACTGATAGGTCTGAAGATCGGCGTAGGTTAAAGATGAAACCTTTCCTTCTACAAAGACCAGTTCTTGAAACAGTTGCGAGAAGACGTAATCAAACAGATCCAAGACATTGTCTGTCGTCTTAAAATAGCGCTGTACAATCTGTGGAATCTCTGTCCGCAAGCGGTAGTGAATATCCAAGACTGTATTTCCAATGAAGCGTTCTTGAACTAGCTGATGGAAGATTTCCAAGTCACTGGTTAAGAAATTCTTTGGAATGGCAAATTGTACGGTAACAGGCTTTGATTCATCCAAGGTCAATACCGCCAAAGCATCGTGGTTGGACAAGGGAACGATCTCAAAACCCGTCAAGCGCTGTCGTGTCGGTTCCACATCCTGAATGACTGCGGTGTAGCCCGTCATCTGGGCTAGTAACTTGGCCGTAGCATCCAAGATATCGTCTAGCTTAAAGGCTTCGAAATCGAAGGCTTTCACCACCTGGTAGACATCTTGCTCATCAATCAGCTCCAGATCGAGCGAGTTCTGAACAAAATATTGAAAACCAGCCCGGCTAGGCATTCGACCACTCGAAGTGTGGGCTTTTTCTAATAAGCCCTGCTTTTCGAGGGCAGCCATGTCGTTTCGGATGGTGGCACTACTGGATTGAATGACATCTTGCAGGGCTTTTGAACCGACCGGTTCGTGGGTCTTGGTAAAGATATCGACGACAAGATTGAGAATCTCATTTTGACGTTCTGTAACCATGACCTCACCTCTCTTTCATCTTTAGCACTCTACACATCCGAGTGCTAAACTATGATTCTATTATACACCCTCTCAAGAGAAAGTCAAGAAAAAAATCCAAAAAATTAGCACTCTTTTTCCAAGAGTGCTAAAAATCATTCTTAAGGCCTAGAAAAGTGTATGTCCTACTATTTCCCGGCCTTTTTCAGTAATTGAATGTATTCTTCTAATACTAGCTGATGTTTGGCCATATACTGAGCACTTTCTACACCAACATAACGGAAATGCCAATTTTCAAAAGTCACACCTGTAATATCGCTCTTGCCATCTGGATAGCGAAGAACAAAACCATATTGAGGTGCAATGGCAGCCAGCTGCAAGCCCAACTCATCACTTTGACCTGCTTCGACGCTCATATCAATTGCAAGACCTGTCTGATGCTCACTAGCACCAGGGACCTGCACCTGAGTCTGCACCTGTTTTTCAGCTTCTTCGTGTGAAAGACCACTCGCTTCTAACTCAGCAACACGCTCATTATAGAGCTCGGTTTGTTCGGCTACACTCCGATAACCCGATATCAAGGTTTCTTCTGGGGCAATTTTTCGGGCTGCTTCCAAAAATTGACGCGTTGGATCTCCAATCCGACTATCGACTTTTATGGCATCCACATCTGTCAATTGTGGGTTCAGCTCAGGCTTCACATTGTCACGATTGACCAAGATCAACTGCCAATCTTTTGTCGAGACGGCTGGCAGATCTGATTTTTCTTCCTTTTTCTTAGAAGAAGACGGAGTCGTCACGACAGTTTTTTTGGCCTTCCAAAACTGGAGCCCTGAAAACAGGTTTGGTTTCGCCAAATAGGCGCCAATCCCCGATCCAAGGGCCGCAAGAAGAAAGCAACTCACTAGATAGGGCCACCATTTCTTGCGTTTTTTTCTTGCGCGTCTGTACTTATTCGTCATGGCCTTCCTCTAGGAGTTTTGCTCCAACTTTACGATAGGACATATCCCCAACTTTTTCGATAGTAAAGGCTCCATCTTCATAAGCCAAAACAGTTACACTGCCATTATCTAAGACCAATTCTTTAAAGGCTTTTGGATCAATCAGGTAAATCAAGGTACTGATGGTCATGCCATGACTGACCACCATAGCATTGCCACCACCAGCTGCTTCCACCTCTTTTGCGATGGCTTCAAAACCTTCTTTAATCCGACCACTTAAGACACCCCAAGATTCAGCCCAACCAGTGGTGTCGACTTCAACAATCCCTTCTGCCAACTCCATCAAGCTCAACTGATGAAAATCCTCGACCTTAAAAACACGTGGTAAAACCCCCATAAAGAGCTCGCCATCATAGGCACCGTCGAAGCTACCAAAACACCACTCACGAATGCGTTTATCATAGCGATAAGGAATCTGACCTGTCAAACCAAGCTCTTGGAGAACAATTCCCATGGTTTGAATAGTTCGACCAGAATCACTCGAAACAGCCTCTTTAAAAGAAAGACCTGCTTCCTTAAGGCCAAGTCCTAATTCTTTAATTCCACGCTCTCCTGCTTCTGTCAGCGGAGTGTCTGACCAGCCCTGTGCTCGTCCGATGGTATTAAACATGGTTTTTCCATGACGAGCAATATATAATCTGGTTTTTGTCATTGTATTACCTCCGTATGTATCTCTTTCATTATATCATTTTTTGCAAAAAGAAAGTAGGAAAGCTCTTACAAGTTTTGAGAGAAAGAAAAGGCCATGACCAAAAGGTCAGCCTTTCAGGACGGACTAGGATTCTTGCAAGCCTTCACCGACTTCACGATAACTGCTATCTCCAAAAATCTTAACCGTCAATTCTCCATCTTCATATTCTACAAGGGTAACACTACCGTTTGAAAGGGGCAGATTAAGATTTGGTTTACCTTCAACTAAGCAGACCAAGGTCTGAATGGTCCAACTATGGCTGACCACCAAGGCATTGCCACCACCATTTTCCTCTACTTCTTTGGCAATGCCCTCAAAACCTTCTAGGATCCGTCCTTTCAAGACTTCCCAAGGTTCCGCCCACCCAGCTGTATCGACCTGGCAGATCCCTTCCGCCAAGTCTTCCAAGCTCAAGGTCTTATAATCTTCTACATCTAGCACGCGCGGCACGACACCATGAAAGAGCTCCCCACCGTAGGCCCCATCAAAGCTACCAAAACACCACTCGCGGATCCGTTTGTCAAAGCGATAAGGGATCTGGTCTTTCAAGCTCAATTCATCGAGAATGATCCCCATGGTCTGAATGGCACGACCTGAATCACTGGAGTAGGCTCGAGTAAACTCTAAACCAGACTCACGCAAGCCGATTCCTAGAGCCTGAATCCCTCGTTCTCCTTCTGCTGTCAAAGGGGTATCGGACCAGCCTTGAGCACGGCCAATGGTATTAAACATGGTTCTCCCATGACGAATCACAAATAATCTTGTTTTAGCCATCTTGTCTCCTTTTGTAAGAAAAAAGTCTGGAGTTTCATCATCACAGACTTTTCTATTCGTTTCTTCTATTATACTCGATTTCTCTTAGTTTTTAAAGCTATGAACCGGGGCCGGAATTTGACCACCACGGGCAATGAAATCAGCTGACGAAGCCTTGTTGACCTTCATCACTGGAGCAGAGCCAAGAAGTCCTCCAAGCTCTAACATATCGCCTTCTTCTCCATAAGGAATGATCCGAACGGCTGTTGTCTTTTGGTTGATCACTCCGATAGCTGCTTCATCGGCAATCATAGCCGCAATCGTCGTAGCTGGAGTATCAGCTGGGATGGCAATCATATCCAGACCGACCGAGCAAATGGCTGTCATGGCTTCCAATTTTTCCAGATTGATATGACCTGACTGGACTGCCGCAATCATCCCCTCATCTTCTGAGACAGGAATAAAGGCACCTGACAACCCACCGACTTGGTTACAAGCCATGATGCCGCCTTTTTTCACTTGGTCATTGAGCAGAGCTAGCGCTGCTGTAGTTCCATGGGTTCCAACTACTTCAAGCCCCATGGCTTCAAGGACACGGGCAACCGAATCCCCAACAGCTGGTGTTGGCGCGAGAGACAAGTCTACAATCCCAAACTCAACACCTAGACGTTCACTAGCCATTTGACCCACTAATTGGCCGACACGTGTGATCTTGAAAGCTGTCTTCTTGACGGTTTCAGCCAATACATCAAAGCTAGCGCCTGGTACTTTTTCAATCGCCCGTTGGACGACACCAGGTCCTGAAACCCCAACGTTGATGACAACATCCGCTTCGCCGACACCATGGAAGGCTCCTGCCATAAATGGATTATCTTCTACTGCATTGGCAAAGACCACCAGTTTCCCTGGTCCCATTGGATCTGCTTCCGATGCTTCTTTAATGATGCGGCCCATATCACGGACAGCTGTCATATTGATCCCTGACTTGGTCGACCCGATATTGACTGAAGAGCAGACAAAATCTGTCTCCGCAAGGGCACGAGGAATGGAATTGATCAGGATTTCATCCCCTTTTTGGTAGCCTTTTTGAACAAGGGCTGAGTAGCCTCCGATAAAGTTGACTCCAACTTCTTTGGCCGCACGATCCAGTGCCTTTGCAAAGGGCACATAATCTGTCGCGTTGGTTGCTGCCCCGATAATGGAAATCGGAGTGACCGAAACCCGCTTGTTGACAATAGGAATGCCGAGTTCCGCCGCAATCTCATCCCCAACAGCCACCAAATCCTTAGCCTTTGTAACAATCTTCTGGTAGACCTTTTCTGCCGCCTTTTCGATATCTGGATCAATACAATCCAGAAGGGAGATGCCCATAGTGATGGTCCGAACATCAAAGTTCTGCTCTTCAATCATGGCGATGGTTTCTGTTACCTGTTTAATGTCCATAAATCCTCACCCCTATCTTACAAATTGTGCATGGCATCAAAAATCGCTGCGCTCTGGATATTGATTTTGACATGAAGAGACTGACCAAATTCTTCTAATTCTGAACGAAGCTGGGTGAAATCTTTTTTCTCATTCGATGTCACGACCGCCATCATGGTGAAGTACTCATCCAATACCGTTTGAGAGATATCATCAATATTAAGTCCCAATTCTGCTATTTTTGTTGCGACACCCGCTACGATTCCTTTTTGGTCTTTTCCAACGACTGTAATAATTGCTTTCATTTCACTGCTCCATTCTACCTATTTGCTTCCATTGTAGCACATTCCCCTTAAAATCACCCTTCTCAACTGGGAACGTTCGGATATTTTCCGCGTATCTAAAAAATAAAGGCTGGATCTACATCCAACCTCTCTATCGACTATTCAGTTTCATCTCTTAAGAACTCTTTCTTCACGCGCACCGTACTTTCATATGTTGCTCCAGCCAGGCGGTCAAACGGAAAACGACGACTGAGCAAGATGATGGCAAGAGTGAGAATGAGGTACAATAAAAGCACAAAGAAGAGCAACAAGATCATGGATAAGGTTAAGAGGGAATTGTCCGTCAAATCCTGATTCAAGAGCGAAATCAAATAGAACAATCCTTGGGGTATCAAGTAGAAATAGCCCGCCACTAGAATCCCCCTCCAAATGGTGCGAAGCCATCTTTGCTTATCAAAATGCAAGCGGCATTTCAACAAAGCCATTCCCAAGGTTTTGCCCCGCCACAAAGGAAGCAAGCTAAAGTAAAGAGCCAAAACTGCTACATAAGGAATCGTCCCTAAACGCCCAATCACTGCGTAGAGAATCGATACCATCACAAAGTCGATCAAGAAAGCAAGTCCAATCCGAAAGCCAGATACTCTCGTCCCCACTCGGAAAGAATGCTGGTCGATTTCATCTCTTGTCGGCAATAACCAAACTAGAAACCAACCGAGCAGGTAACCCACTCCACCACCAGTGGTATTTTGAATGATATCATCGACATCTGCTAGGCGGTAGGGACCCGGATATAGAAAGTAGAGACCTGACAACTGGGTCAGCTCCAAAAAAAGACTAAAGAGGGCTGTCAGGAGAATCGTTTTCTTAAAACTACACTTGAAATAATAGCGCAGATACATCCCAAAGGGAATCAACATCAAGACATTAAAAGCTGGCACATAAAAAGTCGGATGCTTGATGGCCTGAAGCCAACTGCTTGTCTGCGCCAGATCAAAGGGACTCTCCTTGAAAAAATCCACCACAAAGGCAAAGGGATAAAGATTGATCATTTCCGAGTAGCTGGTATGGATCTTACTTGGATCCGGCAGGGGCAAGACCACCAAGAGATAGACTGTCATCAAGTAAAGCATAAAAGAATAGAAAATCAGCACCCGTAATTTATTGACCGAGCCATATTTTCGGTAATTCAAAATCATGTAGGGCAAGGTCAGCAAAAAGGCCAGGAAAGGAAAGAGCTGAACAGCTGTTTTAATTGTAGAAATATAGCCCATTGTGTCTCCTTTTTACACTTATAAAATCACCCTTTGCGCAATGACAAAAGGTGATTTTTCATTGATATAGAGTATTATACGGCGCAGTGATGGAAGAGTCAAGGAAGCAGGATAAAAATTTCGCTTAAGAGCCAGCTTCATTGGTAGGAGCCTTCTTCAGACTTTTACTTCCAATAAAGACCAATAGATAACTGGCAATCCCTGAAAGGTGCAGCCAAGTCGAGATCCAGCCGGTGATGCCCGGTAAGAGCATGAGGCCAGATAGAAAAACTAAGAATAGATAAAACAGTTTTACGGAGAGTGAATACTCTTTCCACATATTTGGCAGGATCAGGACTCCTCCCGTTACAAAGGCATAGCCCACAGCAGAGATCCCTGTAGCCTGAATGTTCTGCCCCTGGGTCAAGAGGTGAAAAACGATGGAAGAGAGAGCTGTCGCCGTCACAAAAACGATCAAGACTTGTCTGGAGCCTCTCTTCCTTTCTAACAGTCCACCAAAAGGAAGGACCATAAGTCCATTTAAAATCAAATGGACCCATAAAAACCAGATAGGGGCTCCTTTACTGCCATGCATCAAGGTCCCACTGACATATTGCCAAGCATAGACTGGCTTCGAATGAAAGGCCAACAGATCATAGATAGCATCCCCATAAAAGGAAGTCAAAAGACCTAGCAACAAACAAGTTAAAGACAAAGTATTGACAACGGGGTAGGTTTTGAGGATTCTTTTCATGTTCATCTTCTCTTTTTCAAAAAATAGCGTTACGATGTCTCCATTCACGACCATTATACCATTTATTTTATTGGAGATAGAAAACTTTTTGGCTTCTTTCGTTTCAAATCTTTGATCGAAAAACTGAATGTCCTGACTGATTGGTTCCTCATCATTCGCAATTGGATCAGGAGGCGATCCTGTATTTAGAATACCGTAGCGAATATTTGACTTTCCATTTCAGAGGGTATATACTTATATTAATCTGAACTAAATAGTTTTAATTTTTTAAATGAACTGTCTTCAATTCAGATTAAAAAACTATTTACTTAACGGAGGTGGCGCTATGTCATTAGAAGATAAATTAAACCAAGTTAAAGGTTCTGTTAAGGAAGGTCTCGGTAAAGTAACCGGCGACACAAAAACAGAAGCTGAAGGCGTTGCTGAAAAAGTTGCATCAAAAGCTAAAGAAGTTGCTGAAGATGCAAAAGAAGCTGTTGAAGGAGCTATCAAGGGCGTGAAGAATATCCTTCACAAAGACGATAAATAATCCTAAACGTTCTAAAACCACCCTATTTTCTACAGTCCTATTTGACTAGGGAAGATAGGGTGTTTTTTGTTTTTCATTCATCTTAGGTGTAGAAAAAAGAGGCTGGGACAAAAGTCCTAGCCTCTCAATTGTTTTTGGATTGTCGAGCAAGACGCAGTGGTTGAGTGGGCTCTACTACGCTGATTTCATCAGCTTTTACAGCCCTACTCAACTTTGCGGAGGTGGGACGACGAAATCGAATTCTAACGAATTACCGATTTCTGTCCCACTCTCTTATAACGATTGTCTTTCTTTTAAAGAAAGGTTTACTAAATGGTACTGCTTTACGATCTTTTCAGTTTTTATGTTATCGCTTTATCTTGAAACAGAATAAATGTTGATTGACTCATCCCTTTCAACATCGTCACCTCCATTTTCGACACCATTCATATAAATCCACGCTATTTAAAGTATCGTTTTGTTTTTCTTAATTGTGCAATATTGATATAAAGATGGATGACAGCCGTTATAAGGACACCAACTAACTGCACTTCACCAAGAATGATGGATAAGGCAAATAAGATGATATAGAGCGATGGTAAGATTAGCTGATTGAGTTTGAACAAGATTAAATAAGCCTCTGCCATTTCCGCCTGTTTTTCTCCCTCATCATACGTTTCTAGATAGTCTAATACCTCTTTTGGTGTGGCTAAAATAGAGATCTGGTAATTACGAATTTTGCTCGTTGTTTTGACGCAGAAACTTCCAACAAGAATGGTTAATACCGCTAAGAGAAAAACTGATAACGGAAGATCATGACTAGGTAACACGGTAACCAAACTGAAAAACATACTAACTTGCAAAACATTGTAAGCAACTGTCCCATAATCTAGAGAGCGATACATCTTGATATAAGCCAGCTCATTTAATTCATCATCTTCTTCTGCTAGGTAGCTATCATAAGCTTTCCTACTATTCATAATAAAATAAAGAGCTACTATGGTCGATAGTATTCCCAGACAGAAAAAGAAGGTCGTCAAAACAAACTGTACTTGCTCTTGAGAAATGTTTAAATGAAGATTTGTGAAGGCAGCACCAAACATTCCGATTAAACCACCCAACAATAAACTTCCTAACAATAGTAATAAATGTTTCTTTTTCATTTTCCATCTTCTTTCTAAAATAAACCAAGTAGCCCTTGAACCAGAGCATGACCAAATCCAAAGGTAGCTGTTAACACTTGATCACCAAAGCTATTCAGGAGAATGGCAACTAGATAGAAAAATAGGATCTTGTACCCTGATTTTTTGATGACCTCTTCAAGAGATCCACTCCCCATCCAGCCAGCTAAAAGAGCATAGCTTATAACGGTAAGAAGACTAATTTCTATCGAAGATAGAAAAAGCAAACAAGCCAGTGCACGAACCATCAGAGGGTCTATATTGAAATAATTAGCTATACCGGCACAAACCCCTGCAATTTCTTTGTGTTCGGTATCTACTTGAAAATCTGTCAAAAACTCTTTCATAATCTTACTCCTTTTATACTCTTTCTTTTACTTTCTTTTCTATCCGCTCAAATACGAAACTAAAAATCAAGCTAGTCCAGAAAAAATAGTTACTGTCTAAAATGTGAATCCATCCCAGCAAGGTCCCGATCATGATCGAAACATTTGCTACAAAGGCAATGATACAAAGATAATACATTACTCTATATTTATTCATGATTCTTCCTCCTCAAGGCGAAATACCGACTCTACTGGCTCATGAAATATCTGAGAGATTTTCAAGGCGATAACAATAGAGGGAGTATACTCATCCCGTTCTAGCAAACTAATAGTCTGCCTCGATATACCTGCTAGCTTAGCAAGCTCGGTTTGGTTTAAACCATCACGAGCGCGAAGCTCTTTTAAACGATTTTTTAGCTTCATATTTACTATTGTCTATCAAACTCAACCACTTAGCTTAGATAGCCTAAAAACGGTAGAATTTGATCTTTCCTCCTTTGCTATTAAATAAGATAGTATTAACGATACCCTCATAGTTTCTCCCTATCTCTGATCTTATTTCTTTAACTTGATTACATTGTAACACATCTTTTTATTTTTGACAACGATATTTGTCAAAAATATCATTATTTTTGTCATTTTTTAAATGATAGCGATCAAAATTTTTATTCTGAATAAGGATTGATTTAATATTTTTCTAAATAGAGGTGAAATGGATACTTAAAATCAAAAAAATAACAGGGGGAATTTTAGTTTTTTAGACAAAAAAAGACAGCCAAGAAAAAATTCTTGAATGTCTGTATAGATTGATAGTATCTTGTTGATTAAGGTTTATAGGCAACTGACTTTGTCAGGTTGCAGCCGTATTTGTATGTAGTTAAAGCCACAGCAACTACGTCAACTGCCCCAATTTAGTATGAAAATACAAAAAAACACCCCGAAAGGCGCTCTTTGTAAGTATCATAATTCTTTCGAAGAACATTTACTAAATTGTGATGCTTTACGAGCTTTCTTAAGACCTAATTTGGAAAGTATGGGTTTCAGTTGGACTAAAAACAGCGTCATATCAAGGTTTTTCAGAACGATATCTACTGATTGTTTTCATAAAATTTGAATCAATATTTCTTAAATAGGGGAATATACTCCCCTCTTTTATACGATCACTTCCATTATCCCTTCAATCAGCTCCGTAAAACTTTTTGCCACATAGATAATTTCATCAGGGTCATGAATGTAGCAAATAATCTGCCCTTCTTGCCCCTCCTGGTCTGGATCAAAATCAAGCATGAGATAACAAGAATCGCAATATTCCGCAAAAGGAAGCCATTTTTTATTAAAAAGATAGGGTTTGACTCTACTATCACGCATCTCTTCAACTTCTTCGCTCGAAAAATAGTCGGGAAATTCCGTTAACAGAACATCCCTATTTTGAAAATATCTTTTCCCAGCTTCTATTTTCTGCAAACTCATCAGAGAAAAAGCCATTTCTCTTTGGTCAATCACACAGGGTAAGACTGCTAAGAATTTACTACCGTTTTTGTAGCGATAGACTTCCTTCAGTTCATCGGGGAGAGAAATTCCAAGTCTCTTCTCAAACTCCTGAATTTCCTCCTCAGATGCTCCAGAAATTTCCTGATAATCTTCCAGGTATCCTTCTTCTACAGGATCATCCAAACCCCAGTCTTCAAAAACTTCACAAATATAAGTTGCTATTTTCTTAACTTGGTCAACTATACACATAAGAACCTCCTTTTTTGTTTTCTCTTACCCTTTGAATTTTCATCTCAAAATGTGTTCAAAATATTGACAGACTTGCATCTTTACTTTTTCTAATATTATTTTTAGTATGGAACTGGATTTTTTTATTTCTTGATCAGATAAAGTCATTTCATTCGTTCGCTTTACTCAAGTTAACATTATAAACAATTTCTGCATCCGGACTCCCCTTAGCATCCTTCACGACTCCTTTTAACTGACCATTATCAACCAATGATTTAATATTTCCATCCGTAGAGGATTCTCTAGTTAGTTTAGCTACATCAGGTAAGTGCTGTGCTTTAGAAACATCAATATTATTTCCTTTAGAGTCCTTTAAATCTATTGCTTCATTCCCGTCTCCATCAAAATTAAGAATAACATGAGAAACGATACCAAAACTACTTGGATTATAGTTATTAATTGGAGTTCCTAGAGTGGCTTTATTTCCATGCTTATCATAAATAGTGGGACGGATATAGACATTTGAGAAAGTCGACCCTTCCTCAGTAACGTAGATTGGGGAAAATTCAATCTTTTCAACCCCTGAGTAATACTCTTTTATATAAGTTCCTAGTTGCTCTTCTAGAAGTTGAAAGCCATGCTGATAGAGTTTGGCTGTTTTGGGGCCTAGACTCGGCTTAGTTAGTTTATTATATATATAAGCACCTCCAAATATAAAAACTATTACAATAGCAATTATTTTAGCAACCTTATTTCTCATTAGTTGCCTCCGTTCCAAGTGATTATCCACCATTTTTTGCATGCAACCATATTAATGATTATAACATAATTGCCAATTTGTAACTTTAAGCCAAACAGAAAAGCATCCCGTATTTTTGATACGAAATGCTTTCAATAAGTATAAATAAGTTTTAACGTTTACTAAATTGTGATGCTTTACGAGCTTACTTAAGACCTGATTTGAACAGTCTGACTTTTAGGACAGCTCAAAAGCGCTCAATAGCAACCGTCAGAAGAGTTTCTTCTGATTTTGATTTCAAGAAATAGGAATAGATGTATCTATAATAGTGCAATTTCTTAACGCAAAACTTTCAATCCTATCCTCTTCCTTCTTATCCTAACAAAGTTTGTAATATTGGAATAACAACGATAAATAGAACCGTACTTAGAGTCACCACATTCGTAGAGAATTCCACATCTCCTTTTCCCTGATTAGCAAGGATCGGAAGAACAGCTAAAGCTGGTGTAGCGGACTGAATCATAAAGGTCTTAAATTCTACTGTGGCCATATTTGGTGCAAAGAACTTCAATACAAGAAGCATGATTAGAGGAGCTAGGATAAAGCGTCCAACTAAAGTGACAATTGTATCTTTATCAAAAGTAATAGTTTTCAAGCCTGCCTTTGCAAGAACGATACCAATATAAATCAGAGATAGGGGAGTGACGATATTTCCAACATAGGTTAAGGTATTCGTTGCGAAATCTGGAATAGAGATTCGAAGAATCAAACATAGTAGAGCCACAAGAAAACCTATAAGCGGAGCTGGTAGCAATTTCTTCCAATCAAATTTACTTGTCTTCTTGCTTTGGCCCGATTTACTGTCACTCGTCATCAAATACACGCCCAATGTCCAGGTGGAAATCGTGTTGGTAATATAGTAAATTAAGAAATAAGGAAGAGCCTGATCCCCAAAAAGAGCAACGTTTAAAGGTAAACCAATAAAAATAGTATTGGCATTCACAAAGGTATTCATCATGGTTCCTCGCCGTCCTGGACGAACCTTGAAAACAACAACTGCAATATAAGCTACGATATAGCCCAAGATAAAGGCCACAAATGTATAAAGGAGGCCTCCAGAAAGACTGATTAGCTTATCTAGTGTTAGGTATTTCATCACCGACACAAAGATTGACGCTGGCAAGGCTACATTCATGATTAAACGAGATAGGTTAGGTCCAAAGTCATCTCCAAACCATCCCTTCACCTGAAGAATATACCCCAAAACAATGATAGCGATAATCGGAATGATACTCGTAATCGATGTTAAAAAGAGTGACATAGGTATCCTTTCTAAATTACTTAAGTCCACAGCCCATACAAATCTGTCGCTAGCGAAGAATAGGCAGCAACAGTGAATTATTTATACTCTGGATACCACTTCAAATCACGAACTGCTTTGGCCATATCTGTTTCCTTAGCACGCGTAAGACCTTGCTCTTGTGCTTTTTTAGCGACTGCTTCTGCTACTTTAATAGAAACATCTGCTACATACTTGAATGGTGGCAAGACAGGAGCTCCTGGTTGGCCTGGATTGACAATACCACTCAATGAATGAGCTGCTGCTCCAATCATTTCATCAGTCAAAAGACTTGCTTCAGAAGCCAGCATACCTAGACCAAGACCTGGGTAAATCAAGGCATTATTGGCTTGACCAATCACATAGTCGACACCTTTATAAGAAACCGTATCAGCAGGAATTCCTGTTGCGACAAAAGCTTTACCATCTGACCATTCAATCAAATCTTTGGCACTAGCTTCAGCTAGTTTGGTTGGATTTGACAAAGGGAAAATCATCGGACGTTCTGTGTTTTCACACATAGCTTCTACTATTTCTTTAGTGAAGGTATTAGGTTGAGTTGAAGTTCCTACAAGAATGGTTGGCTTCACAGTCTTCACTACTTCAAGCAGGTCAGTCAACTTGTCTGCGTTACTAAAGTCAGCACGTTTCTTAGCAAACGGTTTTTGTTCAGGGGTTAGGTCATCCATGTCATCAAAGAGAAGACCTTGTTTATCAACCATAAAGAAACGTTTATAAGCTTCTTCTTCAGAAAGACCTTCACTCACCATTTCACGAAGAACACGAGAGGCAATTCCTGCACCCGCAGTACCACCACCATAGCAGAGATAAACTTGATCTGTTAATTTTTCACCACTAATATCCAGTGAACCAAAGATACCACCTAAGGTAACGATTCCTGTACCTTGAATATCATCATTAAAAGTTGGAATTTGTTTCCGGTATTTTTCAAGAATATTGGCAGCATTCAAGCGGCCGAAGTCTTCCCAGTGAAGGTAGAGTTTAGGAAAGAGACGTTCTGCTGTTTGAACAAATTGGTCAATGAAGTCGTAGTAACGATCTCCGCGGACCCGTTCGTGACGATTTCCTAAGTAATTAGGATTGTTACGAAGTTCTTCACGGTTAGTCCCTGCATCGATAACTAAAGGAAGGACCATCGAAGGATCGATTCCAGCAGCACCCGTATAGACCATCAATTTCCCAACAGAAATATCAACACCATTTGTTCCCCAGTCGCCAATTCCAAGGATTCCTTCTGCATCTGTTACAACAATGAGACGAATCTCGTGACCCCCGGCAGCGTTTTTCAAAGTAGCTTCAATATTTTCAGGATGATTAATATCAAGATATCCTGCATATTGTGGATCTACAAAGAGATCACTATAGCCTTCAATCGTATCTGCAATGGTTGGGTCATACACAATTGGATTGAATTCTTCCAAATGTTGAGAAAATAGGTAATAGAAAAGAGTCCTGTTGGTATTAAAAATTTCCATTAAGAAAAGACGTTTTTCCAAATCATTAGCTTTTGTTTGCATTTGTGCATAAGTTTGCGCCGCTTGTTCTTCAATCGTTTGAACATAAGGTGGCAGTAAACCAATAAGGCCTAGTTTCTTTCGCTCCTCTAAGGTAAAGGCAGTTCCCTTATTAAGGAAAGGATTGTTTAAAATATCATGTGCAGTCATAGTGCACCCCCTTTTTACTAAGAATATATCATTAAAATAAATTATTTACAAATATTTTTTCACCCATTTTGTAAAATTAAGATAGACAAAAAAAGACATCTAAGAGAAAATTCTTGAATGTCTGTAAACGTTGATTGTATCGTATTGATTAACGTTTTGAGGCAATTGCCTTCGTCAAATTGCAGCCACATTTGTAAGCGACTAAAGTCGCAACAACTGTGTCAATTGCACCAATTTAGTAAGAAAGTATAAAAAAGAACACCCCGAAAGGTGCTCTTTGTAAGTACAGTAATTCTTTCGAATTAACGTTTACTAAATTGTGATGCTTTACGAGCTTTTTTCAAGCCTGGTTTGGAAAGTATGAATTTCAGTTGGACTAAAAACAGCGTAATATCAAGACTTTTCTCCGCTTTTATAAAAGCGTTTTTCCAATCAAATTCAACTAATTTTATCTAAATGGTGTGGATTTTACCCCCAAAATTACAGAGAATGGAGCTGATAAACACTAAACGTTCACACCATTAGTTAAATGATTTTTTTCATCATTTTTCTTAGATGATAGAACTTCTAATTTATTTCTTATTCAAGCAAAAACAACCTGCTATAAGTAAGAAAGAGGAAGATACAAGAAAAACACGGCGTAAAAACCGATTCAGTTCATTGTCCTCAATCCTTGTCTGCTTCATTTTCTTTTACGAGATCGTTTTGTGAATCTTTTTCAGAGAGTTTTTGATCAATATACTTGTCAATGTTTTCATAAAATTCCTTGGTCGCTTCACTATCTAATGTTGGCGAGTTCTGAACTTGATTCACTTTCAATTGAACAGATTGAATACCGTAAGAGGCTTGTTTTTGGTGGAGTGTTTCTAATTCTTCTTCTGAAATCGGATCTCCAACAACCGTCAAGACCAATTCATTGTTACTTGACTTGTAGACTTGATTAATAACCGTATAATTGGCGAACTCTTTTCCTACAAACTGTTTGATCCCTTCTTTGCGCGCTTGTTCTATTGTCAGAGTAACTGCCGAATAGCTAGCTGGAAGAATCAACAATACAATCAAAGAAATCAAGCCAATTCTCATTTTAATGCTCAGCTCTTTAAATGAAGTTAAAGGAGATTTTCTCATCAAAATTCTTGTTCCAACAATGTTGGCTAGCATGATAAAGACACAGTTGATCAAGAAAAGATAGAGAGCCCCCAATAAAAATCGTACATTCCCATTAGCTAAACCATAGCCAGCAGTACAGATAGGCGGCATCAAAGCTGTAGCAATGGCTACTCCTGGCACGATATTGTTTGCTTCTTTTTTCCTTGAACCGATCACACCAGCAATCCCACCAGCAATAGCAATGAGAACATCCCAAATGGTTGGAGAGGTTCGTGCGATCAACTCGCTACTTGCATAAGACAAGGGAGAAATCCAGAAATACAGAGTCGAGACAAGCAAACTGACCAACACTTGAGTCAATAAAACCTCTAGAGATTGCTTGATTAAACGCGTATCAAAAATAGCTAAACCGAATCCCAGTCCAACAATCGGTGTCATGAGAGGTGAAATTAACATGGCTCCAATAATAACAGCTGTTGAATTCATATTTAGACCGATAGAGGCAATAAAAATTGCACACATCAAAATCGCTGTATCTCTCAATCGAACATGAAGGTCATCGTATAATTTCTCACGGTATTCCCGTGTTGAATAATTGGCAGTCATTTGTCCTCTCCTCTTTCCTTATTTAAATCGGTATAATAATTAATAATAACAGCTGATAAACAGCCAAAAAATATGAGCCCATAAATCGTCAAGAAGACACTGGTAATCCTTCCAATCAAGGTCACAGCTAGGAGATCCCCGTAGCCGACAGTCGTCGAAGTCACAAAAGCATACCAAAGACCGTCTCCGTAATTTGTGATAGCAGGTTCAACTAGGAAAAGCACGCCTCCTGACCCAAAAACAAAGGTCACAAAACTCAGAGCAAACCGAGTAAAACCCGTAACCTGTATAATATGCCATAACATTTTTAAACGTCTCATTTGTTCTCCTTATTCATACTAGCTCCTGACCGAGCCGTTTTTTCCAATAATCAAAGTGAAGATAGGACATGATCTCCATCAGAGAAAGATAGACAAACTGATAGATCTGATTTAAGCTGATTATCAACTGATATTGTTTGAAAAATGACTGGAAGAAAGACCAGATATGACTGTCTTGAATCAGTCCCTTCTTAACATCAGACAGGATATTAGCTAAAGCTCCCAAGGACTGAAACGGTAAATCCTTGACATTTATATAGATCCGGTCCACCACATCATTCAGACTGGTATCTTGGATGGCATGAAATTCTCCAAAGAGAACTCCTGCCGCTCCAAGAGTAGAAACAAATTCCACCAAATAATTTCTGAGGAAATTTTCTCAACCTTTTCCCATAATGTGTTTAGTGCCATCCATAACGATCCCAACCAGAAAAAGGAAAGAAAACAAGCAAAGAAATTTTGCCGTAAATCCCAAAAAGCTTCAAGACTTGGTGTTGTTGGTTTTTCTAACTCTAAAATCAAGATGGTCATAATAATTGCTAGAACAGCATCTGTCAATACAATTAATCTGTCTTTCTTCATCGGATTGCATCCCCTTTCTTTTTTGTAACATTCTATCTTATCGCATAATATTGGATATTCTTTCATAATCCGACTACAAACAAAAATAAACCAAAAAGTCTGTCCCTATTATGCTATATTTAACTCTAGAAGTATTCATCCATCTAATTAATAAATATATCATATTTCACAATAAATGAATACTATCAAAGATTCATCCCCTTTCACTTCATCATTTAGTGTTGCTTAGATTTATCAAAAACAACCAAATTTGTATTAATTTCAAGTATCACCTAGTTACAAAAATTTGGGGTGAACAGAAAAAGCATCCCGTATTTTTGATACGAAATGCTTTCAATAAGTTTAAATAAGTTTTAACGTTTACTAAATTGTGATGCTTTACGAGCTTTTTTCAAGCCTGGTTTGGAAAGTATGAGTTTCAGTTGGACTAAAAACAGCGTAATATCAAGGCTTTTCAAAACGATATCTACTAATTAATTTCATAAAATTTGAATCAATATTTTTTAAATAGGGGAATAGTTTAGGTCTGTAAGCATTAAAATAATACACCTAACTTTGGTCACCGTTTTTTAGTTACTCACTCTTTTTTCAGATAGTGTTTTTAAAGTTATGATGTAAAATGCCGCAATTAAAACACTATACATCATAATTGGAGGATAGACAATTAAGGATAGAATCAATCCCACTCCTTTAATTATTAGGTCAGGTATCAATAACTTTCTATATTGTGCGGTAGCTTCAAGTAATTCTTTCTGATCCATATTGGGTTTATCAATTACTTTATGTAAAAACCAGTTGGCTACTGTTGAAGCAACAACGATTAATCCGTAAAAGAGCTGTGCCGTATGGTTCATGAAATGACTACTAACGATTCCAGTAGCATAGGGCATAAATGAAACAAAAAATAAAAGATACAAATTCTTTCAAATTCCTCCCTTTTCAACTTGGCTAACTTGACCTGCATTACCTAGGTCGCTTTGCTTTAAATTATACTTTTTTCTTAAACATTTGATACGAGTAGGTATTTCTTGTGAGTAATTTTCATCAAAAAATTTCATATATAATCTCCCTATAATCATGGAAAAGTAGTAAAAATAGTTGTTATCCTAGTTGATTAAAAAAATCTCTGATTTCCTCATCTTTTATAAAATAATATATAATTTTCCCCTCTCTTCTAGTGTCCAAGATGTTTTGATTGGCTAGTTTACGAAGATGGTGGGAGGCAGATGCCATACTGAGATTTAATAAACAGGCTATATCGCAGACACAGAGTTCTTCGACGGCAAGGAGATAAAAGATGATATTTATCTGTTTATTATCGGTAAATTTTGATAAAATGCGAAGTGATTTTTGGACTTTTTCCTTTTCAAGGTAGTTCGTTGCGGTTGTAACATTTTGTTGATTTATAACATCCACTTGACAGATACTATCTTTTTTCATAATTTTTTCTCCTAGCCTAACACAGCCCATAGCATGTCAAAGCTGTTGTTTTCAATCAGGATATACATCCCCAATCCTAAATAGACAACGGCAATAAACCATCTGCTATATTTTTCCAAAGTTTCTCCAACAGAAGGGACTTGTGCCAATTTTTGGGCAGAAAAAACCAATAGATAAATCATGACTAGAAAAGTAAGTAAAGTCACTATCAAATTCGCTAAATTTAAGGTGGTAAAATATGGGACAAAGACACCAATATTGTCAGCGCCACAACTTGCAAAAGTAATCATAGCGACTAGAAAAATCAGGTTTTTATTGTCTTTTTGCAAACCATCTTTTGCAATAGCTTCTCCATCAGAATCTCCTAAAAGCAAAACTTTGAGGCCTAGGAAAATTGGAATCAAACCGAGTAAACCTAAAATCTCTTTACTAGGAATATAATTTAAGACAAATGCAAAAAGCAAACTTAGGAATATTAGACTAACAGAGCCTAGAAATTGTCCTAAATAGATGTTAATGATGTCCTTTCTGCTTTTTCTTTTGGCAAAAAATAACATTAGGATAATAAGTAAGTCTACGGCTGTCCCAGAATACAGGATTATTGAAGTAACAATATTTTGAATCATAAAACACCTTATTCAAATATATTTTTGAATGTATTCTAACATTAAACTTTGTAGATGTCAACTTAAAATCCACCAATTAATAATTGCATGTCAATATTTGTATTGTGAAACTAGTTTCAGAAATATATAGTCTTAAAGTATGTCCACTGCCAATGGTTTTTTCAATATTTAAAAGGAGAGAACCAATTTGGTCCTCTCCAGGGTATAATTTTCCACCAACCCACTACAGTTGACAAAGAGCCGTTATTCTCAAATGAGACAACTCCTTTTAGTTTTTATAACCTCAGCTTCTCGGTCTCTTACCTACTTTTAATAGAAAGACTACGAAGGACGATTCTTAAAGTAGTCAGATTGTGCAATATCGAAAGATTAGATGGGCTTAACCAATTTAACAACCCAAATCCAATTAAACTTCCATTTATTACAACTGTTTCTTGAATATTTCTTTGAATTAATTTCTGCAACGATTCAGATAAAGAATTCAATTCCTCGAAGAAATCTAAACGATTATCTAATAATAAAATATCACTCATCTGCTTAGAAATATCAGCACTTTCATTCATCACAACCCCAATATCTGCAAGCGTCAAGGCAGCAGAGTCGTTTAACCCGTCTCCAACCATCAAAATAGTTCGGCCAGCTTTCTGTAATTCCTGAACCAACTGAAACTTACCATCTGGTTTTAAATCAGTATAAACGTTGTCAAATGGCAGATCTTTAACCAACTCTTCTGTTCTAGCCAACGTATCACCAGTTGCCAGAATCAGTTTTTTCCCTTGGCGCTTTAGCTTTTTCAATGCAACTTTCGCCTCGCTTCTCAAGGGAGTGTGGATACAAAACATCCCAATTAATTCTTTCTTATAAGCCAAAAACAATAAATTGTAATGAGTCTTATATTGCTCAATCAAGGCCAGCTGCTCAGAACTAATTCTTACCTGTTCGTCTTGCATTAGTACATAATTTCCAATGACAACCGATTGACCATCAATTTGCGATTTAATCCCTTTGCTTGCAACATACTGAAGCTTGCCATGCATTTCTTCGTGTTCAATGCCTTCAATTTCAGCTTGTTTAACAATTGCATTGGCAATAGGATGATAGATATGTTCCTCCAAACATGCACTTATTCTTAAAATATCTTTCTCAGTATAATCTCCGAAAGGAAGAACCTTTTCAACCAAAGGATAACTCGTCGTGATGGTACCCGTTTTATCAAACAAGAAAGTATCCACTTCCAGATATTTTTCTAATACATCACCATCTTTAATAACCATTTCTCGATTTAGACCTTCCTTTATGGCCGTAAGGTAGGCTACAGGTGTGGATATTTTTAGAGCACATGAAAAATCCACCAATAAAAAGGAAATGGCTTTTGAAAACGAACCTGTTAACAGATAAGTCAAACCAGCACCTAAGAAGTTATATTTTACAACCTTGTCTGCCATCCTAATAAAATGACGTTGTTTTGTCTTCTTACTCTCTTCAGATTTTTTCATCAGATTGATGAGTTGCAAAATACGACTGTTTATCTGATTATCAGTCACACGAATTCTTAACTCTCCTGTTTCCAAAACAGTATTCGCACATACAGAATCTCCCTCTTTCTTTTCAACAGGGAAGCTCTCTCCAGTCAAGGAACTCTCATTGACCATGCCTAATCCTGAAACCACTTGGCCGTCAAACAAGATTTCATTACCTTGGGAGACAACTAATACATCACCTACTTGAACATCAGAACTCTTGATGCTGATGACCATGTCTCCCCGCACTAAGAAAACATCACTTTCTTTAGCAAGAAGGCTTTGTTCCAAATCTGTTGCTGTTTTTTTTAAAGACCACTGATCCAGATGATTACCCAAATCAAGCATAAACATGATGTTGCTAGCTGTCTTGGATTGGTTCATAAACAAGGACAACAAAATGGCCGAACAGTCCAAGACCTCCATGGTTAGTTCCTTGCGCGCTAAAGTTTGATAGGCTTCTTTGACATAACCCAAAGCCTGATAAAAAGTCCAAATATAACGAATAGGGTAGGGTACAAAACTTCGAAACAGCAAACGCTTAATCGCTGCACCCGATACAATTGAATAAGCACTCTCTTCTCTACGAATGGGAAGAGTCATCAAGTCCGAAACTTTCCCCTTGTCAATTTTTTTTAAAAAGGCCTCTGCATTTTCTAATACAGAGAAGCCTTCTTTCATACGTAGAGTAAAGTGCTGCTGATCCATATAAAACTGAATAGAGTCGATCCCTTTTTCATCTTTAGCCAAGGAACGAAGATAATCTTGAATATCCAAGGTCAGTGAAAACGAGGACGATAATCGGATATGTTGATATCCTCTGTGTAGCACTTTAAAAGACATATTATTCACCTGTCAGGCTATCTAATTGTTCTTCTTTCTTTTCCTGTTCGTATAAATATTTAGCGTCTTGTAAAACATCATCACCGTGTTGTTTTACAACAGAAACAGATGCATCCAGTCCATCTTTCAATTTGTAAGCTTTAGCCAAGGCCTTAGAATAGCCTTTCTTAGCTTCTTTACTTGCTAAGACTTTCAAGCCAAGCGTCCCAAATGCTACCCCTCCTAAGAAGAGAGATGATTTTTTCGCAACTTTTGCGACGTTTAATACTTCTTTTAACATGTTTATTTCCTCCTTGTAACTATTGTAGCGAAAAATGACAGCAAAAGCAATTGCTGATATCTGATATATAGATAAAATTCTCTATACTGATATTTAATTATATTATGATGAAAACAATATACTTTATTTTTTGATACTGTAAATAATTATGTGTAAACACTTAAGTAGAGTTACGGAGTGTTAATTAAATAAGCTTTCAAGTGTATCAGAACATTGACCAAACCCTTTATGGATTCGTTGACTTTGCTTGAAATTATAATCTTCAAACAACGTAACTAAGTAACGTTCCAGAGCCTCCTCATTAGGAAAAAGAACCTTCTTTTTCGTTTGATGTTTGATTTCTTTGTTAAGAGACTCAATGAGGTTTGTCGAATACATGCTGTGCCAAATCTGGTAGGGAAACTGATAAAAAGTTAAAAGATTATCCGTCTTCTCCAGACTTTCCATGACTTTCCTATACTTTGGTTTCCATTCGGCGAGAAAGTCCTCTAAAGCTTGTCCTGCCATTTCTAAATTTTCAGCACGATAAATCATTATAAATTGCCCCAGAATAACCGCTCTATCTGCTCGTTTCACTTTACTAGCTAGATTTCGACTAATATGAATTAAGCAACATTGTTGTTTAGCTAATGGGTGAGCCTGACTGATAATCTGCTCAAGCCCCTTAAAGCCATCTGTAACTACAAGAGAAATCTGTTGGATTCCTTGGTTTTGAAGCTTGTCTAACAGGGTGGACCAAGAAGCATTGTTTTCTTGAGGCAACTGTGCATAGCATATCTCTATGCGACTAAAGTCGCTAGAGCTATCCTAATTGCGCACCGCCAGTTCTCATAGAAAAAAACACCTTGCAAGATGCAAAGTGTTTTCGTTTGTATTCTGCTGTCCAGCAACGAATTAACGTTTAGAGAACTGGCTAGCTTTACGAGCCTTTTTCAAGCCTGTTTTCTAGTATTTTTATATCTATTGGCAGATTATCCGACTTATCCCCATCAACATCTGACTCTAACTCAACCTCTGAAGAAATCCTAATATTGCGTACTTTGATATATTCGATATTATTGTTACCTACTAGATCCCCTTTTTAATAAATCTGGGATAGCCGATAATTTAGAAATGATGGATGAATCCTTTAAAATCAAGATATTTCCATATTCATCTGTATTTTCATCAAATAGTTTTTTGTCTGCATAGTAATTGGATAGAAGAACTAAGACCTGAGTAGCTTCACCTTCATAATTGCCATTTTTGCTTTCAAAAGGTAATAATTGCTTGTTCATAGCTTGGCGAATCAGTTGCACCAGCCAAATTAATTGTCTTGACCGACGAATAAAGCGACTTCTTTCAAGAATTCGACCATAAGGAAACAGTTGGCAGATTCTATAAAAGTGTCGATGTGATTCGGCACGCTCATCAGACTCGCTACACAGAGCTGGTACATAATATCTGCTATAATTTTCTGGAAGATTTGGTCAAGCGGTCTTTTAGCCGTGTGACAGGCATACAGGAAAAACACTATTTATTTACTTTTTGCACGGGAGGCTTTAAGATGTTGCTGGACGCCTTTCTTGATAATCACTCAGAGTCGCCAGAGTGTCTGGGCTGGGATATGGCAAAGATATACCGCTGCCTGAAACTGTTCTTTGACGCTGATAAACGCGACATATCAATTAAAATGTCGCACTAAAATGATTGAAAAGTGATTGAAACTGTATTATAATGAACGTATATATTTAGAAAAGAGGTACTAACTATGGAAAACCTAGTAGTTTCAGTCTTTAACACTGAAAGCGAAGCTTATCAGTCCTTTGCGGATTTGAAGGCTTTCCGCCAAACTCAGACGACCAAGGTTGCTCAAATCGCCTTGGTCAAAAATGAAAACGGTCACATCGTTGAAAAAGAACGCTATGACTTTGAAGATTCAACGACGGATGCAACCCTAGAAGGTGGCTTGCTCGGTGCAGTTATCGGGCTTTTGGGTGGTCCTATCGGCGTCTTGTTTGGTTATGGTATTGGCAGCCTCTATGGTTTGGCTGCTGGTGATACCGTTGATACGGCAGAAGCTGGCTTGATTGACGTTGTGTCTCAAAAATTGATCGACGGCGAAACAGCCGTTGTCGCCTTGGTGCAAGAAAACAACGAAGCAGTCATCGATGCTTACTTCACCAAGTACGACACCCAAATCGTGCGTTGGGATGTAGCAACCGTCGTAGCCGAAATCGAAGCAGCTCTGCAAGTCCAAGAAGACCTCTACAACCAGGCACGTGCACAAATGAAGGCTGAACGTAAAGCCGAACGCAAGGCTAAACTTGAAGAATTCAAGGCAAATGTCAAAGCAAAATTTGACAAATTGAAAGCCTAACGTCTAAGCGTCTCATAAATTTAAATGTGACTGAGACGCCATTTAAAATTTATGTGCGTCGGATTCTCACAGTTAAATAATTGCGTTGACAAAGCCGTTACAGCCGTTCTTCCATTCTTTGAAAAGAATGTTTAATAGACAAGAAATCTGGACTAGTATTGGTCTGGATTTTTTTGTGAATATAGAGGTCATAGCTTTTTGACTATGCTTCGTTATAATTAGAAAAATTTTAAGTTTTATCAAGATGAAATCAGTCAGACGAAGACATCCCGAATTAGCACCAGCATCACCACACAAACTAAGACATACTGGTGCTACTCTTGCTAAACAAGCAGGTGTTTCTCTTGAAGCCTTCTCAGAAGCTCTTACTCATAGTGATAAAGAGATTACAAAAACTTACGTTAATATCAAAGATAAAGTCAATCAGACTGTAGGTGATATTGCTTTTCGTAGTTTAAAAAATTGATGGGGTGAATATGGGGTGAATTTTGGGGTGAACTTTGATTTTTTGAAACAAAAAAGACATCCAAGAAATAATTCTTGAATGTCTGTAAACGTTGATATAATCGTATTGATTAACGTTTTGAGAATTGTGATGCTTTACGAGCTTTCTTAAGACCTGGTTTCTTACGCTCAACTTTACGTGAGTCACGTGTAAGAAGTCCTGCGCGTTTCAATGAATCGCGGAAGTCTGGGTCTACTTGAAGAAGGGCACGAGCGATACCGTGACGGATAGCTCCTGCTTGACCAGCGTAACCACCACCTACAACGTTAACGAAAACGTCGTATGAACCTGCAGTTGAAGTAACTGCGAATGGTTGGTTGATTACAAGACGAAGGTCAGCGTGTGGGATGTACTCTTCAACATCTTTTTTGTTAACAGTGATTTTACCAGTTCCTGGAACAAGGCGAACGCGTGCAACAGCGTTTTTACGACGTCCAGTACCTGCATATTGTGCTTGTGACATACTTTATTGTTCCTTTCCTTAGATAAGTCCTGAAATATCAAGAACTTCTGGTTGTTGTGCAGCGTGAGTGTGCTCAGCTCCAACGAATACTTTCAATTTCATACCTTGAGCGCGGCCAAGAGTATTGTGTGGAAGCATACCTTTAACTGATTTCTCAATCAAACGAACTGCATTTTTAGAACGAAGTTCACCAGCAGAGATTGATTTCAATCCACCTGGGTGGTTTGAGTGAGTGTAGTAGATCTTATCAGTTGCTTTTTTACCAGTCAATTTAACTTTTTCAGCATTGATAACGATTACGAAGTCACCTGTATCAGTGTGAGGTGTGAATGTTGGTTTGTTTTTTCCGCGAAGCACGCTTGCAACAACTGCTGAAAGGCGTCCAAGAGGTACATCAGTTGCGTCAACAACGTACCATTTGCGTTCTACTTGGCCTGGTTTAGCCATGAATGTAGTTTTGTTCATGATTTCTCCTATTATGAATATCGTTTTTGTTTACAGGGCGGATGTTCCGGTCCGCAAGTTATTTGAAAGGTTCCGGGGCCTTACAAATGGGGTAAACAATACCGCCTACTATTGTATCAAAATTCTAAGATAAAAGTCAACCGATTTGGAAAATTATTTGCGATTTTCTTTTCCTATGACAAATCCGATCAAGGCATTCGGGCCGACATGTGCAGAGATGACTGGTCCAAGGGGCATCACGAGGACTTCATCGACGCCTTCAAGCGCAAGCATTTCTGCCTTCAACGCTTCAGCTCCTTCTAGATCGTTTGTATAAGAGACCAAGGCTGTGCTTCCACCGATATCGGTTTTGATCAGCTCCAGTAATTCTCGGACGGCTTTTTTGCGTCCACGAACTTTCGTAATGGGGACTAATTTCCCTTCTGCATCAATCCAGAGAATAGGCTTGATGCTGGCTAGACTTCCCATGATCGCAGCACTCTTAGAAAGACGACCGCCACGCATGAGGTGGTAGAGATCATCGACAAGGAAATAGGTCCGCAGTTTTGGAGCTAAAGCCATGATCTCTTCTTTGGCTTCTGCTAATGAGCGACCCGCATCGCGCGCTGCTACTGCCCGCATGACCAGGTAGCCCTCTCCAATCCCAGCAGCCTTCGGATCGACAATCTCGATCACGGCTTCCGGGTAGTCTTCTAAAACCAGGTCTCGTGCCATGACTGCACTCTGATAGGTCCCAGATAAGACCGATGAAAAGGCTACATAAAGTACAGCTTTTCCTTCTTTTGCAAAGTGCTTAAAGGTCTCCTGGAATTGGCCCACATTGACCTGACTGGTTGTCGGCTTGGCCCCATTTTTCATGGCTTCTAAAAGCTCAGGGCTGGTCAATTGACCTTCTCCTACTGTCTGGTAAACCGTCCCATCTAACTCAATGGTCAAACCAAGAATGGTCACCTGGTGTTCCTTGGCCCAGTTTTGGTCCAAATCTGCTGTCGAATCTGTTAAAATAGCAAATGTCATTTCTTGTCTCCCATCATTTCTTGTAATTGTCGCAATACTTGGTGATCAAGCGGTCGCATGGGTGGTTTTTGATCATTGACCACTCGCTGCGCCTGATTGAGGCTTCCTTTGACGACTGCGACTCGTTTCTCTAACTCTCTCGCGGATACCCGAAGGGCTCCTTGAGCAAAGACAGTCCATTGTTCATGTAAGTCACTGGTCGCGACGGATACCTGGTGGAGGGGCGTATTGAGCTCTGCCGCCAAGCGCTCGATATAGTCGTCTGCCGTCTCATCCTCACCGGTAAAGACCACCTGAACATTGAACTCATCGTAGGTCTGCCGCACTCCTGGCATATACTGGGCATCAAAGACACAGATGACTTCGATCCCTTCAAAGCTAGCATAATGGCTCAGTTTTTGCAGGAGGATGTTGCGCGCCGCATCGAGCTCACTTTTTTGAAAGAGCTGGCGGGTCTCCTGCCAGAAGGCAATCATATTGTAGCCGTCAACCAATAAGATTTTTCGTTTCATATCATTGCCTTTCTACTATTTATAGTCGGTTGCGAAAGACCTCATACATGAGGATGGCTGCTGCCACACTGGCATTGAGGCTTTGAACATGGCCATTCATAGGAATGGTGATCATCTCATCGACTTGCTTTTTGATATTGGTTGAGATCCCTTTTCCTTCATTACCAATGATCAAAGCCAACTTACCAGCCGTATTCCACTGATGAGATGGCGTGCCGTTCATGTCGGTTCCAAAGATCCAGAAGCCCTCTTCCTTTAACTTATCTAGGGTTTGGCTGAGATTGGTCACACGCGCAATGGGAATGTGTTCCACTGCTCCAGTAGAAGTTTTTGAAACCACGGGTGTTACCCCGACTGCCCGGTGCTTAGGAATGATGACCCCTGAGACATTGGTCGCATCAGCTGTCCGCAAGATAGATCCAAGATTGTGCGGATCGGTCAAGCCATCGAGAATCAACAAAAGCGGGTTCTCCTCTTGGGCTGTCTGTTTCAGAATCGCTGTCAAGTCTGTGTAAGCAAAAGCTGCCACGCGAAGAACGAAGCCTTGGTGAACAGCTCCTTCTGTCATTTCCTGCAGGGTTTTCTTTGGCGTCCAAGAAATCGACACTTTTTTCTCAGTTGCTAAGGCCTTGATCTTGTCAACATTTTTCCCTCGGAGGTCTTCTTGAATATATAATTTATTGCCTGTATTGGCTTGTAAAGCCTCGGTGACTGCGTGGACACCGTATACTATATCGTTATTTTCCATAGAACTAGTATACCACAAGAAAGGAGGATGAGGCCAATTCATGATATAATGAAATGAAATCTATCTCAGCGAAACCAGCAAAATAGAAAGGAAGCCATGCCTCTTTTTCAACGAACCATCAAGCTCACCTTGGCCACCTGTTTAGCAGCTGCCCTTGCTTATGATCTGGGCTTGACCTATGCTATCTCAGCTGGCGTCATTGCCATCTTGAGTATCTCTGATACGCGTCGCAGTACGATCAAGCAAGCCTACCAGCGCTTTATGTCGACCTTGCTGGCCCTTGTGATCGGAAGTATCGCTTTTTCCTTTTTTGGATTCAACCTTTGGGCACTGGGAATCTTTATCGCTCTCTATGCTCCTTGTGCCTTTCTAATGGGATGGCAGATCGGCATCACGCCTAGTACGGTCCTCGTCACCCATCTCTTGATTGAGCAGTCTACTTCCTGGGGGCTCTTGCTCAATGAACTTGCCCTCTTTTTAATCGGGACCAGCTTTGCCTTGCTGGCCAATCTCTATATGCCTTCTAATCAGGCTGCGATTGATCACTACCATGATGTTGTCGAAGACCAACTGAAAAAGATCCTTGGTCGTTTTGCGGAATTACTTGGTAAAGGGGATGGTCGCAACGATGCCCGCTTGATCAAGGAATTGGATAGTATCCTAAAGGACGCTTTAAATCTCGTCTATCTGGATCATTCCAACCACCTTTTTCATCAAACCAACTACCACATTCACTACTTCGAAATGCGCAAGCGTCAAAACGACATCCTGCGAGATATGGCAGAAAACGTCAACCGCTGTCAGTTAGCAGCGAGTGAAAGTATGATCCTGGCTCAACTTTTCAAGAAGACTGCGCAACAGTTAAGTCAGGAAAACCCTGCTCAGGAGCTCCTCAACGATATCACTCAGTATTTGGCGATCTTCCGCGAACGGCCCTTGCCCAAGACCCGGGAAGAATTCGAAACACGCGCCACCTTGCTCCAATTGTTAAGAGATTTAGAAACCTTCATTCAGGTCAAGGTTGATTTTTACCAACAATTTCATCAGGAGACAGAATAGACAGAGAAGCCCTTGCTAAATGCAAAGGCTTCTTTATTGCGGGAAATGTTGAAAACGCTTTCCTAAAATGGTATACTGGAGTAGGAAAATAACTTTTTAAGGAGGGTCTTCTATATGAAGTCTTCATATAAGAAACATTTGTACACTACGACACTCAGCCTCTCAGCTGCTGTCTTGCTTTCCGTTATCGGACATGGCCAAGTATCAGCCGATAGCTTAGAAGCGCCTCAAACAGAACCAAGTACGGTCCTTGAAGCGGCACCCGCTACTGAGCAAGCTGTGACAGCTGAGACTGCCAGTCCTGCTACAGCTGAAAAAGGAGACACCGCAGCCCCCGCCACTTCTGCAGAAGCAGCAGCGACTTCTGATGTGGCTTCTACTACAGATGTTGCTCCAGCCGCTAGTCCAAGCACTAACCGTGCTGCAACGACCGCTGACCAAGCGACACGATTGGCTGATAGCACCATTTATCTCTCTGAAAAGAGCACGATTGATGACAAAGTCCAAGAAAAAGCTCAAGCTGCTGGCAAGATCAACTGGACCTTGGACAACAAGCCTCTCTCGGAGTGGAAAACCTGGGATATGGAGACTGGAACCCTGAGCAAGGATCCATTCCTTACTATCACAGAGACTGCAAACGGCAATGATTTGGATCTCCATATGGAAGTGAAAGATCTCTTTGGTGAAGATCTTAGCCTTCGGAGCCCAAATAATATCCGCCGGACTTACCGCAACTACATCGGTAATCATGAGCTGGTCGGAACCAATGCAGACTTGGGTGTGACCATCAATAAAACTCTTGTTTTTCGACCTTACCAAGACTACCATACACATGAAGAGATGCTCGCTGCTATCGAAAAATCCAAGGAAGAAGCGAAACCCGATCGTTTGGTGCAGTTAGAAACCCTTGGTAAGAGCGCCCAAGGCCGGGACATGAAGATGGGAATTGTGAGTAAGGACCAAGCCAGCATCGATCACTACCTGTCTAGCACCAATCCTACAGCTTTGACCAAACCAAGCGAAATGCTGGCTGCACTGAAGGACAAGACCTTGGATTACAAACTACCTGTCTTAGTCCACAACACCCATGCGGATGAGCAGCCAGGGATCGACATCATCACAGGCCTCTTTAATACCTTTGCGACCAAGGAAAAGGTTAGCTTTAACACCACAGATGAAGCTGGAAATGCTAAAACTGTCACGCTAGATATTCCAACCTTGCTCAATAAATTCATCTTCTTATTTGACTTCACGGAAAACCCAGATGGAGATGCTCTCAACCTGCGGGCCCTAGCAAACGGGCTCGATCCAAACCGGGATGCCAGCTACCAAACCAACCCTGAAGTCCGGACCGTCATCCAAATGATCAACAAGTGGAATCCGATCGCTCTCTACGACTTACACGGTTTTGTAAAAGAATTCTTAATCGAACCTGCAACACCTCCACATGATCCGAACTTTGAATACGATCTCATGTCCAACCTCATGCTGGAAAATGCCCATCATATGGGCCGGGCTGGAGTTGCCAATTCCAAATACGACAGCTACATCATTCCAAAACTGGATTGGGGAGATGGCTGGGATGATTCCTTCTCAGGTTATACAGGTGTCTATGCTGTCTATCACGGCATCTTGGGCCACACCATTGAAATACCAGAATCCAACCAAGAATCCTATAAGGCTGGACGCAATGCTGTCCTCGGTGGCATTGACTTTCTCAACCAAGATCCGGACCGTCTCCTTGAGATGCGGCTCAACTTCTACTTACGTGGTCTCAATAAAACGGAAGATCCAAAAGCTGAAAATGAACTGGTCGGCCCAAATGGGGAAATCGTTGGACGTGTGAAAAACGGTCGTCCAAAATTCTTCCCAGACTACTACGTCATCCCGATGAGCCTCGACAAAGACAACGATGCCCAAGAAGCCTTCAATATGATCGACTACTTCAAACGCAATGGTGTCCTCGTCAAAGAACTTAAAGAAGATATTGGCAACTACAAAAAAGGGGACTTGGTCATTGACATGGCCCAAGCCAAACGCGGCTATGCCAACCATATTCTCTATAAGGGCTCCAACGAATCTGCCTGGGCTGCGATGTACGCGGAACTTCTCGTCAACTTCCCTGATATGAGAGGGTTCAAAGCAGAACCAGTCTTCAAGGACGGGCTCTTTACAGGCAAACTAGGGGAGGTCACAACTACCCGTGCCACTCGAACCTCAGAAATCGATCCAAAAGCTCCTTACTATGTGATCGCAAATACCTCAGCCAGTGCCGTTAAAGCTGTTAACCAGGCCATTGCGCAAGGAAAATCTGTCTACCTGACAGATGATGGCTACATCGTTGACCGCGATACCTTTGCTTCGCTCCTGCCAAACTATGCCATCTATGGTGATGCCCTCTACAAGGTACCAAGCGGGCCAACCTTGAAACCGATGAAGGTCTACTCTCCAAACTACCACTATAATTGGGCTGGAGTCGATGCGCCTGCTCATACCAGTCTAGTCCTTGAAAAATTAGGCTTCCAAATTGTCAATACTCCAGAAGAAGCGGATGTTGTTATTTTGGAAAGCAACCGCTTTGATGCTTCCATCTTTGGCAAGAAACCAACTCTCGTCATCGGTGGGGAAGCCATGCAGAAACTGGAAAAATTGGGAGTTCTTGCAGGCTTTGACGCTGAAAAATTAAAAGGCGGTAGCGACTACGAAGGCTTGATGAAGGCCATCATTGATGATCAGGATCCATTGACCAGCGGATACAAGAAGAATACCCTCTTCTACTCCAACTCAGGAAACTGGATTGAAAAAGTTCCAAGCAACTTCAAGACCTTGATGAGCATCGCTTCAAGCGACTACTACATTGCTGGCTGGTGGCCAAAAAATGAAGTCCTAGCCAATAAGGTCATGGCCATCTCTGGAGAACTTCTGGGCCAACCACTCTTTGTCTATGCTGGAAATCCAACCAATCGCCAACACCCTGTCCACTTCTTCCGTTGGGTAACCAACGCGATCTTTGGCAGCAAGTTGGCTAGCTTGATGGATTACGTTCCAGCTAAAGAACCAGATCAAGTGGTGGTTCCAATTCATAACCAAACAACCACTCCACAGCCAATCTTGACCAAGAAGGATACTCCTAAAGTTCTCCTTCCACAAAAAGAAATGACAACTGAAAATGGAGAAAGTGTGCAAGCCTTGACTTACCAAGTGGGACAAAGCTTCCAAGAAAGTCCATCCAAGGCGCAACTGCCACAAACTGGAGAAGACACAACGGCGCACTTCATTCTTTCAAGCTTCTTGCTAGCCGTTAGCGGAGGCATGCTCCTCTTGAAAAAGAAAGAAGTTGAATAAGTTCCAAGCTTAGACTCGGATGACATGAAAAGAACCTTCGCAGAAACGAAGGTTCTTTTTGGAGATAAAATATCTTTCAAAACTTTCCTTAGGTGAGTACGGACGTCAGCGAACTTCTTCGAAGTTCCATGACTTAGTTTTGGACCTAATGTTCCAAAACTCCCGAGTGCTTGAAACAATAATGTTTCAAGCACTTTTCTCACGGCGGAAAGTTTCAGTTTATACTTGACTGATTCTAAAGTATAGAAAACTTATATAAATTTCTCCAGAATATTTAATGAAAATACTATTCTACATTAAAGTCTAACACTGATGCAAAGTTTCTCCTTATTCCACCAATTCCAACACAACAGTTTGGTAAGGGGCCAATTCTAATACCTGATCTCCTTCTTGGAACAACCCAGCAGTATTATTTAAAACGACCGTTTTAATCGGAGCTGTCAACTCCAAAGTGGCCTGGCGATTTTGGAAATTGCTGATTACCAAGAGACGCTTGTCCCCACGGCGTTCGAAGCCGATGATATTCTCACGTTCCCGATAAGCTGGAATCATATCTCCAAACCGGATGGTATTTCCATAGAGGGGATGGCGATACAAGGCAGTTAACTGACGGTAATAATTCAAGATGGAGTCTGGATCTTTTTCCTGGTCCTCTACATTAATAGAATAGTCTGGTTTGGGACTGATCAGCCAGGCTGGTCCATCGCTAAAGCCCAGACCTGGCTCCGCTGACCACTGCATCGGTGTCCGCGCATTGTCTCGGCTATAGTTGGCAATCACTGCTAAGGCTTCTTCCTCACTCAAACCAGCTTCTTTAGCAACGTGGTAGCCATTGATGGTCGCGATATCATCAAAGTCCTCCACTGATTCAAAGACTTGGTTCTCCATTCCAATTTCTTGACCTTGATAGATAAACGGAATTCCCTTGCGCAAAACCTGAATGGTTCCCAGGGCTTTTTTACTGGTATCGTTTACTGGACCTTCTGCGATATAATGGGACACCCCACGAGGTTCGTCGTGGTTTTCGATGATGGTCGAGAGAACACCAATCCTATCTGCGCGCTCATGCGCTTGGAAAATACTTTCCTTGAGTTCTTCCGCTGTTGGAAGAGTATGGTCAAACCAGCCCTTTCCTTCCTGCCCCAAGCAGGTTTGCTTGAAGTCAAAGATAGAAGAAAAGACACCGTCTTTTCCAATGAAGAAATGCAATTCTTCATCGGTTTCATTGAAAACTTCTCCTACAGTGAAAGCATTGTACTTGGCAAAGGTTCGCTCCTTTAACTTTTGCAAGAAGGGTTCAATGGGTTGCGCATTCACCAACGACTCCGGCACTGGGACCAGGCCATTCTTACGGTCTGATGGAAGCGAACGCCATTCTAAATCCTTTTTAATATTGATGATGGCATCAATCCGGAAGCCCGCGATTCCCTTATCCAACCACCAATTGATCATCCTGTAAATTTCTTCGCGCAAGACAGGATTTTGCCAATTGAGATCTGGCTGATCCTTGTGGAAGGAATGAAGATAGTATTTGTTGGTGCCAGGAACCGGCTCCCAAACACTGCCCCCAAAGTAACTTTCCCAGTTGTTGGGTTCTTTGTCACTTTCGATAAAATAAAAGTAATCCGCATAAGGGCCATCTGGATCCGCTAAAGCCTTTTGGAACCACTCGTGATGACTGGAGCAATGGTTAACCACCAAGTCCATAATGATAGAAATCCCTCGCTTCTTACCTTCCGCAATCAACTCTTCCATATCTTCCATGCTCCCAAAAAGGGGGTCAATGGCATAATAATCGGAAATATCATATCCCTGATCAATAAAAGGGCTCTTGTAAACAGGCGATAACCAGAGAATATCAATCCCCAACTGTTGAAGATAATCGAGTTTTTCCGTAATTCCTTTTAAATCACCAACACCATCGCCATTGCTGTCCTTAAAGCTTTTTGGGTAAATCTGGTAAGCGACCTTCCCCTTCCACCAGTCTTTTTCCATGTCTTGTCTCCTTAAAATGAAAGAGACCGAGACAAATCGTCTCAGTCTCTATAGTGTCAGTAGGTATTAGTATACTGTTTTTTCAGTTTCTTTATCGAAGAAGTGAGCTTTATTCAAGTCAAATCCAAGTTCGATTGTTTCACCAGTTCCAAGGTAGTCACGCGCATCTACTTTTGCGATAAATTCGTTGTCACCAACTTGGCAGTACAAGTGAGATTCAGAACCGAGCAACTCAGACACTGAGATGGTTGCTTTCACGACTGATTCTGGGAAAGTTTCAAGGAAAGCAGCTTCTGTATTCACGTCTTCTGGACGGATACCAAAGATCAATTCTTTACCTTCATAGCCTTTTTCTTTCAAGACTTTCAAAGCACCTTCTGGAACTTTCAAATTCAATCCATTGGCAACGATGTGTCCACCTTCCAATTTTACATTGATGAAGTTCATCGCAGGGCTTCCGATAAATCCAGCTACGAATTTGTTAACTGGGTTTTTGTACACTTCTTGCGGAGAACCAATTTGTTCCACACGTCCAATTGTACCAGTACCAGCTGGGTTTTTAGTAGCTGACATGATAACGATACGGTCAGCCAATGTCATCGCTTCTGTTTGGTCGTGAGTTACGTAAATGGTTGTAGCTCCGATACGGCGGTGGATTTTCGCGATTTCAGCACGCATTGATACACGAAGTTTAGCATCCAAGTTTGACAAAGGTTCGTCCATCAAGAACACTTTTGCATCACGGACAATGGCACGTCCCATGGCCACACGTTGACGTTGACCACCAGAAAGGTCAGCTGGTTTACGATCCAAGAATTCTTTCAATCCAAGGATTTCAGCTGCTTCTTGTACACGTTTGTCGATATCTTCCTTGCTGTATTTACGCAATTTCAAACCAAAGGCCATGTTATCATAAACAGTCATGTGTGGGTAAAGAGCGTAGTTTTGGAATACCATGGCGATATCACGGTCTTTCGGTGCCACGTTGTTTACAACAGTACCATCGATGGAACATTCACCTTCTGTGATGTCTTCAAGACCAGCGATCATACGAAGAGTCGTTGATTTACCACATCCTGAAGGACCTACGAAAACGATAAACTCTTTGTCTTTGATGTCCAAGTTGAAGTCTTCAACTGAATAGTGTTCGCTGTTTGGATATTTTTTGTAAATATTTTTAAGATTTAATTCTACCATGATGGTACTCCTTTGATGTTTATAGTTCTATTGTAAATGAAAACGCTTTACAAAGCTATGGCAAGTCTCACAAAAAAGAAAAAGAGTTTTGTGCAAGTTGCACAAAACTCTCGATTGATTCCGTTTAAATTACATCTTGCAAGACTAAATGGTAGCAAAGAGCCAGATCTGTCAGATTTTTCAACTGGAGACCCGTTAGCTCTTCCCATTTGTCAATCTTGTATTGAAGGGAATTGCGATGGAGATAAAGTTGCTGGGCCGCCTTGGTTACAACTGCCCCGTTGTCCCAGAGGGCAACAATAATATCCTGCAACTGGTCTTGACTCCCAATCAACTGATGCAAGCCTTCTTTGATAGGATGGAGATCCAAATCTGCCTGCTCGATTCCCCATAGGTAGAGTTGAGAAAAGCGGTAAACACCTTGATGGCCTTCTCGGATCCAGGCTCGAAAGGCTGCCCGTTCTGCTCGGATAACCGGAGACACTTTCCCAGCTTTTGACTCGGTCCATACCTGCCCGACCATGATGGATAAGCGAATGTTAAAATCATATTCCATGGCAGAGACGGTATCTTTTAAGATATCGGCCACAGGCAAAGATTGGTCTTGGTCCAGAATGAGCACATAGTCCTGCCCACTCAGTTGCAAGACTGCCCGAAAATTGGGCAAGAGCGTCTGCATCATTTCTAACCAAGAAGCTATCCCTTCAGCTGTCGAGTGCGAGAGGTGGCAATAGATGAGTTGCATTTTTTTGATGACTTGAGGGGCTTCTCCCTTTCCATCAATCAGGTATTGGTACCAAGGGTTGGGGGCAAGATCTTCCTCACTGCCTAACCAAGCAATCAATTGCTTTTCTCGCTCGGTTAGCTCTTCTTCCTTCAGCAGCAACCATTGCTGGGCCTGCAGGGGAATGGCTACATAACCAGCTGGTGGATGGGGGTGATCCGTTACCTCTGCCTGAGGGAACCATTCTCTGATATTTTTCACTGCTTTGTTCCTTCTTCTACTTGCTGGATGCACCAGTTGATCAACTCTTCTAAACGAGCAAGCTCACCCGTCATATGGAGATAACCCATGACAGCCTCAAAGCCCGTCGACATGCGATAGGTCACGACATCGGCATTTTTGGCCTTGGTATGGCTATTGGTATTACGACCACGCTTGTAGATCTCCAACTCTTTTTCCGTCAGAATTTCTTGCTCCAGCATGCTTTCAATCAAGCTCGCCTGAGCTCTAGCAGAGACGTAGCGGGTTGCAGCCTGGTGAAGCTTATTGGGCTTGGTCATCCCTTGAAAAATCAGGTGTCTGCGAATATACATGGAATAGACCGCATCTCCCTCAAAGGCAAGGGCAATCCCATTGATTAGATTGACATCAATCACGTGTCCACCGTACACCTTCTTTTGTATCCAAGAGCTTGATTCCTTGCGCAGCCAATTCATCGCGAATGGCATCTGCTCGCGCAAAATCTTTCTTAGCCCGAGCTTCCTGACGTTCAGCAATCAAGGCTTCAATATCTGCATCCAAGACTTCTTCGACAAAGACCACTCCAAAGACTTCTAACATCTTGGTCAAGGCATCCTTGACGTCTTGATTATAGTGACCTGAATTGATCCATTTAGCCAATTCAAAGACGACGGTAATCCCGTTTGCCGCATTGATATCTTCATCCATCGCCGCGATAAACTTATTCACAAAGCCTTGCAAGTCTGCTGGATCCACTTCTCCTGTGAACGGTTGCTCATAGGTATTTTTCAAATACTTGAGGTTGGTTTCCGCATCACGCACCGCTTTTTCTGTGAAGTTAATAGGCTTGCGGTAGTGCTGGGTCGCAAAGAAGAAGCGAAGCACTTGGCCATCGATGGTCTTCAATGCATCATGCACAGTAATGAAGTTACCTAAGGACTTGGACATCTTGACATTGTCGATATTGACAAAGCCATTGTGCATCCAGTAGTTGGCAAAGGTTTGACCAGTTTTAGCCTCTGACTGGGCAATTTCATTGGTATGGTGCGGAAACTCAAGGTCAGCTCCACCACCGTGAATATCAATGGTATCGCCTAAAATCCCCGTTGACATGACCGAACACTCAATGTGCCAGCCAGGACGACCAGGTCCCCAAGGGCTTTCCCAAGAAACTTCACCTGGTTTGGCAGCTTTCCAGAGGGCAAAATCCACCGGATTTTCCTTGCGGGCCGTTTCTTCATCTGTTCGACCAGAAGCACCTAGCTCTAAGTCTTCCAAAGTTTTATTGGCCAATTTGGCATAGTTATGAGATTTTTCCACACGGAAATAGACATCCCCTTGGCTCTCGTAGGCATAGCCTTTTTCGATCAAGTCGGTAACAAAGCGAATGATGTCATCCATAAACTCAACCACACGAGGGTGACGGGTTGCAGGCTTGACCCCCAGAGCCGTCACATCTTCACGAAAGGCCGCGATGTACTTGTCCGCTACTTCCTGAGGAGTAATGCCTTCTTCCTTGGCACGGTTGATGATCTTATCATCCACATCGGTAAAGTTAGAAATGTAGGCAACCTCATAACCACGGTACTCAAAGTAGCGACGAATGGTATCGAAGGCTACTGTTGAGCGGGCATTCCCAACGTGGATATAGTTGTAAACAGTTGGCCCACAAACATACATGCGAACCTTTCCTTCTTCGATTGGGACAAATTCTCGCAAATCACGAGACATGGTATCATAAATTTTTAACACGCTTCATTTCCTTTCTGTTCCTACTCTTTCGCATTCAAATAAACCACCTGAGTCTGTTTGACAAAGCCAATCTTTTCATATAAGCGTTTGGCACCTACATTGCTGTCTTCCACGGCAATCTGAAATGCCTTGTCATTTTGCTCAATCAGTTTGTTGACGAGGGATTTTGCCAGGTAGCTCCCGTAGCCTTTTCCACGTTCAAGTTCGGCTATTGCTAAACCATAGAGGTAATTCGTATTACTCGATAAATCAACTGTACAAGTTCCAATAACCTGACCGTTTTTTAATAAAATATATAGGCGACTTTCTGGATCTTTCAGAGCTTTAGCGACATATCTATCCACAACTTCTTTAGATTCATGTTCCTCTGAAAATGTCTGAAATTTCAACTGACTAATTTGATCCTGATACGAACGATCTGCTAACAAAACGTCCAGATTGGAAACAGTTGCCAACGGATAAGGTCTTCTATCCTTACCTAACCAGGTTTCTGTCTCTTCATCCTCGACCAGTCCCCAGTTGTTGACAAAATCAGGATGGCGCTCTAGAAAAACACGCTCTGTCTGAAAAGTTACAGACTCAATGGGATAAGATGCCGTTTCTGTCTCAAAACTTCTATACAAAGCCCGCGCAATGCCTTGACGACGATGATTGGGGTGGACCAGAATCGCTACTTCCACATCTGGGTCATCTGCATAAACCGCTAATAGGCCAACAAGTTCACCTTTTTCATAATAAAGGAAAAAGGCGGGCATATCGGGATCAAAATTGAGCATATTGGATAGATAAGGATCCCGAAAAGTTCCGTCATACTTCTGACAGATGGCAATAAGGGCCTTTGCTTCCAGTAGTTGGTGGTCATTCAATGTATTGGTTGCTTGAATCACGTAGCGATCTCCTTACAAGCTAGAAGACCGATGACTGGCTTCCTTAGCATGCTCCATCTTACTCACATAGTATTCGCGTTTTTCTTCTTCCTGGTGAATGATTGGCTCATCCTTCTTACCGTGAACACGAACAATTTTAGCAGGGATTCCGACAACGGTCACATCACTCGGTACATCGGAGACGACGACCGCTCCCGCTCCTACTTTGGCCTTGGCCCCAATCTCAATCGGACCGATGACCTGAGCATGAGCGGAGACCAAGGCTCCTTCACGAACCGTTGGATGGCGTTTCCCGACATCCTTTCCTGTTCCCCCAAGGGTCACCCCGTGGTAGAGCATGGCGCCTTTTTCAACAATGGCTGTTTCCCCGATAACGAGGCCCGCTCCATGGTCGATAAAGACACCTGAAGCAATGGTCGCACCTGGGTGAATCTCAATCTGGGTCCAAAAACGCCAAAATTGGCTGTGCATCCGAGCTAGAAGCTTAAAGCCATGGTTCCACAAAAAGTGGGAAACACGGTGAGCTGCCAGTGCTTTGACGCCCGGATAGGTCAAGAGGACCTCCAGCGAGGTACGCGCTGCTGGGTCATTTTCTTTTACAATATCGATGGTTTCACGCCACCATCCCATACCGTGCTCCTTTCTTTTGATTGCTTATTCCTTTGTTTCTTGACCTGCATCTTTGGCAAAGTCTTTTCTCGGTTTGTGGTGACGAGGACGATCGCCATGGCGATGATTTTTTTCACCTTTTTCTTCTGCATGTTCCGGTTTTGGTGGACGTGGAAGAAGTGCCTTCATCGAAGCATCGACACGACCTTTTTCATCGATCTTGATGACCTTAACATCGACTTCGTCTCCGATTTCTACCAAGTCTTCGACACGGTTGGTACGCGTCCAAGCCATTTCAGAGATATGAACAAGGGCATCTGTCTTGTCAAAGAGGTTGACAAAAGCACCAAATTTCTCGATCCGAACCACTTTGGCATGGTAGACTTCATCCACTTTGGCCTCACGCACCAAACCAGCAATGATTTCTTTAGCACGGTTAATGGCAGCTTGGTCACTAGAGTAGATCGATACGTTTCCTTCTTCGTCGATATCAATCTTAACGCCTGTTTCAGCGATGATTTTATCGATGGTTTCTCCACCCTTACCGATGACAATCTTGATCTTGTCCACATCAATCTTGATCGTATCAATTTTCGGAGCAGTTGGAGCCAATTCTGGACGAACTTCTGGAATAGTTTCTTCGATAACATCAAGGATTTCAAAACGAGCTTTCTTGGCTTGGGCAAGAGCTTCAGTCAAGATTTCTGCAGTGATCCCTTGGATCTTGATATCCATTTGAAGGGCTGTAATCCCGTCACGCGTACCTGCAACCTTAAAGTCCATATCTCCAAAGTGGTCTTCCAAACCTTGGATATCTGTCAATACGGTGTAGTTGTTTCCATCTGAAATGAGACCCATGGCAATCCCTGCTACTGGTGCCTTGATTGGCACACCACCAGCCATAAGGGCAAGAGTTCCCGCACAGATAGAAGCTTGAGATGAAGAACCGTTTGATTCTAACACTTCTGCTACCAAACGAATCGCGTATGGGAATTCTTCCAAGCTTGGCAAGACTTGAGCAAGAGCACGCTCGCCGAGAGCACCGTGACCAATTTCACGACGACCTGGCGCACCGTAACGACCTGTTTCCCCTACAGAGTATTGTGGGAAGTTATAGTGGTGCATAAAGCGTTTCTTGTACTCTGGATCCAAGCCATCGATGATTTGCGTTTCACCCATTGGCGCCAAAGTCAAGATAGAAAGAGCCTGAGTTTGTCCACGAGTAAAGAGACCTGAACCGTGTACGCGGGGAAGGTAGTCGACTTGTGCATCCAACGGACGGATTTCATCAACCTTACGACCGTCAGGACGTACCTTGTCTTCTGTGATCAAACGGCGCACTTCTGCGTGTTCCATTTGTTCCAAGATTTCAGCTACATCACGCATGATGCGGTCAAATTCTTCGTGGTCTGCATATTTTTCTTCGTAAACGGCTGTCACTTGGTCTTTAAGCGCTTGAGTCGCAGCTTCACGAGCTAATTTTTCTTCTACTTGGACTGCTTTTTGGAGGTCACTGTTGTAGGCTGCAATGATTTCAGCCTGCAATTCAGCGTCCACGTGAAGTAATTCTACTTCTGCTTTTTCTTTCCCAACTGCTGCAACGATTTCTTCTTGGAAGGCAATCAATTCTTTGACAGCTTCATGTCCTTTGAGAAGAGCTTCTAACATGATTTCTTCTGACAATTCTTTAGCACCAGACTCTACCATGTTGATCGCGTGCTTAGTACCTGCTACTGTCAATTCAAGAAGCGAGCGCTCAGCTTGTTCTTGCGTTGGGTTGATGACGATCTCCCCATCCACATAACCTACTTGTACTCCAGCGATTGGTCCGTCAAACGGAATATCTGAGATAGACAAGGCCAATGATGAACCAAACATCGCTGCCATTGGTGCAGATGCATTTTCATCGTAAGAAAGGACTGTGTTAATCACCTGCACTTCGTTACGGAAGCCTTCCGCAAACATTGGACGGATTGGACGGTCGATCAAACGCGCTGTCAAAGTCGCATCTGTTGAAGGACGTCCTTCCCGTTTCATAAAGCCACCAGGAAACTTCCCAGCTGCATACATTTTTTCTTCGTAGTTGACTTGAAGGGGGAAGAAATCCCCAGTTGCCATCTTCTTAGACATAACGGCTGCCGTCAAGACAGTTGACTCACCGTAACGTACGACAACAGCGCCATTTGCTTGCTTAGCAACCTGGCCAGTCTCTACGATTAACTCACGACCCGCAAAAGTCGTTTGAAACACTTGTTTTGTCATTGTAATCCCCTTTGGATTGATAAAATTATACGACTTGCCTACAAAGATCAAGATATTTTGGACGGTTCGGCTTGCCGAACATTTCTGTAGAAAAATAGGAAGGTGACGCCGCACTCGATGAGTGCTAGGAAGCTTATCTTTTTTCCTAAGAAATGAGGCCAAAATTCAGTTCATCAGGATACAAAGGGCGTGAAGAGTCCCGTATGAAAATAGGAGATTGACACAGTGTGCCACGCACACCAGGAAATCTATCTTTTTCACTAGGGATTTAGCCCGTGTTTAACTATCAAGATACCAAGCCGTTAAGCAACTCAAAAAAATATAGATTTCAACAGCTTTTCTATATGTTATATCCTCATCTTTGTATCCAAGCACGTATACCTTCTATTTTAACATATTCAAGCCCAAAAGAAAAAGGCTTTGAGAGCCTTTTTCTGCGAATCTTTAGTGTGTCCTATATAAAAATTTTAGAGCTAGATATAGCCTTCATTTATTTTTACGATTTTGCGAATTCAGTGCTGTCGACGTAAAAGCGTGTTTTATGCGTTCCACCCTTGTAGTCCTTATTGTTTCGTCTCAAGATAAAGCGTCTGTATGGTTCAGAAGTCCCTTGGATCGATGTGGTCACTTCAACTGAATCTTCATTGATCACCCAGACATCCGGTGAAGGAATTTCCATCGGTGGCATCGCTCCCCCACGACCGCCAGGAACAACTTCATAGAAGGCCTTGTCTTTTGTCGAATAGATCCAGCCGTCTTTCTTTTCATTTGTAAGCTGGATCAGCTTGTCTTGTGAAAGACTGCGGATAGAGTCCGATGTCTCTTCTGCGTTCAATTTATTAATGATATCTTGCAGATTATAGGTTCCCGGCGTGTAAGTATTGTAGTAATCAATGAACATATCTTGCGAGTAGCCTTCAACTGCACTGTGGTCATTGTTCAACTCCAGCAAACGAGTCGGTTGCACCTGAAGTGAATAGGTCAAAGACGCACTGTTTTCAATAATCGAATAGATATCCGCTTGGTCCTCTTTTGACAAGGTCCCAATGGCTTCTTCGTCCTTTTCATCTGACTGCTTTTCTTCCCTCATCTCTTTTTCTTGGGTCTCACCAGAAGACTTCTTGACGGATGAAGATCCTACTGGAGCATGCTTACGCTCATAGCGTTTCGGAGCACAGGCTACTAGGGAAAGTAATAGGGTTACAGCTAGTAAATAGGTTCCAATTTTTTTCATGTTTGTCTCTTTTTTTCTTAGTTCACACGGTAGTACAAGTCGTTGCCATTCGTCACATCACTCTTACTCCAGTATATGGATTCACTTCCACCTTCTCTTGAAGGAATGAAGAGAATTGGCGTTTCGTTCGTTGCTCCAGGCATGCGACTAAGCCCATGTAAATTACCTTCTTTGAAGTAAAACTCAGAAAATTGAACGCCAGTGAGAGCACTACCATTGACCTTCACAATTCCTTGCGCATCAAACTCAATACTAGTTCCGTGCTTATTTTTCCATACTCCTGCTACACTTGAGAAATTTCCAGCTTTAATTTCTTCTAGATTCATTCCAGTCTTTGTAGCGGCAGGCGCTGAAGCTGATTCAGCATTGCCACTCACGCGCGATGTAAATTCAAGGGCGATCCAGCCTTGTCCGGATTCCAATTTACCCCAGGTATGGCCATCTGCCTCTACAGTTTCCGTAATGGTGTGAATACCTTTTGCGATCATTCCTGCAGAGGGAGCTGAGGTCGAGGGTTCTTTTCGAATGCGAAGATCAGCTACGCTAACTTGCACTTGTAAGCTTCCAAACTTTTTCTCTTCCGTTTTCGCTGTTGATTTGGAGTCTCCTGAACCATCAAACGTTTTCCAGTCAAGCTTACTAAGGTCCAACTTCTTGGCTGAAATCCCAAGAGCCTGTTCTGCTGTTTGATCCCCACCAATTTGAATGGTTGCTCTCTTTTCTTCCTTGGCTTCCCCTTTTCCTAGCGAATAAAGGCTCAATTCCATTTCTGGATTAATAGATTGCCAAGTGGCGTAGACGATTTGTCCATTGTCAAAAACATCTAAACTGGAGCGATAGCCACCAGCAGAAGCCACATAGGCTACATGGAGCAAGGTCGGATGCTTATCTTTCAAATAATACACAGCAGCAATCGTTTTACCATCACCAATCAGCAGTTCGTCACTACCATCTTGATTGAGATCCCAAAAAGCATAGTGCCACTCATTGGTGCTCCCAAGTGTTTGAAGGTTAAAGACATAGGCATATTCCTCTGAAGTCGCATCGATCTTCTTCAGTTCATTTTGTAAAGCCGTTTGATCCTGAGCAGTAATCGCAACTGCATAAGCCTTGTAGCGGTCTAACACTTCTTGATAGTTCTTTTGTCCTGTATCCTTCTTTTCTTTTTTGACAGTTGATGACGTTGCTGTCTTCGGCTTACTTTGACGCTCATAACGTTTGGGTGCACAGGCGACTAGAGATAGAACAGACACGCCTGCTAATAGTGTAATCATAACCTTTTTCATAAAAACCTCCTCATATCTATCCTAGTATATCAAAAATGGTTGATTTTTCCAGCTCTTTTCAAGATTTTCACACAAGCATTTTCCCCTCTCCCTCTATGTTTCTGCCCTTTTTTCTGCTATACTTAGTATAGTTATTTGATCAAAAGGAGAATACTATGGAATTAAAAAAACGTTCTGAATTTCCTGAGAATGAACTCTGGGACCTCACAGCCCTCTATCAAGACCAGGAAGACTTCTTGCGTGCCATTGAAAAAACGCGCGAGGAAATCAATGAATTTGTCCGCAACTACAAGGGCAAGCTCCACACTTTTGAAGACTTTGAAGCTACCTTTGCGGTCTTTGAACAAATTCAGATCCAACTCAGCCACATTGGTAACTACAGCTTTATGCCACAAACCACTGACTTTGGCGACGAAGCTTTTGCAGAGATTGCTCAAGCGGGGATGGATTTCGAAACTTGGGCAAGCGTCGAACTTTCCTTCTTTGATGATGCTTTGGTAGAAGCGGATGAAGAAGTCCTCGAACGCCTGGGACAACTCCCTCACCTCACTTTCGCCATTCGTCAGGCTAAAATCAAAAAGGCTCACTACTTGGGAGCTGATGTGGAAAAAACTTTGACCAACCTTGGTGAAGTCTTCTACGGACCGCAAGACATCTATACCAAGATGCGGGCAGGTGACTTTGAAATGGCTGATTTTGAAGTAGATGGAAAAGTTTACAAGAATAGCTTTGTCACCTATGAAAACTTCTACCAAAACCATGAAAATGCAGAAGTCCGTGAAAAAGCCTTTCGTTCCTTCTCAGAAGGTCTCCGCAAGCACCAAAACACGGCTGCTGCTACCTATCTAGCCCAAGTCAAGTCTGAAAAGCTGATCGCCGATATGCGGGGCTACGACTCCGTCTTTGACTATCTCTTAGCTGAGCAGGAAGTGGATCGTGCCATGTTTGATCGTCAGATTGACCTAATCATGAAGGACTTCGCTCCAGTAGCTCAAAAATTCCTCAAACACGTGGCCAAGGTCAACGGTCTTGAGAAAATGACCTTTGCTGATTGGAAATTAGATTTAGACAGTGCGCTCAACCCAGATGTTACTATTGATGACGCTTATGACTTGGTCATGAAATCTGTGGCTCCTCTTGGCGAAGAATATTCCCGCGAAATTGCCCGCTACCAAACCGAACGTTGGGTCGACTTTGCGGCCAATGAAGGCAAGGATTCTGGTGGCTATGCAGCCGATCCTTACCGTGTCCATCCTTATGTCCTCATGAGTTGGACAGGACGGATGAGCGATGTTTATACCCTGATCCACGAGATTGGACACTCTGGTCAATTCATCTTCTCAGATAACAACCAAAGCTACTTCAACGCCCACATGTCGACCTACTATGTAGAAGCTCCTTCTACCTTTAACGAGCTCCTCCTCAGCGACTACTTGGAACACCAGTTTGACGACCCTCGTCAAAAACGCTTTGCCTTGGCTCACCGTTTGACAGACACCTACTTCCACAACTTCATCACCCACTTGTTGGAAGCAGCCTTCCAACGCAAGGTCTACACCCTGATCGAAGAAGGTGGTACCTTCGGCGCTAGCAAGCTCAATAGCATCATGAAGGAAGTCTTGACCGAATTCTGGGGCGACGCTGTTGAAATCGATGACGATGCAGCCTTGACCTGGATGCGCCAAAGCCACTACTACATGGGGCTTTACAGCTATACCTACTCAGCTGGCTTGGTTATCTCAACAGCGGGATACTTGCATTTGAAGAACTCCGAAAATGGAGCCAAAGATTGGCTGGACCTCCTCAAATCAGGCGGTAGCAAGACCCCACTTGAGTCAGCCATGATTATCGGAGCAGATATCTCAACCGACAAACCACTTCGCGATACCATTCAGTTCTTGTCTGATACGGTTGATCAGATTATTGCTTACAGTGCAGAATTGGGAGAATAAGTACAATTTTTAGACTTAGTTTATTCTAAGTCTGATTTTTTAATTAAATATCACCAGTTAGTGATTGAAAGCACTCTTATATTGTGGTATGATTATTGTGAAAAACATTACTAAGTTTGGAGAAAAAAATGAAAAAGTTTGTCGATTATATCATGGCTCAACCAGTTTGGAAAGTCCTTCTTTGTGGTCTCGGAATCCTCTTTATGATTTTTAATCCCAAGATCATTCTCCCACTCCTCTTTTTTGGTGGTATAGGATTTGCATGGTATTTTGCTAAAAAGAAACCCAACGCTACTAAAAGAAATATCGCTGCTATTGCTTCCGTTCTTGCAGTCGGAGGCACCTACTTAATCAATCCCAATATAGCTTCCACTAAGCAAGAAGAGCAAACTCAAGCTACTCATTTTGCATCCACTCCGTCTAAAAAAGACGAAAATGCCAAAAAAGAAGCTGAAGCAAAACGTGAAAAGGAAGCAGAAGAAAAAGAGGAATCTGAGAAAGAAAAAGCAGAAAAAGAGAAAAAAGCAAAAGAAGAACGCGAGAAAAAGGCGAAAGAAGAGCAAGAACGAAAAGAAAAAGAAGATCGCGACAAAAAAACGAAGGAAGAACAGGAACGAAGGGAAAAAGAAGAACGAGATAAGAAAGAGGCCGAAGCAAAACAACTTGCTGCTCAAGCTGAAGCTGCCGTACAACAACTAGAAAATAATCAAATTCAAGATAACGTTGCTCCAGCCCAAGCTGCCATCGCAAATGTAGCGGACCAAGGAACAAAAGACCGCTTAACTCATCGTGTTGGATTAGTACAAAATGACATTAACGTCAGGGCACAACAAGCTGCTGAAGCTGAACGAGCTCGACAAGCCGCAGCCGCTGAACAGGCCAGACAAGCTGCAGCTGCCCAACAAGCGCAGCAACAACAAGCATTTGTCACACAACCTCAACAAGGGGGCTATCGAAATTGTAGTGAAGCACGCGCCGCAGGGGCTGCACCGCTATACAGAGGAGCCCCTGGTTATAGCGCTCGCTTAGATAGAGATGGTGACGGTGTTGCTTGTGAATAAGAAAATTCTGACCCTCCTTTTTTCCATTTGTACAATCTCTCTGCTTGCTATTTTATACTTGAATTTCAAAAAGAGAGAAATTATTATCCCAGGTTCTTACAAGGAAGCAATGACTTACGTCAAAAAGATTCCGCTATCTGAAGTACAAGAGAAAATCAACAACAAAGAAGATTTCATCCTCTTTATCGGTCGCGAATCCTGCCCATACTGCCAAAAATTTGCTCCCAAATTAGCAGTTGCTATTCAGAAAACGAATCAGACCGTTTATTACCTTGATAACGATTCTAAAGAACGAAAAGAGATCACCTCCTTTGCTCATGATATGAATGTCAAAACAGTACCAAATTTATCATCTTTTAAAAAAGGTAGTAAAGAAAACTATTTAACAAAAGGTAGTAAATCAAGCATTGATGAAATCATAGAACTCTTGACTCAATAATCCAATTTAAAAACATCTATACAAAAAAAGCTAAAGAATCATTTTCTTTAGCTTTTTTCCTTTTTAACTTAATTCAACTCAGCAATAATTGCCTTAATTTGTGCTGCAGTATGCACACCTGCTACTTGTTTGACAACTTGCCCATCTTTTTTAAAGAGTAAGGTTGGGATGGACATAATGCCGAAAGCACGCGCGGTTTCTGGATTCTCATCCACGTCCATTTTAACGATCTTCAACTCATCTTCCGAAAGTTCTTCCGATAATTTTTCTAGGATAGGAGCTTGCATGCGACATGGACCACACCAGGTTGCCCAAAAGTCTACCAAGACCAATCCTTCTTTCGTTTCTGCTTCAAATGTTGCGTCTGTAATTGCTTTTACCATTGTTTTTCTCCTTTAGTTTTTGTATTGATCGAGATCTTGCTTCATCAAATAGAAGAAGACATCTCCGTAAGTTCCATGGTAATCGAGTTCGTGCCCATTATAGGTCAATTTTTGTACAGGATAGTAATCCGCTACACCAATCAAGCAAGTCTGTTGGGAGCGTTCAAACTCTTCATAGGAATCAAAATGCATGACTCTTTCTTGCTTTGCACCATCTAGATATGTAATATCAATCATAGCGATAACCTCTATTTCTTAAGATGTATCTATTGTAACTCTCTTCATTACATCTGTCAAACAAAACGACTTCCTCAGAATGATGGATCTTGTGCGATAAGGAAAAGACAACAAAACAAAAAATCTCCCCGAAGGGAGATCGATCTGGTCTATTTTACCTTACGATGCTAGGAACCGTAGCCGAAGATTATACTGGATAAAACCGTTCTAGAAAAGGCGACGAACCGAAGATTGTAGGCTCTATCGTGCCATTTTCATACATGATGTATAGTCCAAGTGTAATGAATACTAAGGGCACAACGATTCGCTCATATTTTTCAATTGTCTCGGATATTAACGGCATAGAGGATAGCACACGACTAAGCTCGCAAAAGATAATTATGCCGATTGCAAACACAAGCAACGCCACGAGTGTCTGTGACCAATCTAACGAAGCAAAATAAGGTATATAGATACCTAAATTATCTCCGCCAGACGCAATTGTCAGCAATGTAACTGTCCAAAACAGTTGATTTGCCTTGCTTTGTTCAAATCTTTCAATAATTTCCTCCTCTTCTTCCTCACCTTCTCCAACAATTGCAAAGCGAATCCCTAAATAGATAGGGATTAAACCAAGCAATCCAACCATCCATGCTTCAGGCATGAAATTGACGACATAAGCAGCAACTAAACTCGCCCCTACAAGTAAGCCTGTGCCTAGATATTGCCCCGCATAAATATGCCATTTCTGTTTATTCTGTGATAGCTGTGCAAATAAAATAATTAAAATAATTAAATAATCGATACTGGTGGAAATATAAACACCAATAGCAGATATGATTGTCTGTCCCATAAAAAAACTCCTGTATTAGTCAGTAATAAATCAGCAGATTTTAGGGAAGCACAGACACATTAATTTAGCTATCGCTAGTGGGTAATGTCGAACGTAGGAAAGCATTTTATTCCTCCTCAAAACGTAGTTACAAAGTAATTTCTAACTGGAATTCGGTGACTACTTCCATGTAAAGTATAACCCACTATACTTTACTTCGTAAAGTGTGGGCTCTCCGAGGGGGCTTGCAGACTGCTACCATTTGAGGTTTTTGTAGTCTCCAAAATTGTGACCGATAAAACTCGATAAAAAAGCCCTCTGAATTCAGAAGGCTCCATTCTTGCTGGATAAAACGTTTCTAGACAAGGCGCCGAGCCGAAGATTGTACTGATGGTACATCGAGGCGAAGTCAACGAAGTATAGAAACGTTTTAGACGCAAAATTAACGACGAAGTCCAAGAGAGTTGATCAACTCACGGTAACGGTTAACGTCGTTGGTACGAAGGTAAGCCAACAAGTTACGACGGCGACCGATTTTCTTCATCAAACCACGGTAAGTAGCGTGGTCTTTTTTATGTTGTTTGATGTGGTCGTTCAAGTGGTTGATTTCCCAAGTAAGGACAGCAACTTGAACCTCTACTGAACCAGTGTCACCTTCGTGACGTGCGTATTGTGCAATGATTTCATTTTTTTTCTCTTTTGAGATTGCCATGATAAGCTCCTTTTCTTTATGCTCTATCCGAGTGGCAGGTCTGGCATCGCCCGCTACCAAGAAAGAGTTAGTTGTCTATTCGACCTATTCATTCTACCAAGATTTCATCTTTCTGTCAAACACTTATGTTTCCTTCCAGATGAATTTTTAAGGGCAGATCCATTTTACAAAAGCCCATTCCTTTACTCTACGTTGAACCCTCAGGAAGTTGAACGATTTAACCCTATCATTCCTCGAACAAAGAGATTTTAAAAGACAAATATCTTTTAGAATATTTGCCTTTTAACTGTATGAATCTTATTTTTCTTTTCGTTTACCACGCAAGAGCAAAGCCAAAGCAAAAACTGCTAAAAGTGCACCGAGTATGGTCAACCCGTATGCAACAACTTCACCAGTTGATGGGAGAATTTTTTTCTTTCCTTCTCTTGGTGTGGTTGGAGTTTCTGGTTTCTCCGGTGTGCTTGGCGGAGTTGTTGGAGGTGTTGTCGGTGGTGTCGTTGGCGGTGTACTTGGTGGAGTGGTTGGAGGTGTTGTTGGTGGCGTATGACGGTTAGTTACCGTGAAACCATCAATAGTTGTTGTATAACCAACTACTGGATCCTCTGTAATGGTGTAAGTAATCTTCTTACCTTCCTTGTATACGGGTAGATCCGTAAAGCTTGCCTGCCAATTATCAGTAGCTGTGATTTCTTTTACAGCTACTTCTTGACCATCCGCAAGGAGACGAACTGTGATTTTTTCAGGACGAAGACCATCTTTGTTGGTTGCGTCATCCCAGATCTTCTTAACCGCTACTTCCGTTACTTCTGGCGTGCGGCTATTAGTGATCACTACATTTCCCTTGTTACTGTCATCAACCGTACTAGTATAGCCTTTGACTGTTCCAACTTCTTTCACTTGGTACTGAATCTCTTTGCCTTTCGCTTTTAGAGGCAAATTGCTAAAGGTATGAGTCCAGTTATTTTTAGCAGAAAGTTCCACTTCTTTTCCTTGAGCTTTGCCGTCTGCATAAAGCTGTACCTTAATGGTGTTTGGACGTTTTCCATCTTGGTCATTGTTGTCTTCCCAACGTTTTGTAACAGTGACGCTGGTTTTACCTGGCTTGTAGCTATTGGTAATAGTTGTTCCATCAATCGCAGCAGAGTAATTGGCTACTGTGTCTTCTGTGACTGTGTAGACAATTTGTTTACCGTTATTGTATTTTGGAAGATTGGTAAAGACTGTCTTCCAATCAGTCGCTGCACTTAGCTCTTGGCTAGCTACTTCTGTACCATCTGCAAGGAGACGAACAGTGACCTTGTCAGGACGAACGCCATCTTGATTATCATTATCTTTCCAGATCTTCGTTACTGGAATTTCAACAACTTCTGGTGTACGGCTATTGGTAATATTGGTTCCTTCGATAGTTGTTTCATAGCCTTCAACAGGTTCTTCTAAAACAGTGTAGGCAATGACATTACCAGCATCATCGACCACATCGAGATTATCAAACTGATAAGCCCAGGTTCCTGCAGCATCTGGTTTCACTTCTTTAGAAGCAACTTTAACTCCATTTGCTAGGAGGTTGACGGTGATTTTTGATGGACGCTTGCCATCTTGGTTATCATTATCATTCCATGTCTTTTGACCAGCAACGCTTGTTTTTTCTTTTTGGTTTACGACATCACGAGAAATCGCGAGGTCATTTCCAAAATCATCCTTGCTGATCTTGATAGGTTCTTCAGAGAGCACATAGCCTATCGGAGCTTGAATTTCTTTAACCGTATAAGCCTGCTTGATCAAGCCCGTAATGGTGCCAACACCATTCTCATCTGTCGTAATGGTTCCCACTTGCTCACCTGTATCATCTGCTGTCACAGCAAAAACAGCACCTGCAAGAGCCTGACCATTTTCACCTTTTTTGTGAATTGTGAAGGAGTATTTCTCCCCATTGAAGTCTCCATCAAGGAATTGATACAGAATATCTGCAACCTTATTTTGCTCCTTGATTTCTGTAGCTGTCATCTTCGCATTGTTTTTGTAGGAAGTATTGATGGCTGGGACCTTGTCCAAATAAACATCATAGCGAATCGTCATTCCTTGTTCTGGAGCTAGATCTCCAATATGAACCGTTAGAGAACGACCATCGGCACTGACAACAGGGGAATAATTTTTAGTGACATTTGTGGTGTCTCTTAAGTGATAGGCACCATCTTCGTTATCGATCTGCCAAGTTCCAGTATGGATGTTGATAGAATCTGCTTTGATTTTTCCATCTGTAAAGGCCAATTGGTCCTTAATATCAATATTATGAAGAGCTGTGTGACCTTGATTGATGTTCAAGGTATAGGTCAATTTTAATTTATCATCTGAGTTAGTCCAGCCCCATTTGCTAAAGACTTCTGGAGTTGGAGGATACTCCCCCGGATTCACTCCTTTGTAATCGATATTCCCACCTGAAATAACGTTCTTATCAACCGTAAGAGTGAAATTGAGGGTCTTTTGTCCTTTGACAACTTGGTGATCTACACGCGCAAAGAAACGCAGTTTCCCTGTCACATTGGCCATTCTTTCAGGATAATCCGTATAGGTTACAGTGATGACTTTTCTTTGATCATCTACCGTTGCTGTCGCAACTTTTTGACCACTTGGATCCAGCAGGTCGATGGTGTCCGTTTCAAAGACCTTAAAGTCATCTCCAAGTTTAATGATGGTCTGATCTCCCGCTTTTACACGTCCATTCGGCAGGACAAAGTTTGCTTCAACTTGAAAGCTTTCCCAAACACCGAGTGGATCTGTAATGGCCCCACCAGTTGATTTGGAGATAGTTACAGATGACACGACATCATTGATCGTATCTGCATGAACTTTAGCGAGACTATTGGGTTTGGCAAATCCTAAAGCCGCTACCAAAAATAGGACAACTGCTATCACAACAGAATAAAGCCTCTTTTTCATAAACGATTTTTCTCCTTTTTCTACGTTTACTAGATAAGGTATGTGAGTCGAAAAATTATCACTACATATTGTGATTTTATACACAACCCATCTTTTTTCATTATAATCGATTTACTTTGAGAAGACAAGCTAATATATATGCTTTTTGTATTTTAAGTACATTTTTTTGATACAAAGAAAAATAGCAGTCTGTAAGAATCAGACTGCTTTGTTTTTTGCTTATAAGGGAACTCCAAACACCTCTAGGGACTTGAGTTCAGAGGGCTTGAGTCTCCGCCACTCCCCCAATTCAAGAGTGGGATCCAGACTCAGAGGACCCATGGAGATGCGCTCTAAATCCACCACTTCCTTGCCACAGGCAGCGACCATGCGCTTGACCTGGTGAAATTTTCCTTCTGCGATGCGGATCTGAACCAAGCAAGTCTTGGCTTCTTGATCAACTTCCAGAATCTCCAACTCAGCTGGCAGAGTCGTGAAATCTTTCAACTCTATTCCTGCTTTGAATCGGACGACATCTTCCCGGGTCATGATTCCAGTCACATGAGCGCGGTAGAGTTTATCCACATGCTTCTTTGGGGACAACATAGCATGAGCCAACTTCCCATTATTGGTCAAAAGTAGCAAGCCATGGGTATCGATATCTAGCCGTCCGACAGGAAAGACTTCCTTATGACGAGCTGTCTCATCCAATAAATCCAGCACAGTTTGGTGATGGTCATCCTCTGTAGCGGAGATGACCCCAGCTGGTTTATTGAGCAGATAATACACGAAGGTTTCATGGACCAGGTCTTCCCCCATAAAGGTCACCTGATCCTTGGCTGGATCAATCTGTAGTTTCCCTGCTGTCTCTTTTTTTCCATTCACTGTAATTTTCTTTTGCTTGAGGAGTTGCTTGACCTCGGTCCTACTCCCCACGCCACAATCTACTAAAAATTTATCTAAGCGCATGATCTCTTCTCACCCTTTCGCACAATCCAAAGGCCAAAAAAGGAAACCAGGATCATGAGGATACCAGAAAATCCAAAAATAAAGGCAGGAGCTGAGGAAACAGTTCCTAAGAGGCTGAGAACAAAGGTCGTCGCGATCGAACCTGCACTACACCCCAAAATCGCAATGGAAGTTGCCTGACTTAGTACTCCAGCGGGCATCTGATCAGATATGACATTAAAAACAGTTGTGAGAGCTACACTATAGGCAAAGCCTGCAAGGACGGTCACAATGGCAAGCATCCAGAGATTGGCAGAAAGCCCGATCAACATTTGGGTCAAGCCATAGGCCACTCCCGAAACGAGCAACAAGCGATCGCGGAAGAGCTGGGTTAATGGGGAGAAGGCTAATCCTGCAAGAATCCCGACAAATTGCATAGCTGCTAAAATAAGCCCTGCAGTTTGGGCAGTGCCATACCCAACTTGCTCCACCACACTTGGAATCCGAACAGTAATCATGACATTAGATAAGACGATCGACGCCGCAACAACAGCTAAGCCTAGTGCCGTCCGCCATTGACTAGCTGTCATCTGATCATTCCGATGTTTCTCCTCTGCATCCACTGTTTTCGAACCATAAGGGACAAATAAGAGATACAAGAGCAAGATAGGAATACTGATTCCATAGACGAGAAAGGCAGCCTGCCAGCCAAAGCGGATCAAAAGGCTAACCCCAAAGGTCAGAACTGCTGTCCCGACAACTTCTGCAGAGCCACGAATGCCAAGGGTTTGGACACGTTCTTTCCCCTTGTAACGCTCACTGATAATAGCGATGGCAGATACATTGAGCAAACCGACCGCCATCCCAAAAATAATCCGAGATAAAAAGACAACCGGATAGGCTGGACTGATCAAGGGAATAAAGCCACACAGGGCGTACGCAACTAAGCCTATCACAATCATCTGACGCTCTGAAAACAGGCGCCCAATCCATTTATTGAAGATAAGTGAAACCATGATCCCTGCTGAAGGAAGCGAGACCAATAGCTCAATCATGCTATGAGGAATTCCCTTGTAATAGGCAAACATGGCCGACTGCGCACTCGAAATCGAAAACGAGGTCGTCAAAATGAATGAAAGCGCGAGAATACTCACTTTCTCCATGATTCTTTTCATTATATTATCCTTTAAACTAATCTTTTTTCACACTCCTCCTATAATAACACGAGCTAGTGACAGGACGCAATAGATTGAATTAAAAAAACGAAATGATTTCTCTATCATTTCGTTCGTGCTAGTAATTGTGAGGCGAAGACTCCTGTTCCAACCATCAAAACGCCAATCAAGACAAAAAGCAGGTGATTGGAAGGAGCTAGTGGCGTCACCAACTGGATGAAGAAAGAAGAGAGGGCTGATCCGAGATTGCAGCCAATCAAGACAAGCGAGGTCGCAAGGTTCAGGAGATCGGTTGGGATTTTTTCAGATAAGTGATAAAAGATACTGGTGACCCCCGTACTGTAGGTAAATCCTGCTAAGAGGGTTCCTAGAACCAAGCTCCACAGCTGTACGGACAAGCCAATCAAGGCCAGAGCTAGTCCGAAACCAAAGCACATGATCATGAGCAAGTTCTTTTTGAAAACATGTGTCAAACTAGCAAATCCCACTCCTGCTACAATCCCTGTCAATTGCATCAGACTCAAGACGGTTCCTGCTGTTGTCGCTGTTCCCATACGAGCGTCAACAATGATATCCGGCACGCGCAGGCTAATGATGGAATTGAAACAAATGATGATACCAGCAATCACGGCTAGCATCAGACTAAAACGCCATTGAGGGGAGCGAAGGCGTGCGGAACTTTTCTTTTTCTCCTTCAAGCTAGCCTGTTTTTTCCCCTTAGGATAAGGGACAAAAAGGATATAGAGGAGTAAAATCAAGTAACCACCTCCATATACAGCAAAGATCGCTGGCCAGCCTAGGGGTAAGAGTTGTCCAACAATAAAAGTCAAGATGGCTGAGCCCACCACTTCAGCAGACCCCCGATAGCCCAGCATCCGAGTCTTGTCATTGCCTGAGTAGCGTTCACTGATAATCGAAATAGCCTTGGCATTGATCATTCCTGTCCCCAAACCAAAAACCAAACGACTAAGAAAGATGAGAGGATAGTCCTGCACAACCAAAGGCAAGAGGCCACTAGTTGAAAAGAGCAAAAGCCCTGCGACAATCATCTGGCGCTCACTCATCCACCGCTCGATCAGGCTATTTAAAAAGAGCATGGCTACGACCGCAAAGGCCGGCAGGGAAACCAAGAGTTCCACCTGGCCTGCTGAATATCCGAATTGGCTAAAATAGGCCTTCATAGCCGGCAAACCGGCTGTAATTGAAAAGGATGAGATCAGCATGAGCGACAAACTCAAGAGACTGATTCTTTCCACTGTTTTTTTCATTTTTTATTTCCTACACTTTACTGGTAATTTTTTGATTTCACTAACTTTTTCAGAAAAGATTTAAACTAGTATTTTCAATAGAATCCTAGTATAATCAATTTAGAAAGAGAAAAACAGGACATTTGTCCTATTTTAGGAGATTGAGATGAAAAAAATTTCCCCATCTACGAAACTCATGGAGATCATCACTGACTACCAATTGAATCAGATCTTTCCAGGTGACTGTCTTAGTCAGCTAGACCTCGTTCTCTATCAGGCTGGAGAGTATATCTGCCGCCAGGGTTCTGACCAAGATGTCATTCCTTATTTTCTCAAGGGCCGGCTCAAGATCGTCCACAGTCTTGAAAATGGTAGCGACACCATCCTTGAAATCCAAGAAAAACCTGGACTCTTAGGAGAGATTGAGCTCCTGCTCGATCGGGTCTGCATCACATCGGTCATTGCAGACCAAGACTCACTAGTCGTTCAGCTCTCTGCTCGGCATTTCAAGGACCGACTCCTACTTGATCCAACCTTTTTGCGCTCTACTGCCAAGACCTTGGCTGAGAAATTGCACCAGATCAACTATTTGGCTCCTGCCAACTTTCATTATTCGGTCAAGGAACGCCTAGCTACGCATTTTCTGGAGCATTGTGATGAAAATGGGACCCTCAAGCCCAAGATGAATCAGCTGGCCCTGCGTTTTGGGATCAGCTACCGCCACCTTAGCCGTGTCATCAAGCAGATGATCGACGAGGGCTTAGTCCAAAGAGAAGGGCGAGTCTATACGATTTTAGATGCAAAAAGGATGAATGATTTGTCCATCAAACATGCGGAAACCGCCGACAGATAACTTTAATTTTAGGCTCTTTTGTGTTATCATGGAGGTTAGAAAGAAAGTGAGAGTAAAACGATGAAAGCAATTGAAAAAGTTACAAGAGCATCCCATTTGATTGATATGGATGACATCATTCGCGAAGGAAATCCAACACTTCGAGCTGTTGCGGAAGATGTGACCTTCCCTTTGTCTGATCAGGAAATTATCCTAGGTGAAAAAATGATGCAATTCTTGCACCATTCTCAAGACCCTGTTATGGCTGAAAAACTTGGCCTCCGTGGAGGAGTGGGACTCGCTGCCCCTCAGCTGGACATCTCGAAACGAATTATCGCTGTTTTGGTTCCCAACCCAGAAGATGCCGATGGTAACCCACCAAAAGAAGCCTATAGCCTTCAAGAAGTCATGTACAATCCAAAGGTTGTCGCCCATTCTGTGCAAGATGCGGCTCTTGGAGACGGGGAAGGCTGTCTCTCTGTAGACCGAAACGTCCCAGGCTATGTGGTTCGCCACGCCCGCGTGACTGTCGAGTATTTCACAAAAGATGGGGAAAAGAAACGCATCAAACTCAAAGGCTACAACTCCATCGTTGTTCAACATGAAATCGACCACACCAACGGCATCATGTTCTATGACCGCATCAACCCAAACAACCCATTTGAAATCAAAGAAGGCCTCTTGATTTTAGAATAGCGTAACTGTCAAAAATACCTAACTGAGGAAGCTCTCGGTTAGGTATTTTTTTGTTATTTTTTGCCTTGCCTTTTATTCGAAAACTTGCGCATGATAGAGCGCACTGTACTGATAAATAGATCAAGCACGATTATATAAACTAAAATTCTTACTCCCCACACTAGCCAAAATGGATATTTTATACCTGGTTTAGAATATCCTGAATTATAGGCAATTATTGTAAAGGACAGAAAAACTAAAATTTCTAATAAAATACGATGTTTAGCTTTTTTCAGACTGAAGCCTTTCAACCAATCCCATAGTAAATCCCACAACGTCGGATTATCCTTAGGTTCATCTTCCCAGTATTCCTTACTTTTCGTTTTCAAATACAAGAGGTAGCCCACTTCTGTTAACAACTGAGTAAAGGCATAGCTGAATAATATGCTTACGGATACTCCTAGCACCACTCCAAAATAACCAGTAAGAGTCGCTCCTATCATGAAGCAGACGAAGATGATCGTTAGGGCATTGCTACTATAACTACTTGATTTTGCGAAATAATTTCCCAAGGTTCTAGTTGGTGAAAAGCCAATCTTTAACTGCTTCTTAAGCCAAAAATAATGATAAATAAAGCCCAATAAGGTACAAATCACAAGAAAAGGAATAACGATGAAACCATATTTCGGGAAACCTACTTCAAATTCCTTATTTGCCAGAGCAGAAACAATGATGAGCAAGCCCATGACTTGGAGCGATAAAAACATTCCTGCATAGGTGAATAAGAGTAGAGTCGTTGACAATACTTGTCTTCTATATATAAATGCCCCCATTAACGGTAAGAAAAATGCAATAATATGGTAAAGACAATAGACAACGAGGATATCAAAAAACCAATGACTAAATGGTTTTATACCTTTCGATACATCATACGAATAAAAGCAAAGGATTTCAATTGCGAACAGAAATACGCCTGCCAACGAATTGATCATCATAGCCGCAGAAGCGCGTGTATTGGCTAAACTTTTAAAATAGACTTTATTAGCCTGCTCAATATCAACTTTCTTTTCGTTTTTCATGACATGCTCCTTTCTAGGAAATTATTCCAGGGGCTCTTCTAAACTCTACAAAAGCAAGAAACTTTCAAAACCATCTTATCTACTCATGACAAAACATACCTTCCATCATACCTGATTTTACTTTGATGATCAAGTTTTGACCAAAAAAGTATCCAACTTCTTAACAGTTGGATACTTTTTACCTTTTTATTTGTTAGCGCAGTGGTTGATTGGAACTACTCCTACCTGCGGTACTCGTACTTCTTGATCAACTGGGCGGGGGGACTAAAAAGGTCCGGTGGACCTTTTTTGCCCGAGCCTTAAATCCAAAAAGCGAGGTAAAAATCAAACTCTTCGAGTTACCGATTTCTGTCTCTTAGCACAGTGGTTGATTGACGGTACTTGAACCTTTCGGTTCTTCGTCCAGTCTAATCAACTGTGTGGGGGCAGGACTACGAAATCGAGACTGCGTCTACCGATTTCTGTCCTGCTCCCTATATTGCCCAATCTCCGTTGCGGAAGACTGGAACGCGGGTACCGTCTTCTCGGATGCCGTCGATATCCATTTGGCTTGAGCCGATCATGAAGTCGACGTGGACGTCTGAGCGGTTGAGGCCGGCTGCTTCGAGTTCTTCTTCTGTGAATTCTGCGCCACCTTCTACGCTGGTGGCATAGGCTGCCCCGATGGCCAAGTGGTTAGAGGCATTTTCATCAAAGAGGGTATTAAAGAAGGTAATGCCTGATTGGGAAATTGGACTTGGATCTGGTACGAGGGCACATTCCCCCAAGGCACGCGCTCCCTTGTTTTTGAAGACCAAATCTTTCATGACTTGATCGCCTTTTTCTGCTGTGATATCCACAATTTCTCCATTTTCAAAGGTCACTTTGATGCCTTCGATGATGTTCCCATTGTAGCTAAGCGGTTTTGTGGAAGTGACATAACCTTCTGCACGACGGAAGTCAGGAGCTGTAAAGACCTCTTCTGTCGGCATATTTGGCAAGAAGCCTTCGCCTTGGGCATTGATAGCTCCAGCAGATTCCCAAACATGGTTTTTCGGCAAGCCAAGGGTCAAATCGGTTCCTGGTGCTGTGTAATGAAGGGCTGAGAATTGTTCTTTATTAAGCATCTCCGCCTTGCTCTTGAGAGTAGCTGCATGCTCTTCCCAAGCCTTGACTGGATCTTCTTCGTAAACCCGGCAGGTCTTGAAGATTTGATCCCATAGGAGATCCACTGCTTCTTCATCGCTCGCCGCATTTGGGAAGACCTTTTTCGCCCACTCTAAACCAGCTGCTGCAGCCACTGTCCAGCTGACCTTGTTGGATTGAGTAGCGATGCGCATTGGTTTCATAGCCATTCCCAAAGCCTTGGCAGAAGCAGACAATTTCTCTGCATCGACACCATTTAAGGCACCTGGATCAGAAGAACGGACACCAAGACGACTCGCTTTGTTTTCAAGAAGGTAGTTCATCTCTGCAATCTTGTAGTCAGGCACGTTGTCCAAGCGATCCATCGGTGCATGGAGGAATTTTTCCCGGGTCGTAAAATCATCTGCCCATTGGACAATCACTTCGTGCGCACCCAAGGCATAGGCTTCCTTCACAATCAAGTGGGCCAATTCTCTTTGCTCCACATCGATGTTCAAAGCCAAGGTATGGCCAGGTTGCACGTTGATGCCGTTTGCCACCAACAATTTTGCGTATTTTTCTAAGTTTTCTTTAAAATTTGGTAAAACCATTTTTTTCTCCTTCATAAGTGAATGATCTTCTCCTAGTATACCACAAGTCCATGCAAAAAGGATTCCGCTCCTGCAGAATCCTGATTCTTCTTTCTCGATCAAGGAAGAACATAGCCTTGATCATCCACGGTATGGGGATGTCCAGAATTGCCATTCTCCCTCAAGGCTTCCAAATCTTGATCCAAAATCGAATTGTAATCCGTACTACCTTCACGGGTTACTCGCGTCGATACTTGGCGCAAGAGTTTTTCATTAAGATTGCGAACCCAGCGACCATTACTATGATCATTGGCACGCATATAATTTTCTCTGACGATCTCTCCATAAAGAGCTTCATTGACTTGGTAGCCTTGCTTGCGCAATCCCAACAGACCGATCTCGACGATCTCATCTGGACTGTAGTCTTCAAAGTCAAAGACACTTGGAATCCGGCTTTGCAGCCCTGAATTGACCTGCAGGAAGTCGTGCATCTCTTTTGTATAGCCAGCAAAGATAATAACGATATCGCGACGGTGGTCCTCCATAAATTTAAGGACTTCGTCCAAGGCTTCCTTCCCGAAATCATCTGTTGAACCGGTAAAGAGCGTATAGGCCTCATCGATAAAGAGGACGCCACCTAGTGCACTTTCTAGGACTTCGCGCGTCTTCAAGGCCGTTTGACCTTGGTAGCCTCCAACTAGATTGCTCCGCGAAACTTCGATGAATTTCTTCTGCTTGATAACCCCCTTTTGGAAGAGGATATTGCCCAAAATGCGGGCCACGGTGGTCTTCCCTGTACCGGGATTTCCAAGAAAGAGGGAGTGCAAAGTCGTATCTTCGACGATGCCACCTTGTTCAGCCCGTTTTTGATTGAACTCAGCCATGGCCACGAATTGTTCGACTTGCTCTTTCACCTTAGCAATTCCAACCAGACGGTTGAGGGCAGCCATTCCATCTTCTTCCTTATCGGCTCCTGCCTGGTACTTACCTTGGTTAAGGACAGCATCGATATCGCTATTGAGGATGGTCTCAATATCATCGGAACCTTGGGCCACCACCCGATCTGCCATGGTCTTGGTCAATTGCTCATCCAGGTTACGGATCCAGCGACCATTGCTCTTATCTAGCGAGCCATCATAAGCCCGCTTAACATGCCGCGCATAGTAATCCCGGTCTTCGAGCTTGTAGTCTCCTTTCCTTAGGATCATTTCGCCCAGTTGGACAATCTCATCTCCCGTGAAATCTTCAAAGATGAAATTATTTGGCACCCGAGAACGAAGGCCTGGATTGGTCTTTAAGAACTCTTCCATTTCCTTGGTATAGCCGGCAAAGATGATCATAATGTCATCGCGATTATCCTCCATAAATTTGAGGATGGTATTGATCGCCTCGATCCCAAAATCTGCGCCGCTGTCCTTCTTATCCAAGCTATAGGCCTCATCAATAAAGAGAATCCCCCCACGCGCTTTTTCAAGCAGGGCCTGGGTCTGTTCAGCCGTTCCTCCAATATTCGAAGAGATCAGATCGGACTCCGTTGCTTCCACAAAACGGAATTCCTCCCCTGAGAGGACACCTGCATCAAAGAGCACTTGTCCCAACAGACGGGCTACCGTGGTCTTCCCTGTACCAGGGTTTCCCATAAAGGCCGCGTGTAAGGTTTGCTTTTCAGGAGCCTTACCACTGGCGATTCGTTTCTTGTTAAATTCCACCATGTTGATCATTTTCTTGATCTCATGTTTGACTTTTTCAAGACCAATCAGGCTATTGAGTTCTTGAAGAGCATCTTGTTTCTTCTCTGGTCCAGAGTCTCTTGCGGTGGTTGGAGCCACCGTTGCATCCGTCGCCTGTCCCGTAGGAACGACTTGCGCATTGCCCTTGGCCACTTCTCTACCGACAAGATAGTCACAACCATCCTCGATTTCCTTGGTCAGATCACGCGCATCGCCCTGCCTATAGGTTATGGTGCCTGCCTTCACAAAGGCCCCACTTTGGAGTCGGATATTGGGATCCGCAATCTTATGGCAAATCAGATGCTCAGCCATCAACACACTCTCATCAAAAACTCCAAATGAAATGGTTTGGGTATTCTCATTCAAGAAAGTCGTTTCTCCAGTCAAAGAAGCAAATGATGCTTCATAGACGCATAAACATTCTGAAAATGTAGCCTGGTGAGCTCGGATCATACTATTGTATGAATTGATGGAGGTCATACGATCCGAATCCGAATTGAATTGAACATTATTGTCAAGACAGACCCCAGTCCCCGTAGGTAGCTCAATTTTACAGTTTTCAGACTCCCAAATGACATTCCTCAACCAAACTGGTGGAAAATCATTTTCCAGATCCCCGCCTGTAATCGTTGAATTTTTTGCGATCACTTCTGAGTCCTTGGCATGGATCGTATTATTCTCAAATTTTTCAATTTGGACATTTTCTAAGGTCAACTTGGAACCTTCTGATAGTTCTATCTTAGAAAAAATCGTTGAATTGCGAATGGACAATTCCGAAGCGGACATACCGATGGCACTTTGGTGTTTTTCCGGAACCTTCATTCCGACTCCTTCCAAAGTCATTTTCGAATTCGTATCCATATAGATAAAAAATTCATTATTTGTTGGAGTGGTTGCTTCAAAATAGACCTGTTTACAGGTGATGTCTGAGCCATTCCATAAACTCAAAGTAGTATAATTTCCACCAACTTTAAACCACAAGTCTTCAAACATCACCTGAACTCCTTCTACAAATCGGAAGGAAGCCTCAATGATGTTGTTAAACATGCGCCCATTGCCATTTGGATTTGGGACTACATGCCCCACAAAATGAAGGTTCTTGTCGATCTCGATCACTTTATTTGTCGGCCATTGAAAGACATACCCATTTTCAAACTCGATGGTATCCCCATCCTGCGCTTTTTCAATCGCATCCATAAAGTTCCAACTATTGTTGTAAGGCCCTACTAAATATCTTGCCACGCGCTTCTCCTCTGTTTCATTTTTTTGGAAGAACATCCATTGTATTTCTGTTTCCTTGTTACAAACACTTGTCACTAAAAATTGTAACACAATCCAGATCCAAAGAAAACACTTATCCGGTCTGAACGGACTTAAAAACCTCTATTTTCAAAAAGAAAATAGAGGCTATCATCTAATCTTTCAAGGCTGAATATAAGCTGACTAGAGCAATCGCTCCTAAGAGCATAGTGGTGGAAAGGAGCAGCACCTTGTCAGCTACTTCTAGCTTATCGACAAAGACTTTTTCAGCAGGTTTGTCTTCCGCAAAAATGACAACCGTCATGTTCTATTCCTTTCTTAGTCATCCTCCTCACCCAGATAGAGACGTCGTGCTTCTGGGCTGTTGCTAAGAAGATCGAGATAGGTTTCATACTCATCTGGCAGGGGCTTTCCCAAAGAGATATCTAGCTCTGGATTCACATTTTTCCCGTAGAGAAAGCAGAGATAAAGACGTTCATTGAGTGTCGGAAAGACTTCAAGTGACATGAGCTCAGCCTGACCGACCCGCTCCCAATCTTGCTCTTGGATATTTGGTAGGATATAGGCTTGGAAGAGTCCCATTAGAGGATTATCCTCTGGTTGGCCACTATCCTTATCCGCCTGAACCAAGGAAAGCCGATGACCAAAACCAGCTACTTGGCGCTCCCGTCCCTTCACCAAAACCGTAATCGGATGCCCTCCCATATGGCTATAAATCCATTCTTTGGGTAACCGATAATCTAAGAGAGGGTCAAGATCTTTGATAATCGTTACAGGACTATAGCGTAGAAACTGACGAGTGACTGCTTTACAAAAGAGAATATTCTCCTCTTTCAAGGTCACTTCCTTCCAGCTATTTTCCTCCTTAAAATAGTTAAAAAATACCAGATAGGGCTCTCGCACCATTTGTGCTAAGACATAGACACCATTCCGTAGGCGAATGGAAACGACTTTCCCTGACTTCCAGGGTGTTGCTCTTTTTTTCTTTTCTATCATTAGCCAACCTCAAACCGAGCAAGGATCGTTGAATCAATCAAAATAAATCACTGTGACTTCCTGTCCTCAGCAAGTTTAAAATCAATTCATCCTTATCTACTTTGTAAACCAAAAGCCAATCCGGCTGGATATGACACTCCCGAACACCTTGGAAATGCTTGGAATCAGTCAATTGATGGTCACGATATCTGACAGGAAGTTCTTTTTCTTGAACCAGAAAATTCAAAACTTCTTCTAACAAGTCTGCCTTCAAACCACGCTTCATTGCCAACTTAAAATCTTTTTTAAACTGTTTATGATAACGAATCTTAAGCACGCAGGTCCTCCATCAAGTCTGAGACTGATTCAAAGGGTTGACTCATATTCCGATTTTGCTCTACATCCGTTACGACTTGGAGCAACTTCCCATGATCGTCTAATCGAACATCAAAAGGTAAGCCCTGATATTGGATAGCCTGACGAAGGAAAATGTTGATAGCTGTTGTCATATCCATCCCTAAATGATTAAACACTAGTTGGGCCTGCTCCTTAACCTCACTATCCAAACGAATACTCATGCTCGTCTTTGACATATTCTCACCTTCTTTCTATTAATTATTATAACAAAAAAGAAGGCTACTGTAAATCTATTGGATATACAACGGATGTCTATAAGCCAAAATATAGTAAAGAAATAAAATTAATGTCCCAAATATGGGAGATCTCAGTCTGAGTTTTAGTTTTAGAATATAATGTTGCTATCATAGATTAAGAGGTGAAAAATATGAACCAGATTACGAAACAATATAAATTACTATATTTCTTGCTCATTTTATTAAGTCTAACAAGTGCACTTTTAATGACATTCTTCTCTCTGCAATTAGGAAGAATACTTGATAGTATATCTAATTCAAATAGTGGATTACTCTTTCATATCACTATTTCTGTAGGTTCGATTTTACTGTGGTTCTTGATTTCTTCTTCCTATTCCTATCTTAAAAACGAATATGTAAAAAAAGTTATTTTAGATCTAAAAAGGCGTCTCTTATTACATTATTTATCGCGTGAATTTAACCAAATTGACAACCGTAACCATTCAGATTTCTTAAATAATATCACCAAAAACAGTGACCTTATTCAAGAAAATTTATTAATCCCTAAAATCTCTCTAATTGCAAATTTAGGGAGCCTTATCATGAGTGTGGTTGCTATTATTTATATAGAATGGCGATTAGCATTAGTCTTTCTTTTATTGTCAAGTATAACGGTTTTTCTATCACAAATTCCTGGAAAGTTAATGACTAAATCAACTAATAATTATTCTCTACAAAATAATCACTATTTGTCAAAAATGACAAACTTTATTAATGGTTTTGAACAAATTAAGTTATTAAATATTCAAAGTTGGACCCAAGAAAAAATTCAGGGAATCAGTTTAGAATTTGAAGAGTCCAGAAAAACATATCAATTCTTAAAAGACTTAGCTTCAACTACTGGAATTTTACTAAGTTTTGGCTCTCAACTATCCTGTATGGTCGCTGGTATCTTTTTTGTAAGAAATAACTTACTAACTATTGGATTACTCGTAGCAAGTATTCAATTATTAAACGGTGTTTTTGCTCCATTACAATCTATTCTTTACAATAAAAATTTAATCAGCAGTAGCAAGTCCATTATTGATAATATCCAAGAAAATCTATATGAGACAAATCATGAAATTTTCCATAAAATAAGTACAATTGATTGTGATAACATTTCGACCATTTCTATTAGCCAATTACATTATGAAATTGAAAATAAAATATTATTTGATCATTTTTCCTATGAATTTAAAAAAGGCAAGCACTATGCAATTATCGGTGCTTCGGGAGCTGGGAAAACAACTTTAGTAAAATTAATACTAAATTATTATTCCAAAAATCTTTATGATGGGGAAATACAAATCAACGGAAAACAGAATATTGATATTTCCTCAGAGGAGTTATATAAAGATATTGCATTTGTGCAAAAAAATGATTTTCTGATTGAAGGAAATGTCCTAGAGAATATCAAACTATCCAGAAATCTTTATTTAACTGAAAAATTAAGAAAAGCCTTAGGATTTAATGAAGAATTTCTTAATAAGTGTCTATCTCAATCAGGTCAAAGTATTTCAGAAGGAGAAAAGCAACGAATTGATTTAGCTAGATTTTTAGTCAAACCATATTCTGTATATATATTTGACGAACCTACAAGCAACCTTGATCCAATAAAAGCCAAAGCAATGATGGACTACATTCTATCCATTAAAGATGCAATTGTTATTGTCATTACTCATGATCAAAATCCAAAAATATTGGAAGAGTTTGATCACGTTATTACCTTATAGATAAATGGCCTAGTCTACTAAATGAATGATGTTTTTCTCAAAGTATTCTTTGTAATTTTTGTAGATTGTTTTATTGAAGAGTTCGAAAATTTTTAAAGCTTCTTCGATTTTTAAAAGTGATTTTTGAATATGATAGAATTTCAGTTCCAAATATCCATCTAAATACAGCAAAATAGTTTGTTCAAAAAAATCTGTGGACTCCGCTAATATATTCTTCGTAGCCTGTTTTAAAAATAAAGATTCCTCATATAAGTCGTTCTCAATCATTATAATCAAAGAATTGAGAAGTAGTTGAATGAGAGATTGTCTATTTCTAGGTATAGAACTATACAACTTCCCTTTGTTGAGCGCCTCTTTGGCATATCTAAATAATAAATCTGGAGATAGAACACGACAGCAATTTCCAAGGATGAGCGTTTCGTAATAACCCCAGTTTTCAACAGAAAATAAATAGTTTGTAAGATAAGAGGCGTCTTGACGACTCAATTGATGATTCTTATCCATTCCCGAAACAATACTTTCAATGAAAATAGCATTTAATTTATGGTAATGAGAATTTGTCCCATGAAAAAGTTCTATTTCTTTCTCTACCATATCTAGTAATGCTTGAGCATCTTCATTATATGCAGCCTGTTTAACAGAAGCTATTAAGGTATTAAAATCCGAAGGTTGATAATGATTACAGATAAGCAGAAATTCTTCTAGTGTTACTCCTATTCTTTCAAGAAGATACAATAACTTAAAGACAGAAATCTCTGTTTCTCCTAATTCAAATCTAGATATTTGAGATTTTGAAATTTCAGCACCTGCTAACGAAGAAATAGAAATCCCCTTTTCTTCTCTTATTTTCCTATAAGTTTCACCTAAAATCATACTTATCTCCATTCCATATCGAAAAGTTATTAAGGTATAGCAAACACTACTTCCGTTAATCTTACTCTTGTTTGAGAGTATCATTATTAGTAATTTATAGCAATCATTTTTGATAATTTCAATATATAACTTCCTAAAGTTATAGTCTTTGGATAAAAACTTACTTATACTCTATCATATCTAAAAACCAGTAGAAATGAAAATCATAAAAAATCATCTCTACTGGTTTTACTGTTAAGTCTTAATTAGATGAAACTTAGTCGGCTTATTTGAACAAGTTGACTTTAAATTAGAACAAATCATCAAACAAACTCAACTGATTATCCTCTGGCATATTGCCAAGAATTCCCATCTCATCCATCTTTTCTACCAGGGTTGAGGAGACACCGCCGCGCTTGCGGAGCTCAGTCTTAGAAAGGAATTCTCCTTCTTCACGCGCCCGCACGATTTGCTTGGCAACGTTCTCTCCCAGACCATCCATGGCGACAAATGGTGGAATCAGGGTGTCCCCATCGATCAAGAATTCTGTCGCCTGACTGCGATAGAGGTCTAGCTTGCCAAACTTGAAGCCACGCTCCCACATCTCGTTGACAATCTCAAGGGTGGTGTAGAGATCGATCTCCACATTGGAAGCTTCGTTGTTCTTGCGTTTCTCAGCAATCTCCTTCATCCGAGCTTTCACGGCCTCAAGGCCTGCACCCATGGTTTTGATGTCAAAGGCCTTGGCCCGAATCGAGAAGTAGGCACAGTAATAATAGAGAGGATGATGCACCTTAAAGTAGGCCACACGAAGGGCCATCATAACGTAGGCAGCCGCATGGGCTTTGGGGAACATGTACTTGATCTTCCCACAGGACTCGATGTACCACTCAGGAACATTGTTTTCCTTCATGGCTTGGATGTAGCCATTGCGCTCTTCTTCTGAGATCTTGAGCCACATGCCTTTCCGCACGCGCTCCATGATGGTAAAGGCCGTCTTAGGCTCGAGTCCTGCGTGCATGAGGTAAACCATGATGTCGTCCCGACAGCCGATAACGGTCGATAGGTCGGCAATCCCCGCCTTGATCAAGTCTTGGGCATTTCCCAACCACACGTCGGTACCATGAGACAGACCAGAGAGCTGCAAGAGCTCCGCAAAAGTCGTCGGATGGGTTTCATCCACCATGCCCCGAACGAAGTTGGTCCCAAACTCTGGGATCCCCAGCATACCAGTTGAAGTCCCGATTTGCTCCGGTGTGACCCCTAGGATATCGGTTCCTGAGAAGAGGGCCATGACACCTGGGTCATCCATAGGAATATCATTTGGATCAATGCCTGACAAGTCTTGAAGTTTCCGAATCATGGTCGGGTCATCGTGTCCCAGCACATCGAGCTTGAGGACGTTCTCATCGATATCGTGGAAGTTAAAGTGGGTGGTCTGCCATTCAGCTGTCACATCATCTGCCGGATACTGGACCGGAGTAAAGTCATAGACATCCATATAGTTTGGAATAACAACGATCCCCCCCGGGTGCTGACCGGTCGTCCGCTTCACCCCAGCGGCACCGAGAGCTAAGCGTTCGACCTCGGCATCTCGATAGTACTTGCCAAAATCACGCTCATAACCCTTGACAAAACCATAGGCAGTCTTGGCTGCGACGGTACCTACCGTTCCTGCCCGGAAGGCATATTCTTCCCCAAAGATATCCCGAACATCCAAGTGGGCGCTCGGCTGGTCTTCCCCAGAGAAGTTCAAATCGATATCGGGTACCTTATCCCCATCGAAACCAAGGAAGGTCTCAAAGGGAATGTCTTGGCCGTTTTTGCTGAGTTGGTGTCCACAGTTTGGACAGTCCTTATTGGGCATATCAAAACCAGATCCATAAGAACCGTCTGTGATGAACTCACTGTATTGGCACTGGCTGCAGACATAGTGAGGCGAGAGCGGATTAACCTCGGTGATCCCAATCATGGTCGCCACAAAGCTGGATCCAACGGATCCACGCGATCCAACCAGGTAACCCCGCTCATTGGAACGGTGCACCAGCATTTGCGAGGCCAGATAAATCACGGCAAAGCCATTCCCCAAAATAGAGGTCAATTCCTTTTCAATCCGCAGATCGACAATATCAGGGAGGGGATTGCCATAGATCTCAAAGGCTCGCTGATAGGTCAATTCCGCAACCGTCTCTTCGGCCTTGTCGATAAATGGCGTATAGAGGTCGCCCTTGACCACTTCGACCGGCTCAAAGGTCTCTGCGAGCGCATTGGTATTTTCAATGACAATCTTGCGCGCCAAGTCTTCTCCCAAAAAGGCGAATTCATCTAGCATTTCATTGGTGGTTCTGAAATGCGCTTTCGGAAGTGGCGCTGGCTGGGCATCTTCTCCGTGCCCGATGGTCCGGTTGATCATGGCCCCTTGACCGAGACTGCGGACAATGATCTCCCGATAGATCTCATCTTCCGGTTCCAGATAGTGGACATTCCCTGTCGCAAGAACGGGCTTGCCGAGGCGATCTCCCACTTCGATCAAGCTCTTGATAATGGTCTGGAGCTCGTCCATATCCTTGACCTGCTCCTTGGCAATGAGGGGCGCATAAATGGCTGGAGGCATCACCTCAATAAAGTCGTAGTACTTGGCCACTTCGACCGCCGCATCCACCCCTTGCGACATGACCGCATCAAAGACTTCCCCTTCTGAGCAGGCCGATCCAAGGATCAAGCCCTCGCGATGGGCATCCAGCACGGTCTTGGGAATCCGTGGGACTCCTTCGAAATACTTGGTACCAGAAAGCGAAACCAGTTTAAACATATTCTTAAGGCCGGTCTGGTTCTTGACATAGATCGTGGCATGCTTGACCCGGGCCTTCTTATAAGAATTCTCATCGATCAAATCGATATTCAGATCCTTGAGATTGTTCACCCCATGCTTTTCAGCGACTTCTTTGATAAAGATAAAGAGCAGGCGCCCCGTTGCTTCCGCATCGTAGTTGGCCATGTGGTGGTGCTCCAAAGCGACCCCAAAGCGTTTGGTCAAAGGCCCCAAACCATGCCGTTTAAAATCTGGGTAGAGGTTGCGGGCAAATTCCAGCGTATCGATGACTGGCTGTGTAATCTTTGGTAAGCCATGACGCTCATAGTTGGCATTCATGAAGCCCACGTCAAAGGTGGCATTGTGGGCGACAAGAACCGTTCCCTCACAGAAGGCCTGAAATTCCTTCAAGACCTGCACCAAAGGTTTAGCCCCACGGACGTGCTCGTTGGTGATCCCTGTCAATTGGGTCGTAAAGGCCGACAAAGGATGGCCCGGGTCAATAAACTCGTCAAACTCCTCAATGACATTGCCCTTGTACATCTTAGAAGCGGCGACCTGGATCAAGTCATTGTAAATGGCTGAAAGTCCCGTCGTTTCCACGTCAAAGACCACATAGGTCGCTTCATTGAGGTCCAGGTCCACCTCGTTATAGGTGATGGGCACCTTATCCTCTACAATATTAGCTTCCATCCCATAGATCAGCTGGATCCCAGCCTTCTTGGCTGCTTTAAAGCCATGTGGGAAGCTCTGCACATTGCCATGGTCGGTAATGGCCACCGCCTTATGCCCCCACTCAGCTGCCTTGGCAACCAGCTCTTCGACTTCCGGCAGGGCATCCATGGTCGACATATTGGTATGCGCGTGGAATTCCACCCGGCGCTCCCCTTCTGGCATCAGGTCCTTGCGGGCATAATGGACGACTTCCTGGATGTCTTGGACATTCATAGTCAAGTCGCGCGTGAAATTGTTCATTTCGATATTTCCCCGCACCCGTAGCCAGCTGTTCTTCTTGATCATGTCAAACTTCTGAGCTTCTTCCTCATTTTTCACCCATTTCTGAAGGGAAAAACTCGAGGTATAGTCGGTCATCTTAAAGCTGATCAAGACCCGACCGGTCCGCGTCACCTTGTGCTCCACATCAAAGACCACTCCCTCAAAGACAATCCGGTTCTCTTCTGTTGTGATCTCGATCATCGGAGTGATCTCAGCCTTGTCTAGCTTAGGTTTAGCCGCTGCTTTCTTAGCCTTGAAGTCAAAGGCTGGCTTTTCGTCAACCGCTGGTGGCGGAGCCATCTGGACCAAGGATTCCATAGCCCGCAAGGTCTCTTCATTGGCCGCTTGGAAGATCTTTTCATTTTCCTCCTCAAAGCGCGCCACTTCTTGCTCTGTCAGCGTATCATCAGACTCCACCCGACAGGTGAAATGGGGAAAACCAAAGGCTTCTAACTGCTTGGCAAGGTTGGGCAAATGATTTTTACGAAAATGCTCCGTATCAACCGAAGAAGGCCCTGAGATGATCAATTCCTGCCCTTGTGCACGCACCTGCAAGTCTTGGTAAAGCCCCTTAAAGCCTTGACTCGCGCAAGGGCCATCCTCAAAGACCTCACGATAGTAGGCCTGCAATAAATCATCAGAAAAGTCCTGATTGGCCACTTGGATGGTAAAGGTCGCCTGGTTTCCCGTCTTTGAAAATTCATCCTTCAAGCGCTGGCGCAATTCCTTAAACAAAGCAATCGGCAAGACTTCCGCAAAGGCAAAGCGGAACTCCCAGACCCGGCTGACCTTGTGCACCACGACTTCTTGAATCTCCGCATGCAAAAAGGCACTGGAAGATCGCATCTCCAGCGGCATATCCAGCTGATCCATTAAAATTTCAAAGGTGTTGGACATTGTTTCTCCCTTGATCTTGATTCTTTTGCTCGCTTTTGAGTAGCCCGATTTCTATGCAAAACAAACCATTCAAAAACATTCGTAACCCTTATTTTATCACAATTTAAGGATTAATTCGAGGGAGAAGTGAAGACGAAAAAATCACCGGACTAGTGGTGATTTCTCTTCATGTTTCATCTATTCAGTTAGGGCTGATCCATCATTTATACTTCATCCCAATGACGATGGCCACAACTGCCAAAATAGGCAATAATATCAACATCCAGATACCAATCCACATTTCCCGCTTATAAGATTTATCTAGCCCACTATAGCGTTCAACGTATGATTCTTTTGGACAAGCTGGATTATACCAGACCGTCATGGTCGATCCCAATGGAAAAGCATCCTGAAAAAAATTTCCCTTTGAGACTGTAGAATTGGTGTAGATAGTTATCCTTTGCGCCATCAAATCGATGTCACTAGCCGCTTGATTCGTTTTCCAAGGAAGTGTTGCCCGCACCACCCAATAATATTTCAGGCTATTTCGATAGGTCTGACCATCCACTCTATATTCTACAATCGGAGCCGCTACAATTTGTGCCCTCTTATAGCCAACTACCACTCCCTCAATACTCTTTGAAGAGAGAGTCTTAATCCTAACTTCTCTTCTATAAAAGTGTCCAAAAAAGAGTACTTCAAACAAAGGAAATCCAATAACAGCCACAGCAATGACTAGTAGTATTCTGATATCGGGCATACCCATCACCTACTTCATCATCAGATCTGACATACTCAGACTCATCTTCGTTCCATCTGTTATACTTTCAACAATTGATTCTTGCTCCTTGGTCAAAGGAAGCAAAAGGATCGTTGCCGATTGAGTAGGTAATTTACCATTTTCAGAAATACTATACTCAACTAACTGATTTTGATATATCGATTGCCCATCATAACTCCAATTGAGCTTAAACTCTGCATCATGATCAATATTCGTTGTCGTTTTGTTGACCAACATAAATACTACATATTCTTGTTGGTTCAAAGTATAGGTACTCCCTGTATAATACAAAGTGATCTCACCTTGCTTGCCAGCCTCCGGATGCTCCTTAACCAACTTCTTCCCCAGTTCCATCAAATCAGATGTTTTTCCTTCAAATTGAGGCGCGACAACAAACTTCAAGCCCTTTTCCTCTTTAGCAGACGAGGAAGCCTTTGTGCTTTGCTCCGTTTTGCTTGCGGTTGCCTCTTTCGCATCTTTTTTCGGCTGAGCGCAGGCTGTTAAAACAAGCACACTCGCCAGCAATACTAGCATCTTTTTCATGGATCATTTCCCTTCTTTTATGATCGAGTTGAATTAAAAAAACAGTTTCTACTATCATACCGAAATTTAGTTTGAAGGGCAAGTTCGTTACTAGGTGGAGAGAGTTGAGGGATGAAAAAGAGAGAACCAGTGGTTCTCTATTCTTAATCACAATTAATAAAAATGATAAACTATACAATCAATTATTATTATTCAGCACCTGGCAAACTACGATATTTACTATCATTATACGCAGAGTTCTTATCATATCTCTTCTGACTAAAAGAATTTTTTATCTGTAAATCTTGAATATCGAAGGCTAACTCTGTGTCTTTTTTTTCAAATGCAGTAGCCATTGAATCTAAATATTGATTGAATCCCACAATTGCTGCAGAAATATTTTCAGTCGCTTCCTTAAAGCTACCGTATGTGCTATTCATGATTTCTAGTGAACTATCATCTACCCATACAGATGGATTTGCATTTTCATTTAAAAATGCTTTATCTAACTCAGCCTTAGTATTTTTAATTTGCGCACTATTGACCGCTATTGTTCCGGTACCATTTTTTGATCCCATATTTACCTCCTATTTACTCTGGATGATTAGCAGACCAAACCATTAATTCATCGTAGGATTTTATTTGTGTCTTCTCACCACTCTTCGGATCCGTCGCATAGATCTCTAATACATCCTCCCCCCTTGGTGCAAACCAATGAAGAACTGTATCAAACCACTCTTTGGTTGAGTACTGGTTAGGTCTCATATATAAACGAGCTAAATTCTTTATATCTTTAGCCATTTCTGGATAGTCTTGAGCAAAATTTGTATTGGAGATATCTATCTTTTCAGGATCTCTATTTGCAATATTCGTATTAATATAACCAGCTGCAAAATTCAAATGGTATTTTTCCTCCATTAATTTACGTAAACTGTCGAATACTCCTCCCTTACCTAATTCAAGTCCCCCATATGAAAAATTGGTCTTCTGTAAATCACCAAATTTATCAATATTTTCAACTTTCTGATTTGTAATATCAACCATAATGTCTTTACTCGCATTATTTCCAACTTTATATAAAGTTACAGGTATATAATCCTTGTTATCTGCATAATACTGATTGATAACGTGTGAGCCTCTATACTCTTTTTCCCCTAATAATTGATATACTTCTGTCTTTTTACTTGGAAAGCCAGCAGCATTCAAATCATAAGAAATAATATTAAAGTACTCATCTTTTACCATTTTGGGTGATACGATTTGCTCTTTATCCCTACTTATATTAATCTGTTTTTGATGAACATCAAAAACAGAAATATAATCTTGACCGAATGCAATACCTCCAAAACCATCTTTTTGCGCAACAAATACAAATTTATTGTCATCAAAAACATGAATTGTTGGTTTCTCAAATTTTACATCCACATATTTCACAACTTCTGAGTTGTTTTGCGTTTGTTTTTGCCCACTTTTTCGTAGTAGTAAAAATCCCGCACTTGCTATCGTCACAAGAAGGATGCAAAATAATATTTTAATTTTTTTACCCATTAATATTCCTTTCTAGGATACTACTTTGGCTATCTCCCAGTCCATAAATTTTATTTTGCCATGTTTCAAATTTATCCTTTGCGAATGAATTTCCCTTATAATCTGATATACTTTTTATATCTTTATTAACATTTTCAATCCCAATATCTTCAACAGTGTATCCCCCTTGACCCGTAAAAAATTCATAACTTTCATAGGATGATAAAGCCATTTCAGGACGACGTGATTGCATTTCATTTTCATAGTTTTTAACATTTTCTATTTTTTCATTTATTGGGGTATTTTCATCATCTGGAACCATATCATAATAATATCCGCGTAACCCATTTTTTTCCATATCATCACGAGCCATAATAGATTGCAAATCATAGGTCATATCATATTTAACATAACCTGTGGATTCCCCTGACATAGTCCGACCTCCAGCATTGAAAAATGCTCCTGTAGCATCATCTTTTGCTTTAGCTTCTTCAGCATCAATTTCTTTTAAGCCATCAATATGCGAGACTAATGTAGCATAATCTCCAAAATATTCTCCACCAATTTTTGAATGAAATTCTCGAAGGGCTGCTTTACCACTTGAATTGATATAAGAAAAAGTTGCTCCTGGCTTTTCAAAAACATCATCCTGTGAAAAAGCTAATTCTACTAACGAATCTCCTCCTGGAACCACTTTCCCAGCTATCATACCAAGGAGTTCTTTAGCATAATCCTTTAATGCATCATTTCGCTTCTCACGAATTTCTCTTAGATTCTCAAATTTCTCACTTTTAGCTACTTTATCAAAATCCGTATATGAGTTTGAAGAAATTTTTTCTGTAGATGCTTCTACACTCATGTTTTGTAAATTTTTCAATTCTCTTGTGGTTAAATCATATGTAAAACCACCATCTACAAATTGTAAATTCGAAATTTTACTTGTCAGATCGTATTTTTTACCTTTATAATTTCTTTCATCCTTCCCTACATTTGCAACTGCTAATGATTCAAATAAACTGGTTAAGACCCCTGCCCTTGCCATTTTAGTTTCTATTTCTGGATATTGTGCTATAGCATCAGCTCTCTCGCTTTCATATTTTGCCCATGCTGATGCATCTGCATTTGAAGCAGGTAATGCTGGCATCAATCCTCTTGCTCTTGTACTTAGAATAGAGGCATATCGATCACCAGCCATTGTTAATTTTTCAAAATAATCTTTGGCAGCATCTTTATCTTGTTCAGAAATTGATTTTATGAAAATTTCAATATTATTTTTAGCACCATCATATTGCAAAGCAACTTCATATTCGTGATTCACCCTATAATATACCAAATCCATCATTGTTTCGCTGACATGTTTTGCATTTACTGATCCTAAATTTTCAAAGAATTCCACTTCATTCCCATTCTCATTTAGCAATATTCTAAGCACAACGATATCTTCTGAATCTTGTATCGAATTAATTAATTGCATATTCTGATCAGTTAATTGTCCATTTTTGATCATCTTTGTTAATTCACTAATTGATAAAGTACCGATATTTGCTGCATTCAGTATGGCAGCATTTATTCCAGCAAGAGAAGCAGAAACTTCCTGTAAATTAGTTTTAAAAGTATTTAAGGCTGTATTTAATGCTTGATGTGTTGTCTCTCTAGCATCCGATAACGTTTTTAATTTAGCATCAATATCTTTTTGTATTGATTCAACCGTTGGTTTTTCCGACATTTCATATGGTTTTGGAGATAATGCTAAAGCATCTTTGGCTGCTTTTACTGCTGGAGTAAGATCCCCTAATGTAGTGGAAAATTCTTTACTTTTTTCACTTGTTAACCAATTTTTAATTTTTTCTATATCATCATCTTTTGTCTTAATTACTTGACTTGGTGAAAATCCTGCACTATCTAAATCTGCAATATATGTAAGAATAGTTTCCCCATATCTTTCTAAGGATTGAGGAAAATCTTCATGTAATATTGTTGAAATCGAATTTACTCTCTCTTGAAATTTATTAATAGCTGACGTATAGCTTCCTTCAACTTTCATCGTAAACTGTCGCTCAGTTGCACTTATGTTATTGACATACTCCGTTGCAGCATTTTCTGATTCAGTAGCATGTGTTTGCAATCCTTCTTTATCCTTAACAGTAACCTTCATATTATTTTCCTCCCTTCATTTTTTCATACTTTTCACGTAGCTTATCTGCTGCTTTAGAAGCCAACAATTCAGCACTAACAATCATGCGATACGTTTGTAAAACTCCAATTTGTTCATCAATTACTTCTTTAACCGAAGTTTTTTTTGAAGTAATCTTTTTCTTACAAGCCTTAATTCCACTTTGCTCATCTTCATACTCTTCATCGTATTTTTGACCAGCGATATGAAGGGAAGACATATCATCTTTTGTCGTCTTCACTTTCACTTTTACCCCATCAATTTTAGATGATGCATTGTTAAGTGCCGTAATTTTAGTATCTATAGCGGTTATCTCATTCTGCAAATTTATAGTATTCTGTGAAGCTGACATAAATTTCTCCTATTTCATTAGTACTTTAATTTTTCTTGCCATTTTATTTTGGACATAATAATGAAGCTGTTCATCTAATTGAGGTTCTCTCATATTTGGTTTATTATTGACATTTATGATCGTTTGGTCATTTAGTCTAATACCTACTAATGCTAATTTATATGATTTTACTACTATAGATGCTTTATCAACTAATCTACTTAATCTTGGTGTACTTATAACAATAGATGCATACCCACCTTTTTGCCCTCTTTCAAGCACGTTAGCTAAAATAGCAATTGTTTCATTGTCCATAATTTCAACTAACTCTGTTAAATTATATACAACTAATGTTACAACATGATTTGAATTACCATTTTTTCTTCTCTCATCAATTTTTTGTTCGATGACAGATAATAATTCATGATATTCATCTTTATTATTTACTACTGTAATATTTTCAATTCCTTCAAATGATTGGTGAGGTGGTGCAATAATAACAAAAGTTTGCTTAGCTTTGATTAGTTGATTAACTAATCCTGTCATTTGTTCATCCTGTTCTGTTAAATAAAGAAGGTTACCGTCTTTTGCTTTCCAAGAAATGAGATCAACCGTCTCAACATCTAAACCGACTGGAACATCCCCTTTCAAATAGCTTAACATCACATCCTCACGTCCGTAGAAGGCTACTTCTGTCAACTCATCTGGCACCATTGGGATGCCTGCTGGGGTGCGACCCGTCCACATCTCTTTAAGACTTTGGACTTGGTCGCGGAGGTTGTTGATGATTTGGATATCATTGTCCCCTGCGACTGGTAGAGCGAACTGGACGACATCGACTTCGTCACGCTTCATGAGCGCCCGTCCCTTGATGTCTTCCATCGTAGATGCTAGTGGGGTTGCTCCTACGATACCGCGGACTTCAGAGAGATCATTTTGTGGCAAGGTCAGCTGGTGCTTGAAGTTTGAATAGAGCTGAGCCCGTAGGTTATTCTGCCGGCTAGCTGTGATGATTAAGTGCACACCGATGCTGAGACCTTCACGAGAGATCCGCATGAAGAGCTTGAAGAGGTCTGTCTCATAAGGTTCGTCCTTCATAGACTCATAGCTATCCATGAGGATAACCATAGTAGGCTCTTGCTTGCCGGTCACTTCACGGTAGAGGGCGATAGTGCCGACCCCATGCTCGGAGAGGAGCTTTTTGCGACGATCCAACTCGCGGTTGATGATCCGGATAAATTTCTGGATTTTCTCCGTCTGATCGAGCAAGAGGCTATCAGCCACATGTGGCAATTGCGTCAAGGGTGCTAGACCATTGGTTCCGAAATCCAGCAGGTACATGGTCAGATTTTCTGGGCTCTGCTTGCGAGCCAGATCCATAGCGACTGTCTGTAGGAAAGTGGTCTTTCCTGTACCTGGACTTCCGTAAAGGAGGATATTCCCATCTTTTGACAGATCAATAGCAACAGCTTCTTGCTTTTGCGCTTGCGGAATATCGGCGACCCCGATCAGGACGCTTGGAGCTGTCCGTTTTTGCCAAGCCTCGATCGGCACGACCTTGTCCAACTCATCCAGCGTGATCCGCTCTTTGAGGGGAGGCAACCATGGTTGGGCCACAGCTGAGATGCCTTCTTGTTGGTGCAAGTGATTGATTTCCTGCACGATAACATCCAGCTCTGTCGGCACTTCCTTGATTTCTTCTGCCATATCGAGACCCGAGAGGTCTTGGTTGAGGACTTCGTATTGGCCCAGTTCATTGATCAAGTAGATGGTGTGGTCTTCGATCCCTAGATGATCTTTCTCAGGCTGGTAGTCTGCTCCAGACCAAGCGGTTTGGAAGAGTTCATAGACTTCGTTATTTCCGACTTGGAGGTAGGCACGACCGGTCTGGGTGATTTCAGCCGCATCTGCCGTCCGCAGCATCTCCATGGAATCCCCACGGTCTGCTACCTTGAGGGCTAGCTTGAAGCGGGAGTTGGACCAGATCTGGTCATCCACGACCCCAGAAGGTTTTTGCGTCGCAAGGATCAAGTGTACCCCGAGGGAACGCCCGACACGCGCGATAGAGACCAATTCCTTGATGAAGTCTGGTTGGTTGACCTTGAGTTCGGCGAACTCATCACTGATCAAGAAGAGGTGAGGAAGCGGTTCGGTCGCTTCACCCAGTTTAAATTTCTTTTGGTATTGGTTGATATGGTTGACTCCATATTGGCCAAAGAGCCGCTCCCGACGATGGATCTCCGCATTAATAGAGGCTAGGGCCCGCATAGACTGGGCACCATCCAAGTTGGTGATGGTCCCCAGCAAGTGAGGCAGATCCTTGAAGAGATTGGCCATTCCCCCACCCTTGTAGTCGATGAGGAGGAAAGCCACATCATGTGGGTGGAAGTTGACAGCAAGGCTCAGGATATAAGACTGAATGGTTTCAGACTTACCAGAACCAGTTGTCCCTGCGATCAAACCGTGTGGTCCATGAGCTTTTTCATGGAGATTGAGGTAGACCAAATCATCCTTCCCACGAAGACCGATCGGCACTGCCAAACTTTGGTAAGGGGCATGGCTCTCCCAACGACTCAAGACCTTGAGATCATTGAAAGTTTCCGCTTGATACATTTCAAGGAAGGTCACTGAGTCTGGAATCGAGCTCTTGAGCTGTTGGATATGCTTGAGGGGGGCAAGGCCACGCGAGATGGCTTCCTTGTCATAACCTTCAGGGAAGTGGTCCAATTGGAAGTCGAGCTCCCGAAGAACCCCTTCTTGCAAGAGCAGTTGCCCTTGGTTGCGGTCCTTGATGGAGATAACCGTTTGGATATTTTCAGAAAGAGATGAGAGCACATCTGCCACATAGATGATGGAGCAGCCTAGCTCTGTCGGATCCTCACGGAAGAACTCCATGATGACATGGTCCAAAATCAAGGTCTCATCGGTGATGAGCACCACATAGTGAGGGTGGAAGATCTTGGTATCATTGGCTTTTTCTTCCTCTTTTTGCGCCTTGCGGAGCTTGAGGATTTGGTTGAGACTGTTCAAGACCTGATCGCGTGTCCGCTGATTGTAGACAAAGCTACGGACATTCATGTCTTGCAAGGTCGCATGGGGCAACCAGCGCATCCAATCCCAGCTTTCTTTTTCCTCTTCTGGAATGATCGGAATAATGGTCAGATCATGGTAAGAGTGAAAGACAGCCAATTGGGCAACCAGGAGTTGCAACTGCTCGAGCACGATAGGACGAGGGCCGACGTACCCGACAGGCCCCCGATTAAGGCTAGCTACAATCGGAAGATTGTCGATCTTTTGATGCGCTTGGAAAAGAGCATAGCCTTCTTCTTCCAAGGCATCTTTCTTCCCACTACGTTCTTCCTGACCATATTTGAGCTCATAGCTGGTTGGAACCTTGCCCAAGCCCAAACGATAGGCCAAAAAGTCAAAATGAAGCGGTGTTTTTTCGTAGATCCGCGAGTCATAGCGTTTGACCATCTTGGTCAAGTCTTCGATGGCTGGGAAATGGTAAAACATGCCTTCTCGTTGCTTCCGAGAGAGCTGTTCCAAGTCCTTAGCCTTGTCCTTGAGATAGAGATGGTAGAGCTCCACGCGCTCTTTCTTATCTTCTTTGTATTTCTTACGATTCTTGAAAAATCCTTGGACCGAAAAGATCACACTAACCACCGACATGGATACCGTCGCGATGATATAGAGCCCCCGCGGTTGGAAAATGGTGATCAAGAGGGTCACCCCAACCATGATAAGGGGTGGCATGATCAACTTCAAGAGTTCATCGGAAGGTTTTTGGGGCTCCGCACCCGGAGGATTGATCAAGATCTTGTCTTCTGAGCTCCGGTAGATGATCCGCGGAGACCGGTGGTACTCTGGGTAGTCCTTGTAGAAGTCGTAACGCGAATGCAAGCGCGGTACCAGATAAGGACTTACTTCAACAGTCCCTTCCACGCCAAATTCTTCCGGATAGAGCTTAAAGGTCACATCTCCAATCGCCAGCTCATCTCCAAAAGCCAGTGGAACAGTTGCTTCAGTAACGAGTTTGTGGTTATGGTAGAGTTTTCCAGATAAGAGCTGGCAAGTCCAGGTCTGGTCTTTTTTCACAAGGAGAAAGCGCACGGGATAATGCACGCGCACATCCGCACCTTGTTCATCTGCTACGAGGATCTCTTCCTTGTCGAGTAGCTCATAGGTATGGACTTCCCCTGTTGCCAAGTAGCAGACAACATCCCCAAGAATCTTGCTGTTTTTAAGTACTCCTTTGTCTTCACCATTCTGATAAAAGACCTCTCCCTGACTCCATTGGAAATGAAGGGGATGTTCTTGCGAAGAAATGGTCAACTGAGCCGTTTCTTGATTCGATACGGTTGCTGTCTTCCCTTCTTCTAGTGCTAGCTCATAGCGAAAACCTTTTTTATAGAGTATGATACGTTTTTTCATAGACTACTCCTTGTGTTCGCCAGACTCACTTGAGCTTGCGGTTGTAGAAGACGAGGTCTCTGTAGAGGAGCTTTCTGTAGACGCAGGAGTTCCTGAGTGGCTAGTAGATGCTTTGGTTTCATCCGTTTCTGCTTCCAAGAGTTCTGAGCGAGCATCCCAGTATTTCTTATATTCGCCTTCTAACTCAGAGAGTTTCTTCTCTCGCTGTTCACCAGAGAGTTTTTCGCTATCACGTGTCGCCTTGATTTCTTTGCGAAGAGCATAGATGATCAAGTCTGAATCGTCGATTCGCTTGGCTGTATCTAAGGCTTGGGTAAAGTCATGACGGCCGATATAGATCCAGTAGTGGAGATAGAGGCTGTCTGACTTAAGCGTGACGTTGTTGAGGATGACCTTCTTTTGGTCCTCTGAGAAATTCAAGCCCTGCAAATAAGACGTCGCCAACTCATATTTCTGCGTCATCGGAAGACTGCTTGGTGCGACCCCGTCCAACTCATCGATGACGCCAGTGTAGTCCACCTTGAGAAAGGCAGTATCCGCTTGGAGCAACCTTTCTTTAAAGGGTGCTTGGAAAAAGACCAAATAGATCAACGGCAAGAGTAAGAGAGCGACCACAGCTGAAAGCCAAACGGTTGCCAACTTAAAGATGCGATGTTGACGGCTTGAAACCAAGGTCAAGGTCTTTTCTTCCTCTTCCTTACGCTCTTGATAGGCTTTTTCTAAGAGCATCTTCATTTCTTCTAGGCTAGCCGCATCACGGATTTCCACCAAGAAATCTGGCAGGTCTTCTAATTCAAGTGTGCCTTGATAGAGCTCCATAAAGTCCCAGTCACCAAAAAGAGTGACCGCGTAGCACTTAGCCTGGCGCAAGAATTCGACCTGATCCCACTTGCGTGGCACCATCATTCCTGGAACCCCGCGGTAGGCAATCTTGACTTGCGCATCCTTAGTGACAAACAAATTAACAGGATGCACCATGAAGGTCACTGGAAGCTCCAAGGCAGGCGCCAAATCTAAGACATTCATAGCCAAACGCAGACGGTCTGATACGGGTAATTCCTTGATTTCTTCTGCACTCAAGCCCAGCGCATCTGTCTGATAGGTCAGATGAATCTGGTCTTGATCGGCCGTCATGCTTTGCTCTAAAAACAGGGGATGATGGAGATCCAAAATCCATAAATTGCGTAAATCCTGGCTATCCACTTCTGAACGCTTGAGGTCCAGTCGCCAGCTGGTTTCTTCTTTTTCAAAACGGAAGACTTGTTCTTCCAGTGTAAATTGTTCTTCTTTCACCTTACCACTCCTCAATCTCGATCAAATCACCACTCGTGATCGGATACTCTTGTACCACCTTGCCTTCATCCAGCAAGATGCCTTTATTTACCACGCGCAACTGATACTTGCTTCTAGGCTCCATGGCAGACCCAAAGATCTGATCCAATTCTCGAATCAAGCGTCGCACCTCCATCCGCGTCGGAATCCGGAGGTCATGGCTTGCCCCATTCATGCGGAAGGTGACATTGATATGTTGGTCCATTTAGGCCTCTTTTCTATAGATTCGATAGGAAATATAGCCAGCAATTCCAAAGAGAAGAGCACTCCAAGCCAGCATTTGCAAAGCTGGAATAAAATCCGACAAACTAGCCGAATTGTCCTCTACATTGGACTCAAATTTGGATAATTTTTGATTTTCTTGCTGGAACAGGTCTGCTTCCGGCCCTGTTTTTTTCTTTCCCTTTATAGCAGAAAACAACTGGCCGTCTGAATCGGTCAATTGTTTCTCTTGCTTGCGTTTTTCATCTGCTATTTTTTTCTGATCCTTCTCATTGAAAAGAGACTCAGTAGCATCCAATTGCCCACCGAGTGTCTTTTCCTCTTCTGTCTCCAGGCGTGAGTTGTTGACCTGCAGACGATTATCGATAAAATCATCTGCAGACACAACAACAACTGGTAAGAGACTAAAGACAAAGAGAAGATACATCATTTTTTTCATAAGCTTGATTCAATTTCCTTTGTTTGTGTAAACTTCTTTGGAATGAAGGTATTGGCAAGCGCCAACAGTCCGAAGAAGACCAACAATCCGAAGATATGGCCGATACCGGCTGTTTGTCCATCAAAGTATCCCGCAAACTGTCCTTCTAAAATAGAAAGGAGGTTAACATTTTTCACATGTGCTGGAAGACCTGATAAGGTGGCTGTTGTCCCGATCGCGCTTGAAAGGTAGACATAGCTGATCAACATGAAGAAGGCTAGTCCCATTCCAAGGACACGGAAGTGTTTCAAGAGGAGGTATTGCAATTGTACCAAGACAAAGCTTGCTAGCACCGCTAGGAATACCCATGAAGGAACATATTCACGACCAACAGAGAGTTGGATACTTGAAATCATTCCGATGACCAAACCAAGAATGAGGGAAAGTCCGACAAGGACACCCACAGATAAGATATCTGATTCTTGTAAACGGTTCAGTTTAAAGCGGTTTTTGACCTTGCGGATGATTGGTTGCGTCGCAAAGAGATAAGCGGTAAAGAGGCTCAAGACTTCCAACATAAAGATCCAGATAAATGGACGGTAAACGTTGATGGTCGCTTTCACAGAAGAAGATTTCTCTGCAACTGGATTTGACAAGAAGTCGAGCAAGACTTCATTTGGCACACCATTTTCATAGGCATTGTTGAAGACTTTACGGAAGGCTTCAACGAAGTTCCCGTTTTCAGACAACTCCTTATCAAAGTCACCCATCAAGCTCTCAGCATCGCTAGACAATTTCTCTGTATTGCCTTGGGCTCTTTCCAATTCTTTGTTTAATTGGTTAAAGATTTCATTGGTAGAGTTGGCAGCGTCCACATTGCTACGAGATGAACTTTTAACACTTTCAGTTGAACTCAATAACGACGTGTATTCAGAACCAAGTGCTGACAAGTCTGCATCCGTCTTGATTTGAGCTTCGGTAACAGTTTCTTGGGTTTTTGAGATATCCTCTAACTGTTTTTGAAGCTCTGCATACTGCGTCAATTGATCATTGATATTTTGGGTTAGATCTTTGTTGGTATTTTCGATGGCTGTAAGGTTGGCCTGCAATTTCGGCCCCAAGATTTGCAACTGTTTGAGCGTGTCATCTAGCTTGGCTTTCACACTATTCGTAGCATCGCCTTTTTCATCTGTTTCAATACTCGTCCGATAGTCCTTAATATTGCTTGCAACTGTGGATTTCACGATATCGGCCAAAGCCTCCGTCAAATCCATATTCTCGATTGGATCATAGAGCGAATGACGAACCTTGTTGTCATCTTCTGGATAGTAAGCATCGATCAAAGCCCCTGCGCGTTGATAATCCAAGGCGATTTCACTGGCTTTGGTTGCATAGTTAGCGACAGCTGTTTTCAAGTCTTCAGCTGATACCGTCACACTGGTTGAAGAAACCCCATTCACAAGAACTTCAACATCAATCGTGCTTGGCATGGTACCCCCATCTTCTGCCAGGTGAATTTGAATTTGTTTGCCATCTTGAAGTTCTACTTCCTGCTCGCCGCCACCTGCATAAGTATGTCCATCATAGGTCCAAGTATCAACCTTGACTCCTGAAGGTACTAGGATGCTAACCTTCTGTTTCCCAGATCTAGCATTGAGGACATCGGCAACTGCAGTTAATTTGGCATCTACTTCTGCAGCCAAAGTCTTTAATTCATCAGCATTTCCATTTGCTTCCGCCATCGTCCCAGCAAACGTACTATCAAAATGAATTGCTGTATTGAGGTTGCCATATTTATTAAGATTAAGACTAGCTGGATCTAAAGACGGAAGTTTTTTAATTGCGTTACGAATGTTATCATCCGCTTTATTACGTGCGTCACTTAGCGTCTTGATACTTGTCTTTCCAAGTAGCGTACGAAGGGTCACCTTGTCTCCTTCGTTGAGACCATAATAGTCCAAGACCTTGGATTTTACAGAAGCTTCGATGTTCTTTTCATGCTCATCTAATTTGTCACGTTCTGCCTGGATCCCTTTTTCAAGCTCCGCAATACGATCATTTACATCCTTGGTCAAGCCTGCATAAGTCTTGGTAGCTGAAGGATCAGCTTCTCCTTCAGCCGGCTGGCTCAATTGCTTGGTGATCGCTTCTTGGTTTTGTTGCAATCTCTTGTACAAATCCTGAGTTTTTTCGCTGACTACAGATTGGTTCATGGCCATCAATTGGCTCATAAATTCTTCATGACTGATCTTATCTGCTGAGCGTTGCTTGATCAGCAAGTCAAAGTTTTGACCATACTGATCCTGAGATTGGGACAATTGGTCAAAGGCCTGTGTATAAGACTCAAGAAGCGTCTTCAGGGCATTGTTGGACTCAACAGATGACGTTGACAAGCCATAGAGACTTGGGAAGATATTCTTCGACTCCAAGGCCGAGTTCAACAAATTAGTCCGATAAGAGCCGATGTTGGTCGATTGGATTTTGTTACTGGTCTCCACATTTTTCTGCGCTGTATAGAGGTTGCTCAAAATGCTGACCATATACATATCAACCAGTTGACTATTCAAGTCTGAAACAATATCTTTCGCTACCTTATTGGCCTCATTTTCCACCTGAGAATTCCCGGCGGCGTTGACCTTATAGGTAACGGTTGTCTTCTCTGCATTCACAGCATTCACTTCTAGAACTTTCTCTGAGAAGTCACTGGGAATCACGATCATCAACTGGTACTTGCCATCGGCAAGTCCTGATTCAGCTGCTCCACGCGGGAGGACAGACCAGTTTTGCGAATTATCTCGTTCGATGTTCTTTACATAGCTGGCACCGAGGTTGTATTCTTTGTCATTCAGCTTAACTGCCTTATCTTCATTGACAACAGCAATATTCAGCTTGGTGTTTTCCGTCGTTTGCACGGTCTTGGTTTCATTTTGTTTTTGGTCCTTTTGAACACTTGTATAAAGCCCCACTACAGATCCCATCAAAAGGAGCACAACTGCACTCTGACCGATGTATTTTAACCATTTTTTCTTTTTCACTTCTATACCTTTTCCTTTTTCTAATTCATAGATACAAAATAGGGGTTAGGAATTATCTACCTAACCCCTATTTTCTATATATCAAAAGACAAAAGGGTGATCTACCTACAAGAAGTAAGATCACCTTCAAGACCATCTTAGTGGATTTGTGCAGCGATATCTTGGTCAGTTTGTTCAACGATATCAGCAACTTTGATCAATTGAGCATTGATGTCTTCCAACAATTGAGCGAACTGTTTGATTTTTGGAGACAATTCGTTGAATTGTGCTTCAAAGCTATCAAATGCAGATCCATCCCAGTTTGCATCGATGACTTGTTGTTCGTGAGTCAAAGTGTTAAGGATTTGATCGATTTCTTGAGAACCTTGTGAATAGCGTTGTGCTGATTGACGTAGTTCTTCTGGAGTTAATTTAATTTGAGCCATATGTTTCTCCTTTTGGGCTGATACCCTTATATTTTTTTCATAAACAATACATTTAGTACGAATTAGTAAAAATCCAAAAAACTGTATATTTACCTTTTCACTCCCTATTTGTATTATTTACTTAATGATATCTTAATGAAATATTGCGAGAATGTCAAGTTTTGATGCCCAACTGATAATACATTGTAACTTTGTTACATTTTTGAAATAATTTGTTATAAAAATGTAACATTTTTCTGAAAACTCTTGCCCCAGTAGTCTTTATTTAGTATTAATTCTAGAACGAAATGGAAGGAGTTTATCCTTACATATTAACTGAACACATGGTTTTAAATTGTTTATTTTATGCCTTTTCAGAGATGTTTTTTAATAATTTTTGTATATTTTTTCATATTTCTGACTTTTATGATATAATAAAAACTATCTAGAACTTGTTTGAGGCAAGATCGAACACTACTAACCCCTAAAAGGAGTCTCTATGAAAAAAATAGTATTCACCTCTCTCTGCCTACTAGCCCTTACCGCTTGTAGCCAAGGCCAAGCAGAAAAAGGAAAAACAGCAACAACATCCAGCCAAAGCACTTCCCATGTGAAAAAAGAAAAAGAAGAAAAGGTTCGAACCAAAACCTTCGCTACAGACTTGAGTGATCACTATCAAAATAAAATTCAAATCGGCTACAAAAAAGATGAGATTGTATCTTTTACCTTCCTGAGTTTTGAACCCATTTCGCCAGATTCACAAAAAATGGATCTTGCTGAATTGAAGGAACTCTACCAAGAAGAATTAGAGCACAGCGATATCTATAAAGCCTTAAATGACAAACCTGGACTTAGCTTTCGGATTCAAATTTCAAACGATAAACAAGCCTATGCCAAGGTCCTTCAGGCTGACTTCTCAAAAATCAAGAAAGATGAGTTTGCCACCATCTACGGAGATCAAGGAGAGGAAGAAACTGCCGAATTTAAGAAATACCTCAATGGTAAGCCTCAAGATTTCTTCACCTATCTAGAAAATCAAGGCCTCAAAGAAGAAAAATAAAAGAGCTCTCTGAGTTCCTTAACACCTGGTTAAGGCTCAGAAAGCTTTTTTTCTTATTTGTTCAAGATTGAAAGGGTTTCAAGGAGATTATCTGCATGCACTTCGATGGTATCTCCTGTCGCTTTGATTTTGACTTCAACGATGCCTTCAGCTGCTTTTTTACCAACTGTGACACGGATTGGAAGACCAATCAAATCGCTATCGCTGAATTTCACACCAGCGCGTTCGTTTCGATCATCGACCAGAACTTCGTAACCTTTATGAACCAAGGCTTTTTCGATCTGATCCGTCAAAGCAAGACTGGCTTCATCCTTAACATTGACTGGAATCAAATGCACATCAAATGGAGCCAATTCTTTAGGGAAGTTAACGCCCCAAGCATAGCGGTATTCCCCTTTTGGCGTCTTATTGATAAAGAGGCGAGCATGCTGCTCCATGACAGCTGAGAGAAGGCGGCTAACACCGATCCCGTAGCAACCCATGATAATCGGCACAGCACGTCCGTTTTCGTCCAAGACATCTGCTCCCATGCTAGCTGAATAACGTGTACCCAGTTTGAAAATATGACCGATTTCGATTCCGCGTGCAAAGTTCAAGACACCTTTTCCATCCGGTGAGATTTCGCCTTCCCGAACTTCACGGATATCAACAAATTCCGCAGTGAAGTCACGTCCTGGATTCACACCGGTCAAGTGGTAGTCTGTTTCATTTGCTCCGACAACTGCATTGCGACTATCTTGGACCTTACGGTCTGCAATGATTTTGACATTTTCAGGAAGATCAACTGGACCAAGAGAACCAAAGTCCGCTCCCAACAATTCTTTCACTTCCACTTCAGTTGCAGGTTCGAAGAAGTCTGCTCCGAGGTGGTTTTTCAATTTCACTTCATTGAGTTGATCATTGCCAACGAGAAGGGCCACAACTGGCTCATCATCCGCAATATACACCAACGTCTTGATGGTTGCTTCTTCCGGGACATTCAAGAAGGCTGCCACTTCATCAATCGATTTGACACCTGGTGTTTCCACGCGTTTCACTTCTTCTTCAGCGACCACACGGTTACTTGGCTTGTATTCATTAGTAGCCATTTCCAAGTTGGCAGCATAGGTTGATTCACTTGAATAGGCAATGGTATCTTCACCAGAGACCATCCATTTGAGCAATTCTGCCTTGATTTCTTCTTGGACTTCTGCTGGGATCTCATCAAATGAAGCCACCGATTTGTCTAAAACAACCCAACGATCCAAGTCTGTACGAGCAGGTGTAACAGCCATAAACTCTTGGCTATCTTTTCCGCCCATAGCGCCACCATCGCCAATGATAGCCTTGTAGTCGATGCCACTGCGGGTGAAGATCCGCTCATAAGCTGCCTTGTACTCATCATACGTTTCATCCAAGCTATCATAGTTAGCATGGAAACTGTAACCGTCTTTCATGATGAACTCACGGGTCCGTAGAAGACCGTTCCGTGGGCGTTTTTCATCGCGGTACTTCGGTTGGATTTGGTACAAGTTCAGTGGCAATTGCTTGTAAGACTTGACAGAATCACGCACAATAGCTGTAAAGGTTTCTTCGTGAGTTGGACCCAAGATAAAGTCAGAACCTTCACGGTTTTTCAATTTGTACAAGTCTTCCCCGTAGGTTTCATAACGGCCAGATTCACGCCAGAGATCCGCACTCAAAAGGGCTGGAGCTAGCATTTCTACTGCTCCGATTTTTTCGAATTCTTGGCGCATGATGCCTTTTGCTTTTTCAATCACACGATTAGCTAGTGGCAGATAAGAATAGACACCAGCTGATACTTGGCGAACATAACCCGCACGCAACATCAAAGCGTGGCTGATGACCTGCGCATCGCTTGGCATTTCACGAAGGGTTGGAATCAACATTTTACTTTGTTTCATGGACAACATCCTTTTCTATTTCAAAAATAATTTCATAATATCATTCCAGGTGACAGCAATCATTAAAATCACCATTAGGGCTACACCTGCAAGTGTCATATAAGTTTCTACTTCTTGTTTTAGCGGTTTTCTCCGGACCACTTCGATCAAATTGATCAAGATTTTTCCACCATCCAGGGCCGGAATTGGGATCAAATTGAAAATCCCAATATTAATGGAAAGCATGGCCATAAGAGATAGCACAGCTGGAATCCCTAATTGAGCGGCTTGTGAGCTGGCATTGTAGATGGCAACCGGACCACCCAGTTTATTGAGACTAAAGTGGAAAATGATATCTTTCAGGGCTCCCAGGATCCGGGTCGCTGTATTCCAGGTATCTGTAAAACCAGACAAGAGCTTGTCCATAAATCCAGTCTTGATCCCATTTGTCACACCCAGATAGTAACGATCGCCTGATTTGGTTGGCTTCACTTTGACTTCTTTTTCTTGACCATCTGTCTTGACTTTCAGGGTCAACTCCGGAGCAGTCTTGCTGTCCTTTGTTGCTTTTTCTACAGCGTCTGTCAACTCATCCCAGTTGCTAACGGTGTCGTTATTGACCTCAAGGATCTGAACATTGCTTTTGACACCGACCTTGGCAAGGGCCCCATCGGGTGCCACCTGAACATTGTTACTGTAGTAGTCAATCGCACCACCGCGCATAAAGGCTAAGAGGGAATAAACCACAATACTGAGGATAAAGTTGTTCATCGGACCTGCAAAATTGGTGATCAAGCGTCCCCAAATGCTGGCATTCTGGTATTGAACATCTTTGGGGGCAATCCGCACTTCGGTCCCGTCTTCTTCAACGATGGTCGCATCATGATCAACACTATAGGTCTTTGTCTCATCAAGGACCAAGCCGGTAATTTCCAGTTTGTCTTCAAAGTCAAACTGGGTGACATTCATGGGAAGGGCTGTCTGATCCAGATTCTTTCCAGAAAGATTGATCCGGATGACCTTACCAGCCTCATTTACCGTCAAACTGACAGGAGTCCCGGTCTTAATCTCCGTGGTATCCTCACCCCAACCAGCCATACGGACATAGCCACCTAAAGGTAGGATCCGAATGGTATAAGCTGTCCCATCCTGACCTATATGGGCAAAGATTTTCGGCCCCATCCCGATCGAGAATTCTCTCACCAAGATGCCCGATTTTTTCGCAAAATAGAAATGACCAAACTCGTGGACGAGTACGATCACTCCAAAAATAACAATAAAAGCAACTAACTGCATCGTTTTATACGTAGTTTCCTTTCTATCTCTTCTGTCTTAGAACAAGCCCAAGAAATGCATCAAGGGGAAAACAAAAATCAAACTATCAAAGCGGTCTAAGACACCACCATGTCCTGGGATAAATTTCCCTGAATCCTTGACACCAAAGTGGCGTTTGATCGCACTCTCTACCAAATCTCCAAACTGACCTGCAATACTAAATAGGATGGTAAAAAAGATCATGGTGATCAACCCATGTCCACCGGCCACAGAGCGATCCACGATCATATAGATCACAGTCACCGCAACTGCAGACAAAATTCCCCCAAGACTTCCTTCAATCGTTTTATTGGGAGAGACCGTAGGCATGAGCTTGCGTTTTCCAAACTGACTTCCTACCAGATAAGCACCGGAATCCGTAGCCCAGACAATAAAGAGAGCTAATAAAACCTTGTCGATACCAGCGATTCGTGCATCTACTAGGGAGTGGAAACCGAGTCCCACATAGAAGCTAGAAGCAATGGGGTAAACCACATCTTCATAATTGTAATTCTGAGCAAGAACCGTTGTTCCCATGAGGATCAAGACAACCAAACCATAGGCAATCATGTTGCCATCTGCTGGAAGGTAAGGCAGATAGTCCTCAATCGGCAAGGTTAAGACAAAGGCCGCCAACATGGCTAGCGCTCCTTCAAAGGTCGCTGTTTCAAGCCCCTTCATCTTGAGCAGTTCATGTACCCCTAACATGGCGATCAAACCAATCACAATCTGGAAGAACATCCCTCCAACCATTACTGTTGGAATGAAAAAGAGCAGGGCAATTCCTCCAAAAATTACACGTTTTTGTAAATCTTTCGTCATCATCTTCTCCTAAACACCGCCAAATCTCCGGTGGCGATGGCTATATTCTACTACAGCACTTCTTAGTGCCTCTTCTCCAAAATTTGGCCACATGACATCTGTGAAATACAACTCACTGTAGGCGGCCTGCCAAGGAAGGAAATTACTCAAACGGATTTCTCCGCTGGTACGGATAATCAAATCCGGATCCCTTAGATCGCGTGGCAAACTTTCGGTATAGAGATGACCTGCAATCATCTCTTCAGTGATATCTTCAGGGCTCAAGTCAGCATCCAAGACTTCTTGCGCAATCTGCTTCACAGCCTGGGTAATTTCTGCACGTCCCCCGTAGTTGAGTGCGAAATTCAGGATCAGGCCCGTATTGAGCTGGGTCATCTCTTCTGCTCGTTCCAAAGCCTCTAGCGTTTCTTTGGGTAATTTCTTGGTGTCACCGATCATTTGAATCTTGACATTATTGCGATGCAACTCGGGGACGAAGCGGTCATAAAACTCAACGGGCAAGTGCATGATAAACTTGACTTCATCTTCAGGGCGTGTCCAGTTTTCTGTCGAAAAGGCATAGACCGTCAAGACCTGAACACCCATATTTTTTGCCGCAATCGTCACTTCTTGGAGAGCTTCCATCCCTGCCTTATGGCCAAAGACACGCGGTTGCATCCGCTTCTTAGCCCAGCGACCATTGCCATCCATAATGATGCCAATATGTTTTGGGATTTCTAAAGGAGTCTCGATGTTTTCTTTTTTCTTAAAACGAAACATGTTTTTCTACCTATTTCAATATTTATCGCTTCATTATACCATAAATCCCCATAAAATAGGGACGCTGGCCTCTTTTTTGAACTAGCAGAGCTTTCCTTGACCCTACTGTCCCTTTTTCCCACTAAAAAAGAGGCCTTCGCCTCTTTCCTGATGATTATTCTTCGATGGCTGAATCGACTTCTGAGCTAACACCTTCTGTTGCAGCTGCTGTGATCCCTTCTGATACAGGAAGAACTGTTTTGATCGCTCCCAATTCAAAGGTCAGGTAGACACCATCAACATCCAAGACAACCGTCTTGCGTTCTTTATCGACTTCATCGATGGTTCCGTACAAGCCACCAATGGTAATGACTTCATTTCCTTTTTGAAGTTTATTCAAACTTTCCATCCGTTTTTGGTACTGTTTCTTTTGGCTACGGCTCATGAAGAACATCAAACCGACCATAAGAACAAGCATAATTAGAAAACTTCCGCCTTGCATATGTTTCTCCTTTAAATTTCATATATGCTATACTATATCAAATTTCGCCCGTCTTTTCAAGTTTCTCCATCCTTTTCAAGCAAAATCGGACTTCCTTCCTAAGGGGCTAGCGCCTTCCCAGAAAAAAGAAAAAAACCACGAAAAGTGGGCTACTAACTAGTCAATCGTAATGCCATACTTTTCATGATTCTCATCATACCAATCAATCAAGGCCAAGGCCGTTTGATAGGTAATATTTTTTATTTTACTCGTTCCCTTGGTCAAAGTTGCCAAGCTCATTTTGCTAATGTTGGTTTCAGTTGCAACACGGTAGCTTGTCAAGCGACCATCGACCATCAGCTGAACAACGGCTTCAACCTTTCTGTATTCGGGAGTCGAGTAGATATCAATTGTATTGTTCATCGTACTTCCATTCCTCATATTTTTTTCTTGTATAAATTATATACTTATTTTCTTTATTTATTAATAATTTTGCTCAAATTGGATTAATTTCACTAATTATTGATGTTTTTTTAGCCCAAATAGGGGGATTTTGGCCTTATCCGGCGAATAATTTCCCCTGGGTGGGAAGAAAAAATAAAGACTGCTATATTATAGCAGCCTCCATTTTTCACAAAGTGATCACTTCTTATCTACCTTATTTATCAATGTTTTCTTCTTTCTTTGTGTCTTTTTCTCTGATGACCAATTCTCCATCTTCCATATCTGCTAGCAAGTGTTTAGCATCAAGATTATCCAAGTGGAAATCTGTCACTTTATCTCGGATTTGTTGTTCAACCACACGACGGAGTGGACGAACACCCATAACTTCATCATATCCTTCTTCAGTCATGTATTCTTTGGCAGCATCGCTCACTGTCAAGTCGATATCTTTCTTAGCAAGAGTTTTGTTCACTTCTTCTAACATCAAGTCAACAATCTTAGAAAGGTCTTCCTTGCTCAAGTGTGAGAACTCGATCACGGCGTTGAAACGGTTCAAGAATTCCGGACGGAAGAATGGTTTTAAACGATCCAAGAGTTCTGGTTTGTCCGCATCTTCTGTCAAGTTCGCTTCGTAACCAAAGCCAGCATTTGAAGTAGCAATAATTACGGTATTCTTGAAATTAACAGTGTTTCCTTGACCGTCTGTCAAACGACCATCATCCAAGACTTGAAGAAGAAGGGTGATCACTTGAGGATCCGCCTTTTCAATCTCGTCAAGAAGGACGATAGAGTATGGATTACGACGGACGCGTTCTGTCAAGGTATTGTTGTTGTCATCGTAACCAACATAACCGGCAGTGGTACCGATCAATTTAGATACGGCTGTGCGGTCGCTGTATTCTGACATGTCCAAACGGATGATAGCATCTTTCGTTCCGAACATATCAAGGGCTAATTGTTTTGCCAACTCAGTCTTACCAACACCAGTAGGACCTACAAAGAGGAAGCTACCGATTGGGCGGTTTCCTTCGTCAAAGCCTGCACGGTTCCGACGGATCGCTTTTGAAACAGCTTCAACAGCCTTGTCTTGGCCAATAACTTTCGTTTGCAAACGGTGACCCATATCTTTCAATCGTTCGATATCGGTTGCACCCATTTGAGATACTGGAATACCAGTCATCCGTTCGACAGACTCAGCTACGTCATTGACAGTTGCAGTTACCTTGTGATCCTCTGTATGGTTAGCAATTTTCTTTTCAAGCTCTTCGATACGGACTTTTGCATTTAGAGCTGCTTCGTAATCTTCTTTAGCCGCAGCTTCTTCTTGTTTAGTTTTTTCCGCTTGAATTTCGTGCTCAACCGCATGGACATCTGTTACAGGGTGTTGAGCTGCCAAGTGAGCAGCTGTCACATCGACCAAGTCAATCGCCTTATCAGGCAAGCTACGTTGTGGAATGTATTGAACAGAATAATCAACGGCTGCTTTCAAGACTTCATCTGGCAAGACAACATTGTGGTGTTTTTCGTAAAGATCACGGATCCCTTGGAGAATCTTGAAAGTATCTTCAGCTGATGGAGCATTAACCTTGACTTCGTTGAAACGACGAGCAAGGGCCGCATTCTTCAAGATGGTGTTACGGTATTCATCTTGAGTAGTTGCACCAATGACTGTCAATTCACCACGAGAAAGAGCTGGTTTCAAGATATCCGCAAGACCTTTAGATCCTTGACCATCCCCTGTGCTACCCGCACCAAGGATTTGGTGAATTTCGTCAAAGAAAAGGATGACATTGCCCATCGCTTTGACTTCTTGGATCATATTTTGGATATTTTCTTCAAAGCTACCACGGTATTGCGTACCAGCTTCTAGACCAGAAATATCGATGGAGATGATTTCTTTGTTCTTGATGGCTGCTGGAACATCACCATTCACGATAGCTTGGGCCAAGCCTTCTACAACAGCTGTCTTACCAACACCTGCATCCCCTACAAGGACCGGATTGTTCTTGGTACGACGAGACAAGATTTCAGCTGTTTCTTGAATTTCTTTATTGCGTCCGATGACCGGATCCAATTTTCCTTCACGAGCTTCTTCAGTCAAGTTACGACCCAGCTTCGCAAGAATTCCATCTTGTTTCATGCCTTTGCCTTGTTGGTGTTGCACTGGCTCACTTCCTTCGGTTGGAAGTTGACCCGTTTGACGGTAAATAGCGAATTCTTCAGGTGTTACTTCACGACCATTGATCATGTAGCGACGGCTTTCAGAACGAAAACCACCCATATTTCCCATTAGTTGATTGAAAAGATCATCCATATTGTTAAAGTTGTTGTTCATAGTTATTACCTCGTTTTACATAATTTTAATTCATTCTTGAAAATGAGTAGCCGAATTGGCTACTTAACGTTTGTTTACATAATTTTATTTTTCTTTTAAATGAATAGCCTCGAGGGCTAAGATCTTATATTCCTTCTTTTATCAATTAGTTTTCTATATTTTGGAAATAGCATCTCACCATCTCCTTTCCACTATTGATCCTGTAAACTCTTGAGATTTTCCAACCTCTTTTTGTTTACATAAATTATTATAAAGCAAGATGATTTTTTTGTCAACAGTTTTTTACATAATTTTTTAAAAAATTCCAAGCTAAAAAAACTGGAGGTTAGAATGTAGACAAACTGTATTATATCCAGCAACCTCAGTGATGCTAAAAAAATGATAAACACTGAGTTCGTTAGGCTCATTCAAACATACACTGAAACTTTCCGCCGTGAGAAAAGTGCTAGAAACACTGTTGTTTCTAGCACTCGGGAGTTTTGAGAGTAAAACAGTTCGGGGAACTGTTTTAGCCTGAGCCTAAAATTGAAAAGCGAAGGGGCTCAAAACGAATTGAACACGGGCTGCGGATTGTGTCAAAAGCATAAAATACATTAGTACTAAATCCAAGACACAGTAGCTGATTGAATTCTTCTCTCACCTTTTAGCTCGGAAGAATCCTAATCAGCCTTGTGGGGGCAGGACAACGAAGTAATTCCATACAAAAGTGCTTCTGTCCTGCTCCCTATTTTGACTTTATCCGCAGACGCCCTTTGTATCTTAATTTAGTCATGGAACTTCTTCGAAGTTCGCTGACGTCCGTACTCACCTAAAGAAAGTTTCTAAGATGACTTTGTCTTTAATCTGCTACACCCTTCCCAGGGTGTGTCTCCTGTTAAATCATGTATTCGACGCTATAGGTGGCGTCGGATAGAATCCGTGAAAGGAATTGTTTGGTTCGCTCTTCCTTTGGACTGTTGAAGAATTCATGGGGTTCGTTTTCTTCGATGATGTGTCCACCATCCATAAAGATGACGTGGTTGGCTACATCACGCGCAAAGCTCATCTCATGGGTTACCACAACCATGGTCACTCCTTCTTGGGCTAGTTGCTTCATAACAGCTAGTACATCCCCGACCAACTCTGGGTCCAGCGCTGAGGTCGGCTCATCCAGCAAGATCACGTCGGGTTTTACTGCGATAGCACGTGCGATTCCGATCCGCTGCTGCTGACCCCCTGACAATTGAGAAGGATAGTAATCCTTATAAGCGAGGAGACCGACTTTTTCAAGGGCGGACTCTGCCCGTTGAAGAGCTTCTTCTTTTGGAATCTTGCGGGCTACAATCAGGCCTTCCAAGATATTTTCAAGGGCTGTTTTATTGGCAAAGAGATTGTAATGCTGGAAGACAAAGGCTGTCTTTTGGCGGATTTCTAGAATTTCTTTTTTACTGAGCTTTGAGAGGTCATACTCTTTTCCACCCAAAGTCAAACGGCCTGTATCCGCCTTTTCCAAGTGATTAAGGCAGCGAAGGAAGGTTGTTTTTCCTGATCCAGATGGACCCAAAATAACGACGACATCCCCTTGGTTGACCTTGAGATTAACATCTACCAGGACTTGGTGGTCCTTAAATTTTTTCGATACGTGTTCTACTTCTAACATCTTTTCAATTCTCCTTCTTCTATGCGAGTGTCAGGCGTTTTTCTAAGCGATTGAATCCCCACTGAATCACCCCACAAATGACAATATAAAGAATAAAAATCACGAGATAGGATTCAAAATATTGATAGCCATAAGAGGCTTCGACCTTGGCAATGGCAGTGATATCCTTGATGGTCATGACAAAGACAAGGGAAGTTCCTTTGACCAAGTTGATGACCAGGTTACATAGATTGGGCAGGGCTGCACGTAGGGCTTGGGGAAAAACAATGCGGATATAGGCTTGGCGATTGGTCAAACCGATGGCTTGCGCTGCTTCTAGTTGACCCTTATCCACCGTCAGAATAGCTGACCGGAGAATTTCAGCTAGACTTCCTGTTGTCATCAAGCTAAAGATGATAAAGGCATAGTAAATGGGATTGATCTCAAAGACATTAAAGTGACTGCCCATGCTCTTAAAAAAGCTATTTAAGAGACTAGGAAAGAGACTATAAAAGAAGAGAATCAAGAGGATCGGAGGCGTCGCCCGGATAAATGCCAAGTAAACCACTGAGAAACTGCGAACCCCTTTGACCTTATAGATCTGACCGAGCGCCAAAAAGAGGGCTGGAAAAAAACTCAAGAGGATGGATACGACCATGATCAGAAGGGTTACTGGAACACCACCCAAGGTGGCTAGAAATGTTTTACTAATAAAATTGAAATCCATAAGCTACCTTTCTGTTACGCTGAGTCGTTTTTCAAGGAATTGAGCGGAGAAGGAGATCACAAGGGCAATGCCCCAGTAAATCACTGCTACGGCTGTATAAGTCTCAAGGGAATAATTTCCGAGATTGCGGCTGATCAAGTTATTTCCTGCTCCCATGATATCGATAAAGCCAATAGTATAAGCCAAAGCGGCGTCGCGCATGAGGTTCAAGATAGCCGTCGTCATATTTGGAAGAGCCACGCGAAAGGCTTGGGGAAGGACAATCCGCCAAATGGTTTGAGCTGGCGTCAAGCCGATACTCAAGCCAGCCTCCATCTGACCTTTAGGAATGGCCAAATAGGCTGCCTTAAAGACCTCAGAAATCATCGCGGCAAAGAGAAGAAACATGGCAACCAGGACAAAGACAAACTTGGACCAGTGGTCAATGTCAATGCCCAACCACCAGTTCAAAAATTGTGGCAGTCCATAAAAGACCAAGAAGAGCAAGACAATCGGAGGGGTACAACGCAAAGTAAAGACATAGCCTTTTGCCAGACCTGCTCCTACCTTATCTTCTGATACTTGTGCCCAAGTCAAAACCAAGCCAAATGCAGAACCGAGAAGCGTCGTTAACACCATCAAAGCTAGGGTCGCTGGTAGAGCTTGGACCAAGGTTGGAAGAAATGACCAGACCTTGGAAATGTCGTATGAGACCATGTTTCTTTTCCTTTCTGTATCCGGATAGAAATAAGGAAGCTGGGGCAATACGCACCCAGTTCCATCTTATTTCTCTTTATCTACATAACTGAAGACATCTTCACCGAAATATTTTTCGGATAGTTTGGCAAGCGTTCCATCTTTTTCCAATTCTTTGATAGCCTTGCTGTAGGCTTCCGCAAATTTTTCGTTTTTCTTATCCTTATGGATCAATGGATAAGTTGGAATTCCTTTGTAGGCAAACCAGCTGAGTTTGTCTGCATATTGGTGGTAAGAACCATCTTTATCTGTGACAGCTTTTTCAAAGGAAAGTTTGATGTCAAAGAAGGCATCGTAACGACCTTCAAGTACCCAAGCATAAGCATCTGCGACTTTGAACGATTCGGCAGCTGTTAATTCGATTGGTTGGTCCTTATGCTTTTCATTGTATTCTTTAATAACATTCCATTGCGCATTTTGTGGTGAAATTGGAACCAATTTTCCTTTTTCTTTCGCAAAGTCATCGATGTTCTTGTATTTATCCGCATCTTCTTTTCGTACGGTAAATCCGATGATACTTGCTCCGATTGGTTCTTTTGGAATGATAAATTTCTTGGCGCGTTCTTCGGTATACCAAGCTCCTTTAGTTCCGATATCATACTTACCAGATTCTAGACCGATCAAAAGGTCGTCATCACTTGTTCCAGTGTACTCAAACTTGTAGTCTGGTAATTTTTCGTCAATGGCTTTGAGCACAGCTACTTCATAGCCATCTGATTCTCCTTTTTCATCAACGAAATCATACGGCACATAGTTTTGCGTGTGGGCTACTTTCAAGGTTGTTACTTTATTAGATCCTGTTGATCCTTTGCTGTCGTTTGCGTGGTTCAAGCTTCGACCAATAATCGTTGCACCTGCAAGGGCAAGAACGGCTACCCCACCGATAATCCATGTTTTTTTACTCATACTCTCTTTTCTCTCTTTCTCTTTTCCTTATTCTGCTGCAGCTTCACGAACCCATTCGATTCGTTCTTCATCAATGTCACTTGGGATGGTACAATCCGCACCGATGACCAAGCCTGTGGTTCCTGTTTCTGCGATGATGCGTTTGGTTTCTGCTTGGATAGCTGCCTTGTCTCCTGTGTAGAGAAGACCATTTTTACCATTTTCAAAACCACCCAGAACCGTGCGCCCGCCGAATATTTCACGTCCTTCTGCCAGGCTAATCCCTTCTGGTCCGACTGCCCAGTTAATGACTTGAGCTGGGTAGTCTGTGAAGAGATGGATATCATTGCGAGCTCCTTCGTAGCCACAGATATGAAGGATATTTACCCCACCGGCTTCCTTAGCTGTCTCTAAGACATGGAGTTCACTCGGTGCGATGACTTGTTTGTAAACTTCCTGACTGACACGCGCATCTTGGATGCTTTGAACACTGAGGTAGATCCCGTCTGCTCCAGCTTCCTTAATAATTCGTTGGCTCAAACTTGCAATATCTTGCCCAATGGTATCCAAAACTTTTTTAAGAGTTGCTGCATCTTGATCGATAAAGTTTGCGATCAAGTCATCTCCACCTGACACTTCTCCGACCAACCATTTGAAGTAGGTCACCGGAGCAAAGATGTTGTAGATGGCTACAATGTCCTCTTCAAAACCGGCACGGATTTTTTTCACAAGCTCTACCTGCTCTGTGATCCATGGATGATCGGCTCCGAGCGGTTCAATCCCTGCTAAGTCAGAGATGTTTTCAAGGCCTTTGTGAATGGATGGGTTTGGATAAGCAAAGTAACCATCGCTCATAAGTTTAACAAAGTCTGGTTGAACCTTGTGAAGGAAGTTTTGATGACCCTTCAGGTTTTTTTCAATAATTTCCGGATTGGAAAATCCTTTCAACCATTCTTCTTCTGTTGTAAAATGGTGCCAAAATCCAACTGGCACACGGTCAACTTTTTCTCCTTTGAATGCTTTTAAGACTAATTCTCTTTTTGCTGACATGTTCTTACCTCGTTCTATTCTTTTCTTGTTTGTTATCTTAACACTTCAATCATTCTTTGACTAATATATATTTTTTATCAAGTTCTTCATCTTTTTTTATCACTGTCCGTCTAGAAGTAGAAGTCCAGCTAGATCAGATGGGCGCATGAGGGAGAGACTATGGGCTGGAATTTTCTCCAATTTTTCGATGTCCGGATCTTTCCGTGCAATCCCATGACTGCTTGCTAGAGCGACTTTACTTAGCCCGAGAAGCAAAAACAAAACGGTTACTACGATACACCATACATAGATCTTTTTCATCTCCCTCTCCTTACTTTTTTACAAGACGGCTGCTTGACGCACCCAGTCTAAGCGTTCCAATTGGAAATCATCTGGTACGGTACAGTCTGCCCCAAGGATCAAACCGCGACTTCCCGCTTCTGCCACCAAGCGACGGGTTTCTTGCTCAATCGCTGCTCGTTCCCCTTGGTAGAGTAATCCTTTCTTACCATTGACAAAGCCACCCAAGACGGCACGATCACCAAAGAGCTTGCGTCCCTCTGCTAAACTGAGCCCTTCATGATGAGTTGCCCAGTTAATGACTTGAGCTGGATAATCCTTGAAGAGTTCCACTTCATTGCTGGCTCCTTCAAAACCACAAATATGAAGGATATTGATGCCACCCGCTTCATTGGCAGCTTCTAGGACAGCGATGTTACTAGGTTCAATTATCTTACGGTATTCTTCCTCTGTCACACGCTCATCTTGGACCTGCTGGGTTGAGAAGTAAATCCCTTCCACTCCTGCTTCTTGAATCAAGCGGCGACTAAGAATGGCGATGTCTCCTGCGATGACATCAAGGACATGGGCCAAGGTTTCTGGATCTTCCTTGAGAAAGGCCGCAATCACTTGGTCCCCACGGGATTGATCTGTCCGGAACCAGCGTTTCAAATAAGAAATGGGCGAGAAGATATTGTAGAAAGAAGCAATCTCTTCATGGAAATGAGAACGAATTTCCTTGACTACTTTAATCTGCTCTTCAATCCAAGGATGATGCTCTCCAATGGGTTGAATATTCTTCAATTCTTGGATCGATGTGATCTCTTTCGAATAAAGAGCACTCGGATAGCGGAAGAAGCCATCGCTCATGATCTTGACAAAATCAGGGGAACTTTCTTCAACATAGTGTTGGTGTCCTTTGATACTCTTTTCAAGTACAGCTGGATTGTCTAGCCCCAATTCTTTTTCTTCTTGAGTCACATAATGGAGCCAAAATCCTACAGGGATTCGCTCTACTGCTTCGCCTCGAATGGCACGAAGAACCAATTCTTTTTTACTCATTCCATGAAACCTCCTCAATATCTTCTTCAAAAGGAAAACTGACTGCTGCCCTTCTGAAATTTGTAACCATGATATCACCTCGAAAACTAGCTGACTAATATATTTTCCCTATCAAAGCCTTAACATTTCTTTATGGAGGCAGGTATCAAAAAACACGCAAGTCCTTGAAAACAAAGACTTGCGCGCATTCTTATCTATTCTTTCATTTTAGAAGAAATGGATCCCTTTGATCTTTTCTTGACCCTGTTATAAAAATCAACTATACCCCTTCCTTTTAGGGGAAGATTGGCTTATTTTGAGGCCAAGGATCACGTTTTCCCCATCCTCTAACCAATCATGGGCTGTGGATTCGGCTTTGCCCCTTAAAAACAAATATCCTCGTTAGGAAAAACCTAACGAGGATGTTTTTTTATATAGACAAATTTATTCAACTGTTACAGACTTAGCAAGGTTCCGTGGTTTATCAACATCGAGCCCACGATGAAGGGTTGCAAAGTAAGCAATCAATTGGGTTGGCACCACCATTGAGATTGGAGAGAGGTAAGGGTGAACCGCTGTCAAGACTAAATCATCTGTCTCTTTCGCAACATTTTCTTCTGCAATGGTTAAGACATGAGCCCCACGTGCTGCGACTTCTTGGATGTTTCCACGAGTGTGGCTAGCTAGGACTGGATCCGACAAGAGGGCAATGACTGGTGTGCCGTCTTCGATCAAAGCAATGGTCCCGTGTTTCAACTCACCCGCTGCGAAGCCTTCACATTGGATGTAAGAAATTTCTTTTAGTTTCAGACTGGCTTCCATGGCAACATAGTAATCTTGGCCACGTCCGATATAGAAAGCATTGCGGGTTGTTTCTAATAAGCCACGAACTTTTTCGTCGATCACTTCTTTTTCTGAAAGGGTTGATTCGATCGATTGGGCAACGATAGACAATTCGTGCACCAAATCAAAGGCTTTGGCCTTTTCATTGCCATTGGCTTCCCCAACAGCTTTGGCAAGAAAAGCAAGGGCTGCGATTTGAGCCGTATAAGCCTTAGTAGAAGCGACCGCAATTTCAGGACCTGCATGGAGCAACATAGTCATGTCTGCTTCACGTGAAAGAGTTGAACCTGGCACATTAGTCACTGTCAAGCTTGGAATGCCCATTTCATTGGCTTTGACCAATACTTGGCGGCTATCGGCTGTTTCACCAGATTGGCTGATAAAGATGAAGAGTGGTTTCTTGCTGAGAAGTGGCATGCCGTAGCCCCACTCAGAGGAGATACCGAGTTCTACTGGGGTATCTGTCAATTCTTCCAACATCTTCTTAGAAGCAAATCCTGCGTGGTAAGAGGTCCCTGCCGCAAGGATGTAAATGCGGTCTGCCTCTTGAACAGCCTTGATGATAGCTGGGTCTACCACTACTTGACCAGATTCATCTGTATAGGCTTGGATGAGTTTACGCATCACGGTTGGTTGCTCGTCAATTTCCTTGAGCATGTAGTAAGGATAAGTTCCCTTGCCGATATCAGAAAGATCGAGTTCAGCCATGTAGCTAGCGCGCTCACGACGATTTCCGTCGTAGTCTTGGACTTCAACGCTATCAGCTTTGACAATCACCAACTCTTGGTCATGGATTTCCATGTATTGGTTGGTTTCACGGATCATGGCCATAGCATCTGAGCAGACCATATTGTAGCCATCGCCAAGACCGATCAAGAGTGGTGATTTATTTTTTGCCACATAGATGGTGCTTGGATCTTCCGCGTCCATCAAAGCAAAAGCATAGGCTCCACGGATGATGTGGAGAGCTTTTTTGAAGGCTTCAAGCGTAGACAAGCCCTCTTCTTCAGCAAATTTTCCGATCAAGTGGGCTGCAATTTCTGTATCTGTTTGCCCCTTGAAATGGTGACCAGCTAGGTATTCTTCCTTGATTTCAAGGTAGTTTTCAATGACGCCATTGTGGACCAAAACAAAACGACCTGTCTCCGAACGGTGTGGGTGGGCATTGTCCTCAGTTGGTTTCCCATGAGTGGCCCAACGGGTATGTCCAATTCCGGCATCCCCTTCGACACCTTCTGCCTTAGCTGATAATTCTGCAATACGGCCGACGGCCTTCACCAATTGGCTCTTGCCTTCACTAGCCAGAAAAACACCCGCAGAGTCATAGCCTCGGTATTCGAGTTTTTCAAGTCCTTGAATCAAAATATCCGTAGCATTTGTATTTCCTACAACACCAACGATTCCGCACATAGTCTTTACGATATAGCCTTGCTATACTTTCCCCTTTACTTAGTCAAACGACCTATGGTCAATTTCTCAGTTACTTTAAAATTGGTCTAGTCTAATTTACCAAAAAAGTAACCAGCGGAGTCAGTATACAATGCTTCTTCCAGTTTGTCAACTAGGAAATATAAGAAAATTGGTCTAGTTAAGGGAGAGTTAAGAAAAACCTATCAACATCTTGGTTGATAGGTTGCTTTTTCTACTCTTCAAATCCATTCTGCTGGCTCAACTCACGGAACCAATGACCGGATTTTTTCAGACGTCTTTCTTGAGTAGCTAGGTCTAGTTCAACAAGACCATAGCGGTTCTTGTAACCATTGAGCCAAGACCAGCAGTCAATAAAGGTCCAGATCAAATAGCCTTTACAGTTGGCGCCATCTTGAATAGCCCGGTGGAGCTCACGGAGATGGTCTTTGACAAAGTCAATCCGGTAGTCATCTTGGATCACCCCATCTTCACGGAATTTTTCCTCACCTTCGACTCCCATCCCATTTTCTGTCAAAATCCACTCGATATTGTCATAATTTTCCTTAATATTTTGAGCAATGTCATACAGACCTTGCTCATAGATTTCCCAACCACGGTGGGGATTAATCTTGCGGCCTGGCATGACATAGGGTTCATAAAATTGCTCAAAGAGTAGGGGAGAAGCTGGATTCGGAGCATAACGAGGAGCTGCCACACGGAGTGGTTGGTAATAGTTAACGCCTAGATAGTCGACGGTATTTTCTTCCATCAAGCGCAACTCAAATGGATCATAATCTGGCAAGAGATCACGCTCCCGCAAGATCTCCACTAATTCTTGAGGATAATGGCCAAGAACAGAAGGATCTAAAAAAGATTTGGCTTGAAAGAGCTCGGCGATACGAGCGGCTTTCACATCTTCTGGATGCTGGCTCCGAGGGTAGGCTGGTGTCAGATTGAGCACAATTCCGATCCGGGAATTGGGATCCACCTCGTGACAGGCCTTGACCGCTAGAGAGCTTGCTAACTGGGTGTGGTAGGCTACTTTTACAGCTGCAGCTGCATCTACCTTATGAGGAAAATGGGCATCATAAAAATAACCAAACTCCACAGGGACAATGGGTTCATTAAAGGTGATCCACTGGTCGACCAGATCCCCATAGGTCTTGAAACAAAAACGCGCATATTCTTGATAAGCATAGGCGGTTTCCTTGTTTTCCCAACCATCGCTCTGCTCTTGGAGAGCCATCGGCAAATCAAAATGATAGAGGTTGACCAAGAGGTGAATCCCTTTTTCCTTAATCTTTTCAAAGACACGACGGTAGAAATCGACACCCGCTTGATTGATCCCCCCTCGGCCTTCCGGGAAAATGCGGGACCACTGAATAGACGTCCGAAAGGCGGTGTGGCCCGTTTCTAATAAGAGATCCAGATCTTCTTCCCAGTGTTCATAAAAAGTCGATGTTTTCTCCGGTCCCTGCCCTTGATAAAAGCGATTGGGTTCGATCCTATACCAGTAATCCCAGAGATTGTCACCTTTTCCATCCTGATCTAGACGCCCTTCTGTCTGTGGACCCGAGGTCGAACTCCCCCATAAAAAATCCTTTGGAAATTGAAACATGTCCTAATCCTCCTCATTCTACTAGCTCTATTGTAGCGAATCCTCCCCCAAAACCTAGGCACAATTTACAGTCTTTCTTACGCAGATTAAAGAAAAAGCTCCCTTAGAAAAATTCCTAAGGGAGCTGGTCCTCATTATAAGTCATTCACAACATATTCAAAGAGTTTATGGTCTGCTGGACTCTTGTCAAAACGCAGTTCCGGATGCCATTGAACGCCGAGAAAACGACTCTCATCTGTGGATTGAACCGCCTCTATGACGCCGTCTTTGGGATCCTGCGCGATTACTTCTAAGCCATCTGCCAAGTCTTTGATACTTTGATGGTGAAAGGAATTGATGCGACTGGTCTTGCCATAGATTTCTTGCAAGATCGTCTGATCCTTGGTCACCAGCTCTTGGCTGGTGTACTGACCTGGATTGTCCTGCCAATGATCCTCAATATCTTGATGCAAAGTTCCACCCAATGCAACATTATAGAGCTGGGTCCCACGGCAGACGGTAAAGATAGCTTTTTTAACCGCACGCGCTTCCTCAATCAAGGCCAACTCAAAAAGATCACGTTTTAAGAGGTAGTCATCGCTATCAATGGTGATTTCTTCTCCATAAAACTTGGGCAAGACATTTTGACCACCAGTAATGATGAGCTTATCAATCATCGACATGTAGTGTTTGGCCATGTCCGCATCTCCAATTGGCAAGATCAAGGGAATTCCTCCCGCCTCTTTGACCGCTTCGACAAAACCAGTCGCCGCATAACTCATGTTCGCGTCTGGATCATCTGGGAAGGGTCTTTCATTTCCTGTAATTCCAATCACTGGTCTTTTTTTCATACTTGTTTCCATATACTTTCATTCGTTTTCAAGGCTTATTGTAACACAATTTTAAGCTAGACTCAATGGAGAGTTTTTGAAGAGAAGGTCTCTCCCTCTATAACAAAAGCTTGCTGAAAGGGGTTAAAATTGCTTTCTATCAAAAGATCCTCAAGTGCGAAGACTTGAGAATTGTTTGTTAATTTTTAATAAAACCTTCTTTTACCAAAAAGTCACGCGCCACTTGAGCAGCAGACTTGCCTTCTACTCCGACTTGGTAGTTCATCTGGCTCATTTGCTCTGCTGTGATTTTACCAGCTAACTGATTGAGAATCCCTTCCAATTCAGGGTGTTTCTTAAGAAGAGCTTCTTTCATGAGGGGTGCTCCTTGATATGGCGGGAAGAGTTGCTTGTCATCTTCAAGGACCACCAGGTCATAGCGAGCCAGCTCGGCATCCGTTGAGTAAGCATCTGTGATCTGGATATCACCGGACTGGATCGCCTGGTAGCGAAGGGCTGGCTCCATGGTGGAGACTTGTAAATGGAGTCCGTAAACCTTCTGCAAGCCCTTGTTCCCATCCTCTCTGTCATTAAACTCCAAGGTAAATCCTGCCTTGAGTTGTCCTTCCAACTTTTTCAAATCTGAAATGGTCTTGAGGCCATACTCTTGGGCAATTTTCTTAGGGACTGCAACAGCATAGGTATTCTGATAAGCCATGGGTTTGAGCAAGGCCAGGTTGTCTTGTTTCTTGATCCCATCTCGAGCCGCTTGATAGACTGCTTCTGGATCATGGCCGACTTGTGGCACCGGTTTGAGGAGACTTTCGGTCACGGTCCCTGTAAACTCTGGATAGATAGCAATATCCCCTTTTTTCAGAGCTTCATAGAGGAAGGTGGTCTTGCCAAAATTCGGTTTGACGGTCACTGTCATGTCCGTGTTTCCTTCGATCAAAATTTTATACATATTGGCTAGAATTTCCGGTTCAGGACCTAACTTCCCAGCGATGACCAGATTTTCTTTTTCCTGTTTGGGAAGAAGACTTGGTGTATAGCTAGCTCCCAATCCGATAACCATTACCGCAAAAGCCGCAAAGATGGTCCGCAATTTGGCCTTTTCCATCCATTTGAGAAGAAGGTTAAAGGCGATGGCCAAGAAGGCAGAAGACAGGGCACCGATCAAAATCAGACTGGCATTATTGCGGTCAATCCCCAGAAGGATAAAGGAACCGAGTCCCCCTGCTCCAATCAAGGCAGCTAGGGTAGCTGTCCCGATAATCATCACAGCTGCTGTTCGGATCCCAGACATGATGACGGGCATGGCCAAGGGAATCTCAAACTTCTTCAAGCGCTCCCACTTGGTCATCCCAAAGGCGGTTCCCGCTTCTTCAAGGCTTGGATCAATCCCTTGTAAACCGGTGATGGTATTTTGAAGAATGGGAAAAATGGCATAGATGACGAGAGCTGTCAAGGCCGGAAGCGTCCCGATTCCCATGACGGGTATGAAGAGCCCCAAAAGGGCCATGGAAGGAATAGTCTGGAAGATCCCAGCTACCTGCAAAACCCAGTTGCTGGCTCTCTTGCGTGTACTTAAATAAATAGCCAGAGGGACCGCCAGAAAAATCGCAAGGAGCAAGGTCAGTAATGACAGTTGCACATGTTGCCCCAGTGCAGTGAGCCAGTCTCCAAAGCGTTCTTGAAAGGTTGCAAATAGTTTAGACATGGTGAGCACCTCCAAACAAATCCGCAACAAAGTCGTTGACTGGCTGGGCTAGAATGGTCTCAGAATCCGCCACCTGCACAATCTCTCCTTCTTGTAGCACTGCAATGCGATCGCCTAATTTCAAGGCTTCATCGGTATCGTGTGTAACAAAAATAGTGGTCATGCCGAACTCCTTGTGCAAGTCTTTGGTGAGAGTCTGTAGCTGTTTGCGGGAAATGGCATCCAAGGCTGAAAATGGCTCGTCCATCAATAGAATCTTTGGCTCTGCAATGATGGCCCGCACAATCCCAATCCGTTGTTGCTCCCCACCCGATAACTCGCTTGGTAAACGATGAGCATAATCTGTAGCGGGCAGACCCACCTTATCCAAGAGTTCTTCTGTTTTAGAGGCTATTTGTTCCTTGCTCCAGCCCTTCATCTCAGGAATCAGTGCAATATTTTCAGCAACCGTTAGATTTGGAAAGAGAGCAATGGCCTGCAAAACATAACCAGTAGAAAGACGTAACTCTCGTTCATCATAGTCCTTGATGCGTTTTCCGTCCCTATAAATATTGCCATCTGTCGGCTCCAAAAGACGATTGATCATCTTGAGCATGGTAGTTTTTCCAGATCCTGAAGGTCCCACAAGGACCATAAATTCTCCATCTTCAATCCGGAGATTGACATCTTTTAAAATGTCTGTATCCGTGTAGCGCAAGGCTACATGTTTGTATTCAATCATATTCTTCCTCTATAAGTTTTCTGTCTCTAAGAGTATCCAATAGGCTACTTGCCGGATGACCTAGGACTTTTTCGACATCTGTAGAAACCCCAGCTTGTTCCCCAGCTTTAATCGCTGTATAGGTGCTGACCCAGGCATCGTACTCCCAAGTTTGTGCTGGCCATTTTTTCCGTGACTCATAAGCTTCTTCTACTGATTCATCTACATACTTGATGGTCTTACCGGTATTTTTTGAGAGAAGCGCTACGATTTCTTCCATGGAAAGATCCTCTGGCCCTGTCAAATTCAAGGTTTGATTTTCCCACTCCTTAGGATTTAAAAGAATCTCTGCTGCAACCCTAGATGTGTCCTTACGGGCAACAGCTGACACAAGACCACTGCCTGCCGGACCACGAATCTCTCCGTTTTCAAGCGCCATATCAATCAGGAAGTCCAAGTAAAAATTATCTCTCAAAAAAGTGTAGGTGAATCCTAACTCCTTGATATAGGCTTCCGTCTGGGCATGATCTCGAGACAAGGTGAAAGTTGCCTTCTCATCTGCCCCATAAAAGGAGGTATAGACGATATGCTCTACTCCTGCTAGCTTTGCAGCATCTAAAAAGCCCTTGTGTTCCTTGACACGCTCTGGATTTTCCCGAGCAGAAACCATCAACAAGATATCGATCCCCTTCAAGGCCTCAACCACCTCTGGAGTATTGGCATACACCATTTTACGGATTTCCGCAGACGCGTAGAGTTTTGCACGCTCTGGACTTCTTGCCAGATGGACTGAAGCGATTCCTTTCTGATCTATAAGATTAGCCACATAAGAACCTAATTTCCCTGTTACCCCTGTAATGCCAATCATAACTGCTACTTCCTTTCCCTAGATGTCATTCTCTTTAGCTTTTAGATTTGAGATTATACGCTCTTGATACTCCTCAAATTCTCGGATTTCTTGATCCGAAAATCCTTGATAGAAAATCTCTCCCAGTTCTTTACTGACACGGTCTCCAATTTCTTTTTGCGCCCAACCGAGGTCTGTCAAAGAAATATATTTTTTCCTTTTATCCTGCGTGCAAGGTTGAATCGTAACCAAACCTTGTGCTTCCAATTTCTTAACCATACTGGTCAATGTATTATTGGCTAGACCCGTCGCAAGAGCGATATCAGTTGCGGTAGCGCACCCCAACTCTTGCTTCCACAAAATCGTTAAAATTTTCCCTTGTTCACTTCTGTATTGAGCATCTGGTTCCTTGCTCAAGAGTTTTTGAAAAAGTCGCCCGTTCAACAAGCGTATCTGTAAAGCTTGGTAGCCCCCTTGCATCTTGTCCATTTTGTCTCCTTTTTTCTTCTATATCGAACTTTCTATCTTTTATTGTAATACTTTCGATTACATCTGTCAACTATTTCGATATCGAAATAAAAATCTAAGAATATGTCCACAGGATCCTTGAGGAACTTCAAAATACCAGATTTTTTAATCCTTTTACACCATCTTCCTTGGAAGAAAAGCAACATTTATACTCCTTTTCGAACGACACTGAGTTTTACATCTCTTCACTATCATGCAGAATGAAATTTGTTAAAAAAGCCTCGGTAGGGTTCTTCCTACCGAAGCTTTTTTGATGAAAGAGACAAGCGTAATGTCTATACATAAACGACTTATCAATCCAAGTTTATTTTTCCTTTTTGTGTTCCCCAAACACCAGTTTGTACTTGTAATACAAGTCCTGATGCATTAGCAGTTTCTGCATTAAGGTCGAAAACCACATTACCAGTGATGCTGTTTTCAGGATTTAACTCCGAAAGAAAGAATTTTCCTTCCTCATTAGCATACATACCAGCTACACTATCAGTTTCATACTCCGTATCACCTTTTAGCAGTTTAAAGAAATCGTTCGTAACAGTAATTGATTTTTTTCCTGAATTTTTTACTGTTACATTTAAAATTAAGTAGCTACCATTTGCTGTCTTTCCGTACTCTCCTCCAACATTTTGAGAAATAGACTTAGAATTTACAATATATTCAACATCCCCCACTTTAGTAACTTCACCAATTTTTGGAATAGCTTGTGCTACAGATTTCTTCTCGTCAGACTTACTCTCTTCAGATACTGCAGTTTTCCCATTTTTATCATTAGTTGCTTGCTCAGTGGAACTGGTCGTTTGTTTTGCCGTTGAGTCACTTGTTGAATTATCTGAAGTTATTGAACCTCCACCCTTCGTTACAGCACCATAAGCAATTAACACCACAAGCAAAATAAACCACCATTTCTTGTAGAAGGGTGTTTTTTTCACATAAACATTCCCGTTTTCATCTTTGATTTTCTTAGACATAAGAAATCTCCTTTAAACTTTTTCTTTGATATAATTATAATGTATTCACTCAAAAAATAAAAGCATTTTGAGGGATAAAACTAAAAAATTCTTTAAATAGTGATTTATCTCTATGAAATTATGTAAATTTTTTTGTTAATTCTCTAAATGAATTCAAAAATCCTCCAGAACTTAGCTCTGAAGGACTTTTAACTTTATTTCGTTACGATATTTACAAGCTTGTTCGGTACACTAATCACTTTCACGATGTCCTTGCCATCAATTTCTGCTTTGACTTTTTCGTCAGCCAGAGCGACTTCTTGCAATTCTTCACGTGAAAGGTCTTTAGCGACCATGAGTTTAGCACGGACTTTACCTTTGATTTGGACGACGATTTCGATTTCGTCTTCAACCAATTTGCTTTCGTCCCATGTTGGCCAAGCTACGTAAGAGATTGACTCACCTGTTGCTGCCACTGTTTGCCAGAGTTCTTCTGCCAAGTGAGGGGCAAAAGGGGCGATCAATTGAATAAAGCCTTTAGCGTAGTCCACATAGAGTTTGTCTTCCTTGTTAGCTGCGTTGACAAAGACCATGAGCTGGGCAATGGCTGTGTTGAATTTCATGGACTCGATTTGCTCTGTGACAGCCTTAACGGTTTCGTTATAAACCTTGTCAAGAGCACCATTGTTGTCCGCAACGATTTCTTTACTTGTAATCAAACGGTAAACACGGTCAAGGAATTTACGGCTTCCTTCCAGACCTTCTTCAGACCAAGCGATAGAAGCGTCAAGTGGGCCCATGAACATTTCATAGACACGAAGGGTATCGGCACCGTATTGTTCCACCACATCGTCTGGGTTGACCACGTTCTTGAGGGATTTAGACATCTTAGCTGGTGCTTGCTCCAATTCTTCTCCTGTTTCCACATGGAAGAAGGAACCGTCACGTTTTTCAACCTTGTCAGTCGCCACAAGAGCACCACGGTGGTCACGGTAGCTGGTTCCCAAGATCATTCCTTGGTTAAAGAGTTTTTGGAATGGTTCTTTGGTTGGAACAACACCGATATCATATAGGAATTTGTGCCAGAAACGAGCGTAGAGCAAGTGGAGCACGGCGTGTTCTGCCCCACCCACATAAATATCGACTGGCAACCATTGTTTGAGGAGGTCCTCATCAGACAATTTTTCTGTGTTGTGTGGGTCGATATAGCGGAGGTAATACCAGCTTGAACCTGCCCATTGTGGCATGGTATTCGTCTCACGACGACCTTTGACGCCATCTTCACGAGTCACTTCCAGCCAGTCTGTCAAGTTAGCCAATGGGCTTTCACCAGTACCTGAAGGGCGGATATCCTTGGTGACTGGTAAGACAAGTGGCAATTCACTTTCTGGAACGGCTGTCGAAGTTCCATCTTCCCAATGAATGATTGGGATTGGCTCACCCCAGTAACGTTGACGGCTAAAGAGCCAGTCGCGAAGGCGGTAAGTCACCTTCTCTTGACCACAACCTTTTTCTTCCAACCAAGCCACAATTTTAGCAATCGCTTCTTCTTTGTTAAGCCCGTTCAAGAAGTCAGAGTTGACGTGAAGGCCATCTTCTGTGTAGGCAGCTTCTTCTACATTTCCACCTTCCAGCACTTCTACGATTGGAAGGCTGAATTGTTTAGCAAATTCCCAGTCACGCTCATCATGGGCAGGGACGGCCATAACAGCACCTGTTCCATAGCTAGAAAGAACATAGTCCGCAATCCAGATTGGAATTTCTTTGCCATTGACAGGGTTGATCGCATAAGCACCCGTCCAAACCCCTGTTTTTTCCTTGGCAAGGTCAGTACGAGCCAAGTCTGATTTGAGGCTAGCTTGGTGTTTGTAATCAGCTACAGCCTCAGCTTGTTCAGGACTTGTGATAGCATCTACCAAGTCATGCTCAGGCGCCAAAACAGTGAAGGTCGCCCCAAAAAGGGTATCCGGACGAGTGGTAAAGACGGTGAATTCCTTATCAGTCCCTTTCACCTTAAAAGTGACATTGGCACCAGTTGATTTCCCAATCCAGTTGCGTTGCATGTCTTTGATAGACTCTGGCCAATCTAGGTCATCCAAATCGTTGAGCAAGCGCTCTGCATAGGCCGTGATTTTAAGCATCCATTGGCGCATTGGTTTGCGGACAACTGGATAGCCTCCACGCTCAGAAGTTCCGTCAGGAAGGACTTCTTCGTTGGCGATGGCTGTTCCCAATTCTTCCACCCAGTTTACTGGCACTTCCGCTTCATAGGCCAAGCCTTTTTCGTAAAGCTTGGTGAAAATCCATTGCGTCCACTTGTAGTAGTTCGGATCTGTCGTATTGACTTCACGGTCCCAGTCGTAAGAGAATCCAAGCGCATTGATTTGACGTTTGAAGTTAGCAATGTTTTCCGCTGTAAATTCCGCTGGGTCATTCCCTGTATCCATCGCATATTGCTCTGCAGGCAAACCAAAAGCATCCCATCCCATTGGGTGAAGGACGTTGTAGCCTTGTGCACGTTTGAAACGGCTGAGGATATCGGTCGCTGTGTAGCCTTCTGGGTGTCCTACGTGTAGACCCGCTCCAGATGGGTAAGGGAACATATCCAATGCATAAAACTTCGGTTTTGAGGCGTCAGTTCCTGTCTTAAAAGTATGATGGTCAGCCCAGTATTTTTGCCACTTAGGCTCGATTTCTTTATGATTGTAAAAACTCATAGCGTCTCTCCAATTTTCGTGATGCTCCTATTATACCATTTTTAGGGGATTTTTAAAGGATCAGATAAAGAAAAAGACAGGTCCCATACGGGACCTGTCCATCCTGTTTTCGCTAAGAAAAGTCTATTTCACATGCTTTTCAAGTTCTTTTTGCGCTTTTTTATTGGATTTTTCTTTTTCTTTCTTCCATTGTTCACGCGCTTTGTCGTAGTCTTTCGCCGCTACGACCTTGTCTTGAACTTCTAAATACTTATAGTTGAAGGTTTGACCCTTATGGCCGGTCCAAGCAAAGGCGGCAGAGTATGGTACAGTCTTACGAACGACTGGAGAAGCTCCATCTGAATGAATCGGAATCAAGAGGGCGCTATCGGTCAACCAAGCTTGAGCCGCAGCATATTTTTCATAACGCTTGTTGACATCTGTGTTTTCTTTTTGAGCGTCTTCAATTAATTGATCGTACTCATCAAAGCCAGCTGCTTTTGCGGCCGCATTATCCGTACCAGCATCGAATCCAAAGTAAGCATTGGCATTTTCACCAGATTTACCACTGGTGATGTCGATGTAAGAAGATGGGTCCGTATAGTCTGGTCCCCAGCCCAAGTTATTGTTTAGATCCCAGTCTTGTTGGGAAGCATTTTCAGCAAAGTAAGTCACTCGTTGAAGATCATCCTCAGAAACCATATTCAGATCGATGACAATATTTTCTGCTCCCAATGTAGATTCAATCGACTGTTTGAATGATTGGGCTTGTTTGATTCCTTCCGTAAAAGTCGAAGAAGTTGGAAGATCCAAATGAATTGGGAATTCAACTCCTTGAGCCTGCAAGTCTGCCTTAGCTTTGGCAAACTCTTCTTTGGCCTTGGTTGGATTGTAGAGGGTGTCTTTTCCATCTGCAACAGAGACCCCTTTCCATTCATCCCCATAAGCTTCCAAGTCTTTTTCTACTGCATCACCAAATTGTTTGCCATCGATTTGGACAAAGTTTGGTGGCGTAAAGGTATTACGGATCACCTTATTGGCACCCGCTTCCCCGTTAGCTTGCGCTACATAAGCCTTGCGGTTAAAGGCAAACATAATGGCTTGACGGAAGTCCTTATTCAAGATTGCTTTCTTGGTAGAGGCCTTTTGAGCATCCGTGGTCTTCTTTGTGATTTCATAGGCCTGACGGTCAATGTTGAATGAAAGATTATAGGTTGAGGAACCTTGGTCAGTATAGACGATGTCGTCCTTATGCTTCTTCTCTACACTCTTATAGTTGGAACCATTTGGGAAAACACGGGCAATTGTATAGTCGCCGTTATCAAATCCACGGATCAGAGACTCGGAGTCTTGTCCATCATAATAGGTCAGCTTCACTTTACTGATTTTAACATTATCCGCATCCCAGTAGGTTGGATTCTTTTCTAATGTCGCAGAAGATTTCGAAGTGATGGATTTGATCAAATAAGGTCCGCAGTAGAGGATACTAGACGGAGAGGTTCCTTGACCGTAATCATCTCCCTTGGATTTCAAGAATTCTTCGTTGACCGGCATCAGGATCCCCATCGTGGTCTTAGAATTCCAGAAGCTTTCAGGCTGGCTCAAGGTATATTGAACGGTATAATCATCAATGGCTTTGATACCAACCGTTGAGAAGTCTTTGGTTTTTCCTGAGACATAATCATCCAAGCCTTTGACAGATTTTTGGACGAGATAGAGGGCCGAAGATTTCTTATCCGCCGCGTGCTGAAGACCTGTCACAAAGTCTTGCGCCTTGACTTCCCCATATTCTTCCCCTTCAGAAGTCATCCATTTGACCCCTTCGCGAAGTTTATAGGTATAGGTCAAACCGTCCTTAGAAACAGTCCAGTCTTTAGCAAGCGATGGGATCAAATTCCCATACTTGTCCACTTCCAATAAGCCATCTACCGCATTTCCTGTAAACTCGGAAGTCGATTTTTTATTGGAAATCGAATAGTCAAGAGTATCTGGATCCGTGGTATAGACATAGCTAAACGTCTGTTCGCCAGAACTTCCAGATTTTCCACCTGAGCAAGCCACTAGGACACCAGCTGATAAAAGCAGAGCGCTGGTCGCTAAGAGTACCTTCCCTTTGTTCATATGATTCACCTCATTGTAAAAATGTTATACTCAATTTAAATTATAGCACTTTCTAAGAAAATGTAAACGCTTTTACTGCGAAATTATTCTCTTTCTTCTTTATTTTTTCACTTTCTTCTTTTTCTAGAATTTTTTCCGTTTTAATCCCTGACCTGTATGATATAATGGAATTTATGAATAACGAGAGACATTTACACAAACGACTAAAACACTGCCTCTTGTCCCTCCTTGTGGGAGTCTTGACATTAGGCCCTATCTCTACTGCTTTTGCGGACGATATCTATCAGCAAGAAGATGTCATGAAAATCGCAGCCGATGCTGGATTAGAATTGGATGATTTTTTCAAACCAAAGGCAGACATCGTCATCGACGCCAATACTGGAGCTATTCTATACGGGGACAATATCGACACGGTCCGTGACTCAGGCAGCATGGCCAAGCTCATGAGTGCCTATGTAGTCTTTCGAGCCCTCAAAGAAGGCAAGATCAAGTACGATACCGTGGTTACAGCAACTGCGTCAGACCAAGCCATTTCGGAAAACAATCTGTTAAGCAACTCACCGATTGTGGCTGGCGTAGACTACAAAGTATCGGAATTGATCAAGATGCTCTTTGTTCCCTCTTCCAGCGCAGCTGTAATTATGCTCGCCAACGCTGTCACTGACAATGATCCCGATAAATTTTTGGATCTAATGAATCAGTACGCGCAAGAAATGGGAATGACAAATACCAAATGGCACAATCCAAATGGGGCGATGATTTCGGTGCTCCAGGGCCACTACAATCCACAGCGCTATGATGTCCATGCCAACAACGAAATTACGGCGCGGGACATGTCTATTCTGGCTTATCACATCGTAAACGATCTGCCAGAGATGTTGGAATACACCAAGCAAGCCCACACCACCATCATGGAAGGAACCCCCTACGAGCAAAGCTATGATAATTACAACACTTCCCTCGAAGGTGGAAAATTCTCCCTCAAGGGGACAGATGGCCTCAAGACAGGATCTAGCCCAACTGCCGACTACAACTACACCGCAACAACCAAACGGGGTAAACAGCGGATTATCGAAGTCATCCTAGGCGTTGGAAACTACGATGTCGAGATCGCCGAAAGCTACCGCAATCAAATCGGAAATACCTTGGCTGAGAAAATGTTCGCAGACTACCAGTATAAAAAAGTCCTTTCTGCAGGGGAACACACCATCGACGGGAAGACCATTCAACTGAAGCAAGACTTCTATGCAACCGTTAAAAAAGGCACGAATCCAGCAATTAAGCTGGAGAACAACCGCCTGGTCGTCCAAAACGGCTTGCAACAGGTATCTCCAAGCATTAAAGCAGGGATGGCCGTGAGCGAGTCTAAAGCAACGAACTCTAGCAGTAAAAGCAAGGGACTAGATGCCATGTGGCTCTTCTGCTTCCTGCCTGCCGGAATTTTATACCTGATCTTTAAACAAACCGATCCAAAAAGAAGAAAATAGAAAAGAACTCCCATTACCATAAGGTAGGGGAGTTCTTAGTTTATTGACAAAGTCATCTTAGAAACTTGACTTCGGGGATTTTTAGTTTTTTTCACGAGCGATCAAGAAAATCAATCAATTGCTTAACTGAAGTCTAGACTACCAAATAATTACACGATCCTCTGGTGCGCGCCACATGCCATCTCCTTCTTTGACATCAAAGGTTTCAAAGAATTCGTCAAAGTTTGGCAATTGGACATTGGTGCGGAGTTTTCCTGGTGCGTGGACATCGACACTTGCGAGGAGTTGCATGTACTCTGTCCGAGCTTTCATGCGCCAGATGCGGGCAAAGTTGGTGAAGAATTCTTCTGCGGAGAAGTCTGCTTCTTTCTTAGCGGCTTCAAGGGCTGCAGCGATTCCTCCGAGGTCTGCTACGTTTTCAGAAACGGTCAATTTCCCGTTGATCTTGGCACCGTAAGAGTCTTGGCCTTCGAACTGATCGATAACCTTTTGCGTGCGAGCGGTAAAGGCTTCGTAATCTTCTGGTTTCCACCAGTCTTTCAAGCTACCGTGCTCATCAAAGGATGCTCCATTGGTGTCAAAGGCATGGGAGATTTCATGGGCAATGACTGCACCGATTCCGCCGTAGTTAGCTGATGACGATTGGTGAAGGTCATAGAAAGGTGCCTGCAGAATCGCTGCTGGGAAGACGATTTGGTTTTGTTGCGGATCATAGTAGGCATTGACCATATTAGCTGGCATATGCCATTCGCTCCGATCGACTGGTTGGTTCCACTTGCTCCAAGTATGGGCAATGGAAATTTGAGCCAATTTTTGAGCATTTTCCACCAAGGCCTTGCTCTCGTCGATGATCTTTTTGGCATACGTTTCTGGTAATTTTTCAGGGTAGCCGATATGCGGTGTGATGACATTGAGTTTGACAATGGCTTTTTCGCGGGTTTCAGGAGCGAGCCAGTCTGCTTTTTCAAGACGATCCTTGTAGACCTCAATCATAGTCGCTACTTTATGCTCTACGTCTGCTTTTGCTTCTGGTGAGAATTTTTCACCTGCATACCAGAGTCCAAGCGCTTGGCTATAAGGGCCTTCTGCCAAAGCCAAAGCGGCTTTTTCTTTCGGACGTGCTTCTGGTGTCCCTGTAATCGTACGGCTATACTCACCAGATAAGACACGGATTTCTTCAGTCAAGAAAGATGTCCAAGAAAGAGCTGCACCGAGTTTCAACTTGGCATGAAGAGCTTCCCAGTTGGCTGCTGAATAGTATTTTGGTGCAAATTCCTTCCAGAAACGCTCTTCTGGCACGATGATTTTATCTGGTGTTTGTCCGATCACTTCTGTAAAGAAGCTATCTAACGGCAATTCTGGAACCAAGGCCTTGAAATCATCCCACTCATAAGGATGGTAGAGTTTGTTGTACTCGGATTTTTCTTCGTTTGACAAGACATATTTGGCCAATTCTGCATCGGCCGCAATCACCTTATCCAGGATATCTTTGATTTCTTCCTCTGAGAAATCAAATTTTGCCAAGAGCTTTTCAACCATTTGACGCCAAACAGTCAATAACTCTGGGCCTTTTTCATTGCCTTCTTCATAGTAGGTCGTATCAGGCAAGATCAAACCGAGTGCTTCTCCCCATAAGACATTCATTTGGGCATTCATAAAGTCTGGTGATACGCTAAATGGCAAGAGATTTGGTTTGCCAGCTAATTCAAAAGATGCCAGTTTGCTAGTATAGTCTTCAAAAGAAGACAAGGCCTTAATTTCATTAATCAAAGGCATAGCTGGAGCGACACCAGCTGCTTCCCGCGCATCAAAATCTGCCACCATCTTATGGTATTTGACGAAGTTTTGGAGAATGCTGTCTTCAGGTAGCTCTTCTCCCCGTTGCCATTTTCCGGTAATATCCAACATCAAGTTTTCGATATCTTGAATCAAGTCCATAAAACCACCAGTTGACGGTTTGTCATCAGGAATCACTGCTGTCTCAGCCCATTTTCCATTGACGTAATCATAAAAATCATCTTGTAAACGTACCATGATCTTCTCACTTTCATTCTTTTCTATTAACCTTATCAAAAATAGGTCTATTTTTCAATGATTACAAGCGAGTTAATCTAAATTATTTTTAAAATTAACTTGACTTAATTTTTTCATTCATGTATATTAATGATAAAGGAGCAAAATCATGATTCAAATTGAACATCTAAGTGTTGCTTACCAGCAAACACTGGCCTTGGAGGATCTTTCCCTCACCATCCAGGGGCCAACCATCCTAGGAATTCTTGGCCCCAACGGAGCTGGAAAATCAACCCTGATCAAGGCTATGCTAGGACTTCTCCCTCATTCGGGAAAAGTCCTGCTCGATCAAAAAGATCTCGGCCAAGTTCTTCAACGAGTGGCCTACGTCGAACAAAAGACAGCTATTGATTTCCACTTCCCCATCACGGTGCGAGAGTGTGTCTCACTGGGCCTCTACCCCCATCTTTCTATTTTCAAGCGAAAAAGCAAAGAGGATCTCCAAAAGGTGGAAGATGCCCTAAAACTTGTCAATCTCCTTGATCTCGCGGATCGCCAGATTGGTCAACTCTCGGGAGGGCAATTCCAACGGGTCCTAATCGCCCGCTGCTTGGTCCAAGAAGCAGAGGTCATCTTTTTGGATGAGCCCTTCGCAGGGATTGACTCTGTCAGCGAAGACATCATCATGCAGACACTCCAAACCCTGAAAAAGGAAGGCAAGACCATCCTGATCGTCCATCACGATCTCAGCAAGGTTCCAGCTTACTTTGACCAAGTCCTCCTCCTTCATCGCAAACTGATTGCTTTTGGGAAAACAGAGGAAACCTTTACCAAAGAGAATCTGCATGCAGCCTACGGGCATGAACTCTTTATAGGAGGTGAAATCAGATGATTGCAGAATTTATCGATGGATTACAACAATTTCATTTCCTCCAAAACGCTCTCATTACAGCTATTGCCATCGGGATCGTCGCCGGTGCGGTCGGATGTTTCATCATTCTGCGAGGCTTGTCTCTCATGGGGGACGCTATTTCGCACGCGGTCCTTCCAGGGGTGGCTTTGTCCTTTATCTTAGGTATCAACTTTTTTATTGGCGCCATCATCTTTGGCCTCTTAGCTTCCATCCTGATCACCTATATCAAGAGCAACTCCATCATCAAGAGCGACACTGCGATTGGGATTACCTTTTCTTCTTTCCTCGCCTTAGGGGTCATCTTGATTGGAGTCGCTAAAAGTTCCACCGACCTTTTCCACATCCTCTTTGGGAATATCTTGGCTGTTCAAGACCAGGATATGTGGATGACCATTGGTATTGGTGTGGCTGTCTTACTGGCGATTTGCCTGCTCTTTCGACCCTTGCTACTTACTTCCTTCGATCCTGTCCTCGCTCAATCCATGGGCGTTCGGGTCAAGGTCTATCACTACCTTCTCATGGTGCTCTTGACCTTGGTTTCTGTCACTGCTATGCAGAGTGTCGGGACCATTCTCATCGTCGCCATGCTCATCACACCTGCTGCGACGGCCTATCTCTATGCCAATAGCCTCTGGTCCATGATGCTCCTTTCATCCGGATTAGGTGCTCTTGCATCCATCCTAGGACTTTTTATTGGTTATAGCTTCAACATCGCTGTCGGATCTTGTATTGTCATCACTTCTGCCGTCTTCTTTCTCATTAGCTTCTTTATCGCTCCCAAGCAGAGAAAGAACAGACATTCCCCTTCGTACTAAGATTAATCTCATAAAGGAGAAAAAATGAAAAAACTAACTTCCGTCTTAGCCCTCTTTGTGGCTCTCTTATTTGGTTTACTGGCTTGTAGCAAAGACTCTTCTTCCAAGTCCTCATCCGATAAATTGAAAGTGGTCACCACTAACTCCATCCTCGCAGATATGACCAAAAATATCGCTGGGGATAAAATCGAGCTCCACAGTATTGTCCCTGTCGGCCAAGATCCCCACGAGTACGAACCGTTGCCAGAAGATGTCAAAAAAACTTCGCAAGCAGACCTGATCTTTTACAACGGGATCAATCTAGAAACCGGTGGCAATGCTTGGTTTACTAAATTGGTCAAAAATGCCAATAAAGTAGAAAACAAGGACTATTTCGCAGTTAGCGAGGGAGTCGACGTCATCTACCTAGAAGGCCAAAGCCAAGCTGGAAAAGAAGACCCTCATGCTTGGCTCAATCTCGAAAATGGAATTATCTACGCTAAAAATATTGCCAAACAATTGATCGCAAAAGATCCAAAAAACAAGGACTTCTACGAAAAAAATCTAGCAGCCTATACTGAAAAACTCAGTAAGCTAGACCAAGAAGCCAAGCAAGCATTCAAGAACATCCCAGAAGAGAAAAAGATGATCGTAACCAGTGAAGGCTGCTTCAAGTATTTTTCAAAAGCCTACGGCGTCCCATCTGCCTATATCTGGGAAATTAACACCGAAGAAGAAGGCACACCAGAACAAATCAAAACGCTGGTGGAGAAATTGCGTCAAACCAAGGTACCGTCCCTCTTTGTCGAATCCAGTGTCGATGAACGACCTATGAAAACTGTAGCTAAAGATACCAATATTCCTATCTTTGCAAAGATCTTTACTGACTCGATTGCCAAAGAAGGGGAAGAAGGCGACAGCTACTACAGCATGATGAAATGGAATTTAGAGAAAATCGCAGAAGGTTTGAACAAATAAGGTTCCTAGCTCGAAATGATTTTCCAGTCAAATGAGTGGCTCTTCCCCCTTCATTGATGTACAATGAAAAGAAAAAAGGAGTCTTTTCTATGACAACATTTTTAGGAAACCCTGTTACCTTTACCGGATCTCAACTTCAAGTTGGCGATACTGCTCATGATTTTTCACTGACCACTCCTAACTTGGAGAAAAAATCTTTGGCTGATTTTGCTGGCAAGAAAAAAGTCCTCAGTGTGATCCCATCCATTGACACAGGTATCTGTTCTACTCAAACACGTCACTTCAACCAGGCCCTCTCTGACATGGAGGACACTGTGGTCTTGACGGTTTCCGTCGACCTTCCTTTCGCTCAAGGCAAATGGTGTGCTGCTGAAGGGATCGAAAATGCCATCATGCTCTCAGACTACTTCGACCATTCCTTTGGGAAGGCTTATGGCCTCTTGATCAATGAATGGCACTTGCTCGCACGCGCTGTCTTGGTCTTAGATGCGGATAACAAGGTCACTTATGTTGAATACCTAGACAATATCAACAGTGAGCCCAATTACGAGGCTGCAATCGAAGCCGTCAAAGCACTTGGATAAACGAAAAAGAGGTCTACGACCTCTTTTTCATTGCTATAAAATCCGATGGAGTCCATTCTGTAAGAGAACCCGCCAGCGTAAGCGTGGGATGCCTCTGAGGAAACTCCGCACGCGTTTTGCTACCTGTTGCTTGTAGCTCTTGCCTCCTTGTGCAAAGGTTCCCTTCCGACTCCAATAGCCCTGCTCTCCGCGGTCATTCTTCGGAGCTAGATAGCGAACACCTTGCTGATAGAGGACCTTCTTGCGAAAAGGTGGATCCCACGGTTTTACGGGATCGATATCCAAGTCCTTATGGGTATGGCCTCTAGCTAAGCCATAGTTGAAACTGGCTCCATTGACAATGCCATTTTCAGAAATCTGATATGGATCCACTTCATTGAGAAACTGGCCACCCTGATCCAGGATATACTCTGTATGAAAGTTGAGCAAGACCTTAAAATTCAACTGGGCCTGGGCACGAGAAGGGAAGGCGAGTTGGCCGTCTTGATCCACATAAACCTTATTGTGGAGACGAGCCGCTGCATAAGCATCGATTTTGATCCCTTTTGTCTCCTGCAAGTAAGCTTGTAGCGCTTCTTCATCCGTCTGCCCCGCTCTGGCATAATGCTCCCGAATCCACTGGGCCTGGTAGGCAGAGAGCAAATAGCGGAACTGGTGGATCTGGCGTTTTAAGAGCTGGTCTCCCTCTTTGCTAGCTAATGGATCCTGAGCAAATGCTACTTGGACCACTCTTGAGAAAGAAGACCAAAAAGGTGAATGAGGTGGGCAAGCTGGAGCCATTCTACTTAGAAGAAAAGCTGTCTCTTCACAAGCTCCAGACAAGTCACTTGGCATGAGAAGAATTTTCATAACTCCCCTCAACAAGTCTTGAGCAACAGCTTCATCCAGATTCTGGAGTTCTTGAAACCACATTTTTTGAAACAGAGGACTGGCAAAGAAAAAGACAGACTGGTATTGTTCTTGGTAGGCTTGTACATCTTTGTATTCCTGCAAGTATTTCTCTAAATAGGCTAAACTATTCTCCCTCCACCCTAGTCTCGCCAAGTCCTGTCTGTTCATAATGCCGTCCTTTCTATGCTACTATACTACCATCTTTTGGGGCTTGAGACAATTCTCATTACTCCACTAGCGTTTTTGAGGATTTTTTTGATATACTAGAAGTGAGCGAAGAAAAGAGGAAAGCATGACACCAAACAAAGAAGATTACCTCAAGTGCATTTACGAAATTGGCACAGAAGTAGAAAAAATCAGTAATAAAGAAATTTCCAGTCGCATGCAGGTCTCTCCACCCGCTGTGACCGAGATGATCAAGCGCATGATCTCAGAGGGGCTCTTGGTGAAGGACAAGTCTCGTGGGTATTTGCTAACAGATCTAGGCTCGCAATTGGTCTCTGATCTCTACCGCAAGCACCGCTTGATCGAAGTATTTCTGCTGGAAAATCTTGACTATACAACTGAAGAAGTCCATGAAGAGGCAGAAGTTCTTGAGCATACCGTTTCTGAACATTTCATTGACAAGCTTGATCACATGCTTGGAAGTCCTAAGACCTGTCCTCACGGGGGGACCATTCCACCCAAAGGACAACTTCTCATCGAGGCTTACCAGGACCGTTTGAGTGATGTCAGCGAACCGGGAACCTATCGTTTGCAAAGAGTCCAAGATAACTTTGAATTGCTTAATTTTTTAGATCAAATCCAGCTGACCATTGGAGATGACATTCTCTTCAAAGGCTATGACGATTACACTGGCCTCTATCATTTAGCTATCCACGGGCAAGAGATTTCTATCAATCAAGTGATTGCCCAACAACTTTACATAGAAAAACATGCCCTTTAATCAAGGGCATGTTTTTTCTTTCTATGGATTTTTCGTATCGAGGATGATGGTCACCGGGCCATCATTGATGAGTTCGATTGCCATATCTGCAGCGAAGACACCTCGTTTGACAGGGACTTCCTTTTCCAACAAATCATTAAAATCATCATAGAGCTGGCTAGCCATCTCTGGATTGGCTGCCCCAATAAAGGCCGGACGATTGCCTTTTTTTGTCTGGGCAAAGAGGGTAAACTGGGAAACAGAAAGGATTTCTCCTTGAATATCCTTAACAGACAAATTCATCTTCCCTTCTTCATCCGAGAAAATCCGCATTTGCGTGACCTTTCGTACTGCGTATTCCAGGTCCTTTTGGTCATCCTCAGGACCCACTCCCACCAAGAGAAGAAGTCCTTCTTGAATCTGACTATAAACTTGACCGTCAATAGAAACCGAGGCCCTTTTGACCCGTTGAATTACTAATTTCATCTTATTATCCTATTTATACAATCTATTGGGCTCACCACTAAGCTTCAAAGAACATCGACTTCAAATAAGGCGATGAAAAGCAGGCAACTATTTTGAAAAACAGGGGCTGTTCCGTTGCTTTTAGGGCAAGGCAGCGAGACGAAGACAGCACTGAAGTACGGCAAGGAGAGCTACCAAGCAATAAAAGAGTTCTGACCACGCTCCTCAATCTTCAAAGAACATCGACTTCAAACAAGGCAGTGAAAAGCAGGCAACTATCTTGAAAAACAGAGGCTATTCAGTTACTTTTAGAGCAAGGCAGCGAGACGAAGACAGTACTGAAGTACGGCGAGGCGAGCTAACGAAGCAATAAAAGATAACTGAGCAGCCGACTAGCCGTTGGTACGCTTAACAGAGTATACCTCCGGCACACTCTTAATCTTATCCACAACCGTTGTCAACATAGATAGGTTTGGAATCCCGAAGGAAATGTGGATATTGGCAAATTTCATATCTTTGGTTGGTTGGGCATTGACGGTTGAGATCATCTTCGCCGTATTGGAGAGGACTTGAAGGACATCGTTGAGAAGGCCTGCACGGTTGAGGCCGTAGATATCGATATGGGCGATGTAGTCCTTGGTCGTATTGTTGTCTTCCCACTCGACATCGATCAAGCGTTGCTCGTAGTTGTCTTGAGCCCGCAGGTTCATACAGTCTTGACGGTGGATGGCAACCCCACGCCCTTTGGTAATGTAGCCGACAATTGTATCTCCTGGCACGGGATTACAACACTTGGCAATCCGGATCAAGAGACCGGAAGCTCCTTGGATGACCACGCCACCTTCATGGCGGACCTTTAGGGTGTCTTTTTTATTTTCAACCTTGACTTCGCCACCTTTGACCAGCTCTTCGGCTTCTGCACGCGCCTTGGCCTTTTCCTCTTCGCGACGTTCTTCTTCCGTCAAACGGTTAAAGATAGAAATGGCTCCTACTTCTCCAAAACCGATGGCCGCAAACAAGGCCTCTTCGGTCTTGTAGCTGGTTTTTTGCAAAACTTTGTCCATGTGCTTTTTGTCCATGAACTTATTGGCTACCAAGTCATGCTCGTGGAATTGGGCCATGAGCAACTCCCGTCCACGGTTAATAGACAATTCCTTGTCTTGATTTTTAAAGAACTGGCGGATCTTGTTACGCGCCTTGCTGGTCTTGACAATAGTTAGCCAGTCACGACTCGGACCAAAGGAATTGGCATTAGTGATAATCTCCACCTGATCCCCAGTCCGAAGTTTAGTATTAAGGGGCACCATCCGGCCATTGACCTTGGCACCAATGGCTTTTTCTCCAACCTTGGTATGGATCTCATAAGCAAAATCGATCGGTCCAGAATCTTTAGGAAGCGAGCGCACGGTTCCGTCTGGTGTGAAGACATAAATTTCTTCTGCTAGAATATCTTCTTTTACATTTTCAACAAATTCTTTGGCATCACCTGACTGGTCCTGGAGCTCCATCATCTCTTTGATCCAGTTCATCCCAATGGCAGATTCCTTGCTGTTAACCTGACCCTTGATCCCTTTTTTGTATGCCCAGTGAGCGGCAACCCCGTATTCGGCAACCTCGTGCATCTCCTTGGTACGGATCTGGAATTCAATCGGTCCTTTAGGGCCATAGACCGTCGTATGGATGGACTGGTAGCCATTGGCCTTCCGATTGGCAATATAGTCCTTAAAACGCCCCGGCATCGGTTTCCACAGTTCATGGATATAACCCAGCATGGCATAGACATCACTTGGAGTATCCAGAATACAGCGGATGGCAATCAAGTCATAGATTTCATCAAAGCGTTTCTTCTTATCCTGCATCTTGCGGTAGATGGAGTAGATATGCTTTGGCCGGCCATAAATTTTTCCATGCAAATGGCGTTCCCCTGCATAGGTCTCAATCTTGTGGACAACTTCTTCCACTAACTCTTCTCGCTCACGACGTTTTTCCTTCATCATATGAGAAATCTTGTAGAATTCTGTCTCATTCAAATAACGGAAAGACAGATCCTCAAGCTCCCACTTAACACTGGAAATCCCGAGACGATGGGCTAGTGGCGCATAGATCTCCATGGTTTCGCGAGAAATGCGTTCTTGCTTGTCCTTACGCAAATGCTTCAAGGTGCGCATATTATGCAAGCGGTCTGCTAGTTTAACCAAGATTACACGGATATCCTGAGACATGGCCATGAGCATCTTGCGATGGTTTTCCGCCAATTGCTCTTCGTGGGACTTGTACTTGACCTTCCCGAGTTTGGTCACCCCATCGACAATCACGCGCACATCATGACCAAATTCGCGTTCTAAATCATCTAAGCTTGCATTCGTATCTTCCACGACATCATGCAAAAAACCACAGGCCACCGTTACAGCATCCAGTTTCAGCTTGGCGAGAATTCCTGCCACTTGAATGGGATGAATGATGTAAGGTTCACCAGACTGACGGAATTGACCACTATGGCAATCAACTGCATAGACCAAAGCCTTTTGCACAAAAGCAACATCCTCAGGTGATAAATATTTTTTTGTAAGGGCAACGACTTGGTCCCCAGTTAAATTCTCTTCTTTTGGCATTCGTTTTCTCCAGTTTCTTGGATACTATTTTAACACTTTTAGAAGCAGATGGAAACCAATGAAGTTACTTTAATATACGGATCTTACTTAGCCTGGCAAAACTCTTTCAAAGAATGTAACTCAGCTTTCTTTCTTCCAACGCCTTCTTTAACAGAGTTTGAAAATTTTCCAGCCAAATCCTTATCAATACTTCCAATGACCTGATCTAGAGAACTTTCAAGTTCTGTTAAACTCGATGAAATTCTACTTTTTATACCTTGTTGATCAATTGCTCCCTTGGTTAATGCAAATTTCCCCATAAATCTAACACTAATGATAGCCGCCATGTAACGCTTATCTTCATAAGTAAGATCATTTAAAACATCAATTTTCGACATACAGTTCCTTTCTCAATCTTGCAATATCCTTGGCATATTTTTCAGAAACCAGCTGTAGTTCCTTTTGTTTCAGCTGATATATTTCCTCAATATGAGCTAGTTCTCCATAGTAGTCCGAATTCAATTCCTCATAAACATCTGATAATTCCTGAAAATAATCCGATAGACTGTCCGTACTTTCCATCGTTTTAGAGAAATATGTAACTTCCTCTTCCATCATTTCGATGTTCTGTTTTGTAAAGCAGAACTGGTCATGGATCTGATGCATTCTGTTTTCCAGTTTTTTCATCTCCATTTTCAATTCTTCTTCAGTCCTATTCCATTCTTCTTCCACTTTTCTAATCGCATTAATACATTTAAACTCGTTGTTTCCCATTCTTTACCATTGCAATTGAAGTTGGCTTGCTAGAGCAATATCTGTAGCTGCAACAGTTGCAATCCCTTTCGCTATGTCTGTTGATAGACTAAAAATACTATCCTTTATTTTTAGAGTATCTTTTTTAATTTTCTCTAATTCTGTGATGCGATTGATCTCAATCGTTTCTTTTGTTGCACCAACTTGAGCAAGTGCATTGACGATATCACTCTCTCTACATCGGCTTCCGGATACAGTTGAACGGCAAGAGGCTAATAATGTCTCCCAAGTCCCTTTCACATCCGCAATACCGAAATCACAGACAGCTAAAATATAGTCTGAGGCAATGAGAGCAAACTCCTTCAACGATTCCACTATTCTTATGGCCTGAATTGTGTCCATGGAAATGAGATCACGTCCGGAAAGCCCTCTCTTTTTCCAAGATTCCAATGCTTGTTTCTTTAACTGCAGTTGTTCTTTCGCCTGCTTTACTCGAGCTAATCGATAGTCATCTAAACTTTCTTCTTTGACGTTCAAGTAGCCAGCCTTGTAGTCGTAACCTCCCCACATATGTTGTTTTCCTAAATCGCCTACATCCTTACTGTCAATTCGAACAAGTGTCCCAACAACACCCTCGTTCCCTTCTTTAGAATGTTCCCATGTAACAATGTCTCGCTTGTCTATATAATTATAAATTTTATATTTAATCTTATCGACCTGTTTCTTTTCCTCATCGCTTAAAAGTGGATAAAGATTGGGTGCTTCATATATATAAGCCCCATCCACTCTATTTAAATACTTATCTTCCAAAGATCCAAGTGAAGCTTGGAGATTTAAGCCTCCTAAAGAATGAGCATAAAATTTGAAACGCGCATTCGGATATCTATCCATTGCTGCTTTTACTTCTTTCGAAGCCGCGTCAAGCTGGGAAATTTTTCCCGTTTTGATCCCAAGTCTCTTGGCCATTGATATTTGTATTGCAGTTGGAGCATCGGTGAGCACCCAATCTTCTACAGCTCCCCTGAAATTTTGATCAAATTTTGCTTCCGAGCCCTCAAACAAAATGGTTACTTTTTGCACATCCTCTGGTCTGGTTTCCTGAGTGATTTCTTTATCCGTCACAATGTAGCCATTTAAACCAGTTAGGGCTCCTTGCAACCGTGCTTCTAAGTCTTCGAGAGAGGAGACCATATCTTTTTCTGGTGCCTGTCCAAAAATTTCAGAAACATAGCCTATTGTTTTTTTCCGATTATTTATATCAATTCTTACACCATCCCCAACATTGTATTTCGTATATTCCTTCCATGCAATATCATTCTTTTGTTCATCATTAATTACCATTGTTGCTCCCCTATTAGATTCCTAAGTGCTTTAGACTCAGACATCCCTACAGATCTAATCGGGCCATCTTCACTACGCTTCCTCAATCCCATACTTCCAGTTATCTCTTTATTTCCATTTATAATCACTTCAAACATAATCCCCCCCATTGGATTGTGTTCGATCGTCTTATCATCAATCTCATACGATTGGATCTTGCCTTTTGGTGTTAAGGCATTTGGATCCGATGCCTTGAGCTCCTCTTCTATCAGCTTTTCCACTTCCTTACTATGCACAATCCGAACCATTTCATTTTGAAAATCAAGATGGTTTTTTACAAGCATGCCTCCCCATATCAAGACTCCTAGTAGCAACACTCCAAATATATAACGACCAATTTTTCTTTTTTGTTTCATTTTCATCCTCCATAAAGTGCTAGTAGTATCACTTTACACTATTAAGTTTTCAAATTTATTACTCTCACTTTAATAATTCGTAAAAATTTTCGAAAACGTAACATCAATTTCTAAATTTTTTTAATTTTTGGAACAGATCTCAAAGCGAATGAGTTGCTTTCTCAGATTGATGATTGTTTACCAGCAAACCGTAAATTTACTCTTCCATCAGTTCTTGAAGACCTTCAGATGCATTCATTCCAACAGATTCAATCGGCCCATCCTCACTATATTTCCTTAATCCCATACTTCCAGTTATCTCTTTATTTCCATTTAGTATCACCTCAAACATAATTCCTCCCATCGGATTGTGTTCGATCGTTTCGTCATCGATTTCATACGATTGAATTTTTCCTTTTTCTGTAAACGCCTCCGGATCTTCCTGTTTCAAATCATCTACAATTAACTTTTTCACTTCTTGACTATGTACAATTCGAACCATTTCTTGTTGGAATTCCAGATAGTCCTTGATTTTCAAGCCAATCCATACTACGAGTCCAAGAATCATCAAAGAAAATATCAAACGGCATCCTTTTCTTTTTTTGTTCATCTGTATCGCCTCCTCACTTTTATCATTCGTAATTTTTTTGAAAACTGAGCCTTTATTTTGGAAAAATTTTTATCAATTTATCATATAGAAAGGATACGAAAACGAATCCATTCCGAACAAAATAAGATATAATAGAAAGACATCATTTTATTTAGGAGGACAACCATGTCATCATTCCGTAAACAGGCTGCCCTATTCAGCCTTGCTGCTGCTTTCTTGGCAACGACAACTGCTCAAGCAGATGAAGCGACGAGCTCAACTGATTCGTCAGCAACTGCTGTCACAGAGGCCGCAACTCCTGCGTCTCCCGCGACTAGCTCTGAAGCATCCACTAGCAATAACACTCCGACTGCTAGCGGAGAAGCCACTGCTACAGCAACCGAAGCGACTCCAGCAGCTCCTCAAAATAGCGCCAGTGACGCCAAAGCGACCGCTCCAGTTGAGGGGCAAGAAGTCGACGTCCGCATTCTTGCAACAACGGACCTTCATACCAACTTGGTCAACTATGACTACTACCAAGACAAACCAGCGCAAAACGTTGGTCTAGCAAAAACAGCTGTCTTGATCGAAGATGCGAAGAAAGAAAATAGCAACGTCCTCCTCGTTGATAACGGAGATACTATCCAAGGAACTCCTCTTGGTACCTACAAGGCCATCGTCAATCCCATCAAAGATGGTGAGCAACACCCGATGTATACAGCTCTTCAAAAATTGGGCTTTGATGCAGGAACCCTTGGGAACCACGAATTCAACTATGGACTAGACTACCTCAAAAAGGTCATCGCAACCGCTGGGATGCCAATCGTCAATGCCAACGTCGTAGATGCAAATACTGGCGCTTTTGTCTATGATCCCTACAAGATCATCAAAAAGACCTATACCGACAAAAACGGTCGTTCAGTCGATGTCAATATCGGGGTAACAGGAATCGTTCCTCCACAGATCCTCAGCTGGGATAAGGCCAACCTCGAAGGCAAGGTCAAGGTCAATGACTCTGTCGAAGCTATCCAAGCTATCATCCCAGAAATGCGCAAAGCCGGAGCGGACGTTGTCCTCGTCCTTTCTCACTCTGGTATCGGAGACGACAAGTACGAAAAAGGTGAAGAAAACGAAGGCTACCAAATCGCTAGCCTCCCAGGTGTTGACGCTGTCGTAACAGGTCACTCACACGCAGAATTCCCAAGTGGAAATGGAACAGGCTTCTACGAAAAATATGCTGGTGTCGACGGCGTAAACGGTAAAATCAACGGAACACCCGTGACCATGGCTGGAAAATACGGCGACCACCTCGGGGTGATCGACCTCAACCTGCGCTACACAGACGGCAAATGGTCTGTAGTCGGAAGCAAGGCTGCCATCCGCAAGATTGATACCAAATCACAAGCAGCCGACGAGCGCATTACAGCGATTGCGAAAGAAGCGCACGAAGGTACGGTCAAATATGTCCGTCAACAAGTCGGAACGACGTCTGCTCCGATTACTAGCTACTTTGCCCTTGTGAAAGACGATCCATCTGTCCAAATCGTGAACAATGCACAAATTTGGTATGCTAAGAAAGAGTTGGCAGGAACTCCTGAAGCCAACCTTCCAATCCTTTCTGCTGCGGCGCCATTTAAGGCGGGTACCCGTGGGGATGCTACTGCCTATACGGATATCCCTGCTGGACCAATCGCCATCAAGAACGTCGCTGACCTTTATCTCTATGATAATGTCACTGCCATCCTCAAGGTGACCGGTGCGCAACTCAAGGAATGGTTGGAAATGTCTGCTGGTCAATTCAACACGATCGACCCGACTAGCAAAGAGCCTCAACAGCTTGTCAACCCTAACTACCGGACCTACAACTTTGATGTCATCGACGGGGTGACTTACGAGTTTGACGTGACCCAGCCAAATAAATACGACCGCGAAGGAAAAACAGTTAACTCAGATGCTAGCCGTGTCCGCAACTTGAAATACCAAGGCAAGGAAGTCACTGCGGATCAAGAATTTATCGTTGTGACCAACAACTACCGGGCAAACGGAAAATTCCCAGGCGTTCGCGATGCTAGCCTGAACCAACTCCTTGGATTGGAAAACCGCCAAGCTATCATTAACTACATCTTGGAAGAAAAGAATATCAACCCAAGTGCAGACGGCAACTGGCGCTTTACCGACAGCATCAAGGGGGTAGATGTCCGCTTCTTAACCGCTGACAAAGCTAAGGATCTGGTTGGTAAAGACGGAGATGTTGTCTACCTTGAACCATCTAAACAAGAAGGATTTGGAGAATTCCGCTTTGTTTATGTGGAACCAAAAGTAGAACCTGAAACAAAACCAGAAGAACCAACAAAACCAGAAACAGGAAACCCTTCATTTATCTTTGTACCGAACCATCAGAAACCGGCACAAGATGAAACCATCACCCTGTCTCATAGCCAACAAACCATTACACTTCCTGCTCCAAGTCAAGAAGGAGCTCGCCCTGCAGGAGCTCGCCAAGAAACTGCTAAGCCAGTAGTTGCTTCTTCTATCAGCGAAAAAACCTTGCCTGAAACAGGAGAACGTGCTTCCATCTTAGCCCTTGTCGGTTTAGTGATGACCGGACTTGGCTTCCTTCTCCCATCTCGTAAGAAAGAAGAAAACTAATTCTTTCTTGTTCTCATAAAGAAACGCGTGAAGATCTACCTTCACGCGTTTTTCATTAATTCTGTGACAACACTCACTGCGCTAAGGGCATAGAGTGGGGCGGTTTCTGCACGGAGAATCCGAGGACCAAGTCCTGCCAAAACAGCTCCCTTGGCTTCAAAACTTTCAATTTCAGAAGGTGAAAGACCACCCTCCGGTCCAAAGATAAAGAGAACCTTGCTCCCTTTTTCAAGACCACTTACAGCTTGTACAAGAGCAGCGCTTTCACCTTCTTTGGCAGACTCTTCATAAGCCACCACGATGCGGTCAAACTGGTCCAGTTGTACAAGAAAGTCAGACTTTTTCTCAAAAAGAGTAATGCTCGGGACCAAATTTCGCTTGCTTTGCTTGGCTGCTCCAAGGGCGATTTTTTCTAGTTTTTCGACCTTTTTGACCAATTTCTTGCCATCCCATTTTGCAACGGACCAGTCTGCAGGGAAGGCCCAGATCTGGCTAGCTCCGAGTTCTGTTACTTTCTGAGTGATGAACTCCAGCTTGTCTCCTTTGGGAAAGCCTGATGCGATGGTCACTTGAATTGGCAATTCTACATTGTCAGCCAATTCTTCAATCAGCTCCAACTGACGCGCCTCTACATTGACCACGCGCGCCAAGCGCTTAATCCCATCATCAAAAACCAAAGTCACTTCATCATCTTCTTCCAAGCGCATGACCTGAAACATGTGCTTGCTGGTTTCCTTGTCCTCGATAGTGACAGGAGAGATTGCACTGCCTTTTACAAAATACTGCTGCATGCTAGCCTCCAATCACACCGGAGACATCCTTGGTCTTCTTGAAGACGCAGGCATTCCATTCCCCTTGGATCATATGAGTTTCAAGGAAAAATCCAGCCGCTTCTGCTGACTCACGGACCATGTCCCACTTTTCCTTGATAATCCCACTCATGATGAGATAACCTTCATCCTTGACCAAACGATAAGCATCGTCCGTCAGATGGATAAGGATATCCGCCAAGATGTTGGCCACGATGACGTCTGCCTCAATCTCCACACCTTTGAGCAAATCACCTGGGGCTACATGGATATTTTCCATGCCAGGATTGAGCTCAATATTTTCCTGAGCGACTCGAACCGCTACATCATCTAAGTCATAGGCAAAGATTTCCTTGGCTCCAAGAAGCGAGCTAGCAATGGAAAGGACACCTGAACCTGTCCCTACATCTAATACCGTTTCTCCACCACGAAGAACCTGCTCCAAGGCAAAGAGGCTCATCTTGGTTGTTGGGTGGGTTCCTGTCCCAAAGGCCATACCAGGATCCAGCTTGATAATCTTTTCTCCCGCCGTCGCCTCATAATCTGTCCATGACGGCACGATGGTCAAGTCATGAGTGATGCGAGCTGGTTCATAGTATTTCTTCCAATTATCAGCCCAGTCTTCCTCAGCCAAGGCAGTCGTGCCAATCTTAACCTCACCCAGATCCATAAAGTCGGTCAATTCAGCAAGACGCGCCTGCAAATCCACTTCAACCGCTGCTACATCCACCGTATCCGGATAGTAGGCCGTCACCACAATTTCTTCTTGTTGCTCGATTTCAGGGAAAATCTCACCGAAGCGGTCCACATTTCCAACATAGTCCATGCTATCTTCAATTGCAACACCCTGGGCACCTAACTCGATCAAGAGATTAGAGACCAGCTCCTCACCCTCACGCTTGACTGTAACCTTTAACTCTTGCCATGTTTCCATCATTAAGATACCAAGCCCGTAAAACACAAAGCCAAAATAGGAAACTCTCTGAAGACACTTGTATCTAAGAGAAGTTTATCTTTTTGGCATAGTGTTTAGGGCGGGTTCAGTTTAGAAATTTAACCGAACCATCCTTTCTATTTCTCTATCAATTTTTTCATGTAGACCATATCCATGCCTTCTTTTTCAGGCTCGATATGGGTTTGATGGTAGCCATTCTTCTCGTAGAACGCGACCATGCCTGCATCCTGTAACACCGTACACAAATCCCATTGTCTAACGGTTGAAAATTCCTCTTCTAGCAAGCGTAATCCTTCAGATCCATACCTTTTCCCTGATACGGAGGTAGAATCGCTGCGGTCCCCAACCAAGCTTTCGTTAACTCGGCATTAGTCTGAACTCGTAAAAATCCGATGTTTTCTTCATCTTCTTTTACAAAGTAGTAATAGCTATTGGGACGTTCGACTAGTTTCCATTTGATTCGTTCGCGGTCCTCGAGATAAGGGTCATATTCATCTTGGTATTTGTCATAAACAGCCTTAAAGCTAGCTCTTTGAATGGCAATAATAGTTTCTAAATCCTCTGCTCCCGCTCGAACAAGTGTTATCATAAACCTTCCTCCAAATAATCCCTCAATCTCCCCTGTAGCTGAGGAACTGCCTGTTTAGACTTCAAAAACTCCTCAATAGGCATCAGTTTATAGGCCTGTCCTTCATCACCAAAGGTAATATTGTCAAATTGTTCTTGTCTTAGCTGACCAACCATAAAGACCGATTGCTTGTCTTTAAAGATTACGCTAGGATAAATCTTGCTCCAAAGCAGACAGTCTTCATCTAAATGAATTCCCAATTCCTCATAAACTTCACGCGCTGCGCACTCGAAAGGGCTTTCGTTTCCTTCACGACCACCACCTGGCAACTCCCACATGTTGGGACAAGGGATATCGTCCTTGTCATCACGTAAGATAGTCAAGACCTTATCCCCACAAATCAAGGCAATCTTGCAACCTTGGAAATCCATTCTGCTATCCAATAATTCCATGATATTTACTCTTTTCTATGATAACAATTACTCTCTAGGAAAATACGAGCTAGCTTTCTTCGATTACTTTTTGGCACTCTGCATCCCAGTATGCTTGCCATCTGCCATGTTTTTTAGCAAAATAAACCGTAAACTCATCATTTACATAATCGGCAACATAGCGAAGATTAGGCGGGTTTTCCTCAAAACTTAATATCCAAGGATGGAAGTAAAAGGTTTTCTCCCACCTCTTCTGAGTATAGCCTAGATCCTTAGCATACTGAGGGATGGGTTGTTGCAACTCGCTTTCCAAATGGGACTGAATGGCATTATCAATACTATTTAAACGAGCTAATAGTTGCTGAAACTGCTCTTCCTCTTCCGTATTAAAACCAACTAGAAATTCAAATTCCGCAAAATCTTCAGGAAATTCAAGTTCTGTGATTTTCCCATCCTCAGCATAGCGTCCTTCCTCATTAACAAGGCGACGAGTTCCTGACTTCAATACTCGCTCGAAATCTAGATCCGCAAAGCGATTGCGGGGAAGAATATCAACTGACGGCTCAGTTTTAGCTGACCTTCTCCTGAAAAACTGTTTGACTTTTTCTAGCATAGTCTCCCCCTTCTCCTTGAATTTATTATTTAAAAATGTCCACTTAGAATCTTTTCTAATATCTCGGATAGGGATAAAAGGTGCTTTCTTCTAGGCCAACCTTGCCTTCTTCAAATACTTCTTGGTTCCAGATGATCTCAAAGCTCTCTGCTTCTTCGTCTGCTAAGAAATCCATGAGGTCATCCAAGGCCAACTCAGCTGTATCCCGAAGAAAAGTCGCAAAATAGGCTAGAAACTCACGAGACAAGCCTTTTTTAGGCTCATAAGGAATCGCTGTTAAATAGGCATCTTCTTCCACATGCGACTTGGCTGGATTGTAGAAGAGCACAGCTTCTTCAAAGAAAATATCCTCATCAGATTCTTCGCCAGCTTCATCAACCAGTGCAACCCCTCCCGTATTCTGTGCTTCCAAGAGGAAAGCCACTTCTACCGCATGATTCTTCTTATCCCAATTGATCTCAAAGTCAAAGGGAAAGACCTTTTCCATTTCCTCTTCTAAAACATCCAAAAACCCATATTTAGACATAGCGTCCTCTTTCTAATTTCCCACTCTTAGAGCGGAATATGATACAATAGTTACTACAATCTTACCATAAAAACCGCCTCTTTGAAAGGAGACAAAGCTAGAAAGGAGAAGGAAATGCCCGACAATCTCGCACTCCGTATGCGCCCACGGACGATCGATCAGGTCATCGGTCAAGAACACCTGGTCGGAGAAGGCAAAATCATCCGCCGCATGGTCGAAGCCAATCGTCTGTCTTCCATGATTCTCTATGGACCTCCGGGGATCGGAAAGACCAGTATTGCTTCTGCCATCGCAGGAACGACCAAGTATGCCTTTCGGACCTTTAATGCAACGGTTGACAGTAAAAAGCGCCTCCAAGAAATCGCAGAGGAAGCTAAATTTTCTGGTGGTTTGGTCCTGCTTTTGGATGAAATCCATCGCCTCGATAAAACTAAGCAAGATTTTCTCCTGCCTTTGCTCGAAAGTGGTCTGGTCATCATGATCGGTGCAACGACTGAAAATCCCTTTTTCTCTGTCACACCCGCTATTCGTAGCCGCGTACAAATCTTTGAGCTGGAACCGTTGACGACGGAGGAGGTCAAGCAAGCTCTGAAAACGGCTCTAGATGATCACGAGCGTGGCTTTGACTTTCCTGTCGTGCTTGATGAGGACGCTTTGGATTTCATCGCTACCTCGACCAATGGAGATCTTCGCTCTGCCTTTAATTCTCTCGATCTGGCGGTGTTGTCAACTTCTGAAAATGCAGAAGGGATTCGCCATATTACGCTAGAGATCATGGAAAACAGCCTCCAGCGTAGCTACATCACCATGGACAAAGATGGAGACGGCCACTACGATGTGCTCTCTGCCCTACAAAAGTCTATCCGTGGTTCGGATGTCGATGCTAGTCTCCACTACGCCGCTCGTTTGATCGAAGCCGGAGATCTACCCAGCCTCGCTCGTCGCTTGACTGTCATCGCTTATGAGGATATCGGTCTGGCCAATCCAGATGCGCAGATTCATACCGTAACAGCCCTTCAAGCCGCTGAGCGCATCGGCTTCCCTGAGGCTCGCATTCTCATCGCCAACATCGTCATCGATCTAGCCCTTTCGCCTAAGTCCAACTCAGCCTATGTTGCCATAGACAAGGCCCTGTCTGATCTGAGGACATCTGGCAACCTTCCCATTCCTCGCCACCTCCGCGATGGTCATTATGCTGGAAGCAAGGAACTGGGAAATGCACAAAACTATAAATATCCCCACAACTACCCCGGCAACTGGGTCAAGCAGGACTACCTGCCAGACAAGCTCAAACACGCGTCCTACTTTATTCCCAATGAAAACGGCAAGTACGAGCGTGCTCTCGGAGCTACCAAGGATAAGATTGATCAATTCAAGAAAAAGTGACATCGGTTTCAAAAAAATGAGATTTTTTCTTGAAATATTTCCAAAATGTGGTATCATATACATATAGAAACGCTGTGGTGTACGAACTCACACTTAAGTGTTGACCGACTATTTTTTGTATTATTAGGGAAACAAAAGACTTCTGGCAGTATGCAGGCCGTTTCACGCGGAAGCAGCTAAGTCAGAGCGAGTTGCCCACCTGCTTAATTGCGCGGGTTCAATACAAATCGTGAAGTTTCGGCACCAATACAGCTTTTTATATTTGCCTCCTTAGCTCAGTTGGTAGAGCAGTAGACTCTTAATCTATGGGTCACAGGTTCGAGCCCTGTAGGGGGCATCTAAATCAACAGGAAAAAGCCTTGATTTATAAGGCTTTTTTGCTTGTCTATAACTGATTTGCCCCATCATTTGCCCCACATTTTTTTATGAGCAATCTTTCCAAACATCTCTAATTTGATTAAATTCTTCAAAAATTTTCTCTTCTAAAGTGTGTCCATATACTTCTACTAACATTGAAATATCTCTATGCCCTAGAATTTTTGCAATAACTCCAAGGTCAAATCCTTTGTGCCAGAGGTAGCTTCCATAGGTATGACGTGCTCCTTTTGTCGTGATAATTGGATAAATATCTAATTCATTTAAAAGAACACTCAAAGCTTTATTGACACTTGCAATATCTGGTACCAAGTGAATATATCCATAATGCTGAAAAATCATTTTATACCTATTCTTGATTCCTAGCTCTTTATTAGCCTTCTCCTGTTCAATTTTTAGGACTTGTAATATCTTAATACATTCTTCGTCTATCGGTACCATCCGAATAGACGTTTTATTTTTTGGAGGGACAAATTTATGAGAAAGGGTATTAAACCTCCTATATGTTTTTAGCAGTCCTCTGTCAAAGTCAACTTCATTCCAAGTTAACGCTATTAACTCTCCAAACCTCATGCCTGTTTTTAATAGAAAATAGACAATATAAGGAACAATTGAACGTTGGTAATCAAATTTTCTCTTTACTGCTAAAAGTAAATCCAGATAGTCCTTTTCTGTATGTAAATATTTCTCTTCTGTCATCTGTTGTTCTTTGGATGAAAATAACTCGACATGTTGTGTAAAATCATCTATTAGAACTTTGTCTGCAATTGCCATTTGGATGCTCTGATGAATCCCAGTATTCAATCTACCAAGAAAATTTCTACCAACTGTTTGTCCATACTTATTCATAATTCTTTGGTATTCACTCGCACGAATTTGAGTGACTTTTTTATTTCCAAATAATCTTTCAATTGTGTTTTTACGGAGAAGATATTTTTTCTTTGTCTCTTCCGACCTACTACTCGGTAGAATTTTTAGTTCAAGCCATTCTTGATACAGATCTACAAGAGAAATATCTCTAGAAATTCTTTTTCCTAAACGAAGTTCTTGCAGAATCGGTTCAGCTTCTGACTCTGCAAGTTTTTTTGTTTTAAAACCGCTATTATGAACAACAGTTTTCCCTTCGCTACGAATTTCATAGGTCCATAAATTACTATCTCCTCGCTTTCGATAACGAACACTTGCCATATTACGCCACCTCAGTTCCTAGAATCTCATTTACAACACTTTTTGGAACAACCATCAAACGTTTGCGATTATAAAATGTATAGCCTCGTGAGACAAGTAATTCTCTTGCCTGATGAATGATATCATTCGCTGTATGAGGGCGATAGCCCATTTCAATTAATTCTTTGTTACTAATTAAATTATTGTCCATAGTTATCCTCCTTATTTATTTTCTAAAGTCAGAAACTCGCCTACAAGTAGTTGTAATTCTGCATTTAATTTAGGGAGATTCTGTATTAATACTTCTTTTAATTCTTCCGCAAATTGGTTCGTTTCTTCTCTCAATAGTTTGCGGACTCTTGTTTTTTTCTTTTTGATGCTGTCTGATTTTAAATTTGGAAAAGCTAATGATAACAGTTCAGGATTGTTGAGAAAGATAATTGTAAAGGCTCTTTGATCCACTCGAATATGATCTAGCTTATAAAACCCGAAATTATCAAGTCTACTCATAATATCTTGGACCATCTCCTCACCAATCGCTTTGGTTCTGAGTTGGAACTCTAGTCTCCACCAAAACGGATTCACATCCAAATCTAGCTTCTCTTCTCGCTTGTGAGCAATGATTTCTTTATTCTTATCATATAACCTAACTTGTACATTACTACCGCTAGAACCCCAATATTTCGTCTCTAATTCGCCCCCTCGACCATAGAAGACCTTATGTGTAACACCACCTTTAATATGTTGCAAATTAACGATTTCAGGCCTGTTGAAAATGTCAAATGCCAAATCAAAACGAGACAAACGTACCGTCAATGAATTCAATCTGGCAAAGTACATTAATTGCCTCCATACTTTCATTCCATCAAATTCTTTTAAAGTGTTAGGATTGAAATCAATCCGAATCAATTGTTCACCTCCATAAGTGGATAATTGAAAAAATATAATATTGATTGAATCATACTCATTAAGATCCTTAGCTAAAGCAAAGACATCATCTCGCACGTTATCATGTATTTCAAATGCGTCAACTCTTGTACTTATTGCCTGTTTCAGATTTTTGAAAATTCGTCTTAGGGAACCAGTGTCTGTATCCCAGATAACCGTTAATCTATCAATACTGACATCTAGTCGCTGTACTAATTCTCCTACATCACATCGTTCTTGAATGCTTCTTAAATCTTGTAAAGAAACCAACAAAATTGTCCCCCCTTCTTTTAGATTTTTTAGGTCTCAGAAACACCGTCAAATCAACGTTTGCTCGTTCCGTCGTTCTTTGGACGTTGTCCTAAGTGTACCTTTTTGCTGGCTGTTAGAATAGCCAACTTTTGCTTGGCTAGAAATTGTCTGGACGGCAGTCTTCGGGACTTCGCCTGACTTCCCGTCAGGCTCGCCCTTGTCCTTGTCCACACAATTTCTAGCTCTAAGGCTTCGAATAGTCATAAGTCATCGTCTCATCCTCAACTTCCTCCTCACTCACTGTCCCTAAACTTACGAGCTATTTTTTTGTATTATTTATAACTTATTTATAAGTTATAAATATATTTTATAAAAAATATTTTAAATAGTCAACTAAAAACTTGATTTGTAAGTTTATAGGTGATAAAATAAGTTAAAAATAAAAGAATAGGAGTTTTCCATGACCTTTATTATTCAAAATTTTGGACCCAATTTGGCACGCCTACGCATAGAAAAAGGAGTAAGTCAAACTCAACTAGCTGAAGATTTAGGAATTGGTAAACAGTCCATCTCTGATTACGAAAAACAAAAAAGCTATCCTACCTTTGCAAATTTGGATAAGATAGCAGAATATTTTAATGCAACTCCAACCCAACTATTTGGAACTAGTAAAGAGATTGAGTTAGAAAAGAGTGTTCTTGAATCTAATGAATACTCTGATAAAGTAAGTGAGATTTTAAAAGCTGTCAAATACATCGAAGATTTTCTAGAAACTGATGGACAGTACTTAGAGGATTTACTTTACTTAACAAGAGGCAACCAACTATACACAGAAGATGGAGATGAGTTGTATATTGATCCAACTTCTCAGAAAAGAACACTTCATAACCAATATGAACCTGGTTTTATTGAAGCAAGGGATAAATCTCCACTAGAACTCTTAATTGAAAATAAGGAATTGTTTGATAAATAGAAAAAGCGAGGATAACCTCGCTTCAGATTGAAGTTAAAATCTTTAGAAGACACTTTTATAAGGACTTTGTCTTCAATCTGTGAAAAGGAGTGAAAACTCCTTTTCTTTTTGTAAGTCAGACTGAAACTTCCAAATTGTTTATTTATTTTATTGACATTTTCTATAAAAATAAGTACAATAGTTTTATTAGAAAACTATACTATATAGGGGGTATTGAAATGAAATTTTCTAATCGTTTACTGCTATTCCTTGCAGGAGTTGTTTTTGTCCTTTTAGGACTTTTCCTATTTACAAACCCAGTAGCTAATCTTGTTGCTTACAGCTGGTGGATTTCATTTGGTTTACTGGTTTCTTCTATAGCAGCTATTTTAGGCTATTTCTCTGCACCAAAAGAGCTTCGCTCACCTGTTTATCTTTTCCAAGGATTTGTTAGTCTTCTCTTAGCTCTTTACCTCGTTGCTTATGGCTTTGTGACCCTGCCGGTCGTCATTCCGACCATTGTAGGAATTTGGTTAATTGTAGAAGCCATTATTGCTTTCTTTAAAGGCAATCGTCTAGGATTGATTTTCCCTATTATTGGTAGCAATATCACGTGGGTAGCCTTGCTTGAATTTTTACTAGGTCTAGTGATTCTGTTCAATCCAGTGGCTACAGGTGTCTTTGTCGTTTATGTCATTGCCTTTTCAGTTTTAGTTACTGGCTTCACCTACATTATTGAGGCCTTTCGTAAATAGTCTAGTTGCTATTTCTATCGCATTCAAAAAAGCTGGGAAATCATATTCTCAGCTTTTTTGTCTCTTTAATTATCACTTTTTCGCATTCCATTCTGCGTAGAAATTTGTTTTTCCATTTTATTCTCCAATTTGATCTCGCACTGACATTTATTTATAACAAAACTATATATCTAGAATAGCATAATCATTAGGTATTATAGGTTTTCAAACAAAATACGAGTCATTCGTTTTTGCCCCACTTTTGCCCCATTTTTAAATCCTGACATTGAAAATACCTAAAAGTATTTCCCTAAAATCAGCTATATTTCAACATTTTTGTTTATTTTCAATATGAAAAGTTCTTACAAATTCATGTCGTTATCCTGAGAATAGTTAGAATAAATTAAAATAAGGTCTTTATCTAACACGAAAGCCACATATGTTTATTTTTCATTAACTTGTGTAATGAAAAATAACTGAAAATCTTTTGCATCTTTCTGAGTCGGAAAGTCAATTATAATATTGTCCAACGCAGTACCAAACCACCTATTTGCCGACCTTTTTCTATTGCTTTTACAGATAGGAGTATTCTTCCCTTAGCCAGCCAACGGTTTATCGACTTCATCCTTGCTAATAAACACCTGCTCTGTTAAGACGGGACACTCTTATCCCAAAAAAGTTCCAAAGTCTCACCTGACTCTGGAACTTTTTGATTTCTACACTTATTGTTTGGCTTCCTGTTTTAATTGTTGCACCTGTTCCTCGTACTGGACAAGCTCCTTGTCTTTTATATTGATAGTCGCTTCTGCTTCAGCAATGCGGCTTCTCAGATCTTGAGTCTTGCTATGGTGATAGCTAATACCAATAACACTACCAGCAATGATTCCGATTACTAGACAAGTAAAAATCACCAAAATCAAGGAAGCAGATAGTTGTGTAAAGACAAGACTGACAGTTACTGTTTGACGATTGAGCAGACCAAAGCAGATCACAATGACTAATAAGATCAAACCGCCAATTAGATAAGCCTTATCTTTCAGTGACAATTCATTAAATTTTTTTAGCATAAGTTCCTTTTCTCCTGACTATGTTGATAGAAAACTACACAACATTTAGATATTAACCGAAGCCATTCTACCAGAAAAATTCGATACTGTCAATAATTATTTGATTAACACTCCGTAACTCTACTTGAGTATTTACACATAATTATTGACAGTATCCCGATTTGATCTCGCACTGACATTTATTTATAACAACACTATATATCTAGTATAGCATAATCATTAGGTATTATAGGTTTTCAAACCAAATAGGAAACCTATATGAGTCATTCGTTATTTTTGCCCCACTTTTGCCCCATTTTTAAATCCTGACATTGAAAATACCTAAAAGTATTTCCCTAAAATCAGCTATATTTCAACATTTTTGTTTATTTTCAATATGAAAAGTTCTTACAAATTCATGCAGGGGGCATCCAATAAATCAACAGGAAGCCTGATATATCAGGCTTTTTTGTTTGTCATTTTGTTTTTTGTACCAAAATTTGTACCAAAAAATTTTACATTAACAAAATAAGCGAGTCTCATCCAAAGACTCACTATTTATCTAACACTCGTTTTCATCGAAAAAACCACCGCGAGGGTGGTTCTTTTTTATCAATCGTCAAACACTCCGCCTGTGAGTTGGTACATGAGGTAAATGTGCTCCAGGACTTTAACTTTATCCATATGATCCACATCTTTAAAGCCTCCTAATGCTAGGAGCGGGACAAAACCGAAACATTGGTTATAAGACAGAGCACCATGTTTTGACACAGCTTGTCTGTATAAATCAAGTTCAAATTTTTTTGTAATATATTCGTTATCTAAATATTGAACGAATAAATCCATCCCCTTACAAATAATATCCAAATCCTGAATATTATATTGGACAATTCCCACATAGGCGTTCTTTTCCCAAGTAACAATATCTCCAAACGCTGTTACGAACATAGGAAAAGCGACATCTCCTCTGAAATAACTATCTTGGAGAAGCTCAAGATAATCATCTGGATTGATGACTTTTAGATAACCATCTAAAAAGGTTCCCAAGCCATCTTCCTGCCAAATCTGTAACAACTCAGCAGGGACTTGGTCCTTGTATTTTTCAATAACTTCTTGGGGCATATCTGCCACTTTGATAAAGTTTTCTAGCATGTTTTCCTCCGATTTGATTTTTAGCATCATTTCTCTACAACCATAGTATACCATAAACCATATGTACCAACATTTGTTAAACAACAAGAAAACCACCGCGTAGGTGGTTTATTCTTTAGATATAACTATTTGCCATTATGCTCTCTTTGGAAGGCTTTCATAGCCTTGAACTGTTCTAGTTCTTTTTCATTAGCTGGTTGCTTTCCGAGATATTTATATTCAAAAAAGTCCATTTGTTGACCTGAACTATAATCACTTTCATTCCAAGGTGCATAGTCAAATTCAGCAGATAATTTCGTGCCAATTACTTTTATAGTACAAGAAGTCCACAAAGGTTGGCCTTCTTTCTCAAAAATTTCTCTCAACTCCCAAGCTAATCTAAAGGTGCGTCTTTCTTGATTCCGAAATTCTAAATTAGGAATACCATACCGCTTTGGAATATATAGATTGTAGATATACTCATTTTTCCCCTCTTCATTAAAGAAATAATATACCTCTCCTCCATCAAAAGCTAAACTTATGTTAATAAAAAGATTATCCCATGCTACTGGTATTGTCTCATTAACACTCTGTGCAATCTCACGAATTTTTTCATTAATTTGTTTTTCCATTTTATCCTCCGATTTGTTCTCACGCCGACATTTATTTATAACAACACTATATATCTAGTATAGCATAATCATTAGGTATTATAGATTTTCAAACCAAATGCGAGTCATTCGTTTTTCCCCACTTTTGCCCCATTTTTAAATCCTGACATTGAAAATACCTAAAAGTATTTCCTAAAATCAGCTATATTTCAATATTTTTGTTTATTTTCAATATGAAAAGTTCTTACAAATTCATGTAGGGGGCATTTTTTATGCACAAAAAGAGGCTGGGACAAAAGTTCTAGCCTCTTAATTGTCTTTGGATTGTCGAGCAAGACGCAGTGGTTGAGTGGGCTCTACTACGCTGATTTCATCAGCTTTTACAGCCCTACTCAACTGTGCGGAGGTGGGACGACGAAATCGAATTCTTACGAATGACCGATTTCTGTCCACTCTCTTTTTAACTGTTCTTAGTTCCCCATTTTTCCTTTGGGTACCAATAGATAGAAAAACAGCAAATTCACTCCAAATACAGCAACAAAGAGCGTTAATTGGGTGACATCAATCGTTTGTTTCTCAGTCAAATCTTGAATCAACTTTGTATAATAATAGCCTGGGAATACCCGTTGTAGCTTGCCAACCAAGTCCATAAATCCTCCACTTGCGCCAAGCGTATCAAAGGGAATAATGGTCATGGCTGCTAAAATAATAACTGGAAAGCCAATGGTATCAATCGTCTTAGCATCTACCCTCACCCCAAGTACAAAACCAATCGCACTAAAGTAGATCCCCATCAAGGATAAGAGGAAAAATTGTACCAACAGGCTAGTCGTCACTGGAAAGTGAAAACCTAGGACAGCAACTACTAGCACCGCTAAAAAGATCAAGCTGTTCAGAATCAGTTGTACGATGCTTTGATCCCATAAATAGTTCTTGACACTATAGCTTGTAAAGCGGGATTCAAAAGAATAAAACCCGATATCTGAGGCGATTCGCTTACTAAAAGTTGCAAGGCTATTGCCAATGACCCCGATAAATACGGCAATGCCTAATAAAATACTTGGTGAAATCCCTTTTTGAAGCTGATAAAAGAAGATATACCAGCCTATGGGTAAAATAATGGTGAATAATACGAAGCGCTTATTTCGTAAAACTTGTTTTAATTGAATCTTTTTCATGCTTGTTCCCTTCCTTTATTCATCTCTTCTCGGAAATACTGCTCAATGGTTTGACCAGCCTGGTGAATGTCCTCAACAGCCTTTGTTGCAGCAATTCGACCCTCTTTTAAAATCAGGACTTTTGTAAAAAAGGCATCAATTTGGTTAAAATCATGGGTCACCACAACAGATGTAAACTCTTGCTGCTCCAGCAATTTCCAAAAATTATCCACTGCTTCCAAGTCCATGCCTGTCGTCGGCTCATCTAAAAAAATCAACTTTGGATGATTCAAAATAGTTAACAGCAAGGACAAGCGTCTCTTTTGACCACCGGAAAGACTTCCCACCATCTGCTCTCTTGATTCTCTTAATTCGACCATTTCTAAGAGTCCATTGATATCAGCCTGCTTCAACTGATTCATCCGGCTTTTTAATTCGACGAATTCAGCAACGGTTAGATCCTCGATGAGCAGATCCCCCTGTGGCATCATCCCAATTTCCCTTTGAAAATCAAGCGAAGTCTTTATCGTCCCCGAATCGGCCTGGAGCTGCCCAGCAATAATGTTGAACAGGGTGCTTTTACCTGCTCCATTGTTTCCCAGCAAGGCAATTTTGTCTCCTTCTTCTATCGAAAAAGATACCCCCTTTAATACAGCTTTCTCCTTAAATGATTTTGTAATAGATGCTAACTGAAACATATGATCTCTCTTTTCTTATTGATCTTGTGTCCATTATACTTCAAGGAGAAAACCTTGGAGGCTCTCTGTCAGAATCGGTCAAAAAATCGTCGTGAATGGTCAAAAAAGAGGCTGGGACAAAAGTCCTAGCCTCTCAATTATTTTTGGATTGTCGAGCAAGACGCAGTGGTTGAGTGCTCAAAGCACTGCTTTGAGGTGGCGGATAGATCTTGCGAAGCAAGTATCCTAAGTCTTTGTTCGCTTTTTAAGCTTCAAAGATGCCCTATGTTGACGGAAACTATGTTTCCTTTATCTGCAAACCTTCAACAGTCTCCCAGACTGTTGAAGCTGTCCCACTCTCTCTTCCATTATTCCTTCCAAAAGGTCAGGCTCTGGGTAAATCGGTAGTTTGAACTCTTGGTAGACACTGTCGTTTTGGGATACTTTTCCAGTAATTGTTGGATCTTGTACAAACCAAGACCGCGGCCATCTCCTTTACTTGAGTAGTCCTTTTCAAAAATTCTCGCCAGATCTATTTTTTCAGCTTTTGTACTATTTTCAACTATTAAGATGAGGGAGTTTTCCTCCTGAAGCATGGCAAGAGTCAGCTGTGGGTCATCTGATTCAAGACTCGCTTCAATAGCATTGTCACAAAGGATGGATAAGAAGGTGATGAAATCTAAAACCTCGATGAATAAATCACGAACAGGTTCATCGATCTCGACAGAGATCCCAATCCCTTTGTTTTGAGCCTCCAATAATTTTGCGGACAGAACACTTTTTACAGCTGGATTTTCGATGTGACTGAGTTTGGCAATATCAAACTTGCTATCGTAAAATTGTTGGCCACTCTCTCGAAGAACGTTCTCATAGACTTCCCTGATCCCCTTGAGATCTTCATGCTCAATACTTAACTTGAGACTGGTTAAAATATTCAGGTAATCATGACGAAAGGCACGAATCTCCCCATAGAGCATTTCGACGTGTTGACTATAGGTGGCTAACTCCTGCAGTTGCCTATCTTTTTTCTCTAGAATCTCTTGTTTCAATCGTTCTTTGGACACTGCATTGAAATACAAGAGCATCACAAAAAACAAAATCAGATAAATACTATTTAACTGTTCCCGTAGAGCATCTGCATGCGGAATAGCATCCGCAAAAACCACCAGACCTACAACACTGACCAAATACACAAACATGGAAAGATCCATTGGGAGTAAGAAACGATTAAAATACTGCCGTTGAAACCCTACTTTTAAATCTGTAAAATCTAGTTTTAACAATTTAGTGAGCCCTAAATAGACAGGAAAGACCAGCAATTCAAGTAGAGCATCATACCAGCTGACAGATGCCTCATGAACAAGTACAATCCCTAGCATTGGAAAGACATAAAAGGCTAAGAGACGCCCAATGAGACTCTCCATGACAACCGGGTAGAGCCCGTAAAAAATGTTTAAAAGGTGTCGTATGTTACGATTTCGATAGAAACTATAGGCAATAAATACTAAGAAATAGCCAAAAAAGCCTACCGGTGGCACAAGGGTAAAGACGATTGCAAAGAAGAAGGGGCACAAAAAGAGCCAACGTAAGGCGAACTCTTGTCTACTGATATGACGATAGATCAGCATGCTGACGAAGAACTTTAAGTAAGACATGAGAATATCTAACAGCAATTTCTTCTCCCTTCTATTTTTTCAAAGCTTCTAGTAAGCCTCTATACTTGGTCCGTGAGATCAAGCAATTGTCCCCATTTTCAAAAAAAGCTTTCTTGTCTTCTTTATCAATCTTCGTAATATTTTGTGGATTCACCACAAAGGAGCGGTGGCACCGATACAAGCGGGGATCTGCTTTTTCGATATCGGTAATACTGGCGTAAAATTCTAATCGCTCATCCTTGGTGTGTAAAATAACCTTGTGAATGGTTGGAGACGTTTCAACATACAAAATCTTATTAAAGGGAACTTGTACACGCGCCATCGCACTCTCAAATGTAAAAGCATCTTGCGCAATCGTGGTCCCAGCTTGCTCCAAGGTATAGTCGATGGCCGAGTCGATTCTTTTTCTGAACTCTTCTTCGCTCAGCGTTTTATCAATAAAATCCAAGGCGGCTACTTTGTACTGAAAGGTAATGGGCATGAATTCAGAGTGAGTGGTGACAAAGACAATGGTCGCATGGGGGTCTTTCTTACGAATCTCTTTTGCGATCTCTAGACCCTTTTTCTCCTCACCTTTAATCTCGATATCTAAAAAGAATAGGTGATGAGCGCCTCTCTCTGTGATAGCATCTAACAACTGGCTTGATTTTCCAAACACTTCTGGCGCTTTGCATTGCAAGGATTTCTGAGTAATCAGTTCCTGCAAGACCGCTTCGATTCGTGATTGCTGGATCCACTCATCTTCTAACACAAAAATCTTCAACAAAGTCTTCACTCCTTCCCCTCGACGAATATGTTCTATTTTACCATAAATAATAGCTGCTGAGCCACTCTTTCAAAGGAGACTCAAAAGGCATTCTATCTTTTTCTCCTTAACAAGAAAAAACTCTCCCGGAGGAATCCGGAAGAGCTTGCGCAAGGGGAATTTGAAAAATATTTTTTTAATATGAAAAAGGTCGATAAAATCTACACTATGTTCAAACTCTCATTTTACTAACAGCGATATTACGATCAAGTTTTATTGTCAATAGACATGTATGTGGGAAGTTCTCCCCTTGCAACAATGTAGACCTGTGATCTACTCTTAATAGTATACACTAGAATTATTACAAAATCAGTTAATTTGTATTGCAATTTGTTGGCAAATACTTCTCCACCAAAAAATACCGAAAACGCTTAATTCCCAAGTGTTTACACAAATCCTCTTTAACTAGTATTTATCATTTCTGTTACAAAATTTAAAATAAAAATATTATTCCATGACAAATGAAATTCCCAAAGTACGATAAAAAGGGAGGAACGATACTTTCCTCCCTTTGAGCTAGTAAGATGATTAGGTAGACCGCAACATAGCGGCTGGCGTCAAATGATGAGAGGCAAAGCCTCAATCATGTACCGGTTACGACAGAAAATAAAGAAGGCCGATCTTGCCTTCTTTATTTTACATAGGTTACGACGTGAAAAGGGAGGAACGATACTTTCCTCCCTTTGAGCTAGTAAGATGATTAGGTAGACCGCAATATAGCGGCTACCGTCCAATGATTCGGTGCTTTAGCACCAATCATTGGTATCAGGTTACATCATTCCCCCCATCATGCCTGGATCCATTCCTGGTCCTGCTGGGACTGCTGTTTCTGGTTTGTTCGCTACGACTGCTTCGGTTGTCAAAATGAGGCTGGCAACAGAAGCTGCATTTTGAAGGGCTGAACGACTGACTTTAACAGGGTCGATGATTCCTGCATCAATCATATTTACCCATTCACCTGTCGCAGCATTGAAACCTGTTCCGACTTCTGCATGTTTCAAGCGATCAATCACAATAGATCCTTCATAACCAGCATTGTGAGCAATTTGGCGTACTGGCTCTTCCAAGGCACGAAGAACGATATTGCGTCCTGTCGCTTCATCTCCTTCCAATTCAAGGCCTGCGACTGCAGAGATAACATTGACAAGAGCTGTACCACCTCCGGCAACGATCCCTTCTTCAACAGCTGCACGAGTCGCATTGAGGGCATCTTCGATACGGAGTTTCATTTCTTTCAATTCTGTTTCTGTTGCAGCACCGACCTTGATAACTGCTACCCCGCCTGATAATTTAGCCAAGCGTTCTTGCATTTTTTCACGGTCAAACTCAGACGTAGATGTCTCAATTTGTGACTTGATGATAGCAATACGGTTGGCAATTGTTTCTGGGTTACCAGCCCCTTCTACAATAACGGTAGTGTCCTTGTCTACTGTTACCTTCGCTGCTTGACCAAGGGCTTCAATGGTTGCATCTTTCAATTCCAAACCAAGATCATCTGTAATGACTGTACCACCTGTCAAGATGGCGATATCTTCTAGCATAGCTTTACGACGATCTCCAAATCCAGGAGCTTTAACAGCTACAACATTAAAGGTACCGCGGATCTTGTTCAAGACGAGTGTTGGAAGTGCTTCCCCATCTACGTCATCTGCAATGATCAAGAGCGGACGGTTGCTTTGAAGAATGCTTTCCAACAATGGCAAGATTTCTTGGATATTTGAGATCTTCTTGTCCGTAATCAAAATGTATGGATTTTCAAGGTCGGCTACCATTTTTTCATTGTCAGTAACCATGTATTGTGAGAGGTAACCACGGTCAAACTGCATTCCTTCAACCACTTCCAGTTCTGTTTCCATTCCACGAGACTCTTCAATGGTGATAACCCCATCTTTGCCAACCTTTTCCATGGCTTCAGAGATGTACTCACCGACTTTTTCAGAACGCGAAGACACGGCAGCTACTTGAGCAATGGCTTCCTTGCTCGATACTGGAATCGCAGTATTTTTCAAAGCTTCTACTGCTGTTGCAACAGCAGTCTCAATCCCACGACGGATACCGATTGGATTCGCCCCTGCTGTAACGTTCTTGATCCCTTCACGGACGATAGCTTGGGTCAAGACTGTTGCAGTTGTTGTACCGTCACCTGCGATATCATTGGTCTTAGAAGCAACTTCTGATACCAATTTGGCACCCATATTTTCGAAATGGTCTTCCAATTCGATTTCTTTGGCGATGGTCACACCGTCATTTGTGATCAATGGAGAACCAAATGATTTTTCAAGAACCACATTGCGTCCTTTAGGGCCCAAAGTAACTTTCACTGTATCTGCTAAGACATCGACACCACGGACCATTGCAGAACGTGCATCTGATGAAAATTTAATATCTTTTGCCATTTTTTTACCTCTCTTCTCTTAGTCTACAATTGCTAGAATACTTGAAGTTCCGACGATGATGTAGTTTTCGTCCCCATCTTTAACTTCAATCCCTGCATGGCTTTCCACCAAGACCTGATCTCCTGCTTTTACAGCTGGGGTGATGAGTTCACCACTAAGGGTACGCACACCTTCACCAACTGCTACTACTTCAGCTGTTTTTGTATCGGCCTTGCTCGCACCAGCGAGAACAAAACCTCCAACAGTCTGTTCTTTTTCTTCTACTTTTAAGACCACACGGTCTCCTAATGGTTTTAACATGTTCATTCCTCCATACGCGTTTTTAGCACTCTCTATGCGCAAGTGCTAACTTATGTTTCTATTGTATCACTTGGTCAGAAATAGTCAAGAAAAAAACACCTCAAAAATAGATGAGATGTTTCTAAAATTTCAATTTAAAATTGTCAATTTTTGATTGAAATCATCGATCACTTTTTGAAGATTGATCCGCCCGCGGTAGATGCCATATCCAAAAACAATCATGCCTAAAATTCCAACCAAGGCTAGTAAAATCCCTAGGATCAAGAGTGGGAGGAAACTTTTGTGAAAGAGATAGATCAAGACCACACCAATACTGGCAATGATAAAGAGTAAGCTAAACCAACGACCAAGGTTTTCAAGCATGTGACGTTGGTACTTGATTTCTGTTTCATATCCATTGACAAGTTCTTGTTTTGTAACCATGGGATTCCTCCTGATAAAAATTGAGAATGAAGTGCAAGTAAAGGAGGTCCATTCACTTCATTCTCAAAAACTCCTACTAGCAAATTCGTTTTTTCTTTACCTTAGTATTTAAGATGTGGGTCAAAGATACCAAGAGCAACACCGATCAAAGCAACTACAACGAGAAGTAACATGACTTTGTTTGGTGAAATTTTTTTCTTAGACATCAACCACCAGCAAAGAGTGATGACGGCCGCTGTCAAGAGACCTGGATAAACACCATCGATCTTTTCTTGGATGTTCAAGAAGACTTTTCCTTCAGAATTCTTGAATTGAAGGGCTGTTGTAACAGATACCCAAGTAGCTGCTACGGCACCGATAACCATACCACCGACAACGCTGATCGCTTTACGAAGAGCTTGTCCTTTTGGTCCTACAAGGAATTCAACGGCTTTATCCCCTAATTGGTAACCTTTGAAGAAGGCAAAGCGCATACCAAAGTAAACCAAGAGGTTCCATACGACGATGTAGAAGAGAGCACCAGCGACGTTACCACCTTTAGAAAGTCCAAGGGCAATCCCTAAAAGAACGGGAATCAAGGTACCAACGACCAATGAGTCACCAATACCAGCGATTGGTCCCATCAAACCGGCACGCATCCCGTTGATGGTCTCGCCATCTACTGCATCTCCGTTTGCACGCGCTTCTTCCAAACCAGCTGTGATCCCTACAACAAGAGATCCAAGTTGTGGTTCAGTGTTGAAGAAGGCCGTATAGGTTTGCATCGCATCTTTTTGTTCTTCTTTGGTGTCATACATTTCTTCTACGATTGGAAGCATAGAAGTCAAATACCCGAAGGTTTGCATATGTTCTTGAGAGAAACAAGTCAAATGACCATAATACCAATGATGGAATGCTTTTGCTAATGTTTTCTTTGAAATTTTCTTTCTATCAGCCATTTTAAATATCCTCCTCATCATCGTCTAGGTCCACCACTCCGGCTGGAGCAGCTTTCATCGATTTGATCACTTCAAGTTCATAGTAGATTACTGCAAAGATTAATGAAACAACGGCACTAGCTACCAAGTTCAAACCGAGAGATTTCGCCAAGGTAAATCCAACAAAGAATGGAATGAAGTCAGTTGCTTCTGTAACAATTTGTTTCAACAAGATGGCAATACCGACACATGGGAGAAGAGCACCGACTGTAAAGAGGGCTTTCATCCAGTAACCATCCATAGGAAGGTATTGTTTCATCAAATCAACCATGTTTTCACCATATTTGGTGATAATCATTGTTGGAAGGAAAGAGAAGAGGAAGTGAGAGATCCAAGGGTAAACCCAGTCAACTGCGTAGAGTTTTTTGAAGTTTCCTTCTGCAACGGCTTTCCAACCAATATGTTGCCATACCAAGTTCATAGTAGCGGTACCGTAGAAAAGAACGGTACCGATGGTCCCAACGGCTGCACCGATTGGTGCTGCAGCTGCGGCGATTCCAGCTTCATCTGTGATGTGATTGGCATGCACAAATAAGATAGCAAGAGGAATTCCGATATAAGAGATAGCCCGCACATCGGCAGATACGGTACCACCAGGTGTTACCAAGGCGATATAAACGACTTGAAGGGCAACCCCAACCATAATACCAGTTGTCACATCTCCAAGAATTAAACCTGAAATCAACCCACCGATCAAGGGACGACCGAGTGTATAGTTCCCGATACTGGTACCTCCCATACCAGGCATTGAAGACAAGCTGGCGAAAATACCAAGCAAGATTGCTTGAATCCATGAAATTGTCATAACAAACGCTCCTTTTGTTTGTAAATTTATTTACCTAACAGATCAGACTGTTGGGTTTAAAAACCAAATTTTGATTTAAAATCATCCCAATACCCGATGGAAACATCTGGCAACAATTGGAATTTCACCTTGTAGCCTGCTGCTTGAATGGCTTGGAAGGCTTCTGCTTCTTCCTGAGTGATGGATTGGTTATTCCCCAATTTCACAGCACCTGGACGATCATTTGCAGGGCCTACGATGATTTCTTTGACATCACCTGGGACAAACCCTTGGTCGACCAAAATTTCCTTCATATCGATTGGATTCTTAGTGATCAAGAAGTAACGACTATCTGATTCCGTTACTTTTGCTGATTTTTCCTTAAAGGCTTCTTTTGTCCATACAAAGGTTTTCTTGTCGGATGCTCCTTTGTAAGCTTGGATCAAAACCTTGTTTGATGCTGCTGCATCGTTTACGGCAATCAAACCATCACATGGTTTTTCTTTTGCCCAGCGTGTGACTGTCTGACCGTGAATCATGCGGTCATCAATCCGTACAAATGTTACTACCATAAGGTACCTCCCTATTAAATATCGTCATCATCTTCTTCAGCACTAGTAGCTGAAACTTCAAAAGGCTGTAGTGCAGATCGTGCTTCGGATAAGATGGTAGCTGACAAATCGTCTCCATCGAGCACATCCTTCATCACAACTGCTGTCAAGGCCATGGTGAGGTTCATCCCACCAAGGATCAAGGCCCCATCAAGCTTTCCAGCTTCTTCTAGAACAGTAGCTGCAGTGGTTAATGGACTCCCCCCTACAATATCTGCCAAGACCAACACGCAATCTTCTGCTGTCAATCCTGAAATGCTCTCTCTAAAATCAACTGCGAAGTCATCAACCGATTTTCCTTCTTTGAGTCCAACTGCGATGACCTGATCCATCTTGTCACCAGCAAACATGGCCAGTGATGTTTTTAGACCTTCTGCCAGTCCACCATGACTGACTAAAACGAGGTATTTCATTTTGTTACGCCTCCTTTATTTGTCTCTATTGTAGATCATTTGAAAGCGCTTTTACATTGTCAAATGTCACATTTCAAATATGACATTTAGCAATAAAAAAATGACATCTGTCACTTGACAAAATGCCATCTTATTTCACTCTAAGCTCCTACCTGTAGACTGCTTTCCATCTCCCTCTGAATTTGAGGCAAGCGGTTCTCGACATCCTGATCGCGCAAGGCATTGCCGATCAAATAGTCTAGCTTTTCTAGCACCTCTTTTGAGACATTTTTAGGGCTGCTTTCAACAGCTTGTTCCATGATGCGGTTCAAGGTCTGATTGGTCAAGGAGTCCGTCCCAAAATCATCCACCTGCAGAAGGTCTTTACTGGAGCGACTCTTGACGACCTGTGGCATGACAGAGATCCCTTGAGATTGGGCAAAAAGGGTTTGTTGAATGTCTGGATCCTCTGTCAAAACCTGCATCAACTCCCAAGCCAACTTAGAATGAGAAGTCCGAGCGGACATAGCAAAAGAAGTCGTTGTGACTAAGGTCGCCTTGGTCGTTTTTGACTTAGCCGGCATCGGGATACAGGTCCAGGTAAAGTTTGAATATTTAGAAACGTGGTAGGGATAAGGTTTATAGGTCCGATATTGGGCCAAAGTCATGGGATAGAAGGCGACTTTCCCCTGGTCAAAATCTTTGGAACTCACCTTGTAATTTTTATTTAGATCTTCCAATTTTTGTAGGAAAGTCAAGGACTCTTTGACTTCTGGAGCTGTCAGCTTAAGCATCCCTCCTTGAAAGAGTTGACCACCATTTGCTGCTAAGGCTTCTTTCCAGGTGTATTCTGTACTTCCAAATTGGTCCAATTGGCCATCTCCATTGGTATCTTTGGTTAGTTTCTTGCAAATCGTATAGAACTCTTCAAGGGTCCAACCTTCTTTGGGAACCGCGATGCCTTCTTTATCCAAGAGATCTTTATTGACACACATCAAAATAGGATTGCTTTCATAAGGCAAGGCATAGGTTTGGCCCTGATAGACACCCGATTCAAAGGCAACGGGATAAAAGGCAGCTTGGTCTTTTCGATCCATATAGCCGTTTAACTTTTCTAGTACCCCCCGCGCCGCTAATAAGGAAAGATCTTGCTCAGAGACCATAAACACATCTGGCGTTTTTCCTGAGACAATCTTTTCAGAGAGCCAGTCTGAATAATCTGACTGCGGAATCCCGTTTTCATACTCTACACGGACATGGGGGTGGGATTTTTCAAATTTTTCAATCGCACGATCCAAGGCATGGGAACGTTGACTGGTCGGCACGTCCCAACTAGAACCTGCATACACGCCAATATGAAGCACGGTCGGTTGCTGTTTCCACCAATAAAAACCAGCGCTCGCACAGAGCGCTAAAAGGAGACCAAGCCCCCAACAAAGATGCTTTCGCTTCAATTTCATTCTGTATTTCCTTTAGAAAAATCACGTCTGGTCACTCCTGTTTGGACAGACCAGATCGCTAATTGCGTTCGATCTCTTAGGTTTAATTTCGCCAAAATCGTTGATAAGTAATTGCGCACGGTTCCTTCTGATAAGAAAAGTTTGGCCGCAATTTCTTTATTGGACTCCCCATAGCCGACCTCTTGGATAATGCGCCATTCCGTCGTGCTCAAATCCTTGACATTGTCTTCATCCACAGCAATAGAGAAGTTGGATTTGGCCATTTGAGAGAAAATTTGAAAGACCTTGCTAGCGATATTCGGGTTGATCATGGCTCCTCCCTGGTATACCACCTTAATCGCTTCATAGAGCTCCTCTGTCGAGGCTCCTTTTAAAAGATAACCTGAAGCACCATACTTGAGTGCACTATAGATAAATTCATCATCGTCAAAGGTCGTTAAAATAATAATTTTGATATCCGGATAGTGTTCTTTTACTTCTTTTGTCGCCAAAACCCCATCCATGCCTGGCATCCGAATATCCATCAAGATCAGGTCAGGATGTGTCTGTGGAATGCTAGACAAGACGTGATTCCCATCTTCCACTGTGGCCACCACTTCGATATCAGGGTGGGCCGACAAAATAATTTTTAGAGATTCTCGAATCAAGGCCTGGTCATCTGCCACCATTACTTTTATCACCATTTCTATCTCCCTTCTTTATATTTCGGTAAACTAACGCGCGTGAAAAATCCATCGCGACTTTCAAATTGAAGCTGTCCTCCTAGGATGGAAATACGCTCCATCATCTGCTTGAGCCCATAGCCATAGGTTAAGGTTTCAAACCCAACCCCATTGTCCTGCAACTCGATCAGGTAATCTTCTTCATCCTCAAAAAAATGAAGGGTCATCCGGCTGGCATGACCATGGCGAACCGCATTGGTCATAGACTCCTGGATCACACGAAAAATCGTATCTTCAATCATGACGTCCATATCGACATCGACCCATTCATAGTGTAAATCAACCTGCAAGTTGGAAAGCGTCTGGTACTCGCGGATCATCTTTTCTAAAGCATCTTTGAGGGTTCGTCCCTCAAGGGCACCTGGACGGAGGCGGTTGAGAGAGCCCCTCACATCCTGGATCCCTTCACGAACCACTTCTGATACACTTTTCACCTGCTCTTTTGCCCGATTGGGATCGATATCAATCAAGACCCCAACAGCATCTAAACCTGCTGAGATCCCTGTTAGCGCGTGCCCCAAGGTATCGTGAATTTCCCGAGCAATCCGCTTACGCTCCCGATCTTCTGCAATCTTCTCAGACAAGGCCAGATAGTTGTTCAACTCCGTATTGACCTTCGAAACCATAGCCAACTCTTCTTCTACTTCGTGGTTTTCCGCAAGAACATTCATAATATAGAACAAAAGCGAAATAATAAAGAGCACCATATTCAAGGCATAGAGGGAATTCTTCAAGAAAAAGGCCAGAATCCGGATGGAGGCAGGGTAAAAATGAATATAGACATCAAGAGAAGGAATCGGAAAGAAAAGCGAAAAGACGTCTGAATTGGTCACAAGGAGCATCAAGAAACTTACTAGGATAAAAGCAAACCAATACTTGCGGTCTCGCTTGGTATTCAACTCTTTGGAACCATAGAAGATATCCGCAAAAACCAAGAGAATTAGCCCGTTATAAGCTACATTTTGGACCCACATCAAAAGCAACATCAGGAGGATCTCCAGAATGTTCCACTGATCAAACATAGACCATCGACTCGTTTGAGACCGATAACGACTCATTGAAATCAAGGCAATCCCAGCAAATAAGACCGCAGACAACCAAAAAGTCGTAGAGGGCGCAAAAGGAATACGCTCCAAACGCTCCAATAATAAGGAGGCTTGCCGTTGGGCAATGATATAGTTGGTTGCTTGAAGATAGATGATACTGTTGAGCATAACAGCGATAAAATTCACGACCATCAGAATGGCCAAACTGTACCTCACACCTCTAAATTTTCTCATTACTGCCACCCATTCACATCAAATTGATCGATGTTTTCCTTTGTCATCATTTGAACCGGAATGGTTATTTCTTTTTGGTAGCTCTTCCCAGCCGTCATATCTTGGATGACCTCCATCACGCGATCTCCCATCTTCAACGGAGACTGGGCAACGGTTCCCACGACATCATCTGTCGAGTGCAGCAAGGCTTTCATATCTGGTGAGCCATCAATCCCATAGATCGCAATAGGATGGGTGATTCCTTGCTCCTTGATCGCCGCTAAAGCTCCTATAGCCGAGCGGTCGTTTAAGGCAACCAAGGAATCTATGTCAGTCTCAGATCGCAAGAAGTCTCGAACAGCTGGCATGGCGATCTCCGTCTGCCCCTTGGTTTCTAGTTCCGATACGATCTGATAAGCTCCATGCCCTTTAATGGTATCCTTAAATCCCTGAATCCGTGTATCTGCTGAAACAGTCCCCTTATGTTCCAAGAGAAGGATCCGAGCACTAGAAGAGCGTTTCATCAACTCTTTTGCAATCAAGACCCCTGCTTGATAATTATCAGATACAATACTGGCGTCCGGTTTAAAATACTTCAGCTGGGTATCAACTGCAATGATCTTAATTCCTTGTTTTCTAGCTTTTTTAAGAGCCCTTAGAATCGGCTGACTATCCCCTTTGACCGGATTAATCACAATCACATTTACTTTTTGGGCACAAAAATCATCGATCTGCTGGCTCTGCCTTTTTTCGTCCAATTCTGGATCTCGGACATAAACAAGAGCCCCTTTCTCATCGGCAATTCGACTTATTTCCGAATGAATACTTTTATAGAACTCATTGTTCATGGTCATATAGGTGACACCGATCTTGGTCTGATCCTTGATGCTACTGGTTTGACAAGCAGCATAGATCCACAAGAGGATGCAGGCAACTGGAATCAGCAGTAGAACCCGTTTTATCAGCCATTTCAATAATTCTTTTCTTTCTTCTTTCCCCTTCAAACTCCGTTCCTTTTCTGAAAATTTTGAATATATATTACTTTATTTTACTACTTTTTCAAGAAAAGTGCTGGTTTTTATTGTACAGATGCATTTATTTGATTCATTTTTAAAAGAGTCGTTCCCGAATGAAATCCCTAGCAAGTATCAAAAAAGCTGGTCTATAAACGAACCAGCTTCCTTTTTGCTTCTAAAAGGGAAGATCTTCCTCTTCTAAGATGATATCGGCCAAATCTCCTGTTCCACCATTTTCACGCATAGCCCGCTGAGCCCGGCTCTCTAGCAATTGAAAACTTTGGCAGAGGACCTCTGTCACATACTGCATGACGCCATTTTTCTCGTAGCGGCGCGTCCGAATCTCTCCATCCAAAGAGATCAAGCTACCTTTACTGGCATAACTAGCCATGGTTTCAGCCAATTTCCCCCAGACAACGACATTGACAAAATCAGTCTCTCGCTCCCCGTTTTGGTCCTTGTAGCGACGATTGACCGCAACGGTCACTCGGGCAACGGATTTATCTGTGCTGGTTTTATGCAATTCTGGAGCCGCTACTAGGCGACCGATTAAAATAACTTTATTATACATCATTTACCTCCTATCTATTTATTCGAAAAAATTTCAAAAAATGGAGGTTGTAACTCAAAATCATCAAAAAATCCAGGATTCAAAACATCCTAGATTCTTTCCTTATTCATACCAGTGACGAGCTGGATCAAATGGTGTCCCTGCTACTTCTGCGTCGTTCAATTCAATAATGCCTCGTTTTTGAGGAGCATTTGGCAAGTGCAATTCGCGAGGACTGCACATCATGCCATAACTTTTTTCACCACGAAGTGCCCCTGGGAAAATCAAGCTGCCATCCGGCATCATGGCACCTGGAAGAGCAACAATGGTTTTTAGACCCACCCGCGCATTTGGAGCCCCTGCTACGATCTGAACTGTCTTATCTGCCCCAACTGCTACTTGGCAGATATTCAAGTGGTCACTATCTGGATGGGCCACCATTTCAAGGATTTCTCCGACCACAAATTTTGGTTCTTGATCGTTGACCAATCGTTCTGTGAAGCCTTCTGCTTCCAATTCTTGATTCAAACGAGCTACTTGCTCATCTGTCAAAAAAACTTGGCCCTTGCCTTCGATGGCGAAGAAAGATGAGGCATCAAAAATATTCCAGGCAACCGTTTCTTGGTTGTCCTCACGGTAAACGCGAGCCACCTTTCCTTTTCTCTCCACCGCTAGCTTGGCTTCTCCACTATTTTTCAAGGTCAGCATCAATACATCGCCGACTTGTTCTTTGTTGTATGTTACAATCATGTTCTTCTCCTATTTTAATCCTGCTAAGAATGCTGTAATCTGGGCTTTAGTTTTCCGATCCCGATTGACAAACCGTCCGATTTCCTTATCCTTTTCCAGAACCACCAAACTAGGGATCCCATAAACATCCCAGACTTTCGCCAGATCCATATAGGCATCTCGGTCAATTAAGATAAAGATAAATTCGGGATTTTCAGCCTCAATCTCCGGCAAAAAAGGCTTGAGATAACGGCAATCCCCACACCAGTCAGCTGAAAAGACAAAGACTTTCTTGCCCTCTTGCTCTACATAAGAAGCAATTTCTTCTAGAGAACTCGGTGTGATCATAGTTTTTCCTCTTCATAGCGCAAGAGGCTATCCTCATAAACAAAGCGGTAATGGCGCTCATCTTCAAAAATAACGCCTCCTACTAAGCGCTCTTCACTAGACTCATAGAGTTCCACATACAGAGTCGCAATCGTCCCCATGGCTTCCATTTGCTCCCGTACTTCTGCTACCAACTCTTCTTGAGTACGGAGACGCTTTTGATCTTTGGCAATTTTATAAACACCGGCCGCAAGAGCTCCTGCACTTGCTAGAGCCAGACTAGACAAAATAATTTTTTTAGCTTTCATAGTGCCTATTGTAACACAAAATAAGCAGAGGGACAATGGTCTAGGATGGATCTCCTCCTTCAGTTTTTTGGGACCGATTTCTATAATAACGCTACCATCCTTATAGAAAAAGTGATAAAATAGCATCAGAAAGAAGGTAACCTATGACTGATTTATTTTCTAAAATCAAAGAAGTAACTGAAATTCCTGCCATCTCAGGTCATGAAGCTCCTGTACGGGATTATTTGCGCCAACAATTGACCCCTCATGTGGACGAAATCGTGACAGATGGTCTCGGCGGGATCTTTGGGGTCAAACACTCAACAGCAACCGATGCTCCTCGTATCTTAGTAGCTGCACACATGGACGAAGTTGGTTTTATGATCAGCGAAATCAAAGCTGACGGAACTTTCCGTGTTGTCCCAATCGGAGGTTGGAATCCGATGGTCGTCAGCAGCCAACGCTTCAAACTCTTTACACGTGATGGACGTGAATACCCTGCTATTTCCGGATCTGTTCCTCCACATTTGACACGTGGTACAGGTGGGCCAACCGTACCTGCCATTAGCGACATCGTTTTTGATGCAGGCTTCAGTTCTAAAGCTGAAGCTGAGAGCTATGGCATCCGTCCTGGAGATACCTTGGTCCCAGATAGCTCTGCAATTCTCACTGCTAATGGTAAAAACGTCATTTCTAAAGCATGGGATAACCGCTACGGCGTCTTGATGGTCAGTGAATTAGCCAAGAGTCTTTCTGGTCAAGCTTTAAACAACGAACTCTATGTAGGTGCTAACGTTCAAGAAGAAGTAGGACTTCGTGGAGCCCACACCTCAACTACTAAATTCGATCCTGAAATCTTCCTTGCGGTAGACTGTTCACCAGCGGCTGATGTCTTTGGGGATCAGGGCGCGATCGGGGAAGGAACACTGCTTCGCTTCTACGATCCAGGTCACATCATGCTACCAAATATGAAAGACTTCTTGCTCACAACTGCTGAGGAAGCGGGCATTAAATTCCAATACTATTGTGCCAAAGGTGGTACCGATGCAGGTGCAGCACACTTGAAGAATGGTGGAGTCCCATCAACAACCATTGGTGTCTGCGCACGTTACATCCACTCTCACCAAACCCTCTATGCCATGGATGATTTCTTGCAAGCGCAAGCCTTCTTGCAAGCATTGGTTAAGAAATTGGATCGCTCTACAGTTGATCTGATCAAACAGTATTAAGAAAATCCAATCAGAAGCCTCGTAAGAGGCTTTTTTAGGAGGGAAACAAAGTCCTCTTGGAAACCTTCTACCATGAGTAACCATTGAACCCCTTGGCATCCACACTCCCCTATGGAAAGTATCTTAGAATATTTTATCTTCCATCTGTTTTCTGATATAATATGAAGGAATGAAATGGTAGGGAACTGAACACTCATCCTTGGTTCTGTGTGGCAGACCCTTCCCTTATATACAGGAGTTTTACATGAAAAAACAAGCTTTTAGTTCTGAACAGTATTTGAACTTGCAACGTGACCACATTATTGAGCGAATTAACCAATTTGATGGCAAGCTCTACCTTGAATTTGGTGGAAAGATGTTAGAGGACTTCCATGCCGCTCGTGTCCTCCCTGGATACGAACCAGACAATAAGATCAAGCTGCTCCAAGAATTGCGCGACCAAGTGGAGATTGTCATTGCCATCAACGCTAACAACATTGAGCACTCAAAAGCCCGTGGAGACCTAGGAATTTCTTATGACCAAGAAGTGCTACGTTTGATCGACAAATTCAATGAATTAGGGATCTACGTTGGGTCCGTCGTCATCACTCAATATGCTGGACAAGCTGCAGCAGATGCCTTTCGCAAGCAACTAGAGAAGAGTGGTATCGCCTCTTACCTCCACTATCCGATCAAGGGCTACCCAACGGATATGGACCATATCATCTCTCCTGAGGGGATGGGGAAAAATGACTACATCAAGACCAGTCGCAATTTGGTTGTGGTAACAGCTCCTGGACCTGGTTCTGGTAAACTGGCAACTTGTATGTCCAATATGTACCATGACCAATTGAATGGAATCAAATCTGGTTATGCTAAGTTTGAAACCTTCCCTGTGTGGAATCTTCCTTTGCATCACCCAGTCAACTTGGCTTATGAGGCAGCGACTGCAGATCTAGACGATGTCAATATGATCGATCCCTTCCACCTCCAAACTTACGGGAAAACAACGGTCAACTACAACCGCGACATCGAAATCTTCCCTGTACTGAAGCGGATGTTGGAACGCATCCTCGGAGAATCTCCTTACGCTTCCCCAACAGATATGGGTGTCAATATGGTCGGTTTTGCCATTGTGGACAATGATGCTGCGATCGAAGCCTCTCAACAAGAAATCATCCGTCGTTATTACCAAACTATTTTGGACGTCAAAGCTGAACGCGTCGGTGAAGGGGCAGTTAAGAAGATAAAACTCTTGATGAATGATCTTGGCATTACACCAAATGACCGAAAAGTAACCGTCCTGGCCCGTCAAAAAGAAGAAGAAACAGGCGAACCAGCAATGGCGCTTGAATTACCAAACGGAGAAATGGTAACAGGGAAAACTTCTGACCTTTTTGGCCCAACGGCAGCCCTCTTGATCAATGCCATCAAGAAATTGGCTCATATTGACAAAGAAACCAAATTAATCGAGCCTGAGTATGTTCAACCGATCCAAGGCTTGAAGATCAATCATTTGGGTAGTCGAAATCCTCGCCTTCACTCGAACGAGATCCTCATTGCCCTTGCCATTACGGCCATGAGCAACGAAGATGCCAACCTTGCTATGCAAGAATTAGGCAAATTGAAAGGTAGCGAAGCCCACTCAACGGTTATGCTGACAGACGAAGATAAAAATGTCCTTCGCAAACTCGGCATCAACGTCACCATGGACCCCATCTACCAATACGATCGCTTGTATCGGAAATAAAGAAAAGCAAGGCTAGACTGTTGGTTCTAGCTCCATATACAGAAAATCCCCTGAGTTCTTGAAACAGTTAGCACTCAGGGGATTTTTCATAGTTTAGCTGGATGGAGAATTACCTCTCCTTAAAAAGATAGAGACCCACAACCAGCATCGGGATAAGGAGAATGGGATACACTTCTTTTGGAAGTAAGTTCGTTTCCAAACTCAACCAAAGGAAAAGAATAGCCAAAATAATCGCGATCAACCATTTTACAAGATAAGATTTCATGACGCCCTCCTTCTCTTCGTCTAATTAAGCTTAATATACTCCTGCTCAATTAACCTGTCAAGGTAAAAAATAGTTGACCCTTGGATCAACTACCTTTTGTTTCTTTTACAGCCTCCCACAGTTGTCGGATCTGTTTTCTTTGAACAGGATCCACAAAATGAGGGGCAATTTCATTTAAAGATTCTAATACAAAGGCTCGTTCTGCCACATAGGGATGTGGCAAGATCAAGCTAGGGCTGTAACAAATCGTGTCCTTCATATAAAGCAGATCTAAATCAATTACACGCGGTCCCCACTTGATCTCACGGACACGCCCCATTTCCTGCTCGATGGCAAGTAAGGTCTCTAGTAAATCCTCTGGGGTCATCCAGGTTTCAACCTCTGCCACCTGATTCAAAAAGGCGTCTTGCTCCACTCCTCCCCAAGGTTCCGTTTCAATCCTTGTGGACGTTTGAAGAAGGTGAATGCCTCGATCCTTGATTTTTTCTAGCGCCGTCTCTAGCTGCAGTTGTTTATCTCCCATATTGGTACCAAGGCCAATAAAGGCTCGTTTTTTCTCTCGTTCGATTGTCACCGAACAAGTCTCGAGGGGCAAGGGAACAGGAGCCCAAGGTTTTTTCAACTCCAGACGAACTTTTTCTACAAAGGCATAGCTTTCGAAAATCTTTTGCACCAATTGGAAGGCAACCGTTTCAATCAGATCGATCTTTTCTGCCTGCATCCACTCGGTCAACTGTTCCGCCAAGATCCCATAATGGATCGAAGCTTCCAAATCACCTGTACGGGCAGCACGAGTCATCTCATAATCCACCCATAGGTCTAGGACAAAGCGTTGTCCCAATTCTTTTTCTGCCGGAAAAACACCATGATAGGCGTATATCTCTAAGTCCTTGATCCGTAATTGATCCACTCTCTTCACCTCTTATAGCCGGCCATTAGTGGCCCATGAGTTTATAGGCTTCATTTTTCAAGTCTTTATCTGTCGCAAGCAGTCCACGCGCAGCAGTTGTCACTGTAGCAGTCCCGGGTTTACGGACACCACGCATGTTCATACACATATGCTCTGCTTCTACCCAGACAAGTGCTCCTTGTGCTCCAAGATATTCAATCAAGGCATCTGCGATTTCTACCGTCAAACGTTCCTGAATCTGTGGTTTTTTAGCATAAACTTCAACCGTACGAGCCAGTTTTGAAAGCCCAGCAACACGGCCATTTGGGATGTAGGCAATGTGCACTTTTCCATAAAACGGCAAAAAGTGATGCTCACACATGGAATGGAAGAAAATATCCTTCTCAACCACCATATTGTTATCAATGATTTCAAATGATTTAGACAGGTGCTCTTCTGCCGTCTGTCCTAGTCCTGAAAAGATTTCTTGGTACATCTTTGCAATGCGGGACGGGGTTTCTTGAAGCCCTTCACGGTTCTCATCTTCACCGACTGCCTCGATGATCATTTTTACTGCTTCTTCAATTTTCTTTGTATCCATATCATCTCCTAATTGGATTTTTCTTTTTTTAATAAATAAGGTCGAACTTGGCTGAGAAAGTAAAGCGATCCTGTTACAACAAGGAGCTCATCTCCTTCAGCTTGCCAATTTTGTAGAAACTCTTGCCAGTTAACCTTTTTCAGCTGGTGTTTTCTAGCAACAGTTGCCATCTCTTCCTGAGAATAAGCTCTTGGATCTTCAAAAGTCGTGAGGATCAAGCGACTATTTTCAAGGTCCTGCCATTGAAGCAACATCTCTTCTAAGGCTTTGGTGCGAATGCAGGTAAAAAGGATGGTCTTTTTTTGTCTTGGAAAGAGTTCCTGAAGACTTGCGATCAAAGGCGCAACGGCATGGGGGTTATGGGCCCCGTCCAGCAAGATCATGGGTTTTTGAGAGATAACTTCCATCCGACCAGGCCAAACAACCTGACGCAAAGCCTTATCTACCAACTCTTTTGACAAGAGTTCACGCCCTTCTCTTTCAAAAAGTACATCACAGATACTGATAGCAAGAGCTGCATTTCTAGCTTGGTGATAACCTAAGAGCGCCACTTGATAGGAGGCCTTTTCTCTTTTGAAACTGTGATAAGAAAAGGATTGGCCCGATAGACAAGAGGCTTCTAGCTCAACCTGATAATCTCTGTCATAGGTAAACATTGGAGCCTGCTGACTATTCGCAATGTCTTCTATGACTTGGCTAGCTTCTGCTTCTAATTTCCCTAGAACCAGAGGGATTTTTGGCTTAATGATACCAGCCTTTTCACGGGCAATGGAAGCCAAATCTGGCCCAAGAAGAGCAACATGGTCCAAGCCTATCGACGTGATCGCGGTCAGCACCGGCTGGCAGACGTTGGTACTGTCTAGTCGTCCCCCCATACCGACTTCCATAATCACATAATCCAGCTCCTCATGAGCAAAATAATCATAGGCGATCGCCGTCATCACTTCAAATTCCGTCAAACCTTGAAAGATGTCTCTTGATTCTTCAGCTTCCAAGAGCTGTTGGTAGCTATCCAGGTAGGTTTGCAGGTCTTGATCGGAGATGGCTTCGCTATTAATGGTCATTTGGTCATTGTAATGGATCAGATAAGGAGAGGTAAAGACTCCAACACGTAAACCTGCCTGTCTCAAGAGTTGGGATAAAATGGCAATGGTAGACCCTTTGCCATTGGTCCCCGCAACATGAATGACCCGACAGTCTAGGTGAGGATTCCCTCTCAAAGCCAAGAGAGCTTCCATGCGCTCCAAACCGAAATGTGGATCTTGGGACCGATAGGCTTCTAGCCAACGAAGATCCAACTGATGTTCTTTTGTCTTCATTTACTTGTATTGTTTTAAATTCGTATCTGCTGCCTCTTGGGCTTGGAAAATAGCTTGGCCCAGACTAGCTGCCATCTTGTGAAGGGGAATATCATGCACCCGCACCACTTCAACCCCTTGGCTAGCTGCAATGCTCGTCAAATGGCTCGAAGCCAAGTCCCGGTTCCAAAAACCAGTCTCAGTAGTAGGATCTGTCTCAAATCCAGCTTCCTCAATAATATTGACCACAAAGCGTTTCCGAGAGACTCCAAGAAAGATTGGATAGCCCTTTTGGTGAATCGTCTCTAGCTCTTGCAATAAGAGTAAGTTCTCGCGCTTGGTCAAACCAAAACCAATCCCAGGATCCAGCAGGATATGATCCTTCTGGATACCAGCTTCTTTTGCTACCGCAAGCGAACGTTCTAAGAAGGTCCACATCAAGTCTTGAATAGGTTCTTGAGCCATCTCTTGAAGCTCTTGCTCTGAAAAAGCCGGTTCAAATCCAAAACTTGGAAAAATAGTGGAACTTGGATGACTCGGTCTAGCCATGACGGGATTAAACATGAGAATCGCGCTAGCTTCATGCTGAGCAACCACAGTGGCCATCTTAGGATCTCCAAGAAGACCAGTAATATCATTGACAATATCGGCTCCAGCTTCCAGCGCTGCGGCTGCCACTTGGGACTTCCAGGTATCCACTGAGATCAAGACATCACTTTCTTTCCGAATGGCTTCAATCACCGGAACCACACGGTCAATCTCTTCTTGAATCTCCACATAATGACTACCTGGTCTGGTTGATTCCCCTCCGATATCCAAGATCTGAGCCCCTTCTTGGATCAGTTTTCTAGCCTGCTGCAAGGCTGTATCTATACTTGTATACTTGCCGCCATCAGAAAATGAATCAGGAGTGACATTTAAGATGCCACAAAGAAGCGTCCCTTGGGCACTCAGCCATTTCCTATCTACTCTTCTCCCCATTTTCAACTCCTTTTCCTTGAACTAGAGAGCAACGAGATGAGAAAGAGGCTAGAACAAGAGTTCAAACCTCCGAGTTAGCTCTCCTGATGGACTGTATCAGCTTTCTAGTTGCCCTTAGCCTATCGACTTTGGGTGTGCATTAAAACTCATTGGTACCTACCATTTTATCATAATTTATCCGGGAAGAAAACTCTCGATACCGGCAATAAACAGAGGAGTAAGACAGCCGGAGAATAATAAGCCAACGCATTCAAGGTCATATGGAGACAGATGCTGTACTCGATCCGCTTGTAGCGATAAGCCACCCAAGTTATGATCAAGGACATTCCTCCATAAGCTACCCATTCTCCTAAGGTGCTAGGCCCATGCAAGAAGGTGAAAAAGAGGGCTCCAGCTAAGTAACCGATCGGTTCTGCCCCTCGAAAAATCAAGCGGGGGATGATGGCTCGACAGAGCAACTCTTCTAGAATCGGGGCAACAAGGATCACGACCATCCCCATGGCAAGAAAAGGAGCATGGGCTTGAAGTTCCATCAGAGCCATTTGATTTTTCGTCGTATCACTCCCCTCTTGTTGCAATAGGGGATAGGCTAGCATGTTATTGGCTATCAACAAGAGGAAAAAAAGGAAATTTCTTCCCAAAGCTGGCCAGGTAATCACACGAACATCTAGGTTCTCTAGAGGACTCTTTTTAATGACCACATAAAAAACAAAGAGTATTACAACTGTAGCCAACACAGTGAGAATGGTGACTATCCTTGCATCAAGCCCATTCCGTATGGAAAAGAGCATGGAAACAAGTGGCAATTGCGAAAGGAAAAACAGGGGTACAAAAAGAAGGAGCCAGAGGGCATTCCTCCATAATTGGTGCTCTCGAACAAAAGACTGTATTTTTTTCAATCAAGAACCTCTTTCTAGCATAAAATAAGAAGGTTGGGACTTTCGCCTCCAACCTATCTCATTTCAGTCTACTTATTTTTGAAACGTTCAACATCACGTGCAATGACCAACTCTTCATCTGTTGGTACTACCAAGACTTTCACACTCGAATCAGCTGTGGAAATATCTCCTACAGCTCCAAAGACGTTCTTTTCAGGATCGACCTTGCAACCAAACCAGCTGAGACCATTGATGATCGCAGAGCGAACATTCGCTGCATTTTCACCAATTCCAGCTGTGAAGATAATAGCGTCTGCACCATTCAAGACAGCAAAGTACTGACCAATGTATTTTTTCAAACGATCTACAAAAATGTCAAAAGCTAACTGAGCCTTTTCATCGCCATTGTGCATCGCTGTATGGATATCGCGCATATCGCTAGAAGTTTCTGAAACACCAAGAAGACCTGACTCACGGTTGAGGATCCGACTGATATCTTCAGGCGTATTGAAATCCTCTGTGTGTTCCATTAAGTAGGCAATGATTGCTGGATCAATATCTCCTGTTCGAGTTCCCATCATCACTCCACCTAGAGGGGTGAAGCCCATTGAGGTATCGACAGAGATTCCTTTATCAACTGCAGTGACAGATACACCATTTCCGACATGGCAGGTGATCAATTTCAACTCTTCCAATGGTTTCCCAAGAACTTTAGCCGCCTCACCAGCTACGTACTGATGGCTTGTTCCATGGGCACCGTATTTCCGAACCTTGTTTTCTGTGTAATATTTAGTTGGAAGAGGGTAACGATAAGCTTTTTCTGGCATGGTTGTATGGAAAGAAGTATCAAATACCACAACACTGGTAATATCTGGACAGATCTCTCTGAAGGCACGAATGCCAGCCGCATTTGCAGGATTATGAAGTGGAGCTAGCAAAGATAACTCTTCCACTTTTTGAAGAACTTCATCATCTACCAAGGCAGAATCCTTGAAATATTCTCCACCAGCAACGACGCGGTGACCCACCCCTGTAATCTCATCGTAGGATTTGATAATATCAAAGCGAATCAAATCATCCAACAAAATTTTTACAGCTTGTGTATGGTCGTGGATATCTAATACTTGTTTTTCTGAACGTCCATCAAATTTAACAGTTGAAATAGAATCTTTCAAACCAATCCGTTCAATCAATCCTTTTGCAAGAACTGTTTCTTCTGGCATTTGGTACAATTGCCATTTCAAACTAGAGCTTCCTGCATTAATAGAAATTGTTTTCGACATATATTCACCTCATTAAGCGTTTTCACTTTTTCTATTATATCAGATCTTTGATCAAATTTCACTATCCATTAACCAGTTTTGGAAACTTTCCATAAAGTGGAGCACTTGATCTTGATCCTGTAGATTCGTGAAAGGATAAACAAAAGGTTGAACAGACTCTTCTTCTTGTTTTCGTAGGACGAAAACCGTCTTCGCATAGGCTGGGTTTGAAAAGAGGGATTCCGGCAAGGTGAGCATGGCAAGGATCTGAGCCTTGTCTTTCAACCAAGCTTTTAAAAGATCGCTCTGAGGACTCGTCAAGAGGTTGTTGGGAGCTAAAAAGATGGCTACCCCTTGAGGTTTCAAGTATTTCAATGCTTGTTCCATCATGAGATGATGGGCATAGGTATGTTCTTCTGCACTGGCTACCTGATAGCGCTGGGCAATGGCATCATCTGGATAATATCCAATTGGAAGATCGCTGACAATCAAGTCACTTTCTTTCAAAACTTGTGGACGAACGGCATCTCCTTGCGCAAAAACCACACTAGACTCCATTACATCAGCGATACTAGCAGATAGATCAATCAAGAGGTCATCCAACTCCAATCCTAAGTAATTGATCTTGAGGCGACTATTGTTGACAATGGTCTCAGCGAGATTCCCTGTTCCACTTCCCACTTCTAAAATATCCAGTTCTTCTTTTGAGGACAGCTGATCGATCAAAAAGGTAATGATAAAACCAATCGCATCTGGGGTGAACTGGTGATTCGCTTGCAAAGGCTCTGTTTGAGCAGCTTTCATAAAAAGGAATTGGTAGGCTCTGCGCCATTCTTCCTTACTTAAACCTAGCTCTTTTAATTTTTGGCTATTGTTTTTGACAATGTCTAGATCTGTCTTGCCCTCTAAATACATGGCATTTTGTTCAATCAAGGCGTCATAAAAGTTGGTCGACAATTCATTTTGAATACTTTGAGTGTTTTCCAATAGATAGGTATAGGCTTGTTCAATTTTTTCGAAATTCATGATTTCCTCCGCACCCTATCATACCAAAAATTAGTCTTTTTCGCTATTTTCTGATGGCTCCTTCGTCTCTTCGGGCGTCTCTTCCAAAGGCTTTTCTGTTTTGTTCTTCTCTTTATCTTTCTGTGTCTTCTTCTTTGCTTTTTCGACTTGCTTACGTTCTCTTTCTTCATTTACCGGAAGGACAAACTCATAGTTTTCTCCATCCATCTCGGCCTGAGCATGAAGAAAACCAGTGTCCTGCTGTAGCTGAACGGTGCCAGACTTTAAGTGAATCTCTGATGCCTTCTCATCACTCTTTCCTTTTTCAAGAGCCAACTGTACCAAAGCGTAGGCTCGAAGGCGATCTTGACTCGCCTTTAAGATCCGTCTCTCCGCAACCTGACGGTGAAGGTAAAACTGAAGCAAGAGACTGAAAATTGCTGCCATCAAGAGGGCGTAGAGCAAGACACCAGCCTTAACTTTTTTCATTTTGTATCGCTGGTACCACATGGTAGACGTACTCCCTTTCTAGACCTTCTTCAAAATTCAAACGCAGATGAATCAACTCCCCCTCCTGCCAAATCTGACTGGAGTGAATACCTGAAATCATAGGCTGATAGCCCCTGCCCTTATCATCTGTTTTTCGGATATCATCTCCTTTAGATTGGCCAATGGCAATCGGTTTTTGATCCTGAACCAAGTAGATATGGTCGTTCTCCACTTTTTCAAAATGACTCCGATCCAATTCCACCTGCAATTGTTGCTGAAATAAGATCCATTCTTCCTGCTTTTGCTGTGCTTGGTAATCCAACTCAGTATGTAGGAGCTTGGTCAAGCCTTGAAAGACCAATACACCCCCACTTAGCACTAAGAGAGCAACCAAGGCTTCGAGCAAGGTAAAGGCTTTGACCCTCCTTTTATTCCACATGCAGCACCACCTTCCCCTGATGATAGACCGTGATTTGATTGGCATCTTTTTCGACATGAACCTGAATACCATTAGCCTCAAGATCATTTTGTCCTGCCTGAAGAGCCATTTGGGCGACAGACAAGACTTCTACTTCCTTGAAATCTGCTAGTCGCTCCTTGCGCGAACGCCGGATCTCCCCTAGTAATAAGGTTGTAATCATGGCAAATAAACTCAAGGCAACTAAGGATTCTAAGAGAATACTAGCGGGAACGAATGCTCTTTTTAATTTTCCCATTTCCAAGCGACAGTTGATAGGTCACCACTCCTCTCTGTGTCTGAAAGTGAACATTGGCCAGGGATGAATTGCCACCTGCTCGGTCCAAGCGAATAGTTTTAGGATCTTGCAACGTGACAGAATCAGGAATTTCCACCGTCTGGTAAGGCGTTTGAATCTTCCTTGCAGTCACTTCAACATCCAATTCCTTTTGCCTTGCCAGTGCTATCTTCTGGCTTTCTTGATAGAGGTGTTCAAACTCTGCAAAAAATACTTTTTCTTCCACTTGTTGAAAACTCGTCTTGATCGATCCCGACAAGCCCAAATAGATGAAGCTGACGATCATCAAGGTCAGAAGGGTCTCCACCAAGGTGAAGGCCTTAATCTGCAACCGCACGAGTTTCTCCACTATTTTTTGCATAATAGGCACGGTAGGATTCTGCTTGTTTGTTGGTAATATTTCCATCAGCAATCAGTTTTCCTAAAGTGGCTTGATCATTGGCATGATTAAGTTCATACAATTCTGCCTGGCTTTCGACCACCTTGACAACCGCTGCATTTCCTGCCTCTTTCACAGAATCTTTTTGTTTGGTCAAATTTGGCACAAAGAGCAATAAGAGTACACTAATGATCAATAAGACCACCAACATTTCAATGAGCGTAAAAGCCTTTACCTTATAGGTTTTTAATTTTTTCATAAATGAACCTCCATATTTTGATAAATCGGCAGCAACATAGCTGCATAGAGTAAGACAATCACAAGAGCTACAAAAATAAACACCAAAGGTTGTATCACATTCATAGCCTTGTGAACCCGACGAAAGAAATCTTCCCAGGTTTTTTCAGCGTAGATTTCTAGCTCACTTCCGAGCTTTGATTTAACCTCACCATATTCAATCATAAGGGGCAATTCTTTTTTGAAAAAAGAATAGCGTCCAACTGTATCTGAGAAAGACTGGCCACGATCTAAAGAAAGAGCTAAATCCCTCCCAATCTCTTGAAAAAGTTGGGATTTTTGCTCCTGCATCATGGTAAAAATCTGAGACAGCTCCAATCCCTGTCCAATCAGATTGCCCCATTCTCTGGCATAATAGGCTGTCAAATAAGCTTGAATCATGCCTTTCCCGAAAGGCAGATGGGACAAGCTTCTAAAAACTTTGATCTTACTAGACTGTCTATAATAGAGAAAGCCGAGTAAGACGAAAGCTACCAGTCCCGCTCCTAGCGCAAAAAAGAGCTGGGGAAAAGAGCTGATCAGTTGGGTACCGATATTTTGAGCATCCATTTGCGGAAGCAAGTAATTGCGCAAGCCTAGCATAATCAGAACTAAAAACCCAAGTAAGATGAGAGGATAGGTACTCACCTCGATCAGCTTTTTCTTGACCTTTCGCATATTCTCCAGATAAGCACTAATTTTCTCCAAGCTCAAGGCAAGATTTCCATGGAGCTCAGAAAGAGAGAGCTGTGTCGTGACCGCATCTGAAAAACCGATCCCCGCCATCATCTCTGAAAAACTCCGCCCTCGAGAGAGATCCTCTCGCATCTGGGAAACCAAGCGACTCTCCACTAGGTGGGAACGGTCCAAAAAATCGACAATTTCAGATAGGTGAAAACCACTCGAGTAAAGATTCAAAAACAATTCAATGATTTGCTTTTGTTTAGCGGTAGATAATTTTTTCGGCTTGTGCCTGAGCCAGCTGGATATATCCCGATTGAGCCAAGAGATCCATTTGTTGGTTCCAGCGGCTGGCTGAATGCTCTTGGTAGTTTTCTGTTGCAAAATCAACAACCCCTCCTCCTGCAATTAATCGTTGGTAACAAATACCTTGTAAAACAATCTTGAGCTCTTCCTCACTGACCCCTAGTTCCAAGAGACGTTCATAAACACCTCGAACGCTCTTGGCATGGATAGTAGAGAAGACTGTCACACCTGTCAAACTAGCTCGAACAACTGCACGAGCTGTTTCCTTATCTCGGATTTCTCCAATAATGAGAAGATCCGGCCGATGACGTAAAGAGAGTTTGATCAAGTTGTCATAGGTCATACCAATCTGGTCATTCAGCTGAAGCTGCAGCATATTGTCCTGCTTGATTTCGACCGGATCTTCAATGGACATAACTTGCTGGCCCGCAAAGCGCTCTTGGGCTAAAGCATGCATGAGGGTAGTTTTCCCCGAACCAACAGGGCCCGCAAAGAGATAGAGCCCACGGCCAGCTAATTTTTTCTGCAATTCCGGCAACTGATCAAACCAAAAACGCAATTCGCGTTCCTCATCATGCAGGAGTCGAATGACTAAGCTTTCATAGCCACGATAATCCCCCACCGTCGACAAACGCATCGAAACCAGCCCATCCTCCAAAGGGTAATCGCACGATCCTAACTGGCTACGCCTTTTTTCTCCCACGTTCATCCCTGCCACGAACTTAAAATGGCTAATCATAGCCGTCATCTCCTCAAAAGGGAAAGCCTGCACAAAGCGCCGTTCATCTCCTACCCTCATAAAGACTTGGTACTCTTCCCTCCGAGGGATGAAGTAGAGATCCTGGGCCTCTTCATTTCTACCCATACGGATCAATTGTTTAGCAATTTCTTGAACCATAATTCCTCCTCTCACTTATACTATTCGAAAAAGAAAAGAAAAAAAGAAGACTTTCTAGATCGCTCTAAAAAATCTTCTAATTTTTACTTATAACAGGGTTTTTGCACCTTTTTGGGGATCAGGACTATATTGGCAAGAACGGTGTTTCCGACTTCCTTTTTCCTTTTCGTAACCAGGACGGAGTTTGCTTTTAGGAATTTTTTGTTCATCCTCCAAGAGAACGATCGAATGGAATAACTGCACATCTTCATTGCAGTCCTCACACCATTCTTGTTCTTTGGAATCCCAAAAGATCGTCATCAAATCACTCCTACTCTTGTAACTAGGAAAGTGATCATTCAACTCCAACCACTTTTGCTTGTAGAATTTAAGCGCTAGGTAATAGTCGTCAAAAGTTTGACTACCGACGACATCTTCTTCCCAACCATCTAAGAACCACCAGGGTTCACAGTCCCCGTACATTTCAATCACTCGATACATAAACTCTTCCATCCTTTGTATTCTCTATTATATAGAAAATCATTTGAGAATAAAAGTTTTCTGCTCATAACATAATTTTTCAGATAATTTTCAGATGTTTTTCTCTATATTTTTCTAAAAATAGACTATCCCTTTCCTTTAGGTTCCTTTTTTCGAAAATAACAAAAAGAGAATCCCACCAAAATGGTCAAGCCATCTTGCGGGACTCTCACTCTTTTTAACTCCTTAGAACAATTCAAGCGCAATCATGGTTGTCATGGTTGCATCGTAATAGTTGTTCAGAGGTAAATCTTGTGTGAAGATATACTTATTCTGTTGAACCAACTTCAAATAGCCTTTTTCATGCTCAGACGCATAAACAATCGGTGCCAAAAAACTTGCTGCCTGATGATTGTTCAAGGCCTTCCCTTTCAAATCATAACCCGCATACAGGTTTCTTTGACTCTTGAAAAAGTTTAACATTTTTTTCACCAGTTTTTGACTAGTTGCGTCCTTGCTTTGAACAAGGTTGTATGGAAGACGACAAGCGTTATAAGAGTAGGCACCATCATACTTGGATTCAATCGTCTTAGGATCCGCTACGCGAGTGCCTTGCTCATCAACCCAGATGAAATCAGGCAATAGGCCCGTTTTTGTTTGGGAACTAATTGTTTCTAATTGTTGCAACATCTTCTCTTTGATATCCAACCACTTCGAATCTTTTGTCACTTCATAAAAGATCTGGAATTGCGCTGGTAGTGTATCAGACGTTCGCATCAAATGGTAAAATTCTGAATTCTGATTAGCCCAATTTCCCACTGTCAACACACCAGTTTCTTCATTGTAGTTGTAAGTGAGGATATCTTCTAGAATCGCTTTGGCTTGAGCTTGGTATTCTTTAGCTTGCTTTGGCCATTGCTGAGCAGCTTCTAACAAGGCATAGGCAATGTATAGATCCCCATCTGTAGCGTTATGATCCTCAGCCTTTGTTTTTCCATTGTTGATGGTTTGTTTCCAAGACATCAACTGGGTGCCTTCTAAGCGGTGCTTTAGATAATATTGGTAGAGTCGGTCAAAGTCTTCTTGTTGGGCTTGCCCTTTTCTGGCAGCCGCAACTGTAATGAGCATCCCATAACTTTGCCCCTCAGATAAGACTACTGATTGATCGGTATCATTGCTTGTCCGAACAAAGGACTCTTTTCCTTTCGAAACAACAAAATGCTCACTCCACTGACGATAAATTCGATTTCTCATTTCCACCTTACTTCTCGTTCTAGCTAAAAACAAGGTCAAACAGAAAATGCAAAGGATGACTAGAAACCATACATATCTCATCTTTTTCGTTTTCATATTTTCTCCTATCCTGCGAATCGTTTTGTTTTAACCCATTTGGTTTCTTTACGGTGCAATAGTTTATCCATCACAATAGAGGAGATGGCATCAATTGACACAATGATAAACAGTTGAGAATAGGTGAAATAGGCAGCCAAGGCCAACCAAATTTGCTTGGTAGTTGCTTGACCAAACTGTGAAGCGAGAGCTACGTTAATCTGAAGCAAGTAGAGCCCAATCATCAAGATCCAATTGAACAACATCAATTGTGCAATATAGATATTATCAGCATCAAAAGCAAACGGAATTTGAATACCTGGTACTACTGTATGGAGACACATGGCGAGAATGTTGGCAAAAAAGATCAAATCAGATAACACGATCGCCGCATTAAACCAGAAGAAGATACAAGAATAGTTGGTCACTTCCAACTTCACGCGCCAATTTCCCTTACCAAATAAATGCTTGAAATTAGAAAGAACCACTTCATAATTCCCTTTGGCCCAACGTTTCCGTTGCATATAATAACTCTTCAGAGTTTCCGGCTCTTGTTGGAAGGCTTCTGAATTATAGGCTAGCGCAATCAATTTCCCACTTTGCATAATCTTGAAGGAAATATCCGTATCCTCTGGCAAGGCACCATTTTTCCAGCCTCCAATACTTTTTACAAAGTCTGTTTGGATGATAAAGTTGGTTCCTGGAATCCGTCCAATCTTAAAGAGGTGCCACATCCCCACATGATGCACCCGTTGGGTCACAACAATTTCTTGGTTGATACAACGGGTCAAGAAATTTTGACCTGCATTCCGCGTTTTGTTCCGACCGAAAGAGGCCACATGTCGTTCTGGATCCTTCAAGACTTCTTTCACAAGGAAATAAAGAGCATTCTTTTCAGGCATGGCATCCGCATCATAGACACAGATATAATCCCCAGTTGCCATTTTCAAAGCGTCATTCAGAACACCTGCTTTCCCACCTGTTCCACTACGATTGATGATGGTCAAATCACGTCCTGCATACTCTGGCAATGCTTTGACGGCTAGACATTCTTCGTAGGTCCGATCGGAACAATTATCCGCAAACAGCAGTAATTCTACCCGATCATGAGGGTAGTTCATTTCAAGAATAGCCTTGGCTGTCTGTGCAATAACGACATCTTCATTATGGGCTGGCACGACAATGGTCACTTTTGGATAATAAGGAAGCGGATCCGTATTGACACGAAAATCACTATGTTTAAACCAAAAATGAACAGCCGAAAAGAGGATGACCAAGCCCCAAGCTAAGGAAAGCCAAATTGAAATCAAGGCAATAATCATCATAATTTGACTAATCATGGTCCACCGCCTTAAAGTTTTTATTAACACGATGGTAAATTACCATATAAGCTACAAATAATACAATAAAGCACAGGGCAAAAAATACACTAATGCCCACAGCTATATTAAAAAATATATTTGTAAGAGTCATTTTTTCCTCCTAATATTCCACAATAATATCTGTTTCAAGTTGACGTTTTAAGTAACGAATCATTTCTTTATAGCGATGGTATTTGGTTCGATTTGATTGATCCACTACAAGAAAGCCGGACTGAAATTGAATGGCTTGAACCCCATCTTCGCCTTGGAATACAAGGCCTTCCAATTGTGGTTTCAAGACCGTCACATAATCCTTTTTCAGATCCCGCTCGCTGTCAGCAGATAAGATCAAAAAATTACCGTCTGATACATAATACAAACCTTCATTTGGTTTTAGATGATGCGTTAACAAATAGTTGATTTGGTTCAAGGTCCGATTATACTCCCTCGGTTGCACTTGGAAAAACAATTCCTCGTGAGACCAGTGGATAAGTAAGGCTTGAATCTGTCCCTTATTTTCCCCACCATAAGAAGCAATGAGATTGCGGTAAGCCACATAGGCTTCTGGCTCTTGGTCTTTTACTTTTGCGATCTCTTTAAAGAGATGATAGCGAATATTTAGCAAGATTCCAATTAAAGCTGGAAAACTAAAAAGTAAGAGCAAGGCTTGGTGGAAGGGGATATAAACGACTCCCGCTACCAAAAAGACAATCCCAAAGGCAAAGGACAAAAGGATGGTCCAGGTCAACAATAAATCAGATAAAACAATGGCAGAAAATAATCCTAAAACAAAGAATAATCCTTCTTCAAGAAGAATCCCTCTTGCAAAAAACAAGCAGTAAAGTAAAAGAAGTACTTCGAAAACAATCAAAATCAGCAACCATCTACTTAACTTTTCCGTTTTTTTCATTTATTCTTTCTCTCCCTCATGAAATTCTTCGGCAGCCTCTCCCTGGCCAAAATAATGTTTAATAGCTTGTACGATTCGCTCAGACGCTCTTCCATCCCCATAAGGATTTCGCGCATTCGCCATTTCTAGATAAAGATGTTCATTGGTTAAGAGCTCTGTCATCGTAGCTTTAACGACTGCAGGGTCTGTCCCAACTAATTTCAAGGTTCCTGCTCGAACACCTTCTGGGCGTTCTGTCGTGTCGCGCAATACCAATACCGGTTTCCCTAGTGATGGCGCCTCCTCTTGCACACCACCTGAATCCGACATGATAAAATAACTTCTAGAAGCCAAGTTATGGAAATCAAGCACATCCAGGGGTGCGATGAGATGGATCCGATCGTGATCTCCTAATAGATCGTTCGCTGCCTCTTGGACCGCTGGACTAAGATGAACCGGATAGACTACTTCAATATTCGGCTCTTGATCCACCATTTCTCGCAGAGCTCCAAAGACTGCTCGCATCGGCGCTCCTTGGTTTTCTCTTCGATGCATGGTGACAAGAATAACTTTTTTAGCTGGATCTACTTGATCCAGTACCTCGTGGTGGTAGTCCTCTTGAACGGTTAGTTTTAAGGCATCAATAGCTGTATTTCCCGTCACCACAATAGAAGATTCTGGATGATTTTCTTTTAAGAGATTGTCCTTACTTTCACTTGTCGGCGCAAAATACAGATCCGCTAGGTTATCCGTCATTTGGCGGTTCATTTCTTCTGGATATGGAGAATATTTATCAAAAGTCCGTAAACCGGCTTCGACGTGGCCAATACTCACTTGGTTATAAAAGGCAACCAAACTCGCCGCAAAGGTAGTTGTCGTATCTCCATGGACTAAGACCATATCCGGTTTTTCTTTTTTGATAACGGGATCTAATTTATCCAAAATTTTAGAGGTAATCTCTAATAGGGTCTGGCTCTTCCCCATAATATCTAAGTCGTAATCTGGTACAACTTTAAAAGTCTCTAGGACTTGATCCAACATTTGACGGTGCTGAGCAGTCACCACCGTAATGGTCTCAATAGTCTCCTTCTGCTTTTGCAATTCCAGCACTAAAGGGGCCATTTTAATGGCCTCCGGTCGCGTCCCAAACACAACCATAATCTTTAATTTTTCCATAAACTTCCCCCATCGACATACATGTAATTCGACATTTTTTTAATTTGTGTACATCTTTTTCCATTCTACCGCCAATGACTTTAAATGTCAAACCGATTTTGGGTTTTATAAAGAAATTACTAATAGTTAGTCATTTTATTATTTTGGTGTTTAGAATACATATCCACATAATCACTAATTGTAAATAATTACAACATCTCTTTTAAGGGGCTAATATTTTTGGTAAAAAAACAATTCAATAATTATACAATTATTTTTCAAATAATAAATTTTTATTATTTTCTCAAAAAAAGTCGGAACACATAGTTCCGACTTTTTTTCTTATTCTTCTACGACTTCAGCTGTTTGAACTTCATCTACAGTTCCATCTGTTACTGGCACTTCTTCGATGATTTCAACTTCGTTAATCGCTTGTGGTTCCAAGTTACGGTAACGAGCCATACCTGTACCAGCAGGAATAATCTTACCAATGATAACATTTTCCTTCAGTCCAAGGAGATGGTCTTTCTTACCGCGAATCGCCGCATCTGTCAAGACACGAGTTGTTTCCTGGAAGGAAGCCGCTGACAAGAAACTGTTGGTTTCAAGAGAGGCTTTAGTGATTCCCATAAGGACTGGACGAGCTGTCGCAGGAACCCCACCAGAGATAAGGACATCCTTATTGGCATCTGTAAAGTCTGTAATGTCCATGAGCGTACCCATGAGAAGGTCCGTATCTCCTGGATCCATGACACGTACTTTACGGATCATTTGACGCACCATTACCTCGATGTGTTTGTCGCCGATTTCTACCCCTTGGCTACGGTAAACTTTTTGTACTTCCGCAAGAAGGTAAGTTTCAACAGACAAGACATCACGAACGGCAAGGAGACGTTTTGGTTGGATAGACCCTTCTGTCAGAGCCGCACCACGAGAGACTTGATCTCCCACTTCGACTTTCATGCGGGCAGTGTAAGGGACAACGTATTCACCCTCTCCAGTTGCTCCGCTAACAAAGACTTTCTTGGTCCGTGTAGAAGCATCTTCTTCAATAGCTGTGACTTCCCCTTTGACCTCAGTGATGACCGCTTCCCCTTTTGGATTGCGGGCTTCAAAGATTTCTTGGACACGAGGAAGACCTTGAGTGATATCGGTATTTGAGGCAACCCCACCCGTGTGGAAGGTACGCATGGTAAGCTGTGTACCAGGTTCCCCGATAGATTGGGCAGCGATAGTTCCGACTGCTTCACCCACTTCAACCGCATCACCAGTCGCCAAGTTGATACCGTAACAGTGACGGCAGACACCATGGCGGGTGTTACATGTAAAGACAGAGCGGATAGTGACTTCTTCCACACCAGCATTGACAATTTCACGTGCTAAGTCTTCTGAAATCAAAGTATCTGGACCAACGATCACTTCACCTGTTTCAGGGTGTTTAACAGATTTCTTGGTATAACGACCTGTCAAGCGTTCTTCGAGTGGCTCGATCATTTCCTTGCCATCAGTAATGGCACGGATCACAAGTCCACGGTCTGTTCCACAGTCATCTTCACGGATAATAACGTCTTGGGCAACGTCAACCAAACGACGAGTCAAGTAACCTGAGTCGGCTGTCTTGAGGGCCGTATCGGTCATCCCTTTACGGGCACCGTGAGTTGAGAAGAACATTTCCAGTACTGACAAACCTTCGCGGAAGTTTGAAAGGATCGGCAATTCCATGATCCGTCCGTTTGGAGCGGCCATCAAACCACGCATACCGGCAAGTTGCGAGAAGTTTGAGATGTTACCACGGGCTCCAGAGTCCATCATCATAACGATTGGGTTCTTCGGATCTTGGTTATCTACCAAGCGTTTTTCCAATTTCTCACGGGCTGCACGCCATTCAGCAGTAACAGCATTATAGCGTTCATCATCCGTGATCAAACCACGACGGAATTGTTTGGTGATTTGATCCACACGTTTGTGAGATTCTTCAATGATTTCAGCCTTGTCTTCAACAACCGGAATATCGGCAATCCCCACTGTCAAACCAGCAAGGGTTGAGTGGTGGTACCCTAAGTCTTTCAAGCGGTCCAAGAAGGCAGAAGTTTCAGTTGTACGGAAGCGTTTGAAGATTTCCGCAATGATGTTTCCAAGGTTTTTCTTCTTGAATGGAACGTTCAATTCCAATTTCTCAATCGCTGCTTTAACATCTTGACCAGGCTCCAAGAAGTATTTAGCTGGGACACCGTCTGTCAAGTTGGCATTATTTGGCTCTTGAAGGTATGGAAGTTCTGCAGGCATGATATCGTTAAAGAGAATCTTACCAACAGTTGTCAATAGAATCTTGTGCTGTTGCGCTTCTGTCCATGGTTTGTTCAAGCTATCGGTCGCAATTCCGACACGAGTATGCAAGTGAACATAGCCATTGCGAAGGGCCATGACCGCTTCATCACGGTCTTTGAAGACCATTCCTTCGCCTTCACGACCAGCTTCTTCCATAGTCAAGTAGTAGTTCCCCAATACCATATCCTGAGATGGGGTAACGACTGGCTTCCCATCTTTCGGATTCAAGATGTGCTCAGCAGCCAGCATCAAGATACGAGCTTCTGCTTGGGCTTCTTCTGAAAGCGGTACGTGGATGGCCATTTGGTCCCCGTCAAAGTCGGCATTGTAGGCTTCACAGACAAGTGGGTGCAAGCGAAGAGCTTTCCCGTCAATCAAGACAGGTTCAAAGGCTTGGATCCCCAAACGGTGAAGGGTCGGTGCGCGGTTCAAGAGAACTGGGTGTTCTTTAATCACTTCTTCTAGGATATCCCAGATGCGTTCATCTCCGCGTTCTACCAAGCGTTTTGCAGCCTTGACGTTTTGCACGATATCACGCGCAACGATTTCACGCATCACGAATGGTTTGAAGAGCTCGATGGCCATTTCACGTGGCACACCACATTGGTACATTTTAAGAGTTGGACCAACGGCGATAACGGAACGTCCTGAGAAGTCCACCCGTTTACCGAGCAAATTTTGACGGAAGCGTCCTTGTTTTCCTTTGAGCATGTGGCTCAATGATTTCAGTGGACGGCTACCTGGTCCTGTGATTGGACGACCACGACGACCGTTGTCGATTAAAGCATCGACAGCTTCTTGGAGCATCCGTTTTTCATTTTGCACGATGATACCAGGAGCATTCAACTCAAGCAAACGCGCCAAACGGTTGTTCCGGTTGATCACACGACGGTAAAGGTCGTTCAAGTCAGAGGCGGCAAAACGGCCACCATCCAATTGAACCATCGGACGAAGATCTGGTGGAATAACTGGAAGGATGTTGAGAACCATCCATTCTGGCTTGTTACCAGATTTGTAGAAGGCATCCAAAACATCCAAACGGCGAACAGCCTTCACACGTTTTTGACCAGTTGCAGTCTTCAATTCTTCTTTCAAGACAGCAATTTCAGCTTCCAAATCTACTTGTTTCAAGAGGTCTTGGATCGCTTCTGCACCCATCTTGGCAACAAAGGAACCTGCTCCGTATTCATGCAAGCGTTCACGGTATTCACGTTCTGTCATGATGGACTTGTGCTCAAGCGGTGTATCTTTTGGATCGATGACCACGTAAGCTGCGAAGTAGATGACTTCTTCAAGAGCACGAGGACTCATATCCAAGGTCAATCCCATACGAGAAGGGATGCCTTTGAAATACCAGATGTGTGATACAGGTGCTTTCAACTCGATGTGACCCATGCGTTCACGACGAACCTTGGCACGTGTTACTTCCACACCACAGCGGTCACAAACGATCCCTTTGTAACGGATCCGTTTGTATTTTCCACACGCACATTCCCAGTCTTTTGTCGGTCCAAAGATGACTTCATCAAAGAGACCTTCACGTTCTGGTTTCAATGTACGGTAGTTGATTGTTTCAGGTTTCTTGACCTCTCCATAAGACCATGAACGGACCTTGCTTGGAGAAGCTAGGGTGATTTGCATACTTTTAAAACGATTTACATCAACCACTATTTCTTACCTTTCCTTGTTTTCATACTTGTTTCATTTGGATACAGCCTTAGGTGGGGAAAGAAAGTTAACCTTCTTTTCACCTCCTAGTGTCTGTATCTTGTTTCCAAATCATCCTGTTAGAGACATTCCTTTCTCACAGGATAACTCTGAGTCTTGATTATTTTTCTGATTCTTCCGCATCAAAGGCAGCTTTTGCTTCCTTAGCTGCTTTTTCACGTGCTTTTTCAAGGTCATCCACATGAATCACATCATCATCTTCCCCTTCATCGAGGTCACGAAGTTCCACTTCTTGATCATCTTCGTCCAAGACACGCATATCAAGACCAAGAGATTGCAATTCTTTGACAAGAACGCGGAAGGATTCTGGCACACCTGGTTTTGGAATTGGTTTACCTTTGGTAATCGCTTCATAAGCTTTCAAACGTCCGTTGACATCATCTGACTTGTAGGTCAAGATTTCTTGAAGGACATTAGACGCACCATAAGCCTCAAGGGCCCACACTTCCATTTCCCCGAAACGTTGTCCACCAAACTGAGCTTTACCTCCGAGTGGTTGTTGGGTAACCATTGAGTATGGTCCGACTGAACGGGCATGGAGTTTATCATCAACCATGTGGTGAAGCTTGATCATGTACATGACACCGACAGAGACACGGTTGTCAAATGGCTCACCTGTACGACCATCATAAAGAATGGTCTTAGCATCGCTATCCATACCAGCTTCTTTCACAGTATCCCAGAGGTCTTCTGAGCTTGCTCCGTCAAAGACTGGTGTTGCGATGTGAATACCCAAGTTACGAGCTGCCATACCAAGGTGAAGTTCCATAACCTGACCGATATTCATACGTGATGGCACCCCAAGTGGGTTCAACATGATATCAACTGGTGTACCATCTGGAAGGTAAGGCATATCTTCTACAGGAACAATACGGGATACAACCCCTTTGTTTCCGTGACGACCGGCCATCTTATCTCCGACGCGGATCTTGCGTTTTTGTGCGATGTACACACGAACCAACATGTTGACACCCGATTGCAATTCATCTCCGTTTGCACGCGTAAAGATCTTAACATCGCGAACGACTCCATCTCCACCGTGAGGTACACGAAGAGAGGTATCCCGCACTTCACGAGATTTATCTCCAAAGATCGCGTGAAGAAGACGTTCTTCAGCAGAAAGGTCTTTTTCACCCTTCGGTGTTACCTTACCGACAAGGATATCGCCTTCTTTTACTTCCGCACCGATACGGATAATACCTGTTTCATCCAAGTCGCGAAGAGCATCTTCCCCAACGTTTGGAATTTCACGGGTAATTTCCTCAGGGCCTAACTTGGTATCGCGTGTTTCAGATTCGAATTCTTCCAAGTGAACAGATGTATAGACATCTTCTTTCACCAAGCGTTCGCTCATGATAACGGCATCCTCGAAGTTATACCCTTCCCAAGTCATGTAAGCGACGATTGGGTTTTGACCAAGGGCCATTTCCCCTTTTTCCATCGATGGTCCGTCTGCGATAAAGTCGCCTTTTTCAACAACATCGCCAACTTTTACAAGGGTACGTTGGTTGTAAGCCGTACCTGAGTTTGAACGACGGAATTTTTGAATATGATAGACATCAAGAGATCCATCTTCCCGACGAACTTCTACCTTGTCCGCATCTGCGTAAGTAACTTTACCATCGTGTTGAGCAATGACTGCAGCTCCTGAATCATGGGCTGCTTGGTATTCCATACCAGTACCCACATAAGGCGCTTTTGGATCAATCAATGGAACAGCCTGACGTTGCATGTTGGCACCCATGAGGGCACGGTTGGAGTCATCATTTTCCAAGAAAGGAATACATGCTGTCGCAACGGCAACTACTTGTTTTGGAGAAACGTCCATGTAGTCGACTTGATCAGATGGGAATTCTTGGTTGTTACCACGGTGACGTCCCATAACGATTGGCTCAGCAAAGCCACCCTTTTCGTTCAACTTAGAGTTGGCCTGAGCGACAATGTACTCATCTTCTTCATCGGCTGTCAACCAGACGATTTCGTTGGTCACCACACCTTTTTCACGGTCCACTTTCCGGTATGGCGTTTGGATGAAGCCGTATTTGTTCAAGTGTCCATAAGATGACAAGTTGTTGATCAAACCGATGTTTGGTCCTTCAGGTGTTTCGATTGGACACATCCGACCATAGTGAGTGTAGTGTACGTCACGGACTTCATATCCGGCACGGTCACGTGTCAAACCACCAGGCCCTAAGGCAGATAAACGACGTTTGTGGGACAACTCAGAAAGTGGGTTGTGTTGGTCCATGAACTGAGACAACTGTGAAGAACCAAAGAATTCTTTAATCGCCGCAGTTACGGGACGGATGTTGATGATTTGTTGTGGTGTCAAGACATCATTATCTTGTACAGACATGCGTTCGCGAACGTTTCGTTCCATCCGTGAAAGACCCAGACGCACTTGGTTGGCAAGCAATTCGCCAACGGCACGGATCCGGCGATTTCCAAGGTGGTCGATATCATCCACACGGCCAAGACCTTCTGCAAGGTTCAAGAAATAGCTCATCTCTGCCAAGATATCGGCTGGAGTTACGATGCGAACTTTGTCAGATGGGTTGGCATTTCCGATGATAGTGACAACGCGATCTGGATCCGTTGGAGCGACAACTTTGAATTTTTGCAATTCAACTGGTTCTGTCAAAACAGCAGCATCATTTGGAATGTAGGTAATTTTGTTCAAACCATTATCCAATTGTTCAGAGATGCTGTCGATGATATCGCGTGTCATGACTGTACCAGCTTCTACAAGGATTTCCCCTGTCTCAGCATCTACCAATGGTTCAGCAATGGTTTGGTTCAACAAGCGGGTCTTGATATTGAGTTTCTTATTGATCTTGTAGCGACCAACAGGAGCCAAGTCATAGCGACGTGGATCAAAGAAACGGGCTACCAACAAGCTACGTGAGCTTTCTGCTGTTTTTGGTTCACCTGGACGAAGGCGCTCATAGATTTCTTTAAGAGCTTCGTCTGTTCGTGAATCCATTGGATTTTTATGGATATCTTTTTCGATGGTATTGCGAACCAATTCGCTATCCCCAAAGATATCGATGATTTCATCATCTCCTGAGAATCCAAGAGCACGTACAAGAGTTGTAAATGGAATTTTACGCGTACGGTCGATGCGCGTGTAAGCAATGTCTTTTGAGTCTGTTTCTAACTCTAACCAAGCTCCACGGTTGGGGATAACCGTTGATCCATAACCGACCTTACCGTTCTTATCCACCTTATCATTGAAGTAGACACCTGGTGAACGGACGAGCTGAGATACGATGATCCGCTCTCCACCATTGATGATGAAGGTTCCCATTTCAGTCATGATTGGGAAATCGCCAAAGAAGACTTCTTGTGTCTTGATTTCACCTGTTTCTTTGTTGACCAAACGGAAGGTCACAAAGATTGGTGCTGAGTAGCTGGCATCGTGGATGCGGGCTTCTTCAAGCGAATACTTCGGTTCGCGGATTTCATAGCCCACAAATTCCAATTCCATTGTATCCGTGAAGTTTGAGATGGGAAGCACATCTTCAAATACTTCCTTCAAGCCATGATCCAAGAAATCTTTGAATGAGTCTGTCTGGATTTCAATCAAGTTTGGTAAATCAAGAACCTCTTTGATTCTTGAAAAACTACGACGGGTCCGATGTTTCCCGTATTGAACGTCATGTCCTGCCAAAGTTTTTAGCTCCTTTTTCCATACTAGGATAGCTAGGTAAAATGACTTTCACCACCTATCCGGTTTTAACTACATTTGTGTGACTTGCATCACGTGAAGAGCTGTCTCTTCACCTCATTTGCCGTTTTTGTAATTTTTAGAAAAATTAAGTTTGTGTAACAAACTAGGTTTTTTCTAAAAAATAGACACAAAAAGAGCAGCTAAATCGACTTATTCAAGTAAGATTTAACTGCTGTAAGCTCTTATTTGGACAATATTTCAAATAAAGCACACGACAAATTAGTTACACCTATTATACCGTATTTCCCTTCAAAAATCAAGGCTTTGGCCAGGTTTTCTACTGGATGCGATTACCGTTGATTGCCTCGATTTGAGTTGCTTCGATTGGAACTATTGGTCGTCGTATTGTTCTTATTGTTGCTTTGATTGCCACCTGCATTGCCTAGAATCGCTGCCCAAGCGCTTTGATAATCGCTATCCGATCCCCCGATGGCAAAGCGGTATTGAGTGGTAGGGGCTCCATTTTTGGCCCACAGACTGGTCACCGTTTGACCACTCAGATCGATATCTCGGCCATTGACATTGACGCGGCCCGGTCTTTCACCGGTCGATTTGAGCACTTCAGAACGGATCACACTCTTATCGAGAGTAAATTTATCCTGAATCCCAAAGAGACTTGGATCTGCTTGGTAGATTGCATTGGCTAACTGCGCCATGTATTGGGCATTGTTGTTGTAGCCTGTCAAGGTTTGCATGGAAGCATTGTTGTCATGGCCGATCCAACCTCCTAAAGAAACATTTGGAGTGGACAACATCAACCACATATCCCCGTTTGAGTTGGTGGTCCCTGTTTTCCCAATCCAGTCAGCTCCTGCTAGCGTTGGGTTGACTTGGCTAATCCGTGACTTAAAGGTCGTTGTGGCACCTGACGTAATCACCCCACGCAAGAGATCCTGCAGGATAGTTGCTGTTGCTGGAGAGTAAACACGAACAGGATCTGCTTCATGCTTGTAGACCACATCTCCATCACGATCGATAATTTGCTCTACCATGTAGCGCTTGAGGTAGTTCCCATTATTGGCAATGGTTTGGAAACCATTGGTATGTTGGGCAACCGTGACCTCAATTCCTCCCCCCATCGGTAGACTCTCAATTCCGTATTCCGAAATATCATAACCCATCTTCTTCATGTAGGAAGGAACATCTACGCCCTGTTCACGAAGGGCCTGGTAGGTCCAGTAAGCAGGGATATTCCAAGAGGTATTTAGAGCCTCACGGAGGTCCATCATAGCCGTTCCTCGACTATCCACGTGCATGATCGGCTCACCACTAGAGAAATTGGTTGGATAGTTTGATAGGATGCTATTGCTTCCCATCAAACCTTGGTCGATGGCAATCCCATAGGCCAATAATGGTTTAATCGTCGATCCAGGTGATCGCTCTGTGTCAAAAGCATGGTTGTTTTGGTTGCCATCAAAATTACGTCCACCAATAAAGCCTAAAATCGCGCCCGTGCGATTGTCCATGAGGACATTACCGACTTCTACAAGACCCGTTCCATCATCCAAGACGCTTCCAAAATTTGCTACTGCTGCCTGCATCGCATTGTGAACCGGTTTGTTAATGGTTGTTTGAATGGTATAGCCACCTTCACGCAACTCGTTTTCAGCCAATTCTTGATAGGCTTTGACGGTTTCATTATTTTTCAAGTCTTGCTTGGTCACATTGTCCCGCTTGATCAAGTAATCATACATGGCCTCTTTGGCCTCTTGCATGGCCTGGAAATAGAGATAATCATGAGGTGTTTTCTCGATGCCATCAGGGGCAATGAAATCTTTGGTTAAATCATACTGAACGTAGGACTCGTAGTCTTTTTTCGACAAAACTCCTGTCCGGTACATATTGAACAAGACGTCTTTGGCACGCGCCAAACCTAACTCGAGGTTCTCCTTGCTCTTTAAACTACCATCTGCCGCGTAAGGAGAATAGACAATTGGACTCTGTGGCAACCCAGCGATAAAGGCCGCTTGCGGAATGGTCAAATCTTTTGCAGAAACCCCAAAGATCCCTTGGGCTGCTGCTTCGACACCTGCAATATTTTGTCCCCGATTGTTCCGTCCAAAAGGTGAGACATTTAGGTAAGTGGTGAGGATTTCATTCTTATCCATCCCCCGCTCCAAGGCCAGAGCATCGACAATTTCTGTCGCCTTACGTGTAAAGGTTGGAGCATCTCCGACAACTTGCTGTTTGATCAACTGTTGGGTTAGGGTTGATCCTCCACTAGAGGAACCCACACCGGCTACCGATCCAAGCGTTGCCCGCAGAACTGCTTTGGGCACAACCCCCTTGTGACTTTCAAAATTCTCATCTTCGGTTGCAATTACAGCCTTTTTGACATTATCTGAAATGGCATCTCCAGTGACGGGAATCCGGATCAAATCACTATCTACTTCAGCAATCAGGCTCTTATCAGAATAGGTCAGTTTTGAAACCCTGCTTACATTGCGGACCTGTTGGACCAACTCCTCTGTCTTTGGAACTTTGACATTACTAAAGAGACTCGCTGCATAGCCAATCCCGATCCCTGCACCAAATAAGAAGAGACAAATCAACAGGGCAATCATCACATCCCACAGGAGTTTGAGGGTCCGTAAAAAGGTCGCAAAAATATCTCCAACAGACCATCTGCTCTCTTCATCTTTTTCCTTCTTCGGAGTATCTGTATTCATGTTTGCAAAGAATTTCTGGACTTTCTTCCAAAAATCTTGCAGCTTCTCTTTTAATTGATTCACTGATTCTTTCTCCTTGTTCCCTATATTATAGCAGATTAGGCACCTTGATTTCAATCACAAGAGCGTGGAATTCGTCGCCAATTGTTTTTGAGGAAGCCTAAGAAAATACTGGAAAGCATTGCCATTTCCATGGTTTATGGTAGAATAGAGAAATGAATAAACTTATAAAGGAGAAAAGACACATGCACATTTTTGATGAGCTAAAAGAGCGTGGTTTGGTATTTCAAACGACGGATGAAGAAGCCTTGCGCAAAGCACTGGAAGAAGGTCAGGTTTCTTATTATACTGGTTATGATCCAACTGCTGACAGCCTTCACCTTGGTCACTTGGTTGCCATCTTGACGAGCCGTCGCCTTCAATTAGCAGGCCACAAACCTTATGCGCTCGTTGGCGGTGCGACTGGTCTCATTGGTGATCCGTCCTTCAAAGATGCTGAACGTAGTCTCCAAACAAAAGAAACTGTACAAGAATGGGTTCGCTCCATTCAAGGGCAATTGTCTCGTTTCCTCGATTTTGAAAATGGTGACAACAAAGCCGAAATGGTCAACAACTACGATTGGTTCGGAAGCATTAGCTTTATTGACTTCCTTCGTGATGTCGGAAAATACTTTACGGTCAATGCTATGATGAGTAAAGAATCTGTTAAAAAACGGATTGAGACAGGGATTTCTTACACAGAGTTTGCCTACCAAATCATGCAGGGCTATGACTTCTACGTCCTCAACCAAGAACACAATGTAACTCTTCAAATCGGTGGATCTGACCAATGGGGAAACATGACAGCCGGTACTGAGTTGATGCGCCGTAAAGCGGATAAAACTGGTCATGTTATGACTGTGCCTTTGATCACAGATGCAACTGGTAAGAAATTCGGAAAATCAGAAGGAAACGCCGTCTGGCTCAATGCAGACAAAACATCTCCATACGAAATGTACCAATTCTGGATGAATGTGATGGATGCGGATGCTGTGCGCTTCTTGAAAATCTTCACTTTCTTGTCACTTGATGAGATTGAAGAGATCCGCAAACAGTTTGAAGCGGCGCCACACGAACGCTTGGCTCAAAAGATCTTGGCGCGTGAAGTGGTTACCCTTGTCCACGGCGAAGAAGCCTACAAGGAAGCCCTCAACATCACAGAACAACTCTTTGCAGGAAACATCAAAAACCTTTCTGTCAAAGAACTCAAACAAGGCCTTCGTGGTGTGCCAAACTACCAGGTCCAAGCAGAAGACAACCTCAACATTGTTGAACTCTTGGTCACAGCTGGTGTGGTAAATTCTAAACGCCAAGCCCGCGAAGATGTTCAAAATGGAGCTATCTACGTCAATGGCGAACGCATCCAAGACCTTGACTATGTCTTGAGCGATAGCGATAAATTAGAAAATGAATTGACCGTTATCCGTCGCGGTAAGAAAAAATACTTTGTTTTGACTTATTAAGAAAGTAAAACCACGAAGTTTCATATGAACTTCGTGGTTTTCTTATACACTTTTTTCTGAGACTATTTCCCTTTTCTGCGATGCAACAAAGCTTGGTTGATTCGTTGAGTTTTTTTATGGAGTTGCCAAATCTGGTACAGCCAGATCAGGCCGTATATTGCTAGAAAGATCAACCAAGGAATCGGACTCCGTAAGGCTGCCCCCCAGCCAAAAAATAAGTAGGTCAATGCTAAGATGGCAGCTGTCACAACTAAATGCAAAGCCACACGTAAACTATAGGTCAAAAACTCTTCTTCCTCAAGAATGAACGTCAAGACTCCCATTGTTCCACTCATTAAAAAGATCGCTAAGATGTTGCGTACATTCACGGCAGGATATACGATGTTGGTGTAGACATGGGATAATAACACCAAACACAAATAAAAGAAGGATCCTGTCCTCATACCAGATACAAAATAAGCTATAACTCGTTTCATCACTTTCTCCTATACCCCTAAATAATCCATCAAGGATTTGACATATTTCCGACTGACACTTGATTTTACTCCGCGTGTCAGTTTAGCCATCATATTGCCTGAAAAACTATCCGATAGCGATTCCAAATGGTCGATATTCATCACCGCGTGGCGGGATATCTGTAAAAAATTACGACGATTAATCCGATGTTGAAAATTTGTCAAAGTATCTCTGACGGTGAACGTTTTGTCTGTCGTATAAATGGTTAGCTGATTCTTATCAATCTCGGCTAGAATAATGTCATCAATTTTCACCATGATCAAATGATCATCTGTTTTGATAGGGATCACTACTTGATTCACTGTCGAAAATTGTTCGAGATAGTCCATCACCTCTCGTGCTTGATCAGATAAATGCTTGGCTTGAATGACCACACAGGGGTCGTTTTCTGGGATATCTTGTTTTTCCTCAAAACGAATCTTCATTCCTACTCCAATTCTCACTTACTTTCTTTTACTCGATCTTTTTGCCAAGGAAATCCAAATCCCCAAAGCTAGAAGAATACCTCCTAACACTATAAGGTATGTTTGTTCCTTTGTCAATAAAGCTTGCCATTTGAGCTGAACACCCATTTTTTCTTGAAATTCTCGAAGAAGATCATCTCGCCCCTTAAAGGTTTCGCTCACTGCTTCTTTCATGAGGACTTGTCGATAAAGTGCAGCAATATAAGTTGCTGGAGTACATTTCATTAGTAGTTGTGCAAAATCAGGTAAAACACCTAAAGGTACATAAGTCCCTACCAAAAAACCAGAAGCTGTACCCACTATGGTCGCAAACTTCCCCAAACTGTCTACGGATTGGAAAAAATAAACAAAAATGGCATTCACTAAACTAGAAAGCAGGCTACTAAGCAGCATGATGAGGAGCACCTCAGGTAATAGAGAAAGGGTTGGAACTTCTCTAAAATAGCCACACATCAGTACATACATTAGGACTTGCATGAAAAAAGAGATGATGATTGCGCTCGTTAGATACGAAAATGCTAACCGCCACTTCCCTTGATCCGATAAATAAAGATCCTGATCTACTTGATGTTCACGATCCTTTACTAGCTGAGTCAGGGCAGCCAGACTTGTCGTAATCCCTGTCACAGCCAGCGTCCCACTCATTAACCAATTATTTAACACAGGACCACTATTAGGTAGCTGAGCCCAAGCATCTGTTAGATTTTTTTGAAGAAAAATAATATAGAGAACAAAGGAAATCAAGGCTCCCAACAGGGAGAAGAAAACTCCTGAACGATTCCTAAAATACAATAAAAAATTTCGTTTTAGTAAGGCTAGCATTAGCGGACCTCCCTTCCTGTAAGTGCAATAAAGGCATCATCCATGGTCCCTGGACGAAACTCAAAATGGGCTAGATTATCTCTAACTTGCGCCAAGTAATCAATGGCTTCCCTTTCACTCTCGGGTTGAAGAACATACTCCAATTGACTTTGTTGCTCTACTGACATTCCCGAAGATTTGAGACTTTCTATCTGCTGTCTCTCCTTGAAACGAATCTTTAAGATATTAGTAGCATACTGGCTCTTAATATCTAGTGCCGATCCTTGAGCAATCACTTTCCCATGATCTACAATATAAATTTGATCAGCTTCATCTGCTTCGTCAAGATAATGCGTGGTCAATACAACGGTCATTCCCTCTTCTCTCTGCAATTGATAGAGCAAATCCCAAATAGACTTCCGAGTTTGAATGTCTAAACCTGTCGTTGGCTCATCTAAGAACAGAAGATCTGGACCATGCAGTAGAGCACGCGCAATGTCAACCCGACGCTTTTGGCCACCTGAAAGTGTCCCATATTTCTGCTTTTGAAAAGCTGATAGCCCTAGTCGATCAATAAGATCAGACACACGATTTGGTTTTAGTCCTTTATACTGTCTGGCACGAATGGTCAGATTTTCCCTAACCGTCAGCATCTCATCTAAAACACTGGTTTGGAAGACCACACCAATTTTAGTACCGGGTTCATAGATTATTTCGCCTTGCGTTGGTTGTTTCAAACCGATCAACATAGAAATCGTCGTTGATTTCCCCGCCCCATTTGGTCCTAGAATCGCATTAAACGTTCCCTTTTCAAACTGTAGGTGAATATGATCAACCACTAGATGATTTCCATACCGTTTACTGATGTTTTTAGCTTGTAATATCATGTTCTCTCTCCTTTTTGACAGTATCAGTCTAGCAAAAAAGCCACTTAAAAAACGACTTTTGGGGATAAGTGGTCAAAATGAAGAGATGAGTGGCAAGATGAAAGAGACAAAAAGAAGAAGAAAATTTATTGCAGCCATTCTTTTCCCCATTGATTCAAGTCCTTTAAAATCGGCATCAGTGATTTGCCTTTTTCTGTCAGCTCATATTCTGTATGGTGCTCTATTAGAGCATCGGTTGCTATCTAGAAGCTCTTTTGTTACACTACTAATATGAATACACCGATTAAACCAAAATTACAACGATTTCAAACAGCCACTGCTTTTGCCTGTCCCATCTGTCAATTGGACCTAGAACTTGCGGGGACCAGTTTTAAATGTCCCAAGGGCCATTCTTTTGATTTAGCGAAATTTGGCTATGTCAACCTAGCTCCCCAGATCAAACAATCGAAGGACTATGACAAAGAAAATTTCCAGAATCGCCAGCTGATCTTAGAAGCAGGTTTTTATGAGCCGATTCTAACAGCGATCGGACAAAAAATTCCGACCAGTGATGCTAAGATTTTAGATATCGGATGTGGGGAAGGCTATTACTCCCGTAAACTACAAGAGGCTTATCCCGAAGCTACTTTCTATGCATTCGATCTTTCCAAGGAATCTGTGCAACTAGCTGCCAAGAGTGACGCTAACTGGAAGGTCAATTGGTTTGTAGGAGACTTGGCTCATTTACCCATTCAATTCAAAAGTATGGAGGTCATTTTGGACATCTTCTCCCCAGCTAATTACGCTGAATTTGAGCGTGTCTTAAAGGATGAAGGGGTGATCATTAAGGTCGTCCCAACCTCTTCTCATCTGAAAGAAATTCGTCAGTTGGCCCAAGATCAATTGACCAAGCAATCCTACTCCAACCAGGAAATTTTGGAGCACTTTGAAGACCACTGCCAGATCCTCTCATCCGAAACGATCAGCCTCACCAAGAATTTAACTCCTGAAGAACGCCAAGCGCTCCTCGCCATGACCCCCCTTCTATTTCACGTAGACCAAGAAAAAATCGATTGGACCCAACTCACAGAAATCACCATCGAAGCTAAGCTTCTGGTTGGGAAAATCAAGACACAAAGGACGTAGCGGATAAAGTCAAAATAGGGTATTTGATGCAGAATCATTAGATTCTAGGAGGATACATCTTTATAAATCTAATCAAATCCTAAAAAACTTCATTCGTTAGAATTATCCAATCATCTACTGAACTTTCCGCCGTGAAAAATTACCTGAAACACATTTGTTTCAAGTACTCGGAATTATTGAAACCTTAGGTTCAATAATTAGTCATGGAACTTCCTGGATTGCTGAAATCATCCACTGGACAATTTCACCTAACGTCCGTACTCACCTAAGGAAAGTTTTTAAGAAGACTTTGTCTTCAATTAAAAGGCTGAGACAAATCGTCTCAGCCTTTTACTCATCTTCTGTATGCTCTATCATAACTTGTAAACGATAGGTTTTAGGAGATTTTCCACAGAGTTTACGGAAAACCTTGTAGAAATAGCCAACATTACTGTAGCCGACCTTGTAGCAGATATCCTCAATACTGTCATTGCTCGATAAGAGGAGCTGCTGGGCAGCCTTGATCCGCTGTTTGTTTAGGAGTTCTGCGAAAGTTGCGTTGGTTTCGCGTTTAATCAATTGTCCTAAATAGACTGGATTGATAAAGAGTTCACGACTGATGTCTTTGAGTGACAGCTCTTTTTGGTAATCACGGCTAATCACTTGGAGGACACTCGCTACATTTTCGTTCATCCGATAGTGGGATAAGAAACGGGACAACTCTTCCTGGATGAAGCTAAGCATCTCGCTAAAGGTAGCAGCTTCTTGGACTTTCTTGACCACATCAGCCAAATCATCTCCTTGCAGGTATTCAAACAAATGAAAGACATCCATCAAAAATTGGATAAAGAGCTGCTTGGTCAGCGAAACCTTAGGTGTCTTCTCAAGAATCATTTTTTCCAACCAGTCCAGTTCTTCTAAGATCTGCTGGATATTTCCTTGCATGATCACCCGATAGGCCGGCTCGTAGTAATGGAAGACTTCTTCATCTTGATTGAGAGGGGTCGCCCCATAAAAGAGGCTCCGCTCTACGAGGTCCTTAAATTGATGAAAGTGCTCCTTATAAGGAGGCTCAAAGACCTTCTGAATCATGGCTTCTTCTTCTTGATCCGAGATAAAGAGTTGAAGATTTTGCCCAAGAACTTGATAAGACGAGCTGATAAAGCCTTTTTTCTCCTTAGCGACTCCAATCCACAGTGAGTTCCGGCCTGCGATATACTGACAAAACTCTTCCTCAGAGATATCATCGTGAATCAAACGGTTGGCCAACTCTTGGCTTGGTTGCTGGATTTGTTCCCGAATTTTTTCCAGGATATTGCCCATTTCCACCTTATTGACAGGTTTGAGCAGGTAGTCTGCTACGCGCAAATTGAGGGCTGTCTTGACGTATTCAAAATCCTGATAGCCTGACATAATGATAAAAGCAGCATCTGGGATCAAATCCTTCATCTCAGCAATCATCTGAAGTCCGGTCTTTCCAGGCATATTGACATCCGTGATCACCACATCCACCGGATGTTCTCGCACATAATCAAGGGCCTGGTCTGCATCTTCAGCAGTTGCGACCACTTCCATATTCCAGTGGTCAAAGGGGATTAATTTTTTTAACCCTTCTGTAATCATATACTCATCGTCTACTAATAAGACTTTGTACATTCTGTCTCCTTTATTCATCTTGAATGGTTATCGTATAGGTCACTCCATGGTGAGGTTGGGAGAAGACTTGGATATGGTAGCGATCTCCAAAATAGAGTAGCATGCGTTCATGGACATTGACAATTCCGATGGACTGCCGCCCACTCTTTTCTTCGATTTCTGAGCGTGGATTGCGATTGGCTAGTATCTCTTGAATGCTTTCTAGCTGTTCTTCTTCCATCCCACGCCCATTATCACTAACCAGGATCATGACTTGCCCTTCTCCTTGCAAGACTTTGACACTAATCACATTGTCCTTGCGTTTGTGGTCCACTCCATGTGCAAAATAGTTCTCAACCAAAGGCTGGATGGTGAATTTTGGAATCTTCATCTTTTCCAAGCCTGGATCGATCTTAAAGCCATAGGCAATCGATTTTGGATAACGCACCATACAGAGGTAGCTGTATTTGCGACAAAATTCGAGCTCATTGTCAACTGTCGTCACTCGCTCATCTGAGATATTATTGCGCAAGAGACTACTAAACTCATAAATAATATCACCCAACTCTTCTTGCTCTTGCATGACGGCATACATGCGGATAAATTCCAGTGTATTGTACATGAAGTGGGGATTGATCTGGGCTTGTAGTGCCCGCATATTGGCATCTTTTTGGCTGAGCTGCAGCTGGTAGATATCCCGAATATTCTTATCCATATTGTCTAACATGGTATTGATCATATTACCAATAACCAGCAGTTCTTGGTCCTTGGTCGAGGTATCAATCCGTCGTTCACTATCGCCTTGACTGATCAGATTCATGGTATCGACCAAATCGAGGACTTGACGCCGGTAATTTTTGAAAATCTGACCTAATAACAAGTAAAGGATCAAGAAAATCAGGAAAGCAATGGAGAGAAAAGTGGTCAAGTTAGCTAGACCCTTCTTGACCAGATAACTTTCAGAAACAGCTACATCCACCTTGTAGCCATAGATCGTGCTACGGGTTTGCCATTTAACATCTTTTGATTGCTCCTTATCCCCTTCATGGTACATCTCTTTCCCAAAGGGAGTGAAGATCCGTACAGCGATCGGAAGATCGCCTCTGGCATTGTCAATCGCTGCTGTCAATATTTCTTGGTCCAAAGTCAAATAAGCAATCCCAATTCCCGCACCCGTGGTCGGATCTGTCAAAGGAACAGGGATGGCGGTCGCAGGAGCCTGGTAATGATCTGCCGAGACCTGTTTGCCACCTTTGGATTGCCGCGTAGAGACAAAAACTGTCTTGTAGTCAGACAAGGTGATATCGATCCCCTCGATATTTTTATTGCTCAAATAGAGGCTATCAATATTCTTATGTAGGGACAATTGGATATAAGAAGGGAATTGGGCATTCAGCCGCCAGGTCTCATACTCCGATGGTGACAAGGTAAAATAGCGATAAAGTCCTTCTAATTTTGCAGGATTTTCAACAAGACTACGCCCTTCTTGGGTAACCCGTTGGTAAGAGGTCTCAAGATCCGTCACGACTTCTGTCAAGACCCGTTGGGCGATCCGATCAGCTTCCGCTTGTTGGTTTTTCCAAGAGATCCCTGCTACGACCAGACCCATAATGGTCAAAATGACTACCATAACATAGGCATAGAATTTTAAAAGCGTACTTAACCAGATTTTTTTCATCGTTAGGGTACCAATTTTTCGTGAATACTTTGATAAACAGGATCAAAGATATCATTGACAAAGAAATGCCAGACGCCGATCAAGACAAAAAAGAGAAGGGCGGGCATATAGTAACTGATAACCCCCAGTAAGGCTGTTCCAAGAATCAGCTTGAGAATCGGACGAATGTCTAACAACATTCCGATCAAACTGAGCTTAATACTATTGACATAAGAGAGATCGAAATGAACTTGCAATTTCAAATAAACGGCGTAAGCTAGAGGCGCAACCAAAAGGAAAACCAGATTAAACAAGAGAACCAAAATTTGGAAGAAATTCAAGTGAGGAATCTGGATCATGAGATACATGCCATAGATTAGCACTCCTTCAACAGCGAAAAAGGAGTAAAAGACTTGATTGGCTGGTACAAAATTTTCTTTGAAGAGTTCCCAAGCGCGTGACCAATGGTAGTCTTTGTAGGTCATGCCATTTTCCGCATAGAGGCTCATGACAGTAGCACCGGCTGGTCCCACTCCAAAAAGGACTCCTCCACAAATCGTCAAGATCCAAAAAATCCCTGTTACCAGCATGGCAACGTAGACTCTCGTAAATATGAGCTCGATCATTTTCCCCATCGTTCAACCTCTTTTCCTATTCGTCATTCTATTATATCATAACTATAAAACGTTTTCACACACTTACAATGGTACTCTAACATTTTAATTTTCATTTACATGATTCATTTTCATAAGGAAACAAAAAGACTCTGGAGATCCCTCCAAAGCCTTTTTACACGACCTGTTTCTTATTTTTTAGAAGCAAGGTATTCGTCGTATTGTTTTTGCATTTCGTCAAGCACTTTTTGGTAAGCACCTTCTGATTTCAATTTTTCAAGCATCTTAGGAACTTCTACTTCAGGATCCACAGTACCAGTATTGATCGCACCTGCGAATTGGTTCAAAGTATTTGTAAGAGCAGTGATTTCTGATTTCACATTATCTGTGTTAAAGATGAAACCTAATGCTGGAGATTCTTTTGCAGTTTCCAAGTCTTTCTTAGATTGTGCAATTTGTTCATCCGTTACATTTTCGTTGATGTAAAGAATCCAGTTGTTACCTGTGTTCCATCCAGACATGTGAGTGTTTCCGTTGTAGCCATCCAAGACTTTCACACGGTTTTCTTTACCGTCAACTTTTTCCCAGTTCTTGCCTTCTGGTCCGTACACAAGACCATTCAAGAGTTCTGGGTTTGTATTCAAGAGGTTCAACACTTCCATCGCTTTTTCTTTGTTCTTAGAGTTGTTTGAGATAACAAAGTTAGCTACTTGAGTGGTGTTGTTCTTCTTGTAAAGTTCAGTAAATGGTTTGATATCAATCTTACGGTTTGCTACACGAGTAAGCAAGCTGTTACCGTAGTCAGCTGGCCCTACTGTTTCTTCACGAACCAACCAAGTATCTTGAGAAAGGTCATAACCAGTATCGCTTGTTGCTACGTCTTTTGGAATGTATCCTGCTTCGTAGTATTTGTGAAGAGTCTTCAAGTTTTCTACATAACGAGGGATTGTGTAACGGTCCACGATCTTCGTAGTGTCACCTTTCAAGTCAACAACGAATGGAAGTCCATCAACAGCCACATAGTCGAAGTCATCTGAAGGTCCACCGTAACTCTTGTTCATTGCAAATGGAACAACGTTTGGATCTTTTTCTTTAATGGCTTTCAAGACTGGTTCAAGAGAAGCATAGTCTTTCACGTTTGAGATGTCGATACCATATTTTTCAACAAGTGGTCCGTTGAAGGCAAAGTTTTGAGAAGATGCAACGTTGGCTGCTACTGGAACAGCATAGATCTTGCCGTTTACAGTGTTTCCTTTGATATAAGCTGGGTCAAGCGCTTTATAAAGGTCTTTTCCTTCTTTCTTGTACAACTCTGTCAAGTCAGCGTAAGCACCTTTTTGAGCATTGATCACGTAGTTATTGGCAAAGGCAATATCATAGTTTTCACCAGATGAGATGATGACGTTCATTTTTTGTGCGTAGTCACCCCAACCAAGGTATTGGATATCTAATTTAGCGCCAACTTTCTTTTCAATGATCTTGTTGGCATTTTCTAACAAGGTATCCAAGTTATCTGGTTTGTCACCGATTTGGTACATCTTGATGATTGGTTTACCATCTTCTGTTGTTGCTGATTTCTTGTTGTTCCCTGTAAGGTTCCCACAAGCAGCAAGAGTAGCTCCAAGAGCAATGACACTAGCAGATGCTAACGCGTATTTTTTCCAATTTTTCATAAGAAAAATCTCCTTTATGTTATTTTCTTTATAGACTAAGTTATGAGTTGAAAATCATGTTGATTTTCGATTGTTTTCCTATTCTTTCACACCACCGATGGTTAAGCCTTTTACAAAGTAGCGTTGGAAGAATGGATAGAGAATGGCGATTGGCACAGTCGCCACAACCACCATGGCCATACGTCCTGTTTCCCGTGGGATGGATTGTACAGCTCCTGCCAATTGGCCGGATACCCCGACGTTTTTAGCGATGTAATCCATATTGTTTTGGATTTGCATCAAGAGGTATTGCAATGGGTAAAGGTTGTCACTCTTAATATAGAGAAGGGCGTTGAACCAGTCGTTCCAGAATCCCAAAGCGGTAAAGAGACTAATGGTTGCAATCCCTGGGAGAGACAATGGTAAGCAGATTTGGAAGAAGATCCGTGTTTCACTTGCCCCATCGATCCGAGCAGATTCCAGAATGGCTTCCGGAATGGTCCGTTTAAAGAAGGTCCGCATCAAGATGATGTTAAATGGGCTGAGCAACATTGGGATAATCAAAGCCCCGATGGTATCACCTAACTGCAAGAGTTGAGTGGTAACAATGTAGCTTGGTACCAACCCTGCACTAAAGAGCATGCTAAGGAGTGAAAATACGGTAAAAAACTTGCGGTATTTAAAGGTCGTCCGTGAGATCGCATAAGCATAGGTTGTTGTGATAAAGACATTACATGCTGTACCCACAATGGTCACAAACAAGGTAATGAAGAGGGCTTGCAAGATTTTTTCTTTAAACTGTACCAAGAAAAGGTAGCCGTCAAATCCAAATTTTGCTGGCCAGAATTGGAAACCATGGACTGCCAAACTTTGTTCATCTGTAAAAGAGATCATGACAACAAAGATGAAGGGAAGCACACAGGTCAAGCCGACTAGGGTCAACAATAAAGTGAAGAAAAAGTTGCTCTTCTTACTGAAAGAATGGATCCCGACATTATCAATTTTTTCTTTTTGAATGGTTGATTTTTTCATACGATCCTCCTTTCTAGAAGAGAGCAGCATTCTTATCAATGCGACGGGCAATGATATTTGAGATTAACACAAGAACCAGACCGACAACTGATTGGTAAAGCCCTGCTGCCGCAGTCATCCCGATATCCCCTGACTTGGTCAAACCGTTGTAGACATAGACATCTATAACGTTGGTCACACTATAGAGTGCTCCAGCATTGTGTGGGATTTGGTAGAAAAGACCGAAGTCTGCGCGGAAGATATTTCCGACTGCAAGAATGGTCAAGACTGTAATCAAGGAAGACAACTGAGGAATGGTGATGTTGCGAATGCGTTGCCACTTAGAGGCACCATCCACGGTCGCTGCTTCATAGAAGGTTGGATCGATTCCCATGATGGTCGCATAGTACATGACACTGCTATAACCAAAGCCTTTCCATATCCCTAGGAAGAGGAGAAGCGCTGGCCAGATCCACAATTCCGAGTAGAAATTGATGGCTTTCATGCCAAATGAAGTTAAGATGTGGTTGACCAATCCTTTGTCTACATTTAGGAAGGCATCGGTGAAGAAGCTGATGATAACCCATGATAGGAAATATGGGAAGAGCATGGAGGTTTGAAGCACCTTTACCACTCTTTTTGATCTCAACTCACTAAAGATGATGGCGATCCCAACGGAAACAATCAATCCTAGGAAGATAAATCCTAAGTTGTACAATACCGTGTTTCTTGTAATAATGTAGGCATCTTTGGAACTAAAGAGGAACTTGAAGTTGTCAAAACCAACCCACTTACTCTTCATGACACTGTCTACGAAGCCTTCTCCTGTGATATGATAGTCCTTAAATGCTACGATATTCCCAAAAACCGGGATATAGAAGAATAAGATTAACCACGCTGCACCAGGTAAGACCATTAAAAGAAAAATGAAATTTTCTCTCATAGTTCTCACAAACTTTTTCATCTAACTCCCCCCTTTGAGTCTTGAGCGTGTTTATGCATTGATAGCGTTTACATCACTTATTATAAGATAGCCCCTTTCGATTTTCAAACTCCTAATTATAGAAAAAATTCTACAAATTTATGACATAGCTTTAAAAAAGGAGTAGAAAAGGGCGATCGTAAACACAGCTCCTCTTCTACTCCTATCGACCGTGGATGAGACTTCTATCATCCAACTTGGCATTTTTTAGGTCGTATAAATAGTCGAAGCTGTCGCAATAGTATGCCATTGATTAGCCGTTGTGGCTGCGAAATCCTGATCTCCGTAGAAATCGTTGAATGGCAAGATGTCTACTTCCAACTCATCAATCCGTGAGATGGAACCAGCTAGATAGTCCTCCATACGGCCTTCTGCTCGCTTGATTCGTTGCAAGAGCCCACCCATACGGATATCTACTGTATCCAAACCAAAGACTTTGTTTTCTTTCAACCATTGCTGGCTAAAGAGCTTGTGGAAGGTTTCAATCTGGCTTCTGAATTTTGGCAATTCTTCTCTGGCGATTTGTTTCAAGCTGTCTTTATCATCTGCTTGATAGGCTTGACGGATACGTCGTCCCACATCAACCTTGCCACTTAAAATAGCATTCAACTGGGCCTGAGTTTCGAAAAGATAAGCGTAGACTCCAGCTTTTTCTTTAATGTCAGAAAGAGTCTCAGCTGCCTGGGCAAAGTGAGGTTTGTCCTGTTCAGGTGTCATGTGCTTGTCAAGGATTGGGCAGAGAACATCCTGATAAAAGACATAGCGGTTGGGATTGATACCACTTAGATTTCCTGGTATATCTGGTAAAAGGTTGGCCAAATCCAGCTGCATAAAGTCCTCAACCGATAAACCGGTATTGGTCTTGAAGTGAGCAGACAAACGGTCTAAATCATTGCAGTAGCTGAGTTCTGCCCAGATTTGCAAGCTTGGCAGGATCGAAAACTGAGCTGTTTCACCACCATTATCTCCCCAACCCGTCACAATGACTTCTTTAATGTTATTAGCACGGCAGGCTTTGTTAGCTTCGACTGCGATGAGACGGCTGAAATGGTTGTGCGGTGTGAAACCAATCCACTTCCAAGCACCACCTGCAAAGGCAATATCCTGGCTAATCTTGTGGTGGTTGCCGAAGTTACGGTTGTATTTTTCTTCGCTATCCTGATAATAATCCCAGTAAACCAAGGTCACACGGTCTTTGAGACGGTCAAGATAAACACGAGTTTCTTCTGGAATTTCGACATCACGGTCGTACTGGCCATCTGCTGACATGAGTTTGAAGAACATATCGCTCCACATCTGGCAGTGGAAACCATACTTGTCTGCAATATCCAGCACGCGCTCCAAATGTTGGCACATGAGGAGGCTACGGTCCACAACACCATTTAAGATGAGGTAGCGTCCCAAACCAACCAAGTGAGCTTCGTCCATGCCGATATTGACCTTGCGTGTTTGTAGTTTAGACAAAGTAGCAAACATGCCGTCGATTAGGTCGTAAACTTTTTCTTCGCCGATGAGGAGAATGTCCTCTACATCACGAAGTTGCTGGACTTCTTTGACCCCCCATTTGACAAAGGCCGACAAGTGGGCTAATGTCTGGATACAAGGAACAAAAGTCATGTCAAACTGCTGGGCATAGGCTTCAATTTCCTGTAACTCTTCAGCAGCATAAGCTCCACGGAAATAACCAAAGTAAGGTTGCCCCTCGATTTGATAGGTGTCTTCCATGTAGAGCTCAAAGGTTGAATAACCCATGAGAACCAAGACTTCAATCATCTGCTTGGCAGATGCGACATTTAGAACCGCATTACGGGAACAGTCCGCCATATAGGCTAAATCTTCATAGGCTGCTTGCTCCTCAATCTCCACCTTATCACCTTCTTCTAAAGCTGTTGCGAGAACAGACAAGGCGCGATAGAGTTGGTGAGGTTTGCGATAAGTCAATTGATATTCTCCACCCTCACCCTTGATAGAGATAGAAGCTTGGTCAGACTGAGCAACCGCCACTTCTACATCTGGTAGGGAGATGTGATGTTTTAATGCTTCGATAGCTTGGGCTTGTTTGGGACTAAGTCCTGTAAAAGTTACCATTGGTTTTCCTCCTGTAACCAGTTGACGAGGGCACCGTAGAGATTGGCATCTGCCTGATAGGTGCAAGCTTGGATCACTGGCGCAATTGTATACTCTTCATATCTTTCCTCAAAGACGTCTACCGCTTTTTGCACCCCTTTGATAAAATCTGGGTTCTGACTGATAGAACCACCTAGGCTAATGACATCAGGGTCGATCAGGTACTGAATATTGAGTAGTCCTTGAGCTAGATTACGATTCATCCGCTCAATGGCTTCTTGGCAAAGGGCATTGCCTGCTGCAGCCTCTTGATAAACCTTACGGCCATCCCAGTCTGACTGACCTGATTTTTCAATCACATAACGAACCATGTTTCCTGTAGAAGCTAGTTGTGACCAGTTATTGAGTTTTTCTGCTGGTTCGATAGTTGTCATGTAACCAAACTCTCCACCCAAGCCATGGCGACCACGGTGAATTTTGCCATTGATAATCATGGCCCCACCAATCCCTGTGCCAATGACAACACAGGCTGCATTTTCAATCTCAGGATGAACTAGCAGTTCACTAAGTCCAACACAGTTGGCATCATTTTCTAGATGGACAGGTAGCTGGTGATGAGCAAGGGCCTCATACCAAGAAAAACCATGGATATAAGGAATGGCACTAATCCCCTCAATCACACCTGTTTCTTGATTGACCGCTCCTGGAACACTCATAGCAATCCCACGATAGTCCTGTTCTGACAAGCGTTGGTCCAACCAAGCCAATAAATCTTCTATAGTTTCTGGAGTTGGGGTGCTGGTCTTATCTAAAATCTTTCCATCAGGAGTTAGACTAGCAAACTTAATGCCAGTCCCTCCGATATCAATCGTTGCAATGGTCATTGCTTTCACCTGCAAAAGGAGCGAATCAGCAGTTGGTTCTTACTTTTTCGCTCCTCCTTTCTGTTTATGTTTACTTTTTGAAATTAAATTTCTTCTTTTTGAATCAATTCTGTACGAATTTCTTGTGGTGCTAATAGTCCTGAATGGACTGGGTATGGGCGTTCCAGCAAGTCAAGAATAGTTTGTTGTTTTTCAGACACATGGATATTTTCTTGACTCATGTTGTAGTAACGAAGGACATAACCTTCTTCATTCTCAGCCACCTTAAAGGCTGTTGGGCAGACTTGTGGCAAGTTCAGTGCCGGATGGTTAAAGAGGCTACCCGTTGCTGCAACGCTACCCTCTTGTTTTTCAACTTGAAGAGCTGTAAATGGCACCTGGAAGGCTTTGGCACGACGAAAAGCTGAGAAGCGTTCTCCTGCTTGGTGGCATTCTACTGCAAATTCAACTTCGATATCACGCAAGCACTGAGCTTCCGGCGTTGGGAAGTAACCCCAGTCACCGAGTTCGCCTGAAGCACGAAGAAGGGTTACAGCCATGGTGTCATCTCCAAGAATTTCATACTCGTGCAATCCTTTATTGGATACTGTCACTCCTTTAACATCATCATACAAGCTGACAAAGGCTTGTTGGTGTTGTGGATTTTCAGGATTTTCCCAAGAAGCTGCTGGTTTATTTGGTCTTGTCACAACTTCATAGATGCTTTCCGAGTCATTGCTTGGACGTGTGTTGTGAGTTTTGACCAAAAGACGGATGCGGTGATCCTTAGCAGTATTGGTAAAGCGCGTCTTGAAGCGAATTTGTGGGTCATCCACAAAGACCGTCATTTCCGTTTCTAGCGGGATGGTTGTCAGCTCTTCTGAGCGACTTGCCTTGCGGTTCATAAACTCGATAATGCCTCTTTGTTCCGCATCCAATTGTTCATCTGCGCTGATCGGGATGGTCAAGTTATGTTTGAGCAAGACTCTGGCATAGCGAGCATTATTTTCCAAGACCTCATGGTTTTTCAGCTCCGCATAGATTGGTTCCGTTCCTTTTGGTTGGAAGTAAATGTATTCATTGCCAATATCACCACGGTCTTCGAAGCCAAGGAAGTTCTCATAAGCCTCATTGGTCGTCTTGTCGTAAAGGGTCAAGCCATCATCAATACTGAGGGTTACAAACGGCGTATCGAGAACCCCATTTTGGTAAATCCCATCATGATAGGAAGCTTTTCCTTCCAGAAGCTGGAAGGTGGTCCAAGAAAGAGGCGCTAGGTGAACTGGAACCGTCACGCGCACTTGACGGGCGATATAAGGTTGACGGAATTTATCCTTAGGCAAGGTATAGCCAAAACTTGCTCCCAAATCTTCAATCTTCGCTTCTACAAGATGCCCATCTAATTCCTCCACATGATAGTCTGGCAAGGTCAAAGCGGCCATTTTCTTGAAGCCTTCTGTCGGGTGCAATTCCTTAAATGGACAAACCGCAACATCGACAATCGTGCTGACGGTATCCACCTTATCATGCAAGCCAGTGTTCATAACCGTAAAGAGATGCTCGCTCTGGGCTTTTTGAGTCGCGAGTTTCTCTTTCCATTCATTGAGGAGGTTGGTCTTGACAAAGTTTCCGACTTGATTGACCTTAGCGAAACGAACTTCCATTTCACGGTGAACATCATCCACGCTACATCCACAAATACTATCGTGTGGCGCATTTTGTAAGAGCGTCTTCCAGGCATAGGTCAATTGATCCTTGTGGTTATGTCCACCAGTGATGATGGTCAAAGGTTCCACCACTTGCTCGAGTAAGTTGCTATTTTCTTGAAAGGCTTGTTTAAGATAAACGCGTGAAGAAGAGGTATTGGCAAGTGTGTACCAACCATCGGTTTCCTGACTGGTCAATTCTCCTGTAACTGTTGATAATTGCTCAGGAAGGGCACTTTCCACTGCTTGCACATAGTCATCAAAAGAGCTATGAATAAAGGTCACATCAGGGAAAAGTTCATTGGCCACGCGAATAGCTTCACTCAAATTTCGTTGAATCGGTTGGTGGTCACAACCATTCATCATCAACCATTGGTTGGTTGAGGCATAGTCACGAACATCTGCCAATTTTTGTTTCCAGAAAGCCAAAGCTTCGTCTTTATCCACCGGAATTTCATTCCCATTACTGTACCAGTTGGCAAAGAGAATGCCCAGCACACGACTACCATCCGCCCCTTGCCAGTACATTTCAGAAAATTGAGAGGTAAACTGCTCATCTTCGAGGACTTGGTTGTCAAATCCGATTGGTTTGACTCCACGACCAAAGGCTGCTACGTGAATACCTGATTTTTGAAGGATTTGAGGAGCTTGTCCCATATTTCCAAAGGTATCTGGGAAGTAACCAATTTGAGTAGATTTGCCCCATTTAGCGCATTCAGCCTGTCCAATCAAGGTATTGCGGACGTTGGCTTCACTGGAGATCAAGTAATCATCCTGCAAGATATAGAATGGTCCGATCTTGAGTTTGCCTTCGTCGATATAACGCTGCACCTTGTCACGGTTTTCAGGGCGAATTTCTAAATAGTCATCGAGAACAATGGTTTGTCCATCTAGGTGGAAGCTCTTGAACTCAGGATCATTTTCAAAAAGATCAAACAGATTGTCAAAGAGTTCCACCAATTGCATGCGGTGACTTTCAAAAGGTAGATACCACTCACGATCCCAGTGGCTGTGAGAAATAATATGTACAACAACATTTTCCATGAGTAAAACCTCATTCTAACTTAAAAATATATTTGTGATTCTTTCCCAGAATCTGTCGAGCGATAGCTCATTAGCGAATATCCAAGTAATCCAAGACCAACTCGCAGAACATCATGTTGGCCCATGAGAACCATTCACGCGAGTATTTAGTTGGATCGTCCACGTGGAAACTTTCGTGCATGACACCCGTTCCTCCATCGCAGGCAACCAACTGATCGAGCAAGAATTTCTTCTCTGCCTTATCCGTCGTTGTCAATCCTTGGATGGATAAAGCAATCGGCCAAATATAGCGATAAAAGGTATGGGAACTTCCCAGCCCACTTGCGTACTTCCCTTCATAGAAGTAAGGATTTTCAGGGCTCAAAATGGTGCGACGAGTAGCTTGGTAGACTTCATCGTTGACATCACAGTAACCCAAATAGGGAGCAGCTAACAAACTTGGTACGTTAGGGTCATCCATGACGCTAGCATTTCCTAGACCATCCACTTCAAAGGCATAAACCTTCTCGCCCTTGCTATTAGTCGTGTAGGCGTAATTTTCGATTCCTTCTTGAATCTCCACTTTCAATCGTTTGGCATCAGCAATGATACTCTCACCATCAGCTGGATTTAATTCTGCAAAGATTTCTTGGACATAACCTAAGACAACGACTGCAAACATATTGGATGGAATCAAGTAGCTATACTGACAGCAGTCATCACTTGGACGAAAGGCTGACCAGGTCATTCCTGTCACGGCAAAGTCAGGTCCAAAACCATCATTAACCAAAGTGTCTTCCTTACGATCGGTATCACGGACGAAACGGTATGGTGAGTTATTGTGATCTTGCTCCACCGTCCAGAGATGAAGGATCTCCTTGGTCGCCGTAACAAAAGTTTCATCAAACTGGCTAGTCTCACCAGTTTCTTTCCACAGAAGATAAGCTAACTGCAAGGGATAGCAAAGCGAATCCACTTCATACTTGCGTTCCCAAATCCAGCCATTGAGATCTGTATGGTCTGTTTTGTGGTGACCCTTCCAGTTTTCCTCAATATTAAAAGAATTGGCATAGGGATCCTTGAGAATCAAAGTCATCTGGCGTTTAACCAAACCAGCAATGGTCTGGCGCAAACGAGGATCTCTTTTTGCCACATGAAGGTATGGTCTAAGCTGAGCAGTCGAGTCCCGAAGCCACATAGCTGGGATGTCCCCTGTCAACACAAAAGTTGAGCCATCTTCTAAGATTTCAACTGTATTGTCTAAAGTATCTGTATAGCAACGCTCAAAGACATCCACCCATTCAGGATAATCCTTAGCACGTTCTGCTACTTGATCCAACCATTCTCTAACGATTTCTTTTGAATAGGTCATTTATTTTCCTCACACGTATCGATTCTTTCCTATTCAGTATAAAAGATTTCAGATGGGAAATACATACGCAAACTATAGCCCTTTTTCTACAAAATTTTCCATTTGATAAAAACGCTATCATATTTGACAACGCTTTGATACAATGAAGAAAATACCACTGCGTGTTCAAAGAAAAACACAGACCATTTAAGGTTGATGAAGAAAAAGGAGACAAGATGCACACAACTTGCCAGACCATCGATACCCGCTGGGGAAGTGATAATCATCCCCACTATTCGCACGGAAACACCCTCCCTTATACCGGAGTCCCTTTTGGAATGAATTACTTCCTTCCCCAGACGACACACGAACAAGGAGCTTGGTTTTTCAACCCCAATCTCCCTATTTTTCAGGGTTTTCGTCTCACCCACCAGCCTAGTCCTTGGATAGGAGACTACGCTTGGTGCCTTATCACTCCCATCACAGGAGAAGTTACAAGTTCCGACCTCTTCCGGCGTCAAAGCAGTTATTCGATGAAAGAAGCCGTTTTCCAGCCCCACTACCTCCGTATTTTTTCGGAACGTTATCAGATTCAAAGCGAGCTGGTACCAAGCCGCTACGGGGCTGTCCTGCGCTTTCAAGCACCAGAAAAATTGACTCTCTGCTTTCATGCAGCAAATGAACTAGAGAACTTGACCCTTACAGACCAAACCTGCCACTTCCGCATTCTGGATCAGGCCCATACAGCAGATACTTCCTACTCTTTCTATCTCCAGTGGCAATTTAGCCAGCCGATCGAGAACGTCACTCACATCGATCAAGATCTTTTTCTCACCTTTGCTAGCAAGGAAGTGACCGTCCAATTAGGAAGTTCTTATCTGTCCCAAGACATGGCTCACAGCCATCTTCCCAACCTTTCCCTAGAGGAAGCTAAAAAAGAAGCAGCCGATCAATGGAATCAGCTACTAAAACGAATTGAAGTGAAAGATAACGGAGGGTGTGATCAAGCCTTTTTCGACCATTGCCTGTACCGACTCCTCCTTTTTCCTCAAACCTTTTATGAAACAGATACCAAGGGGAATGACTGGCACCTAGATATCGCCCATAATGAAATCAAATCAGGAAAAGCTTATACGAATGTCGGTTTTTGGGACCTCTTTCGAACGTCTTTTCCGCTCTTTAGTCTTGTCTACCCCGATTACTACCGTCACTTTCTCGAAGGATTTTTAAACACGTACCAGGATACCGGTTTTCTACCAAAATGGTTGGCTCCAGATGAACGAGGGATGATGCCAGGCACTCTCATTGATGGAGTCTTTGCAGATGCTGTCACAAAAGGGATCGCACCAGACCTACATGAAAACATGCTCACAGCCATGCTCCAGACAGCCCAAAAAACGGATCCCACGCAACATTTTGGTCGCCATGGCAATAAAACCTACAAAGGACTTGGCTACCTACCTGAAGATTTTCACGAAAGTGTTAGCCACAGCCTCGATTATGCTTATAGTGATTTTTGCATTGCCACCGTCGCCAAGCAATTGGGGCATGCAGAAACAGCCGCTCAGTATGCTGCTTCCAGCCTCTCCTACCGAACATTGTACGATGCCCAAACGGGTTTCATGAGAGCGCGATCCACCAATGGAAACTTTAAAGAGCCCTTCTCTCCTACCAGCTGGGGAGGAGATTATGCAGAATGCTCTGCAACCCAGGCTACTTTTGGAGCCTTACACGACCTCTCTGGCCTGATAGAGCTAATGGGCGGTAAAAAAGCCTTCACCCAACGACTACTGGATTTAGCCAATCAAAAACCTCAATTTGACGTAAGAGGATATGGCTATGAAATCCACGAAATGAGTGAGATGGCCCAAGCCCCATTTGGGCAGATCGCCATCTCCAATCAACCCAGTTTTCACATTCCCTACCTCTTCCGCCACAGCCTTCACCCCGAATATACCAATCTCCTTATCCACCAGATCCGATCCCAAGCTTTCCATCAAGATTTCCAAGCCTATCCAGGTGATGAGGACAACGGTAGCCTATCTGCTTGGTACATCTGGTCGGTCCTTGGACTCTACCCAACCTGCCCAGGAAAACCAATCTATGATCTAGGGCTCCCTCTCTTTAAAGAAGTTCTTCTCCATCTTCCAAACCATGAGCTCAAAATTTGCGCTAACTCCCATACTACAGGTGCCTATTTTATCCAAAAAGCCCGATTAGATGGCAAAGCGCAGCAAGAGATTTCCCACCAAGATCTCCTTGAAGCCCAGCTGCTTCAGTTCGATCTTTCTTGGCTCCCCCCACATCCATAAAAAAAGTCGTCTGAAAGCAGACGACTTTTTTCTATTATTCATCTCCTACATGATAGTAGATCGATCCTTGTTCCCCAAAACTAGCGATTCCAACACCAGACCACAAGCGGTTCTTAGAGGCATCGGATGTATCCTTAAAAACAACTTGCCCTTGATCATCGACCTGATCACCAATGGTTACTCCCGCAGGGATATACTCCAACAAGAAGCCACCATCACGACCACCATAAATGCCTTCAGATGCTGTTCCATAATCTGTCAAAGAAGCTCCATAGCCCTCTAACTCTTGTGAGACCAAACCTTTGTCATTAAAGACTAACTTGTTTCCTTTATCATCTTGCCAGACACCAGCAATACTACTGTAATCTCCATTGGCAATAGCCTCAAGATCCATTTTCTTCACTTCTTTTTTCTCTTCTTTTTCTTCTTTGTCTTTCACTTCTGAACTAGAAGCATCCGTCTTTTTTACTTCAGAAGAGGCATTCGTTTGACTAGAAGAAGTGGTTGATTTCTTGCTCGCACCTTGCTGCGAACAAGCCGCCAATAAGACCACGCTAAGAAGACTCACAAGAATTGCACCAACTTTTTTCATTTAAAATTCCCCATACATTTTTTTAGTTTAAAGCCCTTTCATTGTAACGTATTTTCATGCATTTGACAAGCTTCACTCCCCATTTTTAATCAAAAAGAGACCGGGATAATCAGTCCTAGTCTCTCTTTTGATACAACTTTTAATGAGCCAGCATTTCCTGTGCCACTTCTAAACCAGATAAGTTCGAAGGATAATAAGTTGGCCAATTTTCTAACTCATCATAAAGCGCTTCTTGACTCTTTCCTCCATGGAAAATGTGGAAGTGAGCTGCCTTTACCGGAGTAATTTCATGGTCACTAAATTGAACATATTTGAAGTCTCCCGCATCGCTCTCCTTGGCTTCAAAGAGATACCGAACACCACGATTCCCCTTCTTATAAGTCAAGATGTGCTTACCTACGTATTTATAGGTATATTTCTTAGAAGATCCTTTTTGATAAAACTCCATTGAATCCTTATCAATCTTAATCCGATCAATATCTGTTTGGTAACCCTTGGTATAATATTCCTTATACTCAGCAGCAGTCATGGTTGGGTTTAGTTTTGCCTTATAATCAAAGACCTGATCCAAAGTTCCATCTTGTAAGTATGGATAAACCGATTGCCAATCACCCGCGTAATTTGCCAAGCTACGATCCTTCACTTGGTTATCCTCGAAATAGCCTTTTTGAACCGTCTTAGAATCTTCCTCATGTTCCGGTTGAATATCCTTACCAGCTTGGGATGTGGTTTTCTCTAGTGCCTTCAGATTCTCCTTCATAACAGACACGTAGTCTTCGCCATCTTTCATTTCTTGATCCGTCAGGCTTTCCAAAGGATTTAAGACAGCCAACTCAACACCAGCTTCAGAAGACAAGGTTTTCGCCAAGGACTTAGAAGCATTTTCCTCAAAGTAAATCACCTTGATCTCATTTTTCTTGATATACTCTGTCAATTCACGCAATCGTGCAGCAGAAGGTTCGCTATCAGGTGAAATCCCTGAAATAGCCACTTGGTTTAAGCCATAATCCAAGGCCAAGTAACGGAAAGCCGCGTGTTGGGTCACAAAATTCTTTTGCTTAGCATCTTTCAAGCCATCCTGATAAGCTTGATCCAAAGCCTGTAACTTCTTCAAATAAGCTTGCGCATTTTTCTCAAACGTCTTTTTCTTATCTGGATAAGCTGCGACCAACTGATCGCGAATCGACTCTACCATCTTCATGGCACGATGTGGAGAGAGCCAAAGGTGAGGATCATATTCATGATGGTGTTCTTCGCCCCCTTCGTGTTCATGTTCCTCTTCCAATCCAGGAAGCAAGACCATGCCCTTGGTGGCATCGATCACTTTGGTTTTCTTATCCTTCATTGATTTCAAAAGATTTGGAACCCACGTTTCCATGTTTTCATTCTCATAGACGAAAACATCCGAATCTTGAATCATAGCCCGTCCCTTAGCAGACAATTCATATTCATGAGGCTCTGATCCCGCTCCAATGAGCAGGTCTACCGTTCCTTCATCTCCGACAATATTTTTTGTAAAATCATAAACAGGATAAAAAGTGGTCATCACTTTTAATTTTCCATTTTGACTCTGACTTTTGCCACAAGCAGTTAAGATAAGAGCAAAAGCCACCAACAACATTAAACCTATTTTTTTAAATTTCATATTTACTTCCTCAAACGTGATCCAAGATTCACAAGCAAGAACAAGGCCACAAATAAAAGCGTGATGCTGGCACTTGCTGGTGTATCTGCAATATAAGACAAAATCAACCCACTAAACATCCCGATAAAGCCAATAATGACCGCAATCAACATGACCCCACGGAAGTTCTTCCCTAATTTCAGCGCAATACTAGCCGGTAAGACCATGATGGTTGAAACCAATAAAGAACCTGCTGCAGGAATCATCAAGGCGATAGCAACCCCCGTTACCACATTAAATAAGATGGACATGGTCCGGACCGGAAGCCCATCCACAAAGGCCGTATCTTCATCAAAGGTCAAAATATACATAGGCCGCAAGAATAAGGCCGTCAGCACTAATACAACGAAAGCAATCACAAACAAGGCAATCACCTGTTCATCCGTAATGGTTAGGGTAGAACCAAACAAATACTGATCCAAGCTCATGGAGCTCTTCCCACCACCATGCATCAGTACCAAAGCTAGGGCAAGACCAGTGGACATTAAAATTGCCGTCCCGATCTCCATAAAATCCTTAAATAAGGTCCGCAAATACTCAAGAAAAACCGCAGCAATAATGACAATGATCATGGTCGAGAGCGTTGGAGAGATCCCAAGGAAAAGCCCAAAAGCGACACCCGCAAGAGAGACGTGACTTAGCGTATCACTCATAAGACTCTGCCGTCTTAAAATCAAGAAAATCCCTAATACAGGAGAAAAAAGACTCATGGCAACCATAGCCAACAAGGCTCGCTGCATAAAATCATACTGGAATAAATCAAGCATGGTCACCCTCCCCTTCTATATCATGGACGTTAAAACATCTCCAAGGAGAGCTCTGGTCGCGAACCAAATGAATATTCCGATCCGCAAACTGGTTAACCTCTTCAGGATCATGCGTAATCATCAAAACAGATTTTTGATGGTGATGCGCACTGTGATGCATCAACTCATAAAAATCACTCTTTGTCGTCGCATCCATCCCTGTTGTCGGTTCATCTAAAACAAAGATATCCGGATCTGAAGCAAACATCCGAGCAATGACAGCCCGTTGTTTCTGACCACCAGACAAAGAACCAATCGCCCTATCCTTGAACTCCAGCATCCCAACAGATTCTAAACTCTTTAGAATATGCTTTTCATCGTGCTCATTCAACTTTCGAAACCAGCCTTTACGAGGATACCGACCTGACTTCACAAATTCATAGACCGTACTGGGAAATCCTGCATTAAAACTAGCAATCTGTTGTGGCAAATAAGCAATCCTTAACTTCTTTCCCTTTACATTTGTCTTTGAAATCTCAACTGTCCCGACCTTGGGCTGTAGAATGCCAAGACTAGCCTTAATCAAGGTTGACTTAGCAGCCCCATTCTCACCAGTCAGCGTAACAAACTCTCCACTGTCTAAGTAGTAATTGATCCCTTCCAGAACCGGTTCTCGATCATAATAGAACGATAAATTTGAAACCGTAATATACCTCAAACTATAACTCCTCTTCCAATAAATCTAAAAACCGCGAAATGACCCCCTGCTCATTCTTAGTAAACTTCGACAAAACATCCTCATAAGTGTGAAGGGTATGCTGATGGTGGTGCTGATGCTCTAATGCAATCGGCTTACCAATCTCAGTTAAGCGATAATAAAGAACCCGAGCATCATTCTCATCTCGATAAGTCTCTAGCATCCCTTGACTTAATAATGGCTTCACAGCCTTCGTGATAGCCGCCTGACTAACATTCAATTTCTTAGCTAAGACAGAATTTGTTAGAGCTTCATCAGCAACCAGCATCAAAATATGTTCCTGAGTGTTGGTTAATGAAACACCACTTGTACAAGAACCAACTAAAATCTCATGCTGATTTTCAGATAACAATAAAATAGAATTTAAAAATCGATCGATTTTATTTGCAACTTCAGACAAAATTAACTCCTTCTAATTCACCAAAAGAAACTTTACCGGTTAATTATATCACAAAAAAGAAAAAAATAAAACAAAAAAAGGAGTAAAACTCCTTTATAATCTATACCGGCGGCCGGGGTCGAACCGGCACGTCCTTGCGGACACTGGATTTTGAGTCTAATATTATTAGTTTTAAATCTCAGAAATATTGATTTTATAAGCTTTTTTTCCATAATATTTTTTAAAACTTAGTATCACTTCCAAAGTTTAGATACTTTTTAGTAACTATAAAATGCTAGAAAGTATACTCCTTATTAAAAAGAGTTTTGGACTAGTTTTGTGCAATTTTATTACCCATATCCGTAATAAGAGAGGCTAAATTAATTGCCTTTAATGATTGTAGAAATTGGTTGTGAATATCATTAGACACATAACCAGCTAGCAAAATATGCTCAGCCATGTCATATTGCTTAATCAAGAGAATCTTATCATGTTTTTCATTAAATAAAATCGCACTAATTGCTGTATTAAAGACTGGAAAACGAAAACTCGCACATTGTGAACAATAAGGAATATCTCCCTCATCTTTTAAAAATTTTTTCTCCAAAGGATGCCCACATTCGGGACAACAAGTCATTGTTTTGTCAAATATAGAAACCTCTTTTTTAAAGTTCTTAAAAGTAATTTTACCAGTAAAATCGAGACCACGCAAGACATTGAAATAAATCAAGACTTTTTTTAAAATTTATCTTATGATATACTAAACTTATCAGCTATTGGTTCTGAAAAAGTGTCTGCCACAGTTTTACTACAAATTCTCATGACTTGTGCCAAGATTTATAAAAAACGGATAGCTATAATAGCTCTTAGAGCAAAAACATGACATATAGGAGGTTAAAGACATGTCATACTTTTATCTTTTTATCGCCATTGTAGGAGAGATATTGGGAACTAACCTTTTGAAATTATCAGACGGTTTTACAAAGCCTATTCCAACCGTTTCTGCCCTACTTAGCTATGGCGTTTGTTTCTATTTCCTCTCACTAGCAATGCAAAAAATTCCTTTAGGAATAGCTTATGCAACATGGTCAGCTGTCGGTTTAGTTTTGACAGCCTCTATCGCAGTAATGATTTTCAAAGAAACACTAAATGTTTATAGCATTATCGGTTTAATTTTGATTATCATTGGTGTTGTCATGGTTAACTTATTAGGAAATGCAGGACATTAATAAAACCGGCTCTATACTATTTGTAGTGGGTAAATCCCCTATGGATATTATGGAGCCTATTTTGTTGTAGAAAAAAAGTTCCATAAGAACTATAATGAAAAGCTAGAATTCTGTCAATATTTTGGACACATTTTGGGAGGGAATTTTGAAGACTAGCGTCCTCCTAATTTTCCCAATAAGTTTTAACTTCTTCAAAAATCTTATTCAAAAGTTCTGCATCTTTTTCTGACAACTGATTTTTTTCTATAACTCTATCTTTTAGTTCTGTTGCCTTTATTTTATTTCTTGCCACCGAAACTGCTATTGAATGTTTCAAAATATCAAACTCATCCTTTGAAAAGTTTGCAATATTGGTAAGATCTAATTGTTCTAGAGGTAAACTACTGATAATTGAATAAGGTTTTTGTCCCAGCAAATAATCTGTAGTAGTCCCAAAGATATTTGCTAATTTCACAACGAATTCTAATCCTGGTTCTAACGTTCCATTCTCCCACCGAGAATATGTCCCTTGTTGAACTCCAATTAATTCCGATATTTGTACTTGAGTTAACTTTTTTGATTTTCTGAGAGTTTTTAACCTCTCTGAAAATTTATAATCCTCTGTATACATAATTCTCCTATAGATATTCTTATTCGTATATTTTAGCTTGACAAAATATTCTAAACGGTATAAAATAGAATTATTCCATAAGGAATATTTATTTTGAGATTGAATATTCCATTGAGAATATTATAGCATAAAAGGAGGTAAAAGCGTATGTAACTAGTAGTCGATTTAAAAAATTTTAATAAAGGAGGTAGGATTCGACAAAATAAAAAATCTTGAAACAAATGTGCCGTTCGTTCCAAGATCAAAACATATTATGTAACAATTATACCACAGAAAACTCTTCAGTTGCACAAGAAAATTTCGGAGGTTTCACAAAAAGATGACCAATAAAGAGTTAGTCAATCAAATTTCTGGCCTAAACTCTACCTCTACTCTTAAAAATTGGATTCAACTGATTAAAGAGATAAGTGGCAAGGAATTTAAGAAAATTAAAGTTCCTATCAGTAGAAATCCCAGAACTCATCAATTAAGTTATACAGTTGCCTATGATTTTACAGACGAAGACCTTAGACAATTTCAAAAGTTAGCTAAACTAAAACTTGAAATAGGTCTAAAAGAGGCTATACAAGCCGTATTTGGGAGTCTAGCAGACAATGAACATGAATCCCTAAACCAAGTAATAGATGAGCTCTACGATGAACTGAGCGCCTTAAAAAAGGAATTTAAGCGAGAAATGCGACTGATAAAAATTGAGAATTCCAACCTAAAAAAGAAAATCCAAGATATTGAAGAGTCGATGCAAACCGGCTTACTAGGGTTTGTTAACAAGAGGTCAAAAAATAGGTTCGGCTAATAGCGAGTTTTCGGCTGAGCCATGAGGCAGAAAGCCGAAAATGAGCGTAGATGCGGACGGACCATTTTTGACCGATAGGGTGTGTAGTAACACCACCCTCTGCAAGTTAGGTGTACCATCGAAAGAATTCAGTATTGCCAAGGGTTTCGCAGATTTTAAGGGTGGCAAAATTAGGCAAAAAGTTGAATCAAAATCTATGGCAAAAAATGAACATTTACGTTCTGTATTTGACTGGATTCAAATTCAGTTTGACAAGACTGAATTTTCGCCAAGAGAAATAATCGAAGACATTCTATTTCTTGACTATGACCTATTTATTGAGAATATAGGGAGCCTTAAATACTATAACTATGATAGCCAGCTTCATTATGGAAATATCCGTATCTACTATGGAGCGAAAGAGTCGTCCTACATGCTTGTCATGTCAGGACAGGCACTCGAGTTCTATAGAGATATGGTATTAGATCCAAATAGTCTGTCCGAAAGACAGTTTCTGAACAACCTCTACTACAATTACAATCAATTTTCAGTAAGACGAATTGATATTGCAATAGATGATTTTAATGAAACACCCTATTTCACTCCTAATCAGCTTCTAAAGATTTGTCAGAAGAAACGCTTTATATATGGAAAAAGTACCTACTACAATACCTACGGAGATGAAACAATCGGCCAGACCTTATATTTGAGAAAACCCAATGATGATGAAAGACTTAGAATTTACGATAAACGCTTAGAACGAGCTGAGAAGCTCGGTATCAGCAAGCGGTATATAGAAAATTGGATAAGAACTGAGTTAGAACTTAGGAAAGAAAAAGCTCACTACTTCATTCAAGAATGGTTGCATTCAGAAATAGATCTTCTCAACTTTACCAAGGGATATCTCAAAGAAAAAGTGAGGTTCTATAGTGATAGTCACTTCTCAAAACCCTTGAGATCTTGGGAAAAGTTTTTAGGTCACTCAAAACCTGTCTCTATCATTATTTCAAAACCAAAAACAGAACTAGAACAAAAATTAGAATGGTTTACCTATAAAGGTTCTGGAGCTATTCTAAAAGCGTATAAATTTCTATACGACAATAACTTACTGCATGAGTATGAGAAATCTAACTATCTCGCACTCAACAATATGGAATATCCACCAGATTTAGCAAGTGGATTAATAGAAAGGGCAATTCTCTTTAAAAGAGAGGATTTGATCCCCACAATCAAAGAAAATATCAAAAGGAGAAATTAATTATGGCAAAAATGCTTTCACAAAATGACTGGAATTTTAATAACATTGGAACAAAATTTGAATTGGATGAAGTTATTCCAAAATTTGAAACGGAAGTCCGAGCAGATGCAAACGGAGAAATTATCAAAAACCGAGATGGTAGCGAAAGACGTTTTAATACCGATAGAATCATTGGTTGGAAATACAATGTAACAATTAAGGATGGACAATTCAAAAAGAAATCAACCCAAGTCTCAGTAGACAATCCAGATGCCTTGGTTGATAATGACTATATCCAAGCAATGGATGAAGTACCAGTTACATTTGACAATTTACAAGCTACTATGATTAGTTCGACAATGTATTACAAGGCAGATGCTATCCATTTAGTAGATGTAAAACAAAAATAAATATCAGACAAGGGGAGTTAATCCTCCCCTTACTTAATCTAATTAGAAAAGGAGATCACATGATTAAAACTGTAACAAAAGATGACCTTATCGAACTTGGATTTGCTCCAGGAACTGCAAGAAAGATTATCCATACCGGCAAATTACTATTAGTGAATCGTGGTTTTAACATCTACGATAACAAAAGGATTGGTACAATTCCAGCCAGTGTCGCAGAAGAACTATTAGGAATTGAACTCCAGAAAGAAGCGTAGCTTATGGCTTTACGTAAAAGTAGAGACGGAACTTGGATTGTTGATGTTTCCAATGGTATAAATCCAATATCTCTAAAACAACGTAGAATTGTAAGAAAAGGATTCAAAACTAAAAAAGAAGCATTGGAGGCCGAACAATACTTACGAAGTGTCGAACTTAAAGAAAAAAGTTTCAACTCAAAAATATCAATTGATATCCTTTATGATCTCTTAAAAGAAGAGGATAGAATAAACAACAGAAAACAAAGCTATATAGATACACAAGAAAACAACTATAACAGGCATATAAAAAACTATTTTGAAAAAGTTGATGATGTAGCTAAATTAACTTATGAAGATATCTATCAATTCAGAGAACATCTAAGAGATAAAAATACTCAAAACTCAGAAAAGAAGCTAAGTCCAAACACTATTAATAAAATTATAATTTTACTAAAGAAAATTCTGGATGTTGGATTAAGAAAGGGATTTTACAAGGAACATCCCGTAGGATTACTGAAAAAATTACCCATAGAAAAAGTAAAATTAAATTTCTGGACAGTAAAAGAATTTAAGCATTTCTTAACACTATTTAGCAACGATGAATACAATATAAAATTACTATTCACAGTTCTATTTTTTACTGGTCTAAGACTCGGAGAAGCTCTTGCTCTAACGTGGAAGGACATAGAGTTTTCTACAAATACAATCCATGTAAGTAAATCAATATACGTTAAAAAAGGTGAAGAACACATTAGTAGTACAAAGACAAAAGCTGGAACCCGAAGAATCATCATGAACACCAAACTAGTGGAGACACTAGAAGAATGGAGGCAAACACAGCATGAAAGATTAAAAGAATTTACAACCAACCTAGATGATCTACAGATATTTCAAAATAGCCCGATTACGATAACTAAGGATTCAATCGAAAAACAATATAAAAAAATATTACAAAGAGATAGTTCTTTAAAAAAAATAAGAATTCATGACTTCAGGCATTCACATGCTTCCCTACTAATAAACCAAGGAGAAGATTATCTTGTCGTAAAAGAAAGATTAGGACATGCTTCTATAACTACAACAATAGATACATACTCTCATTTGTATCCAAGCAAGCAACAAAAATTAGCGGATAAATTAGATGATTTGTTATAAAACTAGTAATTTTAAGTAACTCAGCGTTACAAATTCAACAAATAAAAGAAAAAGACAAGGTCCGAAAACCTTGTCTTTAATACTATACCGGCGGCCGGGGTCGAACCGGCACGTCCTTGCGGACACTGGATTTTGAGTCCAGCGCGTCTGCCAATTCCGCCACGCCGGCAAATAGTAACTGGGGTAGCTGGATTCGAACCAACGCATGAGGGAGTCAAAGTCCCTTGCCTTACCGCTTGGCTATACCCCAATAATATAAAATAGGCGAGTGATGGGGATCGAACCCACGCATGCCAGAGCCACAATCTGGTGTGTTAACCACTTCACCACACCCGCCATACTATTAAACACGGGCAGTAGGAATTGAACCCACACTGAAGGTTTTGGAGACCTTAGTTCTACCTTTAAACTATGCCCGTAGAGGATGGAAGGGGAGGGATTCGAACCCCCGAACCCGAAGGAGCGGATTTACAGTCCGCCGCGTTTAGCCTCTTCGCTACCCTTCCGTGTAATATAAGAAATGGCGCGAGACGGAATCGAACCGCCGACACATGGAGCTTCAATCCATTGCTCTACCAACTGAGCTACCGAGCCAATATTGCGGGAGCAGGATTTGAACCTACGACCTTCGGGTTATGAGCCCGACGAGCTACCGAGCTGCTCCATCCCGCGTTAATATTAAGGAGGATGTGGGATTCGAACCCACGCACGCTTTTACACGCCTGACGGTTTTCAAGACCGTTCCCTTCAGCCGGACTTGGGTAATCCTCCA
>NZ_KB373315.1:0-120000 GCF_000314795.2 Streptococcus sp. F0442 | reverse complement strand
TGACTGCCGACCATAATTCATTGGCATTCGGAGTTTATCTGAGATTGGTAATCCGGGATGGACCCCTCACCCAAACAGTGCTCTACCTCCAAGAATCTTAATGTCGACGCTAGCCCTAAAGCTATTTCGGAGAGAACCAGCTATCTCCAAGTTCGTTTGGAATTTCTCCGCTACCCACAAGTCATCCAAGCACTTTTCAACGTGCCCTGGTTCGGTCCTCCAGTGAGTTTTACCTCACCTTCAACCTGCTCATGGGTAGGTCACATGGTTTCGGGTCTACGACATAATACTATTGCGCCCTGTTCAGACTCGGTTTCCCTACGGCTCCGTCTCTTCAACTTAACCTCGCATCATATCGTAACTCGCCGGTTCATTCTACAAAAGGCACGCTCTCACCCATTAACGGGCTCGAACTTGTTGTAGGCACACGGTTTCAGGTTCTATTTCACTCCCCTCCCGGGGTGCTTTTCACCTTTCCCTCACGGTACTGGTTCACTATCGGTCACTAGAGAGTATTTAGGGTTGGGAGATGGTCCTCCCAGATTCCGACGAGATTCCACGTGTCTCGCCGTACTCAGGATACTGCTAGGTATAAAGACTATTTCGAATACGAGGCTCTTACTCTCTTTGGCTGACCTTCCCATGTCATTCTTCTATAATCTTTAAGTCCACATTGCAGTCCTACAACCCCGAAGAGTAAACTCTTCGGTTTGCCCTCCTGCCGTTTCGCTCGCCGCTACTAAGGCAATCGCTTTTGCTTTCTCTTCCTGCAGCTACTTAGATGTTTCAGTTCACTGCGTCTTCCTCCTCATATCCTTAACAGATATGGGTAACAGGCATTACCTGTTGGGTTCCCCCATTCGGACATCTCTGGATCGTCGCTTACTTACAGCTCCCCAAAGCATTTCGTCGTTTGTCACGTCCTTCTTCGGCTTCTAGTGCCAAGGCATCCACCGTGCGCCCTTATTAACTTAACCTTATTTTTGGTCTTGCGACCTAAACTCTTTAAATATTTACAGCGTTTCGGTTTATTTTCTTGTTACTATTTGATATAGATATTCAATTTTCAATGTTCAAGCTTAACACCCTTAAGTGTTAATGGAGCCTAGCGGGATCGAACCGCTGACCTCCTGCGTGCAAAGCAGGCGCTCTCCCAGCTGAGCTAAGGCCCCACAAGACCTCTCAAAACTAAACAAGACCAACGTACAGGCTTCCATTTCCTTAGAAAGGAGGTGATCCAGCCGCACCTTCCGATACGGCTACCTTGTTACGACTTCACCCCAATCATCTATCCCACCTTAGGCGGCTGGCTCCTAAAAGGTTACCTCACCGACTTCGGGTGTTACAAACTCTCGTGGTGTGACGGGCGGTGTGTACAAGGCCCGGGAACGTATTCACCGCGGCGTGCTGATCCGCGATTACTAGCGATTCCGACTTCATGTAGGCGAGTTGCAGCCTACAATCCGAACTGAGACTGGCTTTAAGAGATTAGCTTGCCGTCACCGACTTGCGACTCGTTGTCCCAGCCATTGTAGCACGTGTGTAGCCCAGGTCATAAGGGGCATGATGATTTGACGTCATCCCCACCTTCCTCCGGTTTATTACCGGCAGTCTCGCTAGAGTGCCCAACTCAATGATGGCAACTAACAATAGGGGTTGCGCTCGTTGCGGGACTTAACCCAACATCTCACGACACGAGCTGACGACAACCATGCACCACCTGTCACCTCTGTCCCGAAGGAAAACTCTATCTCTAGAGCGGTCAGAGGGATGTCAAGACCTGGTAAGGTTCTTCGCGTTGCTTCGAATTAAACCACATGCTCCACCGCTTGTGCGGGCCCCCGTCAATTCCTTTGAGTTTCAACCTTGCGGTCGTACTCCCCAGGCGGAGTGCTTAATGCGTTAGCTGCGGCACTGAGTCCCGGAAAGGACCCAACACCTAGCACTCATCGTTTACGGCGTGGACTACCAGGGTATCTAATCCTGTTTGCTCCCCACGCTTTCGAGCCTCAGCGTCAGTTACAGACCAGAGAGCCGCTTTCGCCACCGGTGTTCCTCCATATATCTACGCATTTCACCGCTACACATGGAATTCCACTCTCCCCTTCTGCACTCAAGTTAAACAGTTTCCAAAGCGTACTATGGTTAAGCCACAGCCTTTAACTTCAGACTTATCTAACCGCCTGCGCTCGCTTTACGCCCAATAAATCCGGATAACGCTCGGGACCTACGTATTACCGCGGCTGCTGGCACGTAGTTAGCCGTCCCTTTCTGGTAAGTTACCGTCACAGTGTGAACTTTCCACTCTCACACTCGTTCTTCTCTTACAACAGAGCTTTACGATCCGAAAACCTTCTTCACTCACGCGGCGTTGCTCGGTCAGACTTCCGTCCATTGCCGAAGATTCCCTACTGCTGCCTCCCGTAGGAGTCTGGGCCGTGTCTCAGTCCCAGTGTGGCCGATCACCCTCTCAGGTCGGCTATGTATCGTCGCCTTGGTGAGCCGTTACCTCACCAACTAGCTAATACAACGCAGGTCCATCTGGTAGTGGAGCAATTGCCCCTTTCAAGCAGATATCATGCAATATCTACTGTTATGCGGTATTAGCTATCGTTTCCAATAGTTATCCCCCGCTACCAGGCAGGTTACCTACGCGTTACTCACCCGTTCGCAACTCATCCGCTCGGTGCAAGCACCAAGCTTCAGCGTTCTACTTGCATGTATTAGGCACGCCGCCAGCGTTCATCCTGAGCCAGGATCAAACTCTCATTAAAATAATTGTTTGTCTTAAACTCATTCTGTCACTGACAGATTTATTGTTTTTTTATTGTTCAGTTACTATAACTTCCGTTATAGCGCCCTGCACATTGGTTCGTCTTGTTCAGTTTTCAAAGGTCTTTGTCGCTCTCTCGCGACAACTATATTAGTATATCACGTACACGATCTCTTGTCAATAACTTTTTTAAAAAATTTTACTTTTTTGAAAGTTTTTTTAAAATGATAAATTGTAAAAAGAAAAAAACCTGTAAACACAAGCTTTTTATCTCAATCTATCTCCTTATTAATCAATAAGTATTGTCCTTCACCATATTCTCTTTCTAATAATCCTGCTTTAGATATTTCAATAAGATCTTTTGAAAACTTTTTAATACTTTCCGTTTCTTTTTCACTTAATTTTTTCTTTGAATATTTTTTTCGGAGCTCTCGATAGTTTGTTCCTTCCGTTGCAAAAAATGGACAGGTCTCTAAATAGTTTTCTAGTTTCTCTAACTGAACGAATAGGCCTAATTCGAATGCTATTGGCGCAAATGTCCTTTCTAATGCTTGAGTACAGACACTTCTAAACTCTATCGTTCCCCGTGCTGTCAGATCTTGAAATTGGTAACTTCGATGGTGTTTTAGATCCTCTTCTAATGGTGTGATGATAACTTCTACTCCATCAGCTGTATAGGCCTTTATTTCCCTTTTTTCTAGATAGTTTTCAACTCGAATTGGTTTAAAATAAAGGGATTTGTTTTCCCGTATAGCGGTAAAGATAGCTGTTTTAGAAAGATGATGAAAAAAATCTTCTTCGTTTTTGTAGTCCTGTGGATATACGCCCACATTTTCTTTAAAATACCCATGCAATGATTTTTCCCAGAAAATATCTCTTGCGACTCTTGTATCCCATTCTTCTTCTATGAATTCTGAATTTGAAAACAAGTAAGCCTTTGCTGCTTCAATTTTATTAAAAGCATTAATGATCCGAAGATAATTATCTCGCCTAACATCCAATTGAACTTGGTTTCCGCAAATAAAGGCTCCATATGAAGGATAGCAGTGGGTTTGCATCTCTGTGTCTTTCATTGCAAGAAAAGCCATCAACATTTTGTATCGTTCAATTTTCACCGGACGATTATCGTTTTCTTTCCACTGAGGATGGATTCCTTTCCCTTGGATTTCATGGTTATCCTCTCGTAAAATGGGTTGTATCACACTTAAATAGGAATCAAAGCGTTCAGCAACCTCACGAATAGAATGAGCTCTCTCAAATGCAAATTCAATTGTATTGTAACTTAATTCAAATAAGATGCGATCTTTTGATGCTATATGAACTAATTGTATAGGGTTATTGTCTTGATCTTTTTTTTCGATCTCAAATTCAGGAAAATCTGCTAAGGTTTGAAATAATTTTTTCGTTACTTCAATATTTGTTTTGTTTCCATTTATTTCTACGATTGGAAACTCTAACTCGACGCCAACAAAGAGTTCAGTGCTTTCTTTCATGTTACTTAGGTATTTATCTTTTAGTAATTTGATTGCTTGTTGTTTTGTCATTGAATCCGTTTCTTCTTTTTAAGATATGGCTTTCATTATATCATTTTTTGTTTTTATAGACTACTGATGAAAACAAAAAACAAAACGCCTGCTTACGAAATTGTTTTAATTTAAAGCAATTTCGTAAACAAGCGTCTACTATTTCATCTAGTATGATGAGTGTTCCCGCTGGGGAAAACCCCCAGCGGTAGACCAGAGCTAGACTAAGAATAACAATGTATTCCATCATCATAACACTCAACAAAATTGATGATATTATACCAATTCGATGATAGCCATTGGCGAAGCATCCCCACGACGTGGTTCAGTTTTAAGGATACGAGTATATCCACCATTGCGCTCAGCATAACGAGGTGCTAATTCAGAGAACAATTTTTGAAGTGCAGTTGTTTCTGAATATTTACCTGTTTCTTCATCAAAGTTTTGTGATGCAACTTCGTTACGTACGAATGCAGCAGCTTGACGACGTGCATGCAAATCACCACGTTTACCCAAAGTAATCATTTTTTCAACTGATTTACGGATTTCTTTTGCACGTGCTTCAGTTGTTACAATTGCTTCATTGATGATAAGATCTGTAGTCAAATCGCGAAGCATTGCTTTACGTTGTGAGCTAGTGCGTCCTAGTTTACGGTAAGCCATGTATTCCTCCTCTATTTATCGTTTTTTAACCCAAGGCCTAAGTCGGCAAGTTTGATTTTAACTTCCTCAAGACTCTTACGTCCCAAGTTACGAACTTTCATCATTTCTGCTTCAGATTTTTCAGTCAAATCGTAAACAGTATTAATGCCAGCACGTTTCAAACAGTTGTATGAACGAACTGAAAGATCTAATTCTTCGATGGTACGTTCTAAAATGCGATCATCAGAAGTTGTATCTACTTCCTTCATGACATCTGTTGCAATAGCAATTTCAGTCAAGTTTGTAAATAGATTAAGGTGTTCTGTCAAAATACGAGCAGACAAACCTAAGGCATCTTCTGGAATAATTGTCCCATTTGTCAAAATTTCAAGGGTTAGCTTGTCAAATCCATCGTTGCTACCAACGCGAGCTGGTTCAACTTGGTAATTGACTTTTGTCACTGGCGTATAGATTGAATCTACAGCAAGTGTGCCCACTGGTGCATCATCTTTTTTGTTTTGATCAGCTGGAACATAGCCACGTCCACTGTTTACAGTAAGCGTTGCTTTCAAAGATGCTCCTTCTCCGATTGTAAATAGATAATGATCAGGGTTTACAATTTCGATGTCACTATCTGTAAGAATATCACCAGCAGTAATTTCTGCAGGTCCTTCTACATCAAGTTCAATAATCTTTTCGTCTTGGACGTAAGACTTAACAGCGATTCCTTTAACGTTAAGAATAATTTGCATAACGTCTTCACGGACTCCTGGAACGGTATCAAATTCGTGGAGTACACCTTCAATGTTGATTGAAGTGACAGCTGCACCTGGAAGTGAAGCTAGAAGTACACGACGAAGTGAGTTTCCAAGCGTTGTACCATAACCACGTTCAAGTGGCTCTACTACAAATACGCCATAATCTTTATTTTCATCAATTTTTGTTATATTTGGTTTTTCAAACTCAATCATTTGCTATACTCCCTCTTAAACGAAAAGCTGTGTAATTGTTGATGATTATACACGGCGACGTTTTGGAGGACGAGCACCATTGTGTGGTACAGGAGTTACATCGCGGATTGCAGTTACTTCAAGACCAGCAGCAGCAAGTGCACGAATAGCAGACTCACGACCTGAACCAGGACCTTTAACAGTTACTTCAACAGATTTAAGTCCATGTTCTTGAGCAGATTTCGCAGCAGCTTCTGAAGCCATTTGAGCAGCAAATGGTGTAGATTTACGAGAACCTTTGAATCCAAGTGCACCTGCAGATGACCAAGCGATTGCGTTACCATGCACATCAGTAATCATAACAATTGTGTTGTTAAATGTAGCGTGAATATGAGCAATACCAGATTCGATATTCTTTTTCACACGACGTTTACGTGTTGGTTTAGCCAAGATTTTTACCTCCTTATTTTATTTTATTTTTTCTTACCTGCAATCGCAACAGCTTTACCTTTACGAGTGCGAGCATTGTTTTTAGTGTTTTGTCCACGAACTGGAAGTCCACGACGGTGACGGATACCACGGTATGAACCGATTTCCATCAAACGTTTGATGTTCAAGTTTACTTCACGACGAAGGTCACCTTCAACTTTAATTGCGTCAACTTCACGACGGATAGCATCTTCTTGATCTGGTGTAAGGTCACGAACACGAATATCTTCAGAAACGCCTGCAGCAGCAAGAATTTTCTTAGATGTTGGAAGTCCAATACCGTATACATAAGTCAATGAAATTACTACACGTTTGTCATTTGGAATGTCAACTCCAGCAATACGAGCCATGTTTTCTCCTTTCTATCTTATCCTTGACGTTGTTTGTGTTTTGGATTTGCTGGGCAAATTACCATAACACGACCATTACGACGAATTACTTTACAGTATTCGCAAATTGGTTTGACCGATGGTCTTACTTTCATTTTTATCCCTCCAAGTTTTTCGATTATTTAAAGCGGTATGTGATACGTCCACGTGTCAAATCGTACGGACTCATCTCCACTGTAACACGATCTCCCGCTAAAATACGAATATAGTTTTTACGAATTTTACCAGAAACTGTTGCTAAAATCTGATGTCCATTTTCAAGTTCAACCGTAAACATAGCATTCGGCATTGTATCGACTACTTTGCCTTCTACTTCAATCACATCGTCTTTTGCCACGCAAAAGTACCTCCATAAATTTCGATTCATTCCTCTGAGCACAGAGGTAACAATTATAAGTCAGACTAACTAATTGTAACACTTGTTGTCAAATATTGCAAGTGACTAAAACGTTTTTATTTCAAATTCTCTAAGACTTTTTGGATATCTTTGAAGACGTCGTTGATGTCTTGATTTCCTTCAATATCATGTACCAATCCTTTTCCACGATAATGAGCAAGAATCGGCTCACCTTGAGCAATATTCACATCCAAGCGGCGTTTCACTGTTTCTGGTTTGTCATCTTCACGTTGGTAATAGTCTTCTTCCTTGTAGTCAGCTGGTGGGTTGAATACTTTATGGTAAGTTTCACCTGTTTCGCGGTGAATAATACGACCACTCAAGCGTTCAAGAAGGCAAGATGGATCCACTTCGATATTGATTACTCCCTCAAGCTCCAAACCAAGATCAACCAAGATTTGATCCAAGGCATGAGCTTGTTCGATCGTGCGAGGAAAACCATCCAAAAGGAATCCTTTTTCCTTAATGTCGTCTTGAGCCAAACGTTCTTTTACAATCCCGTTTGTCACATCATCTGGCACCAATTCACCTTTGTCGATGAATGATTTTGCCAATACACCCATTTCAGTTTGGTTAGCCATTGCTGCGCGGAACATATCACCGGTAGAAATATGCGCTACGTGAAACTCTTCCACGATTTTCGCTGCTTGGGTCCCCTTACCTGCTCCAGGCAATCCCATAATTAAAAGATTCATGATGAATCCTCCTTATTTTGTTTTTAAATGGAAGCAGGAGCAAATTCCTATTTCCATTTAAAAACAAAATAGAAGGCTGACAAAGTCAACCTTATTCTATTCTGTTGTTGTGTCCATAAATCCGACATACTTACGTTTTAATAAGTAGCCTTCCAATTGTTTCATTCCTTCAATACCTGTTGAAATAATGATTAACAAACTCGTTCCTCCAAGAGCAACCGCATCTGTTAAACCAAATACATCACGAGCTAAGATTGGAATGATGGTAATAAAGCCAAGGAATACTGATCCAACACATGCTAAACGACGTAGCAAGCGAGACATAAATTCTTCTGTTCCCTTACCTGGGCGAACACCTGGAATATAGGCACCGCTCTTTTGAAGGTTTTCTGCCGTTTTTTCAGGATTGATCTGAACAAACGTATAGAAGAATGTAAATAGAATGATCAGTAAGGCGTACATAGCAACACCCGTAGGTGTGTTTGTAGCCAACATGGCTTGTGCTGTTTTCACCCATCCTGCATTATAACCCATGGCGCTAATGACTTGAAAAATTGCAGCAGGTGCTGCTGTAATCGAACTAGCAAAGATAACTGGGATAACTCCCGCTGGGTTAACTTTTAAAGGTAGGTAAGAACTTGATGGAGCTCCTTGGGCAATCTTTGTATATTGGATTGGAATCTTGTATTGAGCTTGCTCTACAAAGGTTGTAAAGTAAACAATGACCAAGATAGCAAGGATTAATACTCCAACAAAGATAAGTGAATTGGTCAATTGACCAGAGCGAACATTTACAAATGCATTTTCATAGATTTCTTTGATCATCTCCGGAATCGATGACACAATCCCTGCAAAGATAATCATTGAAACACCATTTCCGTATCCTTTATCGGAGATTTGCTCTCCGAGCCAAGTGACAATCATTGAACCAGTCGTTAGAATGGCACCGATCAAAAGATAGGTCTTGGTATTTGGAGTAGCTACCAATTTCGCTTGAGACAACGTATGGAAAGTCGCTGTAATCCCAATGGATTGGACAAAGGCTAAAAGCAAGGCGATGTATCGTGTTGCTTGATTTAGCTTTCTTCGACCAACTTCCCCCTGTTTGCCCCATTCGACAAACTTAGGTAACAGATCCATTTGTAAAAGTTGCACAACGATGGAAGCTGTGATGTATGGGCTAACCCCTAAAGCGAAAACTGAGAAGTTCCTCATAGCATTCCCAGAAACTAAACTGAGCATGTTCAAGAAGGACACATCTTGAAGGCTATTCAAAATTTTCGCATTTACACCAGGCACTGTAATCGTGGTTCCAATGCGGAAAACAAGAATGATAAAGATTGTAAATAAGATCTTTGAACGTACTTGTTTTACTTTAAATGCATCTTTTAATAATTTTAAAAACATAGGTCACCTCACTTAGATGACTTCAACTGAACCACCTTTAGCAGTGATAGCTTCTTCAGCTGATTTAGAGAATTTAGCTGCTTTTACAGTCAACTTCTTAGTCAATTCTCCGTTACCAAGAATTTTGATACCTGATTTTTCAGCTTTTACAATTCCTGATTCAACAAGTACTACTGGAGTTACTTCGGCACCATCGTCAAAGGCGTTCAATTGATCAAGGTTTACAATCGCATATTCTTTAGCGTTGATGTTTGTAAATCCACGTTTTGGAAGACGACGGAACAATGGAGTTTGTCCACCTTCAAAACCAAGACGTACACCGCCACCGCTACGAGCTTTTTGACCTTTTTGACCACGGCCAGAAGTTTTACCATTACCAGATGAAGTACCACGACCAACACGGTTGCGGACTTTACGTGAACCTGTAGCAGGTTGTAATTCATGAAGTTTCATTATTTATTTTCTCCTCTTTTGTAAATTGCTAACGCATGCAATCAGGAAAAGGTGTCCCGACTACAAACTCGCCTATACTTATATTTAGTTTTAGGGGATGAGAAACTTCCCATACCCCTGAAAACCTTTTTCTATTATAAATAGATTATTTTACTTCTTCAACTGTTACCAAGTGAGATACTGCAGTGATCATTCCACGTACTGCTGGGTTATCTTCTTTAATAACAGAGCTGTTCAATTTGCCAAGTCCAAGTGCTACAACAGTTTTACGTTGTGACGGGATGCGTCCGATTGGAGACTTAGTCAAAGTAATTTTAATTTGAGCCATTTGAATCTCCTTTCTTAAGCCAAGTCAGAAACTGAAATACCACGAAGGGCAGCAACTTCTTCAGCGCGTTTCAATTGAGCTAATCCTTCCACTGTTGCACGAACAATGTTGATTGGAGTGTTTGATCCAAGTGATTTAGATGTTACATCTGCAATACCTGCCAATTCGACAACGGCACGAACTGCACCACCTGCAGCAACCCCAGCCCCTTCGATAGCTGGTTTCAACAATACACGAGCTCCACCAAATACTGATGTTACTTCGTGAGGAATTGTTGTTCCAACCATAGGAACTTCAATCAAGTTTTTCTTAGCATCTTCTACTGCTTTACGGATTGCTTCTGGTACTTCTTGAGCTTTACCTGTACCAAAACCAACACGTCCGTTACGGTCACCAACAACTACAAGAGCTGCAAAGCGAAGACGACGTCCACCTTTAACAACTTTTGTAACACGGTTGATGGCAACTACGCGTTCTTCAAGTTCAACTGCATTGTCTTTAAATGCCATTTTCTAGTGTCCTCCTATTAGAATTTCAATCCGTTTTCACGAGCTGCATCAGCCAAAGCTTTAACACGTCCGTGATATAGATATCCACCGCGGTCGAACACCACTTCAGAAATACCTTTAGCAACTGCACGTTCAGCAACAAGTTTGCCGACAACAACGGCTTGTTCAGTTTTAGTTCCTTTAGAAACTTCTTTGTCAAGAGTTGAAGCGCTTGCGAGCGTTACACCCGCTACGTCATCAATTACTTGAGCGTAGATGCCTGTATTAGAACGGAATACGTTCAAACGTGGGCGATCAGCAGTTCCAGAGAGTTTTCCGCGAACGCGACGGTGGCGTTTTTGACGGATTTTATTTTTATCTGGTTTCGAAATCACAATTTTCACCTCTTAATTTTAAAATCATGTGCTAAGCACTGAGTTGGAAAATAGGTGGGTGGTTGATAAGCAACCACTCAACATTATTTACCTGTTTTACCTTCTTTACGGCGAACGAATTCACCAACGTAACGGATCCCTTTACCTTTGTAAGGTTCTGGTGAACGAAGGCTACGTACGTAAGCAGCTGTTTGACCAACTACTTCTTTTGAAATTCCACTGATAACGATAGTCGTTGGGTTTGGAAGTTCAAAAGTAATTCCTTCTGGAGCTTCAACTTCATCTGGATGAGATTTACCTACAGCCAAGACAAGTTTATTTCCTTGAAGTTGTGCACGGTAACCAACCCCGCGCATTTCAAGTTCTTTCTTGAATCCTTCTGATACACCAACAACCATGTTGTTCAAAAGGGCACGAGTAGTTCCGTGGATAGTTTTCATTTCTTTTGAATCGTTTGGACGGTGAAGAGTTACTTCAGTACCTTCCACACGGATTTCAATATCTTTTGAGAACTCACGAGTAAGTTCTCCTTTAGGTCCTTTTACAGTTACTACGTTGTCATTGTTAGTGAGTTCAACACCAGCAGGCAACACGATAACTTTATTACCAATACGTGACATGTTTTTATTCTCCTGTTAAATTGTCAGGCCTTTGAAGGCCAGTTTTCACGGGGTTAAGATACTTATTTAGTTCAATAGCTAAACTGAACACGCTCTAAGAACTGTGCAAAATAGATAAGTTGGCTCGTTTGTAAACAAACTGCCCCAACTTCCTAATTTTGCTTTGTTCTTTACGAGCTTTGTATCTTGATTTTACCAAACGTAAGCGATAACCTCACCACCAACATTCTTTTGGCGTGCTTCTTTATCAGTAAGCAAACCTTCAGAAGTTGAAAGGATAGCAATTCCAAGTCCGTTAAGAACTTTTGGAAGATCTTCACGTTTTTTGTAAACACGCAAACCTGGTTTTGATACACGTTTCAAGTTTGTGATAACTTTTTCACCGTTTTGTCCGTATTTCAAGAATACACGGATGATGCCTTGTTTGTCATCTTCGATGAATTCAACGTTTTTTACAAAACCTTCGCGTTTAAGGATTTCAGCAATTCCTTTTTTGATGTTTGATGCAGGCACTTCAAGTACTTCGTGTTTTGCTTGGTTAGCGTTACGAATACGTGTAAGGAAGTCTGCGATTGGGTCAGTCATAACCATTTTTTATTTCTCCTCTTACTAGTAGTTTGCAAGTTGCACTTGCTAGTTAATGATTGAGCTAGGCTCAGAAAATTTTGATACATGCAAACGAGAATATACTCATTTGAACACGAGCCACAATCTGGGCAAAAAAGCTAGGTTTGATTCGGAACTCCGCTCCGTCACCAAATCTCCTATTTTTGCTGAGGTTGTTACGCTCTTTGTATCATACTATTACCAAGATGCTTTTGTGACACCTGGGATTTGACCTTTGTATGCCAATTCACGGAAGCAAACACGGCAAAGTTTAAACTTGCGGTAAACTGAGTGTGGACGTCCACAACGTTCACAGCGAGTGTATGCTTGAGTAGAGAACTTCGCTGGGCGTTTGTTCTTAGCAATCATAGATTTTTTAGCCATTAGTTTTACCTCCTATATTATTTTGCAAACGGCATACCGAGGCCAGTAAGCAATGCACGTGATTCTTCGTCTGTGTTCGCTGTAGTTACGATTACGATATCCAAACCACGAGTTTTATCAACATCATCAAAGTTGATTTCTGGGAAGATCAATTGTTCTTTCACACCAAGTGTGTAGTTTCCACGTCCATCAAATGATTTTGTTGGGACACCATGGAAGTCACGTACACGTGGAAGTGAAACTGTTACCAATTTATCCAAGAATTCGTACATACGTTCACCACGAAGGGTAACTTTTGCACCGATCGCAACACCTTCACGAAGACGGAAGCCGGCGATTGATTTTTTAGCCTTAGTGATCAATGGTTTTTGACCCGAGATCAAAGCAAGCTCTTCAGCAGCTTTTTCAAGGTTTTTAGCATTTGATACTGCATCACCAACACCCATGTTCAAGACAATTTTATCAACTTTTGGCACAGCCATAACAGATGAATAGTTGAACTGTTCAGTCAATGATGGTACTACTTCATTAAGGTATTTTTCTTTTAAACGATTAGCCATTATACTTCTCCTTTCCTTCGTGATTAGTCAAGCACTTCGCCTGATTTTTTGTTGTAGCGAACTTTTTTGCCGTCTACAAATTTGTAGCCAACACGTCCAGCAACACCGTTTTTGTCCAACACTTGAACGTTAGAAGCATGAATTGGAGCTTCTTTTTCAACGATAGCACCTTGAGGGTTTTCGTTATTTGGACGTTGGTGTTTCTTGATGATATTTACACCTTCTACAACAACTTTATTTACTTTTGGAAGAGCAGTAAGAACAACAGCTTCTACGCCTTTGTCTTTACCAGCGATAACGCGAACTTTGTCGCCTTTTTTTACAAACATTTCTTTCTCCTTTTATTCTTACGCCCGATGGGCACCCTGGCTAAGCCAGGGGACTGTGTTTGTTATTTATTGATTAAAGTACTTCTGGAGCAAGTGATACGATCTTCATGAAACCACCGTCACGCAATTCACGTGCAACTGGGCCAAAGATACGAGTTCCGCGAGGAGTTTTATCGTCACGGATGATCACTGCTGCATTTTCGTCGAACTTGATGTATGAACCATCTTTACGACGAGCACCTGATTTAGTACGAACGATAACAGCTTTTACAACGTCACCTTTCTTAACCGCACCACCAGGAGTAGCTTGTTTTACAGATGCAACGATTACATCTCCGATGCTCGCGAATTTACGTTTTGAACCACCAAGAACTTTGATGGTCAAGATTTCGCGTGCGCCACTGTTGTCAGCGACTTTCAAACGAGTTTCTGTTTGAATCATTTACGTTTTCTCCTTTCAGGTATGATTAGATGATGACCGCTTCTTCAACGACTTCTACAAGACGGAAGCGTTTTGTAGCTGAAAGCGGACGAGTTTCCATGATACGAACGATATCGCCTTCTTTAGCAACATTGTTTTCATCATGAGCTTTGTATTTTTTAGAATAGTTGATACGTTTACCATAGACTGGGTGGTTACGTTTAGTTTCAACTACAACTGTGATTGTTTTGTCCATTTTGTCAGACACAACGCGTCCAACAAGAACTTTACGATTATTGCGTTCCATTGAAATTCTCCTTCCCTAGTCTATTATTTAGCTTCTGATTGAACAGTTTTGATACGAGCGATTTGTTTTTTCACTTCTTTCAAACGTCCAGTTTGTTCCAATTGACCAGCAGCCGCTTGGAAACGAAGTTCAAACAATTCTTTCTTCAATTCATTTTCACGCTTCGCGAGTTCTTCTTGAGAAAGACCACGAAGTTCTTTAACAAATTCTTTTACTTCTGTAAGTTTCATGACCTCTCCTTATTCTGCTTCACGTTTCACAAATTTAGTTTTAACTGGCAATTTGTGGCTAGCAAGACGAAGCGCTTCGCGTGCGATCTCTTCAGATACACCAGCAATTTCGAACATCACTTTACCACGTTTAACTGGTGCTACCCAACCTTCAGGAGCCCCTTTACCAGATCCCATACGTACCCCGATAGCTTTAGCGGTGTATGATTTGTGTGGGAAAATCTTAATCCAAACTTTACCACCACGTTTCATGTAACGAGTCATGGCGATACGAGCAGCTTCGATTTGACGGTTTGTGATCCAGTGGCTAGTTGTAGCTTGAAGACCGTATTCACCGAATGCTACTTCTTTTCCACCTTTTGCTTCACCGCGCATTTTACCACGGAATTCGCGACGGTGTTTTACACGTTTAGGTACTAACATTGGTTATTTACCTCCTTTAGCGTCTTTACGAGCTGGAAGAACTTCACCACGGTAGATCCATACTTTAACACCAAGTTTACCGTAAGTAGTGTCTGCTTCTTCCCAAGCGTAATCGATATCAGCGCGAAGTGTGTGAAGTGGAACAGTTCCTTCAGAGTATCCTTCTGCACGGGCAATATCTGCACCGTTCAAACGACCTGATACTTGAGTTTTGATTCCTTTAGCTCCAGCACGCATAGCACGTTGGATCGCTTGTTTTTGTGCACGACGGAAAGCAACACGTTGTTCCAATTGACGAGCAATTCCTTCACCAACAAGGTGAGCATCCAAGTCAGGACGTTTGATCTCAATGATGTTGATGTGTACTTGTTTACCAGTCAATTTGTTAAGAGCTGCACGAAGTGCATCAACGTTTGCTCCACCTTTACCGATAACCATACCTGGTTTAGCAGTGTGAAGTGAAACGTTAACTTTGTTTACTGCGCGTTCGATTTCAATAGTTGAAACGGCTGCGTCAGCCAATTCTTTTTGAATGAATTTACGGATTGCAAGATCTTCATGAAGGTAATCCGCGTATTCTTTTTCAGCATACCATTTGGCATCCCAATCACGGATGATACCAACACGCATACCAATTGGATGTACTTTTTGACCCACGAGTTTACCTCCTTATTTTTCTGCAACAGCTACTGTGATGTGAGCTGTACGTTTGTTGATTGGTGAAGCTGAACCTTTCGCACGTGGACGGAAACGTTTCATAGTTGGTCCTTCGTTTGCGAATGCTTCAGATACTACCAAGTTAGCTTTTTCCAAACCAAAGTTGTTTTCAGCGTTTGCTACTGCTGAGTTCAACACTTTAAGGATGATCCCTGCAGCTTTGTTTGGTGTGAATGTCAAAATAGCGATGGCATCGGCTACGCTTTTACCACGGATGTTGTCAAGAACAAGACGTGATTTACGAGGTGAAACACGCACTGTACGAGCCATTGCTTTAGCTGAAGTAATTTCTGCCATTTATGTTCTCCTTATTTTCTACGTGTCTTCTTGTCGTCTGCCGCGTGACCTTTGTAAGTACGAGTTGGTGCAAATTCACCAAGCTTGTGACCTACCATGTCTTCTTGGATGTAAACAGGTACATGTTTACGTCCATCATAAACTGCGATAGTGTATCCGATGAAACTTGGGAAGATCGTTGAACGACGTGACCAAGTTTTAATTACTTTTTTCTTTTCGTCGTTTGCTTGAGCTTCAACTTTTTTCATCAAATGCTCATCGACGAAAGGCCCTTTTTTAAGACTACGTCCCATTTTGTAATTTTCTCCTTTAAAATTTAGTACCACAGCGGCTTGCGCTGCTATGCAGCGCTACCGAGCTGGCGGAAAGTGTAAGCTAGTTGCTTATGATTATTTTTGGTTGCGACGACGAACGATAAGTTTGTCAGATTTCGCTTTCTTGTTACGAGTTTTAAGACCAAGCGCAGGTTTACCCCAAGGAGTAGATGGCGCTTTACGTCCAACTGGTGCTTTACCTTCACCACCACCGTGTGGGTGATCATTCGGGTTCATTACAGAACCACGAACTGTAGGGCGAACACCTTTCCAGCGGTTACGTCCCGCTTTACCAAGGTTTACAAGTCCATGTTGTTCGTTTCCGACAACACCAACTGTAGCACGGCAAGTTCCAAGAATCATACGAACTTCGCCTGATTGAAGACGAACAAGTACATATTTACCTTCAGAACCCAATACTTGAGCAGAAGCTCCAGCAGCACGTACCAATTCTCCACCTTTACCAGGTTTCAATTCAATGTTGTGGATCAAAGTACCAACTGGGATGTTAGCAAGTGGAAGAGCGTTTCCGACTTTGATATCTGCTTCTGGTCCTGATACGATACGTTGACCTACTTCAAGACCTTTAGGGGCAATGATGTAAGCTTTCACACCGTCAGTATAGTGTACAAGCGCGATGTTAGCTGAGCGGTTTGGATCGTATTCGATCGTTTTAACGACTGCTTCAACTCCATCTTTGTTACGTTTGAAATCGATCAAACGGTAATGACGTTTGTGTCCACCACCTTGGTGACGAACAGTGATACGACCGTTGTTGTTACGACCTGCTTTGTTTTTAAGAGAAACAAGCAAAGTTTTCTCAGGTGTGTTTGTTGTGATTTCAGCGAAATCCAAAGAAGTCATATTACGGCGACCGTTTGTTGTTGGTTTATAAACACGAATTCCCACGATATTTCCTCCTTAGATTATTCAGCTTCAGTAGCAAACAACTCGATTGCTTTAGAATCAGCTGCAAGCGTGATGATAGCTTTTTTAGTTTTTGAAGTAAAACCAGTGTAACGTCCAACGCGTTTTGCTTTAGGTTTTACGTTTACAGTGTTCACATTCGCAACTTTTACACCTTCAAACGCAGCTTCAACAGCTTGTTTGATCAAAAGTTTGTGAGCGCGAGTGTCAACTTCGAATACATATTTGCCTGCTTCAAGTTGAGCCATTGACTTTTCAGTGATAACAGGTTTTTTGATAACATCATACAAATTCATTATGCAAGAACCTCCTCGATTTTAGAGATAGCTGCTTGAGTAACAAGAAGTTTGTCACTATTTGCGATGTCAAGAACACTTGCAGTTGTAGCAGTCGCAACTTTCACGTTTGGAAGGTTACGAGCTGAAAGAGCTGCGAATTCGTTTCCTTCTTCAAGAATAACAAGGACTTTAGAATCGATGCTCAAAGCTGCAAGAACTTTTGCAAATTCAGCAGTTTTTGGAGCTGTAAATTCAAGAGAATCAACGGCTACAAATTTGTTTTCAGCAACTTTTTCTGAGTAAACAGATTTAAGTGCAAGGCGACGAACTTTTTGAGGAAGTTTGTACGCATAGCTACGTGGAGTTGGTCCGAAGACGATTCCACCACCACGCCATTGTGGAGAGCGGATAGAACCTTGACGAGCACGTCCAGTTCCTTTTTGACGCCATGGTTTGCGTCCGCCACCTGAAACGGCTGAGCGGTTTTTAACTGCGTGAGTTCCTTGACGAAGACTAGCACGTTGGCTGATGATCACATCAAATACAACTGCTTGGTTTGGTTCGATACCAAAGATCGCATCGTTAAGAACAACTTCGCCCGCTTGTTTACCAGTTTGGTCGAATAATGTTACATTTGCCATTTTGACTGTATTCCCCTTTCCTTATTATTTACCAGCTTTAACTGCTGACTTGATAGTGATAAGAGATTTCTTAGCACCTGGTACGTTACCTTTGATAAGGATAACGTTCTTTTCTGGAACAACTTGTACAACTTCAAGGTTTTGAATTGTTACACGATCGCCACCCATGCGTCCTGCAAGGTTTTTACCTTTGAATACGCGGTTAGGTGCAACAGGTCCCATAGAACCTGGACGACGGTGGTAACGAGAACCGTGAGCCATAGGTCCACGTGATTGTCCGTGGCGTTTGATAACACCTTGGAAACCTTTACCTTTAGAAGTACCAGTTACATCAACAATGTCTCCAGCTTCGAAAGTGTCAACTGTGATTTCAGCACCAACTTCCAAGCCTTCAACGTTTTTGAATTCACGAATGAAGCGCTTAGGAGCCGTGTTAGCTTTTGCTACATGTCCTTTAGCAGGTTTGTTGCTCAATACTTCGCGTTTGTCATCGAAACCAACTTGGATAGCGTTGTAACCATCTGTTTCAACAGTTTTAACTTGAAGAACAACGTTTGGAGTTGCTTCGATAACTGTTACAGGGATCAATTCGCCAGCTTCAGTGAAGATTTGAGTCATTCCCACTTTTTTCCCTAAGATTCCTTTTGTCATGAGAAAATAGTTCCTTTTCTATAGTTTTTTATTCAAAAAGTTTTTAACGAGCGTTTTTCATGCTCTTGATCAAGCTTTAGATTAAAGTTTGATTTCTACGTTTACACCACTTGGGAGATCCAATTTCATCAAAGCGTCAACTGTTTTTTGAGTTGGGTTGATGATGTCGATCAAACGTTTGTGTGTACGCATTTCGAATTGTTCGCGAGAATCTTTGTATTTGTGAGTCGCACGAATAATTGTGTAGAGGCTACGCTCAGTTGGAAGTGGGATTGGACCCGCAACTTGTGCACCTGTACGAGTAGCTGATTCTACGATTTTTGCAGCCGCTGTGTCGAGTGTACGGTGTTCGTACGCTTTCAAACGGATGCGGATTTTTTTGTTTGCCATCTTTTTCTCCTTTTCGTCTATTTAAGATAATAGGCTAGCTCCACAAGAAAACCGACGCGCGTTGCGTGGCAATGCAACCGAGCGTGTCGCAACCTCTTGCATCAAAGCTAATAGCTGTTTTTTCACAGCACCATAGTAGTTTAACACAATGAAAGCCTCAATGCAAGGGATTTGAATAGATTTTTTTCGTTTTTTTAATGAAAGTGTTTTCGTAAATAAAAGAGCGCAAAAAAAGTTGCTATTATATAGAAAAAAGGGAGCGAGACAGAACAAATTTATATCCAATTTGTTCGTCGTCTCGCCCCCGCACAGTTGATTAGGTTATCTTTGGAGCTTAACAAGCTCCAAAGATACCAATCAACCACTGCGTCTCGCAGTTATTCCTATTATTCTCAGATGGCTGCAATCTTTGTTCTTGCTATTTAGCTCTTCCTAGAAATTCCGTCCTGACTTGTTATAGCCATATTTTTCGACGAAATGCTCCCGGAATTCTAAGAGATTGTCATCCATGATGGCTTGACGGACCTGCTTCATGAGGTTAATCAAGAAATAGAGGTTGTGATAACTAGTCAAGCGAATGCCGAAGGTCTCATCTGCCTTGAGGAGGTGGCGAAGATAAGCCCTGGTGTAATTCTTACAAGTGTAGCAATCACACTCGTGATCTAGTGGCGTAAAGTCTTCAGCAAATTGTGCATTTTTCACCACCAGGCGTCCTTGACTAGTCATACAGGTACCATTTCGCGCAATCCGCGTCGGCAAGACACAGTCAAACATGTCCACTCCACGAATAACGCCATCGATCAGACTGTCTGGAGCTCCTACTCCCATGAGATAGCGAGGCTTGTTCTCTGGCAAGAGCGGAGTTGTGAAATCCAGCACCGCATTCATCTCTTCATGGCTTTCCCCAACAGCTAACCCACCGATAGAATAGCCTGGGAAGTCCATACTGACCAGATCACTCGCAGACTGACGACGCAAGTCTTCAAAGCCAGCCCCTTGAACAATCCCAAAAAGGCCTTGATCATGAGGGCGACGGTGAGCCTTAAGGCCACGTTCTGCCCAACGACTGGTCCGTTCGATTGATTTTTTCACATAATCATAAGGCTGATAGAACTGGGGACATTCGTCAAAGGACATCATGATGTCACTACCTAGATTGTTTTGGATCGAGATGGCTTTTTCCGGAGAAAGGAACATTTTCGAGCCGTTGAGGTGGTTTTTAAAGGTCACCCCTTCTTCAGTGATATTGCGGGTATCCGCTAGTGAATAGACCTGGAAACCTCCACTATCCGTCAAAATTGGCTGATCCCAGTTCATGAACTGGTGCAGGCCTCCTGCTTTTGCGACCAAGTCATCCCCTGGACGAAGCCAGAGATGGTAAGTATTAGCCAAGATAATGCCCGAGCCCATCTCTTTAAGTTCTTCTGGCGATTGGGTCTTAACGGTTGCCTGAGTCCCTACAGGCATAAACATGGGGGTTGGGAAAGTCCCGTGGGGGGTGATGATTTCTCCTAACCGCGCTCCTGTATGCTTTTCTTTTTTGATTAATCGATATTGAATCGGTGAATCTGTCATGGTTACCTCCGTACTGGGAAAGACAGTCCCAGCCTTCTTTTTTCCTGTCACAGGATTTTTCCTGTGAGCACCTGTACGATTGTACCAAATTTTACCAGCTCTGTCACGGACTTATGTTATAATAAAAAGTATTACTATGAAGAGAGTATCATCTATGAACCTTAAATTAATTCGCCTTCGAGCACGCACCATGCAAGTCCAGCAACCGGGCTTAGCTATCCTATTTGCCCTGCCAGTCCTATTGACCATTCTTGCTAACTTTCTCTTAAGCGGGCAAAATCTGATTGATTTGCTAGCAGATATGACCTTACAGCAAGCAAGTATCTACATGATACAGCTACAGCTCTTTCCCTCTGTTGTTGCCTTCATCATCTCCATTTTAGTGGTTGGTGCGACTTTTAGCTATCTGGATGCGCTCAATCCCAAGATCGAACACCGAGCACGGGTCTTGGATATCTTTCAACAGGATCGCTTCACCCCTGTCTTCATCACATTGTTCTTAAAGCAAGTCATCCTCTTTTTATGGGGGCTCATCCTCTATGCCGGGAGTCTCGTTAGCACCTATGCTAGCACTCAATTCTTGGCTATTTACGACAAGGTCAGCAATCCCAGCACTTTGACGGCTGCTAGTCCTGAATTTCAGGCCATGATGCGTCAAATGCCTCTGATGACAGCAGGTGTCGTTCTAGGCCTGCTTGGTCTCCTCTTTTACTTGCCACAGTACTATAGTCTCAGCCTTGTCGAATTGATCCTCTACGAACAACTACGAGACGGCGACTACAAGGGAGCTTTGGGAGTCCTTCGTCAAAGTCGTGAAACCATGAAAGGCTTCCGCAGCAATCGCCTGGTACTCGATTTAACCTTGTTTGGATGGTACTTCCTGAATTACTTCACGCGCGATGTCATTGGTTTTTATACTATGCCTTATTTTATCAACTGCCAAATTGCATTTTACGATCAAATCAAGCAGATCAAACAAGGGCCGCGCCATTTCACAGGCCATCCAAGCTATGAAACGAAATAAGAGTAAGAAGAAAACCCCAGTTTCCTGCTGGGGGTTTTCTTCTATCGTTCTACTGTTAATTTCTTGTCATTTATAAACCGTATAGAGAGTCTCCTAAGATCAGTCGGGTGTGTTCCCGTTTAATACAGCGGTTCATGACGATATCTCCTCGTCCAGCTCCACGAAGGATTTCTTCTGCTTCTTGATTTTCCAGCTCTAGTTGTGCCCAGAAAATCTTCGCATCCGATTCTATAAAGTCACGCGCTACATCTGGCAAAAACTCACTGCGACGGTAAACATCGACGATATCTACTGGGAAAGGAATTTCCTGCAAGCTAGCGTATACCGTTTCTCCAAGGATTTGCCCACCGGCTGCACGAGGATTAACGGGAATAATCCGATAGCCCCGCTCTTGCATCTCCTTGCTGACACGATGGCTGGTCGTATCTTCACGGTCAGATAATCCAACTACAGCAATGATTTTACTGGTTTCTAGGTAATGTTTGATAATGCCATCACTAGGATTGCGAAATGAATAGGCCATATGAATCTCCTTTTGTATGCGTTTCCTTTCTTTAAATAGTATAACAATACGAAGGGCATTGCAAGTGTTTGTCGTTAAAAGCGGTAGAAAACTGAAAAGTCTCCTACCGCTTTCTGTTTTAAACAAACTCGATCTTATTTGGCTTCATACCATGTTTTGCCTTCATTCTCATCGGCTTCCAGTGGTACCGCAAGCTCAATAGCGGATTCCATGGTCTCTTTGACGAGTTCTTTGATCGCTGCCAGCTCCTCACTTGGTACTTGCAGAACGATTTCATCGTGGACCTGAAGAAGCATCTTGGTCTTGTATGCTCCTCTTTCTAGCGCTTGGTCCAAGTGGATCATAGCAATTTTCAAGATATCGGCTGCCGATCCTTGGATCGGTGAGTTGATAGCCGTCCGCTCCGCAAAGCCTCGAACATTGAAGTTGCGAGAATTGATATCTGGAATCTCCCGACGACGCTTGAAGAGAGTCTCCACATAGCCTTTATCACGCGCTTCCCGCACCACTCTCTCCATATAGTCCTTGATGCCAGGGTAGCGTTCGAAGTAGGTCTCAATGTAGGCCTTAGCTTCTTTTCGGCTGATCCCTAGGTTGTTAGACAGTCCAAAGTCGGAAATTCCATAAACCACACCGAAGTTTACTGCCTTGGCATTGCGACGGTCATTCGGTGTCACGTCTTCTGGTTTTTCAATATTGAAGACCCGCATCGCAGTCGATGTATGGATATCTGCCCCATGTTTAAAGGCATCAATCAAATGCTCATCTCCCGAAATATGGGCTAAGACGCGCAATTCGATCTGTGAATAGTCTGAACTCAACAAGACACTGTTTTCCTCTTCTGGGACAAAGGCCTTGCGAATAAGACGGCCTTGCTCCAAACGGACAGGGATATTTTGCAGGTTGGGATCCACGCTGGACAAGCGTCCTGTCTGCGTTAAATCCTGTACATAGCGGGTATGGATCTTTCCATCTTCCAAAATCCAGTCTTGAAGACCGATGACATAGGTCGATTGGATCTTAGCAATTTGGCGGTATTCAAGAATCTTAGACACGATCGGGGCGATTGGAGCCAGGCGTTCCAAGACATCAACAGCTGTGGAATAGCCGGTTTTGGTCTTCTTGGTGTATTCAAGAGGGAGTTTCAATTTTTCAAAGAGGATGACACCCAATTGTTTTGGAGAATTGATATTAAATTCTTCTCCAGCAAGCTCATAGATTTCTTGAGTCAAGCGCTCCAAGACTGCTTCGTTTTCCACCTGCATATCTTGAAGGGTCTGGCGTTCCACCTTAATCCCCGCGATTTCCATCTTGGCCAAAACAGCTGCTAGTGGTTGCTCCATATCATAGAGCAGATCTAGTTGGTCGTGAGCTTTTAGTTGCTCCATCATAGGCTCTTCAGTGTCTAGCAAAACAGCGACTTTTCGGGCCAAATGCTCTAATAGGACCGCCTTTTCTGGAATGGCTTTTTTTGCTCCCTTGCCATAAACGACTTCGTCCAGCGGTAGTGCAATCTGGCTATAGAGACTGGCAATGGTTGAAATTTCATTGTCCTCTACGGTCGATAAGAGATACTTGGCCAATCGACTGTCAAACGCGGGATTTTGAAGGGTAATGCCCAAGTGGGTAAGCAAGACTTTGGCCCGTTTGAAGTCATAGACCTTGAGCGGTGTTTTTTCTAAAAATTCTTTGAAAATCGGTGTTTGTAAAAGACCAGTATCTGTACTCGCGTAGAGCTGACCTTTTGTCCCCCATGCAAAACCAATGATGGGTTCTGTATGGTAGTTGTCACCAAACATCTCAAAATGGAAGAAACTATCTTCCGTGAGCATATCGGAAGTGACTTGCTCGACTTCTGTGTAGTCAAGGGCTACAGGAGTTGTCGCTTCTCCGCTCAAATCCAAGGCCTGACGGAGTTGCTTAAAGCCCATCTCCTCATAAAATTTGGCGAGATTTTCTAGATGAGGACCCGTATAGGTGATATCGTCCAGCCCAATTTCAATAGGCGCATTGGTATCGATGGTCGCCAAAGTCTTAGACAGATAGGCCTGTTCCTTGTCGTTGATGAGGTTTTCCTTCATCTTAGAAGCCTTCATCTCATCAATATGCTCATAAATGCCATCGAGAGAACCGTATTCTAGGAGTAGTTTAATCCCGGTCTTTTCTCCAATCTTGGTGACACCTGGGATGTTATCCGACTTATCTCCCATCAAGGCCTTGAGGTCGATAAATTGCTCTGGTGTCAGTCCCATCTTTTCTTTCAGATAGGCTGGAGTGAATTCCTCAAACTCCGCCACTCCTTTTTTTGAGATTTCAACCACCGTATTGTCATCTGTCAGCTGGATCAAATCCTTATCCCCTGAAACAATGGTCACATCAAAAGGATCAGAAGTTGATTCTGCCAACTTGTCCAGCGTTCCAATAATATCATCTGCTTCATACTGGGTCAGCTCATAATGGCGGATTCCCATATGATCCAGTTGTTCACGAATGAAAGGAAACTGCTCGCGGAACTCATCTGGTGTTTTTGCACGGCCCCCTTTGTAGTCGGCATACATCTCCGTCCGAAAAGTCGTCTTTCCTGCATCAAAAGCTACGAGGACATGGGTTGGTTGGATGCGCTCCAAGAGATGGCTCAACATAAGGTTAAAGCCATAGACCGCATTGGTATGCAACCCATTGGCATTTTTGAAGCGATCAATTTGATTGTAGAGTGCAAAAAAGGCACGAAAAGCGACGGAAGACCCGTCGATGAGTAGTAATTTGTTCTTTTTTTCCATAGGCCTATTATACCACGAATCACAAGGTCTCTGGTACATAAAAACTCTACCCTTTCGGGTAGAGCCTTCTTTAGGAGTTTCTTATGAAAAATGAAGAGAAGCGTTTATTCGCCGTAACAAGACCCTTGTTGTGGCAATTTCTTAAAGCGTTTTGGATAATTGACTGAGATTTTCATTTTCTGTACCTCATTTCTTATTGGATGAGTACAGTATACAAGAGAAACCTAAACCATTCCTTATAGAAAGCTTCAAGAAAACTAAAAACTGAGACGCAAAACACGCGGTTGTTTTTTGCTGCAAGCTGGTAATCGAAGGTGGAGCCCTTGGTCATCTTGACTCCAAGAAAGGAGCTGGCTTTCTCCAAGGAGCTCTACCTGCCGAATACGCGCATGAAGGATTCTCGGTTGCTTGAGATCATAGGCGAGAGACGGCAAGGTCAGCTCTTCTGTCCGTCCACTTGGTTCCAGCTGAATAGCATAAAGTAGGCCTTCACGCATGGTATAGCGGAAATCTTGGTTGGTATAGAGTGGCGCTTTCCCATCTGAGAAGGAACCTTCCTGGGCCTCGGTCGGTCCGTCCGACGACACCCGCCAAGGCCGGCTCTGATAAATGGCTTCTCCGTTTACCGCCAGCCACTCCCCGATCTCTGTGAGAATGTCTTGGTCTTGCTCAGGGATAGTGCCATCTGCCTTGGGTCCAATATTGAGCAGAAGATTGCCATTTTTTGCCACAACATCAACTAAATTTTGTAGCAATTCCTTACTGGTCTTGTAGGCTAGATCCTGGGTATAACACCAAGAATTACGGGCGATCGCGGTATCCATTTGCCACGGAAAGGCTTGCGTCTCTCCGTATCCTCCCCGCTCCATCTCGACGATTCCTGAACCAAAAGGTAGGGCATCCTGTTTGTAACAAACAGCCACCTTGCGATCCTCTTGTGCTGCTAGATTGTAATAATACGCCAAAAAGCGCATCAAGTAAGGACGGAAACTCTCATGCTGGATCCACCAGTCAAAATAAAGGAGCTCTGGCTGGTAGTCCCGCACCAGTTCACAGGTTCGCGACAGCCAATCTTCCAAGAATTCTTTACTTGGATAAGGCTTGGAAGTCAGATCAAAATGATCCTTTGGCTCTGGCTCGGCTGGCCAATAAAGGCTGTCTCTTGGGACTTCTTGCGGAATGTCACTAGCAAACTCCTTGCCATGTGAAAAGAAAAACTGGTGCTCTGCCCGGTGAGAAGATGTACAGAAGTGTAGACCACGTTTTTCTGCTTCCGCCCTCAGTTCTCCTAAAACATCTCGTCTTGGCCCCATTTCTAAGCTATTATAAGGCGAGAGAGTAGAGGCATACATCTGAAAACCATCGTGGTGCTCCGCAACTGGGAAAAAATACTGAGCGCCTGCTTTTTGAAAGAGATCCAGCCAAGATGCCGGATCAAATCGATCTGCTGTAAAGAGAGGAATGAGATCCTTGTAGCCCAAGCTAGCCTGGTCTCCAAAATACTCTCGATGGTAGTCATAGCAAGGATTCCCTTGGATATACATATTTCGTGAATACCACTCTGAACCGAAGGCAGGTACACTGTAGACCCCCCAGTGGATAAATATTCCAAATTTAGCATCCCGATACCAGTCTGGACAAACTTGATGGCTAAGAGAGTCCCAGCTTGGTTCAAAAGGGCCTGACTGGACGACTTGATCAATCTCTTCAAGGCTTATCATTCTCTTCTCCTCTTTTCTTATTACTATCTCTATTGTATCGAGAAACCCTCGTTTGTAAAGACAAACGAGGGCAATGTTTAAAATAGTAGACAAAGAGCTTGATCTAGGAGAATCGAGCCAATTACAAATAGAATAGACCTGTTAGCCCTTCACTGCTTGAGAAATAAAATGAGAGATGGCTTCTGTCTCCCCTTGGTGGAGAGCCTTAACGATTTTGGACCCCACAATAACCCCATCTGAGACCTTGTTGAAACGATGAACATCCTCCATGCTGGAAACTCCAAAACCTGTTAAAACGGGAATGGAGGCTATTTCGTGTAATTGGGCCAAGTGGTGGTCCAAATCATCTCGATAGCTACCAGCTTTGCCCGTCACTCCGTTAACCGCTACAGCATAGATAAAACCTTCTGCATCTTGGATCAATTTCTTCTGACGCTCGATTCCTGTAGTTAAACTCACCAGTGGCACCAAGGCGATGTCTTTATCCGCTAACAGAGGCTCCACCAGATCCGCATGCTCATGAGGAAGATCTGGAATAATCACCCCTTTGACCGCTGTTCCTTCTAAATCTCTAAAGAAGTTTTCGAGCCCATATTGGAACAAGGGATTGAAATAAGTCATAATGACCAAAGGAACACTTGTCTTCAGGCGCTGGATCGTTTGCACCAGTTCCTCTGTCTTCGTCCCATGGGCTAAACTTCGTAGTCCTGCCTCTTCAATCACAGGGCCATCTGCCACCGGATCCGAAAAAGGAATACCAACTTCAATGGCTGAGACACCAAGATCTTCCAAAAATTGGATGGTTTCCTGCAAACCTGCTAAGCCTTTTTCATGATCTCCTGCCATGATATACGGAACAAAGATCCCTCGTTGCTGATCTTTCAGCTTTTGTAAATGCTCTGTTAAGGTCTTTCCCATCTTACTCCCCTCTCTCTTGTTCTAGGCGGTCTTTGACTTGTACCACATCTTTGTCCCCACGACCTGATAAGCAAACGATCATGGATTTTTCAGGACCCATCTCCTTGGCCAATTTCACCGCATAGGCGATAGCATGGCTCGATTCCAGGGCTGGAATGATTCCTTCCACTTTTGAAAGCAATTGAAAAGCTTCTAGGGCTTCTTGGTCTGTCACAGGCACATAGGTTGCCCGCTTGATGTCATGGAAATAAGAATGCTCTGGCCCAATCCCTGGATAATCGAGACCTGCTGAAATCGAGAAGGCTTCTAAAATCTGTCCATGGGCATCCTGTAAAACATCCATCAAGGCGCCGTGAAGGACTCCTGGACGTCCCTTGGTCAAGGTTGCTGCATGCTGGTCTGTATCTACCCCAAGTCCAGCTGCTTCCGCACCATACATGGCAACAGATGTATCCTCTACAAAAGGATAGAAGAGACCAATGGCGTTCGATCCGCCTCCTACACAGGCTAGGACGGCATCTGGCAGAGCCCCGTCATTTTGCTCTGCAAATTGGCGTTTAGCTTCCCTGCCAATGACACTTTGAAAATCACGGACAATCTCTGGGAATGGATGAGGCCCTAGAGCAGATCCCATGATATAGTGGGTATCCTCCACGTTTGCTACCCAGGCTCTAAGGGCAGCATTAACTGCATCCTTGAGGACACGCGACCCATCTGTTACCGATTGAACCTTTGCCCCCAACAACTCCATCCGAAAGACATTAAGGGCTTGGCGTCTGACATCTTCTTCCCCCATGTAGATGGTACATTCCATATCAAATAAGGCAGCGGCCGTTGCCGTTGCAACACCGTGCTGTCCGGCCCCTGTTTCTGCGATGACCTTCTTTTTACCCATTCGGTGTGCCAGCAAAACCTGTCCTAAAGCATTATTAATTTTATGAGCCCCTGTGTGGTTGAGATCTTCTCTTTTTAGAAAGATCTTGGTTCCACCGACATACTTGGTTAGATTCTTAGCGTAATAAAGCGGTGTTTCCCGACCGACATATTGTTTCAGAAGCTGATCCAATTCTTCTTGAAAAGAAGGATCTGCTTGACTTTCTCTGTAGGCTTCTTCTAATTCTAAAACTGCTGTCATCAAGGTTTCAGGGACAAATCGTCCCCCGAACCGCCCATAAAATCCGTTTTTATCTGGTTGTTTATATGCCATGCTTGACCCTTTCTATAAATCGTTTTATCTTTTCTTGATCTTTTTTTCCATTTGTCTCGACCCCACTGGATACATCCACCGCATAAGGATGAAAGAAGCAAATAGCATTTGCTACATTATCTTCCGTCAAGCCTCCTGCAACAAAGAAGGGCTTTGTAACGTTTTGACTTTCGAGCTTTTGCCAGTTAAAAGTCTCTCCACTTCCTGCTACAGGAGCATCAAAGAGCAGATAATCGGCACCGGTCTCAGGAAGTGCTGCATCTTTCCCCACTTGAACAGCGCGAATCGTTTGTTGGGGAAACTCTTGCAAGATGGCATCATCCATCGGTCCATGCACTTGTATCAGATCCAAGCCCACAACTTGGCAAGCTTGCTCCACTTCTTCTTTCTGTGGCGATACAAAAACTCCGACTTTTTGAACCCCCTTTGGAATCCCTGTAGCCAACTGCCGGGCTTGCTCCAGTGTCACCTGCCGTTTGCTCGGCGCAAAGACAAAACCAATGTAATCTGCACCAGCTTCAACAGCGGTCTGGATAGCTTCTGGGGTGGATAATCCGCAAATTTTAACCTTTGTCAATCTGCAACTCCTTTACTTTTTCAGCCACATTGTCTGCCTTCATGAGGGCTGTCCCAACGAGAATACCATTAAAATAAGGAGCCAGCATGCGCACGTCTGCTGCTGTAAAAATAGCAGACTCAGAGATGTAAACCGGTTCTTGTTCAAAATTGGTCGCCAATTCAAGGCTAGTATGGAGATCTGTCTCAAAGGTCACCAAGTTGCGATTATTGACCCCGATGATCTGAGCCCCAATCCGGTGAGCTACCTCTAGTTCTGTCAGATTATGGGTCTCCACCAAAACCTCTAGGCCAAGATGGGTCGCAAACCCATAGAGCTCCTTCAGACGAGCCTCTGATAAGGTTGCGACAATCAACAAGATCACAGTCGCCCCTGCGTTTCGCGCCCGAATCACTTGCTTTTCATCCACAATAAAATCTTTATTGAGGGTGGGGATACGTACTTGACTAGATATTTCCCGGAGATACTCGATACTGCCCTTGAAAAACACTTCATCAGTCAAGACAGAAATCATCACGGCCCCATTTTCTTCGTAAGTCTTAGCCTGCGCGACGATATCCACATCGACATGAATATCTCCCAGACTCGGACTAGCCTTTTTCACCTCTGCGATGACCTGAAGCTTATCTAGATGACTCTTTAAGTAATCATACAAGCGGTAAGTCTCGCGCAAAGGTTGGAGCTCCTCTTCTTTCATCACAGCCACTTCACGCGCTTTTTCCTTTAGAATCTTTGGCAAGAATTCTTGACTCATTTTTGATACTCCTGTAATAATCTCAATTTCTCAAGGGCAGCCCCACTGGCAATCACTTCCCGTGCCAAGGCAATCCCCTCCTTGATAGAATCTACCTTGCCGTTGGCATAAAAACCAAGGCCTGCATTTAAGACCGTCACCTCTAAGAATGGACTCGCTTCATTCTTCAAGACACTGAGCAAAATTTCTGCATTGCATTTAGCGTCTCCACCACGTACTTGGTCAATTCCGATGCGCTCCATTCCCATGTCTTCTGGTTGAAAGCTGGATAAGGCAACCTGTCCATTTTCCAAAATAGCGAGCTGGGTTTCTCCATCAAGGCCTGCCTCGTCCAAACCTTGTGGGCCACTCACTACCACTGCGCGTTTGCGACCCAAATTTTTTAGAATCTCCGCTGTACTTTCTAGCATGTCCGGACGACTGGTTCCCAATAGCTGGGTTTCTAGAGGAATCGGATTGATCAGAGGACCGGTCAAATTCATCACTGTTGGAACTCCTAGCGCCAAGCGAGCTGGCATAATATAGCGCATGCCAGGATGCAGATTTTTGGCAAATAGAAAGACAATGCCCGCTTTTTCAAACACTCGACCTAAATCTTCTGGACCCAAATCAAGGTTTATCCCTAGAGCTTCTAAGACATCAGCAGAACCGGATTTGGAAGAGATCGAGCGATTCCCGTGTTTCGCCATCTTGACACCGCCACCAGCAAGGACGAAGGCAGCTGTTGTTGAAATATTAAAACTATAAGAACGATCGCCCCCCGTTCCACAATTGTCCATCGCTCCTTGAACTTCTGTAGGAATAGCGACCGCATGGGCCTGCATCACTTTTGCAATAGCCGTCCGCTCTTCAACCGTTTCTCCCTTCATTTTGAGACCTAGAAGAAGGGCCGTCACCTGTGCTTCTGAAGCACGACCAGCGACAACTTCCTCCATAGCCGCTTCTAATTCTGCGCCGGTTAGATCTATTCCTTCCGCTACCTTTGCAAGCACTTGTTTCATCTTCCGCTCCTTAACTAGTTTGACAAAATTTTCGATGGTCTTGAGCCCATCTGGCGTCCCGATACTTTCTGGATGGTATTGAAAACCATAAATCGGTAAGCTGCGGTGTTGAATTCCCATAATTGCTTGATCATCCGTCGTCCGAGAGGTAATGACAAACTCCTCTGGCATGTCTTCAATCGTCAGCGAATGGTAGCGCATGACCGGAACTTCTTTTGCGACACCCGCATATAGCGGAGAGGGAGCTTCTAGCTGGATCTGGCTTTGTTTGCCATGCATGACCTGAGGGGCCAATCCCAAGCGTCCTCCAAAAACTTCTGCAATCGCTTGATGTCCCAAGCAGATCCCCAAGATTGGTTTGACCCCCGCGAAATCTCGGATCATCTCCTCCATCTTGCCCGCATCCTTTGGCCAACCTGGACCTGGAGAAAAGACTAAGGCATCTGCTTCTTGGGCAACTTGGTACAGATCCGGATCATCATTTCGAAGCACCTGAACCTCATCAAATTTCCCGATATACTGCGCTAAATTGTAGGTAAATGAATCGTAATTATCGACTAATAAAATCATCCTTCTTCTCCAATCCTTGTCATCGATTTTGCCTTATTGACGGTTTCTTGGTATTCATTTTCAGCAATCGAATCATAAACAATTCCTGCTCCGGCCTGCACATAAGCCTTCTTATTTTTGAGGATCATGGTCCGAATCGCAATAGCAAAATCGAGATCCCCCGTCACAGAGAGATAGCCAATAGCCCCCGCATAGACCCCTCGTTTCTCTTTTTCAGCCTCATAGATCCGCTTCATGGCTCGAATCTTGGGAGCACCCGAAACGGTCCCTGCTGGAAGAGTTGCCTTCAGAGCCTCAATGGAGGCTAGTCCAGGAAGTAATTGCCCCTTGACCACACTCGTCAGGTGCATGACATAACGGAAGAATTCCACTTCCATATATTTGGTTACTTCAACTGATCCATTTTGAGCGATACGACCAATATCATTTCGTCCTAGATCCACCAACATCCGGTGTTCTGCAACTTCTTTTGGATCCCCTGTCAACTCAGCCACCAATTGCCGATCTGCCTCTTCATCGATCCCTCTTGGACGCGTGCCGGCAATAGGGTTGGTCGTCACCACTCGATCCTTGACCGATACCAGACTTTCTGGACTAGCACCGATAATTTGGTACTCCCCAAAATCATAAAAGTAGAGATAATTCGAAGGATTGGTCACGCGCAAATTGCGGTAATAATCTAGCGGTTTCCCCGAAAAATCAGCTGAAAAACGTTGACTGAGCACACATTGGAACATATCTCCTTTTCGAATATAGTCCCGCGCTAAAGCCACCATTTCCTCAAACTCTTTTTGCTCCAAATGATTGTGGAAATGAAGAGCATGCAGATCCTTGTCCTGAAACTCTTCCTTTGCAGGTGTCGCCAACTGCTCTAACACTTGCTCCAGACTCGACACTTGTTCTGCTTCACTTCGTCCACTATAGAGGTTCTCTTCCACCACATAGACCTTTTCCTTTTTGTGATCAAAAATCACATAGCTTTCATATAAGAAAAAGTGAAGATCTGGAGTGCCGATCGTATCCTCAGGAATAGAACCGATGTTCTCATAGAGGCCAATCAAGTCATAGCCGACAAATCCAATCGCTCCTCCGTTAAAAGGAAGCTCTTCGGAAGTTTTCGTTTTGACCGTGATGTGATTCAAAAAGTCCAAAGGATCCTCTTCGACAATCTGATCATTGTAATAGAGAATGCCATGTTCAAACTTGATTTCACTGACTGGCCGATAGGCCACAATTGAAAAACGCGCATTCTCTTTTTCACGAGGGATCGACTCCAAGATCATTTTATGGGGCGCATCCAAACGCATATAAGCCAAAATTGGACTCAAAACATCCGCAGATAAAACTTTTTTCATATCAAAAACCTCTCTTCTAGAACTTTTTTATTCTAATGAATTCAGCTGTACCCTGGCTGGCTAAGGCTATCAAGGTTATCCCATCGCTCTATTTCGCTTTGGGATCAATGTGCCTAAGCTCGCTTCGCTTGCTAAGGCTATCAAGGATATCCCACGCTCTGTTTGCGCTTTGGGATCTATGTGCCTAAGCTCGCTTCGCTTGCTAAGGCACATAGAAAAGCCCTCACACAAAAACTGTGTGAGGGCGTAGTGTCCGCGGTGCCACCTCTTTTATAGGGAAAAATAGCTGGTCTTTCCCTACATCTCGATCTCCTCTATCAAGGAGTTGCACGGTAAGGGGTGCCAACCGAATTCACATGGGTTAGAATTCATTGATCATAACAGTCCAATTTTCATCAGTCACTATTGCTTGTTCACAATTCCCACAAGCTCCCTGAAAATAGCTGACTCATTACTTTTCTGTTGCTACCATTATAACCCTTTTTCTTAGAAAGTCAATAAAATTTTTAGTCTTTTTTTATACTTTTTCTACACTAATTTAATACAATCAGCTCAAAGATCCCTAGTGGTTCGTACTTTTTATCCTAAAAATAGGATACTCAACAATGCTAAAATTGCAGGACCGCCTTGGGTCAAGATAATCTTTTTATTAGCTGTCATCGCACCGTAGGCCGCGGCTCCAATAATAAAAAGTACAAAAATCGTAACAATTTCAATATTTTTAGAGACAAACAATCCATACAAGAGGAAGACACCAATCAAGGCATTGTAGATTCCTTGATTCTTAAATAAAGAGGTCACAGATGGGCGAGCGAGTTCTTCTTTATCCATGTTGAAAACCCGACTGGTGGTATCAGATGTAGTTCTGATGCTCTCCAAATAAAAAATATACAAATGCTCCAGTGCAGCAAGACTTGCTAAAATAATCGTCAGTAATGACATCGTAGATTCTCCTTTTTATTCGACTGTTATTTGTTCAATGCCAGATACTAATTTGTCCAGCAGGTAAGAAAATTGCTCTTGTTCTTGAGCAGTCAAAATCCGACTCATCTGTTCTTTCACCGCCACATGATGGCGAGGGGGATGTTTGACCAACCGATTATAGGCCGTATCCGTCAAATGAATTAAGATTTCCCGCTGGTTTTTTGGATTTCGACTCCGATGGACAAACCCTTCCTTTTCCAATATTTTGAAATGTCGGGTTAAAGCCGCTGGATCAATCTGCAAGCGTTCCTGAACCGCGATCTGATTGCAAGGTGCTTGTTCTAATAAATCCTGCAAAATTTGATAGCGTGTTAGGCTAATCCCTAGGCGCTTTTCAAAAAGTTGCGTAGTTGATTGATCCGCCAAGCGTAGTTGGTAGAGCAAATCATTCATTTCTTCCATATTCCTTCCTCTATTCATTTTTGATAAATCAATAATTGACTAATCAATTGTAAAATATTTCATATCCTCTTGCAAGGAAAAGAGCTTGCACTGTTTTTTCGCACAAAAAAAGCCGCCTGATTGGGCGACTCTTAGGGAGATTATTATGAAAAAGAAAAGTTTTAGGATTTTTCTAAACAAAGTTAGGAGGTCTTTGTTTATGATTCTATTATAGCGGACATTTCTTAAAGAAAGCTTACGACTTTATTTCAAAATGAAAACAAATTCTTTACAGATTCTTTTCAACGTTTAAAATAGCTGGAATATCTAATAAACTTTCCATCTGATGATTACCTTCATAGTCAGACGTCAAGAAATTGATACTCTGAATCTGGCTATTTCTTGCAAAGTCAATATCCAGGCTCCGATCCCCTATATAGTAGATCTTTTCCGGATGCAACCCATACTTCTCTATCAGATACATGGCAGCTTCTGGGTCAGGCTTGCGGGCAAAACCACTTTGACTGGTCAAAATCTCTGTAAAAAAAGATTCCAAGCCCAAGTCCCGCAGGATGACCAAGGCATTCTCTCCCTTATGGGTATAGACAAATTGTTCTATCCCAGCATCCTTCGCCCAAGATAAGACATCACGCGCTCCATCCATCAGAAGGACCTGGGCATTTTTCTCTGATAGACTTTCTGCTCGGCGATGATTCAAGTCCGTCACATCCAGTTGATACTCTGCTGCCACCGCTACTAAAAGATCTTGAACCGAATGCTTCAAGATGTAGTCTTTAATGCTGGCTCGGTCAAACGGAAGCTGATAAGATGCATAGGTCTCCTCAAGACCTGCTAAAATAGCATCATAGGAATCCAGCAAGGTCCCATCCAAATCCCAAATAAAGGCTCGTTTTGTCATTTTTTCTTCTCTCCTACTTTTCGTCTATAAAGCTGACTCAAAAATAGCCAACGAAAGCCATTGTCCAGCAAGGTCCCCGTCCAGACTCCTGGAAGACCCAAGCCAAGAGTTACTCCAAGCAGATAACCGGCTCCAATTCGAATGACCCACATGCCAATCGTCGTTGCATAAAATGGAAGCTTCCCATTTCCCAAGCCTTGCCAAACAGCTGTATAGATGACCGTTCCTGCTGTAAAGGGTGTTCCTAACAAAGAAAAGAGGACAACCGAAAGGCTAGCTTCTACTGCTTTTGTATCTTGTGTGTAGAGATGGGTCAGAAGGGTGCCCCCAAAAAAGATTCCCAAGGCAATAGGTAACATTAACACGAAGGACAAGCAGTAAGACTGCTTTCGAAGGCGATCAATCTGCTCAAGATCCCCTTCACCCAGGCTCCTTGCTACGAGCATGACCGTCGCTGTGGCCACTCCAAATACAGGCATATAGTTAAACTGGGTCAAGGTCTCTCCGATGGCATTTCCTGCGACTGCCTCAGTCCCAAACGCAACCACAATCGCAATAATCACCACATCTCCAGCCCGCATCATCAGCCGCTCTCCGGCCGCTGGAAGTGCTAAGTTCAAGAGCTTACGATCCAATCCCCAACGAAGGGAGGCAAAGGGTAGCCGGACCTTTTGCCACAAGAGGACAACCCCAACCAGACGGGCTAGCACAGTCCCCAAAGCTGCTCCGACAATGCCCCAACCAAAAAGGAAAATAGCCACAGAGGAGAATAGAGCATTCAAAACATTGGTCAACAAGCTGACATACATAGGAAGACGTGGATTGTTTGCCACCCGAACCAAGGAGCCCAGGGTCGTCATCAAGCCTAAGAGAACAATAGTCCCACCGACCAAGGAAAGGTAAATCCCCCCACTTTCGGCGACTGCAGCTTCAGTCCCCAACAGCGAAATCATCTGCCGTCCAAATAACAGAGATGCCCCTCCTAAGAGAGCACTCAACAACAAGGTCACCTTCAGCGACTCTGTCGCATGGTAGGCAATGGTGTCTTGATTTTTTTCGCCCAAGCTTTTAGACATGACACTGGCAACTGCCGCACCCAGTGCCAAAAAGATGGCCTGATAGATGGTGATGATGTTTCCTGCGACGGAAACACCTGAAATGGCAATCAAGCCCAGGTGAGCCACTAAATAAGAGTCCACCATGCCCATCAGCATTTGTAAGAAATTTTCACCCATGGCAGGAAGGGCGATGTTTAATATTTTTTTGTATGAATTCATGCGTATAGAAAAGAGCCAAACGGCTCTTTTGATCTTTCTAATAGGGAGAATTACAGTCCCAAGTAGTCTTCGACAGCTGTTTGCATATCTTGGGCTGCAACGCTTGTACGATGGCGAACCGGTGCAGTTTCAAGACTGTCTACAGCAGGTGGTACAGGGACTCCTGAGAGGGTGTGTAATTTGGCCAAGGCTTCGAAATCACTTAGGCCTGTCTCACCTGTTACGGCTTCTACCGCTACAACTGGAAACTTATAAGGACTAGCTGTAGAGGCAATGACTGTTTTAGCAGCATCCCCTGTTTGGCTAAGGTATTTTTGATAAACGGCTGATGCAACAGCTGTATGAGGGTCTTCGATGTAATCAGACGCTTCATAGACCCGCTTGATCTCTGCGGCAGTTTCTGCTTCATCTGCGTATGCAGCCGCAAACAAATCTAAGATGTCTGCATCAAAATTGGACAATTGGTACTGACCTGTTGCAACAAGGCTTTCCATCAATTCTTTGGTCTTTGTGGCATCATTGCCAACCAAGTGGAAAATCAAGCGTTCCAAGTTTGAAGACACTAAGATATCCATCGATGGACTAGTGGTCACCTTGAAGCTACGTTTCTTATCATAGACGCGTGTTTTAAAGAAGTCTGTCAGAACATTGTTTTCGTTTGATGCACAGATCAATTTTCCAACTGGAAGACCGATTTGTTTGGCATAGAAAGCAGCCAAGATATTTCCAAAGTTTCCTGTTGGAACAGTGAAATTGACTTTTTCTCCCGCTGTGATTTGACCTGTCTTCACCAATTGAGCATAGGCGTATACGTAATAGACAACCTGAGGTACCAAACGGCCAATGTTCATCGAGTTAGCTGATGAAAACTGCATCTTGTTGGCTGCTAATTTTTCACGAAGGGCCACATCATTGAACATGTGTTTGACATTGGTTTGGGCATCGTCAAAGTTTCCATCAATGGCGATCACATGGGTATTGTCCCCAGTTTGAGTGGTCATTTGCAACTCTTGTACCTTGCTGACACCGTCTTTTGGATAAAAGACGATAATTTCCGTACCTGGAACATCGGCAAAACCTGCCATGGCAGCTTTACCTGTGTCTCCAGAAGTCGCGGTTAAGATGACAATCTTGTTTTCCAAACCGTGCTTCTTGGCAGCTGTCGTCATAAAGTAAGGCAAGATAGACAAGGCCATGTCTTTAAAGGCAATGGTTGAACCGTGAAAGAGTTCCAAGTTGTATTGGCCATCAAGTTTGACAAGAGGCGCAATGACTGGTGTATCAAACTTGCTGTCATAGGCGTTGGTGATACAGTAGTCCAACTCTTCTGCTGTAAAGTCGTCCAAAAATGCTGACAAGACAAGCTTGGCCACTTCTTGGTAAGAAGCATCTTTGAGGGTGTCAAAATCTAACTCTACTTGAGGGTATGCAATGGGGGTAAACAAGCCACCATCCGTCGCTAAACCTTGAAGGATAGCTTGACTGGCTGTTACGGTATTTTTTTCATCTCGTGTTGATTGGTAAACTAGTGTCATGACTGATTCATTCCTTTACTTGTTATCTTCTCATTATATCATAAAAGGCTTGGAAATTTATTGGCTTTTCACCAAATATTCGGAATTGATGCTCTTAGAAAGCAGAAAATCCGGATCTTTTCTAAACACACAGAAAGAGCAAGCTCTGGGCTTGCTCTTTTTTATGCTAATCCTAATTCAACTAAAACGGCTTGGAAGTCCTGCTTCAAGCTTTCAAGAGCAACTGTTACTTCTTGACGGGTTTGATTGTTTTTCACGGTTACTTGACCGCTCTCAACCTCACTACCTCCTAAGGTAATTAAGGCCTTGGCCGCAAAGACATCGGCTGACTTAAATTGTGCCTTGAGCTTACGTCCAAGATAGTCACGCTCTACTTTGAAACCTTGGATTCGAAGAGCTTGAACCAAGCTAAGGGCTGCTTCATTGACCTCATCTCCTAGGACGGCGATATAGGCATCTAGACCTGTTTCGATCGGTAATTCGATGCCTTTCTTTTCAAGGACGAGAAGAATCCGTTCCAGACCAATCCCAAATCCAAAACCAGCTGTCGCAGGGCCACCGAAGTATTCGACCAAAGCATCATAGCGACCACCCGCACAGACAGTTAATTCATTGCCTTCAATTTCTGTAATAAACTCAAAAATTGTGTGGTTGTAGTAATCTAAGCCACGCACCATGTTGGTATCAATGACATAGGCCACCCCCAAGTCTTCCAACATTCGACGAACCGCATTAAAATGTGCTTGGCTTTCTTCATCTAGATAGTCTAAGATGGAAGGAGCTTGTTCAACAGCCACCTTGTCTTCTTTTTCTTTTGAATCCAAGACACGAAGAGGATTTTCTTCTAAACGGCGTTGACTATCCTTAGACAATTGATCCTTCATTGGCAAGAGGTAGTCGATCAAGGCTTGACGATATGCCTGACGACTGGCTGGACTTCCCAAAGTGTTCAAGTGCAAGGTTACATTGTCAATTCCCAATTCTTTAAGGAATTGTGCCGCCATCGCGATCGTTTCAACATCCGTTGCAGGATTGCTCGATCCAAAGCATTCTATCCCAATTTGGTGGAATTGACGTAAGCGCCCTGCTTGAGGACGTTCATAGCGGAACATTGGACCGATGTAATAAAATTTACTAGGCTTTTGTACCTCAGGCGCAAAGAGTTTATTTTCTACATACGAACGAACAACAGGGGCTGTTCCTTCTGGACGAAGTGTGATATGACGGTCTCCCTTGTCATAGAAGTCATACATTTCCTTAGTGACAATATCCGTCGTATCTCCTACTGAACGGCTGATGACTTCATAATGTTCGAAGATCGGCGTACGGATCTCTTCATAATTGTATCTCGCAAAGACCTTGCGTGCAAAACCTTCTACGTATTGCCATTTAGCTGAATCGCCAGGAAGAATATCCTGGGTCCCTTTTGGTTTTTGTAATTTCATAGCCTTCATCCTTTGTCTTACTTTTGCCTCTATTTTACCACAAATTCGAAGAGAAATGGAGGCTGGACTGTTTTTCGTTCGGCTCAATCGGTCAAATGACGGATCTATTCTTGCTTTATGATCGGAATTGTGAGAAAATAGTTTTCATCATACAGAGGGAAAGGATAGCGAGATGAGAGAGGATATCAAGATTAACGACCGTGCCCTAGCACTAGAGAAACAATTGATTGAGAAGTTAGAGCTTGTATTTGATACAGATGTTGAGTTGGACGTCTACAACCTCGGTTTGATTTATGAGTTGGATCTGGATGAAGAGGGAACCTGCAAGGTAGTCATGACCTTTACGGATACTGCTTGTAGCTGCGCTGAGAGTCTTCCGATCGAAATCGTCGCTCGCCTAAAAGAAATTGATGGGATTGAGGATGTCAAGGTCGAAGTGACCTGGTCACCCGCTTGGAAAATTACACGGATCAGTCGTTATGGGCGCATCGCACTAGGACTTCCACCACGTTAAAAAGAAAGCGAACAATCAAGGAGCAATTGAGGGTGTTAAAATAGATGGTTTACCTGAAAGCCTTTAATAGAAAATACAAAAAGCTACTAAGAAACAGTGTTTACACTTAGTAGCTGCTTATTAATATGTTAAATTACTGATATATACTCTTATTTTCAGAATAGAAAGTTTGATGAAATTGCTAAGATAAGCTATTAGAGTATGTCCGCCGAATCGTTTATAACGACTTCCAATGTTTCCAAAATTTTTTTTCCTGATTTGAAATATGACTCAACAATATTAATCGATGAATTAATCGTCCGTCCATGTGCAATATCGTTTCTTAGAGCAACTAAACTTTTTAAGTTACCTTTGTCTTGAGAATCTTTTAATAAGTTTGAGAACTTTTCTTTTCTTCTACCGTCAAATTGTTCCAGATGTTTCTCTATGTTACCCGGTGATGGATTTGCGGAATTATCAATAATATTTTTTGTTAAAAATACTTTAGTTTCATCGATACAATTTTGGGATAAAAAAGTATTAATCATAGACTTAAATACTAATTCTATACTACCTGATGCTTTAATTACCGCATATGAAACTAAGAATTTTACATTTGAATCTAACTTATTATTATTTATCCAATTTTTTATTCTCTGAATCTCCAAATTACAATCTTCTAAAACTCTTTTTTCATCATCATTCATAACAAATCTCAACTCCATATAAAATTATTGCAGCTCTACTCACTCTATTTTTTATATGCTTGGTGTTTGTAGTTCTATTAGTTGTTGCCTCTTTAAAAGTCTCATCTTCTAGCAACTCAATATATTTGTCTAATGTAGTTGTCAATTTATCAGAATGTTTTTCATTCACGTAAACACTAGCTGAACATACAGCATCAAATACTACCGGATTAACTTTTTTTGCCCAAATTATATCTTGTTCTTTCCGTTTTAATGTTCGGAAAACATTTAATCCGATTGTTGTATGCAAAAAGTTAATTGTATTAATGAATATTTCTTTTTTACGATTATATTCCAATTCAGTCAAATTTCTAAAATCATTCATGTAATCATTCAAAAATTTGCTTAGTATTATTTGATTTTGATGAATTTCATCTCTTGATATAATATCGGAGAATGCAAAGAATCTTAATACAAGCTCTACATCAGCCATCCTACTGTCTTCTTGATTAGAACCAAGAACATTTCTCCATACCTCTTCTCTATTTAATTCAAATAGAAGTTTATTAAAGCTACCATGATAAACACAGTTTCTAATTTCTTGGGGTTTTAAGGTTCTACCCCCTGTATTTATCCTTTCGAAAATTTGATACATACCAGTATCATTTTTAGGAATTTTTTGCTCGAAAATAATTGCGTGAATAGGTGAAGTACGTATTCTACGCTTCTGTTCATCAGTTAACTCTGAAAATGCCTTCCCACGCCAGTTAGAATTTATTTCTTTTGTATTTGCCAATTTAAATACTTTATTGTCTCCAGAGAATATACCATTCATGTAATCATACATTGTCATTATTCTCTGATATCCATCTACAATTAGCCTTTTATCATCTTCTGTTTTGGCTAAAAAAATGCTTGGTACAGGTAATCCTAGTAGGACTGAATCGATAAATCTGCTTGCTTCCTTTTTTGTCCATACATACTTCCTTTGTAGTTCCGGTTTTTCCAAATCTCCATCTTCATACATAGTAACTATCTCTCTATAAGATAAATCCGTTCCAAATGATGTAATGTTAAATAAAGAATCATCCGAATATGATTCTTTTTCACTATTTATAGTATCAATAATGTCTCTTCCCATTTCATTCTCCTAATTTTCTATGAATTTCACACTACTTTTTTAAACAGACCCCAAAAGTTAGACAGAAAAAATCTAGCTTTTGGGGTCTTTTTATCCTTATTTATTGTTTACCAGACTGTTCCATATTCCAGAAGTCGGTCACGGCACCACGAGAAGCAGAGGATACCGTGTGGGCATACTTACCGAGAACCCCACGGCTATACAGTGGTGGCAAGGTTGTTTCAGCCTTCCGTTTGGCCAACTCTTCGTCTGAGACGTGCATGGTGATTTCTTTGGTATCTTGGTCAACTGTTACCAGATCCCCTGTGTGGAGGTAGGCGATTGGACCGCCGACCTGAGCTTCAGGCGCGATGTGTCCAACAACGAGACCATACGTACCACCAGAGAAGCGTCCGTCTGTCAAGAGGGCCACCTTGTCTCCTTGGCCTTTACCAACGATCATGGATGACAAGGACAGCATTTCCGGCATACCAGGACCACCCTTAGGTCCTACGAAACGAACAACAACAACGTCGCCATCCACGATTTCATCCGAAAGAACCGCTTCAATGGCTGCTTCTTCTGAGTCAAAGACCTTAGCAGGACCAGTGATGTTACGAACTTTCACACCTGATACTTTGGCAACCGCCCCTTCTGGAGCCAAGTTCCCTTTCAAGATGATCAATGGACCATCCGCACGTTTTGGATTTTCAAGTGGCATGATGACTTTTTGACCTGGTGTCAAATCAGCAAAGGCTTCCAAGTTCTCAGATACTGTTTTACCAGTACATGTGATGCGATCCCCATGAAGGAAACCATTCTTAAGAAGGTATTTCATGACGGCTGGCACACCACCGACATTGTAAAGGTCTTGGAAGACGTATTGACCAGAAGGTTTCAAGTCAGCCAAGTGAGGCACACGCTCTTGGAAATCATTGAAGTCTTCAAGTGTCAAATCCACATTGGCCGCATGAGCGATCGCAAGCAAGTGAAGGGTCGCATTTGTTGAACCACCAAGGGCCATTGTGACTGTAATCGCATCTTCAAAGGCTTCACGGGTCAAGATGTCAGATGGCTTCAGTCCCATTTCAAGCATTTTGACAACTGCACGGCCTGCTTCTTCGATATCGGCTTTTTTATCAGCTGATTCAGCAGGGTGAGAAGAGGAACCTGGCAAGCTCAACCCAAGGACTTCGATCGCTGTCGCCATGGTGTTGGCCGTATACATACCACCACAGCCACCAGGGCCAGGGCAGGCATTACATTCCAGTTGCTTCACTTCTTCAGCAGTCATGTCACCATGGTTCCATTTCCCGATCCCTTCGAAAACAGAAACCAAGTCGATATCCTTGCCGTTCAGATTACCAGGGGCAATGGTCCCACCATAAGCAAAGATCGCTGGGATATCCATATTGGCAATGGCGATCATCGAACCAGGCATGTTCTTATCACAGCCCCCGATCGCTACAAAGGCATCCACGTTGTGACCGCCCATAGCCGCTTCGATAGAGTCTGCTATGATATCACGAGAAGTCAAGGAGAAGCGCATCCCAGGCGTTCCCATAGCAATCCCATCCGCAACCGTAATGGTTCCGAATTGAACCGGCCAAGCTCCCGCATCTTTGACACCTTCTTTGGCCAATTTTCCAAAATCATGAAGGTGCATGTTACAAGGCGTGTTTTCAGCCCAGGTAGAGATTACCCCTACGATTGGTTTTTCAAAGTTTTCATCTGTCATCCCAGTTGCTCGAAGCATGGCCCGGTTAGGGGATTTGACCATGCTGTCGTAGACGCTACTGCGATGGCGTGTATCTAATTCTGTCATCTGATTCCCTCTCATCGTATTTTTTATTATTATAGCACAATTTACGGCCCAACGACAGAAGAAAATTCTTGAATTTTCAGACAATTCAGCTTGCTCGGTTTCTTGCTAAAATAATTTACAGTTATATCTTGACTTTTGTAAGCAAAGTGATATCATTTAGATATCACAAAGAAAGAAGGGTTCGTCCCATGGAAGAAAAAATTTTAACCCAAAAGAAAAACGGCTTAGCTGCCCTTATAGGCTTGCTAGTTGGGGATCTTGTCTTAGTTTTAGCCTTTATTAGTGCGATTGCTAGTCTACCAGAAGGTTTTCCACTTGCGATTGCAGTTATTACCTGTATTTTTCTCTTTATTGCTAGTCTGGTGTGCTATGCGGGGATCAAAATTATTAAACCGCAAGAAGCCTTGGTTTTGACCTTGTTTGGGAATTATATTGGAACCATTCGAGAAGCGGGTATTTACTTTGTCAATCCCTTCTGTGTCGCTGTCAATCCTGCCAATAACACCCGCTTGGGCCAAAGTGGTGATGTCACCACCAAGTCCCCCATGTCTGTCAGTAAAACAGCAGAAGGCAACAATATTTCCATCGAGACAGGTAAAAAGAATATTTCCTTAAAAGTGATGACCTTGAACAACTCTCGCCAGAAGATCAATGACTGCTTAGGGAATCCTGTAGAAATTGGTATTGCAGTTACTTGGCGCGTAGTGGATACGGCTAAAGCAGTCTTCAATGTGGATAACTACAAAGAATATCTCTCATTGCAGTGTGATAGTGCCCTTCGTAATATTGTCCGCATCTATCCTTATGATGTAGCTCCTAATGTCGATACGACAGGGGACGGCCAGGCTGATGAGGGTAGCCTCCGAGGCTCTAGTGAAATCGTGGCCAGTCGCATTCGAGAAGAGATTCAAGCACGTGTTAAAGATGCTGGGCTCGAAATTCTAGAGGCTCGCATTACTTACTTGGCCTATGCTCCAGAAATCGCAGCTGTGATGCTTCAACGCCAACAAGCGTCTGCCATTATCGATGCGCGGAAGATGATTGTCGATGGAGCAGTTGGGATGGTTGAAATGGCCCTTGAACGCTTGAGCGAAGGAGAGATTGTAGAGCTAGACGAAGAACGGAAGGCTGCCATGGTATCGAACCTTCTAGTCGTTCTATGTGGCAATCATGATGCACAACCAATTGTCAACACAGGAAGTCTCTATTAAAAATGGCTGATCAAAAGAAAAAGCAAATTCCACTTAGACTGTCAGCCAAGTTATATGCTGCTATCGCATCATGGGCAGAAGATGACTTTCGATCGGTCAATGGTCAGATCGAGTACCTGCTGACAGAATGTGTCAAGCAACGAAAAAAGGATGGCAAATACGTTTCGGAAACGATTGATGAGCCATTTGAAATAGATCTTTAAGGAGAACTCCTGTCCCATTTGATGAGGCAGGAGATTTTTTTTAATAATTTTTTGTCAAGTAACTTTACTTTACAAAAAAGTTTTGTTATACTGTTAAAGTTGATGAAAATCAAACCTAATTGAATTTATATCTTAAAAGGAGAAAAACGAAATGGCAGTACCTGCACGTCGCACATCAAAAGCGAAGAAAAACAAACGTCGTACGCACTACAAAGTAACAGCTCCATCTGTAAACTTTGACGAAGCAACTGGAGATTACTCACGTTCACACCGTGTATCACTTAAAGGATACTACAAAGGACGTAAGATCGCTAAAGCTGCATCAGCTGAATAATAGAAGGGAGATACCATGCGCGTAAATATTACACTTGAACACAAAGAATCTGGTGAACGCTTGTACCTTACTTCTAAAAACAAACGTAACACTCCAGACCGTCTTCAATTGAAGAAATACTCACCAAAACTCCGCAAACACGTAGTGTTTACAGAGGTGAAATAGGGGTTCACTACACGTCAATAGATGTTAGAAACCTTGATTTTAAGCGATTCTTGAAATTCTAAATTTCACTACATTGCAATATAAATCAACCGAATCACTACCTTTTTCACTACCTTTTTTGAAATAAGAATAATGATTCGGATATATAAAAGAAGAGGAACTTTATTGTGAAGCTCCTCTTTTTGTTATGTGTTCTTTTTCTCACAGATCGTATGACCTGGTTTGACACAGTTGGATTTCAGGTACTTTCAGTTTAGCTTTATATCAACCATCATCAAAATCCAACTATTTTCTTATTTTAAAAAATATGAATAAGTTTGATTGAATGAGGGAATTTCTTTAAATTTTTTCTTAGCACCTATAAGTTAATAATACTATTCTTTAAATTATAGTTTATAATTATCTGATGTTTCAATGACCACAAAACAAAGTACAGCGAATCACTTCCTTTAGTCAAACATATAACTGAACAACATTGTTTATCTTCCTGCACTTTCATATTTTTTCAATCCTTTTCTAAAAATTGTACGACTGATAATAATCAAAAAAACTGTAAAAACTATTTGATAGAAAAATAGGTTCAATGTATCTTTCCCTAAAAATATTAATACTGCAGGATTGGCAATTAATAAATTGGGAACAAATAACATAGTGATCAATCTGTTAATACCTGTAAAAATATTATATGGATACTTAGAAATTCCAATATAATTCAAAAATACATCTACTTTTGAAAATTTAGTTGGGAACCAAAATGAACTAATCGTTATTAGAAACCAAATTGAATAATATATAATACAACCACACATTAAAGAAAGGATATAAAATAATATTTTTAATGAATTTAAATGTACATTTAAATTTCCATAACTTATAAAAATGATCGCAAGTCCAAAAAAAGTATTCACGAATTGAACTAAATTAAATGATCTAAAAATATAGAACAACTGAGTATCAAACGGCCTCAATAAAATTTGATCCAAGTTACCACTCAAAATATCTGATTCTAAAATTCCCATACTTCTAATTAACAATCCCATCATAACTCCATCTACAATAGTGTAGGAACCTACCAAAAATAAAATTTGATAATAGTCCCAACCATTAAAAGAGTCTATGTTTAAGAAAATCAATCTAAAAAATACAATAGGTAAACCAATCCACAGTATCGACGAAAATAGACCACAAAAGAAGTCAAAATGAAAATTCATATCAGATTTAAAACCAAAATGAAGTAGCCTAAAAATTACTTTTATTCTAAACATTTTATCCTCCCACATTTGAGAAGTGCTCCACTCCTTTTCTCAATATGAATCTTGATATAATATAAAAAATGATGCACCAAATCAATTGAATACAAATAATTCTCAAATAGTCTATTAATTTATATGTATCATTACTAAACATCTGAAGCGGTTCATATACTAAGTATTTAAAAGGTAATACATCTAAAAACAGACGAAAATTATTTGAAAAAAAACTTAAAGGCAATAATATTCCTGATAAAAACTGAATTACTATTTCTTTAACAGTAAGGACAAAAAATATATTTTCTAACCAAAAAGAAAGCATACCTACACAACATGATATTAAAAACCATAGAACCATAGATAGAATAATTGCAATACTTCCTAAAATAAGAATTTCAATGGTTAATAACTCATTCTTGTAATAAACACTGGAGAATAAAATGACAGGAATGATGATAAATAATAAATGAGCAAGCCTATCTCCAAGCATTTTACAAAAATAATACTTATAAAAAGTAACAGGTTTTATTAATATGCTAAAAAAATTTCCTGAATGAACATCGTCATTGATTTCCCAATCAACTGGATAAAAAACAAAATATGAAAAAATTATAGTCCCCAAATAGTATTGAACCATTGAGGTAAAATCATATCCTGCTATATTTATCTGGTTACTCTGATATATATACGTCCATAAAAATACTGATATCATAATTTGTATACTTGCCTGTAACATTAACAATAGTACACTTGATTTATAGTTCAAAATAGATCGAAATGATATCAGAATAATAGACATTTCTTTTTTCAATTGTGCTCCTTTTTTGTAAAATAGTTTTGTAAAATAATTTCTTCTAAAGAAAGATTTGATATTTCAAAATCTTCTATATCTACAAGCTTATTGATTGATTCTAATGTCTCAAAGACAAAATCTCTAGGTATTTTTAGTATACATTCCGATTTTGTTTGAGAAATGACTACTACTCCTTTAACAGAGCATAACTCTGGTACCAAATCTAATGTCATTTTTATCTTTAAATATTTAAAATCAGAAAATTTAGATAAAATAACATCCATTGACTCCTGCAAAATAATTTTTCCTTTGTCAATGACGATTAATTCGTCACAAACAGACGAAATATCATCCATATCATGACTCGTTAAAATAATAGTAGTATGACATTCTTCATTCATTTTCTTTAAAAATGTTCTGATATCTTTTTTAGACTGTATATCTAACCCTATAGTAGGCTCGTCTAAAAATAATATTTCCGGACTTGTTAAAGATGCCGCGATAAACTCCATTTTCATTTTTTGTCCAAGAGAGAGGGTCCGGACCTGCTGGTAAAGCTGATCTTTTACATTCAACAAATTGCTTAATTCCTGAATTCGTTCTTGTAAAATCGCCGGTTCTACCTCATATAAAGTACCAATCAATTGAAAATAATCCATAGCCGAAACATCTTGAAATAACTGTAATTTATTTCCTACTACTATTGAAATTTTTTTTCTAAAATTTATACTTCTTTTAAATGGAATTTCTCCATTCACTTCTAATTTTCCGGAACTAGGATAAAGAGTCCCAGTCAACATTTTAATCGTTGTGGATTTACCAGCTCCATTACTCCCAATAAAGCCAACTATACTCCCTCTCTTAATCGTAAAACTAATATCTTGAACAGCTCGAATCGTTATTTGATTACGTTTCAAAAATCTCTTGATAAATGGGAGTCTTGAATCAAAATTATAAAAATTTTTAGATAAATTCTGAGCATTAATAACTATTTCACTCATATATCTCTCCTTTCGATAAAATATATTTACTTGTACTTTTTCCATACTTTACCAAAATGCTAAAGATTGAGCTAAAATCTTCGGGATGGGTAAAATAATATTTGTCTTTAAAAAGTTTCTCAAAACCTTCAAGGCGATTATTGAAATCATTAAATTTTGTATTGTCTAGCTGGTTGAATGTCTCTTTAATATCCATAAACTTTCTCCGTGATTCTTTATTTCACTTTATAAATAGAAGAGTGTCTATATATTTATAGATCCTCAAGAACTTGCATTTTATCAAGTATAAGTAGAATAGTATGTAAGGGTTTACATATTCATATTGTATGATTATTTAAGGAATCCGTCAATTTTCCACATTATTATATGACAAAATGTATTTTTTAAAAATGCAAAAATCTATGAGCAAGATGTTTGACTTCCTTTTTTAAAGTATATATACTTATATTAACCTTAGAAAAGAAAAAATGTTTGAACAGATATTCAATAATAATTACTTTTTTTAAAATTAAAATTCGAACTTTAAATTTTTATCTTTTTTATATTATTGAGTAACCTAAATTGCCCAATTTGTAAAATTTAGCTAGACAAAAAAAGACATCCAAGAGAAATTTCTTAAATGTCTGTAAACGTTGATATAAGCGTGTTGATTAACGTTTTGATAATTGTGATGCTTTACGAGCTTTCTTAAGACCTGGTTTGGAAAGTTTGGGTTTCAGTTGGATTAAAAATAGCGTAATATCAAGGCTTTTCAGAACGGGATATACTGTTTAATTTCATAAAATTTGAATCAGTATTTTTTAAACAGGGGAATAGTTTAGGTCTGTAAGAATTAGCTTATACATTTACAAGGTTCATTCTGATCGACTTTATAACTGTCTAAGAAAAAAGCAGAGATTCATACAGTATCTAGATTTTCCAAAAATTCTTTATCATCAAATATTATTAACGAAACCATCCAAACCAAATCCGATGCATTGCTTCAAAAAATTCTTTAGTTGTTTGACTAGCGAGGTCTTTAATTAAAAAATTTTTTCAAATAATTGCCACATTGACACATAAATTCTTGCTTTCTAAATTTAAGTGTGATATATTTATAACATAAAATTTAAATGTTATATATTTATAACATAAAAAAGGAGTCTATCGTGAAAAAAAGTCAAAAAATGCGTGGCCTCATTGCAATGATTGCCGTAGCTCTCTTTATTGATTTTATTGTTTTATTTGGTTCTAATCTTAGTTGGGGGTCCAAGTTAGTTATTACTGGTATTTCAGTGTCAGGTCAAATTATAGCTATATGGAGCTGGCTACATATGAAACCACGGCCTCATAAGATTCAGAAAGGTGAGGGGAAGACTATTTTTGACTTGTCTGCTAAGCTTTACACGATACTTTTTTTTGCAGCAAGCATTTTTTATACAGTAGGGATTTGGGTTGCGACCCCAAGCGAAAGTTCTGGTATTAAAGAATGGATTTTGGGAATTGGTCTCGTTATTGAAGTGATTGTATTTGGTTTTTTCTGTTTGAAAAATGTCAAGGAAACTCCGGACGAACGCTTTTATGCTAATTTAGCCAAGGCAGCTAGCTTGATGTTTGTTTTTATACTAGGCGCACTGATGATTCTAGCAGTTATCATTGGGTATATAGGGTCTCTCACTCTTCACATGGGCCAGATCTTTATTAGCATATCTGCCTTGATTTTCATCTTTGCGGTTGTCTATCTTATCTTGGAACGGAGAGGATAAGCATGGCCAAAGAAAGCAAGATTATTACTAATCTCAAATCTGTTCGTGAGTCCACAGGCATGACCCAGCAGGAGTTAGCCGACCTCATCGGCATGCGACGCGAGACAATTCTGCACTTAGAAAATAACCGTTACAATCCTTCGCTGGAAATGGCTCTTAAAATTGCTCAAGTTTTTAATCTGAAAATAGAAGACCTCTTTGAACTCAGACAGAAAGAGGAAGCATAATTCTTTTCGAGACCTAGTATTAGGTTCATTGATTAATTAGGAATTGAAGCCAAAGGAAAAATCCTTTTTAGTCGTGATAAAGAAGTTATTTCATTGATACCTAACTTACATTGCTTAAAGAGAAATAAAAATGGAACCCCTAGTCATCCACTCTACTTATCCAAAGACATAAAACCTTCCTCATACAAAGGATAGACCTTCGACTTTCAGAAAAAAATCTTTCCCTGAAAATTTGGAATTTGAAACGATGAATATGCAAAAACAACCAGAAAAGAAACAGTTCACGACTGCTTCTTCTCTGGTTGTTTTTTATACTAACGATTTTTCCGACTTAATTGATAAGAGTACATCATAGGGATAAACACAATGGCGAGGATGACCAGCACCAATACATAAGAAAGCGCGAATTGAAGGCCAGCTTCCAGTAGGAGGATCAAGCCTCCGAGGACCCACAACTTCCCTGCCAAGCGATGGGTTTTGTGCCAGTTATCTTCACTCTGTAAGGTCCAAGGCAGACGGATCCCAACCGTATGGTTCACTTTTAGCTTAGGCATGTAGTTGCCCATGATTACAAAGATGAGCCCTAGCAAAGCCGAAACAAAAACAGATGGATTGGTAGTAGAACCTAGCGCCTTACTATAGATGAGATAGGAGACGATTAAGGAGACTATTGGAATCAACCAGTAGATCACTTTGACCATTTTCTCATTCATCGTGCGGTTCTTAGGATCACGTCCGATCATAAAGATCACAAACAGATGCACCAAGAGAAGGAAAAAAGGAAGACCAAACACAGCTAGTGCTTTCGATTGGAAGTTATTGGCCTGACCGGCAACATTAAAGTGAATCGGGATTTGGTTAGGCAATTGTGACCAAATGATCAAGCCCCAAAGTATGGGGAAGAGTGTTACGGTAGAAGTTACAGTCAATAGAGTTTTATTTGTTTTCATCAGTAGAATCTCCTTTCAAATCAACGAGCCAGACCATCAAATCTTCCAAGACAGAAGTATTGAGTTCATAGTAGATAAAATTCTTCTCTTTTTCCTCTCGAATTAAATCTGCCTGCTTGAGGAGGCTTAAATGATGGGAAATGGTCGCTCCTGCTACATCAAAGTGGCCAGCGATATCGCCCGCGGATAATTTCCCCGCCTTTAGCAACTCTAAGATACTTCTTCTTATCGGATTCGATAAAGCTTTAAATGTTTGCGCAAAATTCATTCTCTATCTCCTCTATTCTATTTAGATATCTTTCTAAATAGATTCTAGTACTTTAAACTAAAATTGTCAACTCTATTTAGAAAAAAATCTAAATAGTTTCTATTGTAAAAAAATTATCCGACCTAAGACCGATTCTTATAAACAGTGTCTTTTCTTAAGTTTTCTTTAAGAAATCAGTCTTATAATAAAACCATCAAATGAAGACCTCCTAACTTTGTTTGATAGAAAATCCTAAACTTTTTCATAATAATCTCCCTATAAGAGCCACCAAAATCGGTGGCTTTTTTCTACGTACCTTAGTGAGTCAAGTCCAATAGGGGCGTAGACGAACTTAGGTACGTTGACGCAGTTCGAACGACAGTGAGAACTACGATCCTTATAATACTTAACGAGGTGAACTCAGAGAGTTCAACCGAATTTAGAGATATTGATGCAGTTTGAGCGAAGCGAAAACTACGTTCCTTATTCTCTTTTTCGAACGTTTATGAGCTTAGGTACGTTGATGCAGTTCGAACGCTAGTAAGAACTACGATCTTTATTATTTTAAATAAAAAACGCATCCTGTTTATGATGCTGGCTAATGTATTTTCTCAGACTTCAGACCGATTCTTTCCATTAGAGACTTTTCTTAAGTTTTCTTTAAGCAAGATGCCTTATAATGAAATCATCAAATGAAGACCTCCTAACTTTGTTTGATAGAAAATCCTAAACTTTTTCATAATAATCTCCCTATAAGAGCCACCAAAACCGGTGGCTTTTTCTATATCTCTTAATGAGGTGAACTCAGAGAGTTCAACCGAATTTAGAGATATTGATGCAGTTCGAACGCCAGTGAGAACTACGATCCTTATTTTTTAGTGAGTCAAGTCCAATAGGGGCGTAGACGAGCTTAGGTACATTGATGCAGTTCGAATGACAGTGAGAACTACGATCCTAACCCTTCATTTGTATAAATACTCCAATTGTTGCTTAATCTATGTTATAATGAAGAGAATTTTTTGTCTGAGGAGGATTTATGAAAAAAACACATTCTATGTTATTCATCCCAGGCATCATTATGCTTGGGATTGTTTTACGAACACCATTTACAACGCTTCCGACAGTCTTGTCTGACATCGCAGCTGGTTTGGGGGTTGATGTGAGCTCTCTGGGACTATTGACTAGCTTGCCACTTCTGACTTTTGCCATTTTCTCACCTTTTGCGATTCAATTTGCTCAAAAATTAGGGATTGAGCGTCTCTTCTTTCTTGTCTTGATCGTAATGACGATTGGATCTGCCATTCGAACGATCAACCTCCCCTTTCTCTATCTGGGAACCATCTTGATTGGAGCAAGTATTGCTTTTCTCAATGTTCTGCTTCCCAGTCTTATCCAAGCAAATCGACCGAAGCAACTCGGTATTTTAACCACTTTATACATCACTTCTATGGGGATGTCTACAGCGATCGCAGCTTCTGTGGCTGTTCCCATCACCCAAGCTACTTCTTGGCAAGGGCTAGTCAACATCTTGACTGTCGTCTGTGCACTGGCTTTACTCATCTGGATCCCCAACCTTCGCTACAACCACCACCTTAAAAAGACGACTACTAGTGAATCTAGTAGTAAATGGTATACCAATAAATACGTTTGGGCTATCATGATTTTTGGTGGACTTCAGTCTCTACTTTTCTATACAAGCATGACCTGGCTTCCAACTATGGCTGTTCAAGCTGGTGTTTCACAGGTTGAATCTGGTCTTCTTGCTACAGTTTTTACTCTCATTAGTCTACCTTTCTCTCTGACTATCCCAAGTTTAACCACACGGTTGTCAGATCGTAATCGACGCTTGATGCTTACGATTGTTGTCGGAGCAGGGATTCTAGGAGTAGCCATGCTCTTAATTCCGACGAGCAACTTTTTCTACTGGCTCCTTCTAAACGTCCTTATCGGAAGTTCCGTTAGCTCGCTTTTCCCTTACCTCATGGTTGCTTTCTCCATGAAATCGAGCACACCTGAAAAAACGGCCCAACTTTCTGGCCTTGCTCAAACAGGAGGCTATGTCTTTGCGGCCTTTGGTCCTATCCTCTTTGGGTATAGTAAATCGATCTTCCACTCATGGACACCAGCGGTCCTCATGTTGCTGGTCTTAACCATCATCATGGCAATTGCCCTTTATCAGGTTGAAAAGGTCGATCACATTTTATAATTTCATTCTGGTTGGAGCATTCGTGTTCCAGCCTTTCTTTTTTAAAAAATACAAAAAAGAACTAGGCACTAGGCCTAGTTCAATGGTTTATTATCCGTTAAATGAGATATGCACGTGGTCGTTGTGGTTTGCTGTGTCATCACCACGGTCTGGCATTTGATTCCAAGTGTTAGCTGGTCCGTAAATATTATTTACTGGCATATAGAATTGTTGTTTCCAGATAATATATGAGATACCTGCACGGTCCATGTTATCAATCGCATATTGCGCAACTTGATCTCCAAGTTCTGAATTTGTAGGAACCATAACGTCTACTGCAAGTCCTTTACCATGATCATCTGGATCTCCTGCACGGTAACCACCGATGTTGGTGATGCCGAATTTCGCTGCAACTTCTTGACGGAAAGCTTCAGCCTGTGGTTGAAGGTTTGGATCAGTTGGAATAGTATTTCCACTTGTTGGAGTTGATGCTAATGGTTGCACTTCAGGTGTGGCTGGAGTTTCTGCTGCTGGTTGTGCTGGGGCTTCTTCTACTGCAGGAGCTGCTGGCGCTTCTGCTGGAGTTTCTGCCACTGGGGCTGCTTGAGGAGCTGCTGGCGCTTCTTGATTTTGAATTTCAACATTCACAGCTGGAGCACCGTAGCTTGGTGTTTCTGGAACAACTGGTTGTGCTGGAGTTTCTGCTGCTGGAACTTCAACAACAGGAGCTTCAGCTGGTTGTGCTGGGGCTTCTTCTACTGCAGGAGCTGCTGGAGTTTCTGCTGCTGGCGCAACTGGTACAGCTTTGTTATCTTCATTCACTGGTTTTGACAGATCGTTTACAGCGACTGTTTGATCAGCAACTGTCACTTGATTCGTTGTCAAGTCAGCACTTGCAACTGTTGTGTCTGTCGAACCTACTTGAGGAGTTTGGATTTCAACTGAAGTTACTTCTTTTTGATCATTTACTGTTGTTTTCAAAACAGTACCTGGGTAGATCAAATCCATGTTACTGATGTTGTTCAAGTTTGCCAACACATGAACATCGATTCCAAGCGCTTCTGCGATAGAGCTCAATGTATCACCGTATTTAACAGTATAGGTTTGTTGGTTTTCACCACTTTGTTGGATATCATGTTTGATTTCATCTACTGAACGAGCTACCCAATCTTCGAGTGTTTCTGCAGTGGCTTTTGTAAATGGAATCACTGCAAGAGCTACTGTTGAAGCGATCAAGGCTTTCGTATTAACTTTTAATTTCATCTTTTATCCTCTTTTTTCTTTGTATTTTGCTCAAGATTATCTTGGGCAAATGAACTACTATACTATCTTATCACAATTTAAAAATAATTAAAGGCCTTTTTTGGCTATTTAACAAAACTGTATTTTTCTTGTAACATTTCGTCTTTCTTGTCACATTGTTACAAACTAGTAACATAAAAATAAGGTGCTGGAAGAAGAGTTCCAGGGTGCAAAAAAAGCCTCATCCAGGAGCGGTTCCTAGATGAGGTTCTTGTATGTATAAAGCAATTGAACACGCCTACAACTCTTTGGAAAAAGATAAATCCAACGACGAAGCTGGTGCTTCGTCGTTGGATTTCCTATTTTCCTTTGAGTTGCTTAACGGCTTTGTATCTTACTTCACCTTCATGATTCTGACGAGGTTGGCGCGTTCGGCTTCTTCGAGTTTCATTTCGATATAGTAGATGGTCTCTTTGAGGTCTGGGATCGTCGCATACTCGAGTCCATTCACTCGACGACGGGTTTTCTCGATTTCGTCTGCCATGAGTTGGCAACTTTTTTCGATTTCCGCTAATTTAAGCAAATCTGGGAGGAGTGCTCCCATTTCTTGAATGGTACTATCCATTTGACTGTTGGATGCTAGGTAGCTATAGACCACATCTCCTTCATCATCTCCGTATGGATTATCGATACGAGCATGAAGCTTGGGCACGCGCACACTCATGACATTTTCTTCTTCGATATGAAGAGAGACTTCACGGGTTGGCACAGCAAAGATTTCTTCCACCATGAGGTCGCTCTCTAAGGACTTGGCCATGACGAAATCTTGCATATTGCCCACAAGTGCTGCCTCCACCTTTTGGCGCAGACGATTATTCTCACGCACAGCTTCTATAAAACGACGCATGAGTTCATCCCGCTTATCCTTGAGCAACTTGTGCCCCCGGGTTGCTGTCTTGAGGCGCTCTTTGAGAATATTAAGCTCCATCCGAGTTGGTTTTACATTTAATCGTGCCATAGGCTAGTCCTCTTTGTTTGGCAGATACTTGTCAATCATCTCATCCTTTATCCGTTTAAGCTCTGTTCGTGGAAGGATGGATAAGAGTTCCCAACCGAGATCCAAACTTTCCTCAATCGTCCGATTGGTAGTGAAACCTTGATTGATGTATTCTTGCTCAAAGCGATCGGTAAATTTGACATAGAGCTTGTCGGTATCGGACAAGGCAGACTCCCCCAGTACTACAGCCAGTTCTTTGGCTTGTTTTCCTTGGGCGTAGGCCGCAAAGAGCTGGTTCATGGTCGCCGCATGGTCTTCCCGAGTTTTGCCTTCACCAGAACCCTTGTCCTTCAAACGAGAAAGGGATGGAAGAACATTAATCGGTGGGCGGTAACCACTATTGTAGAGATCGCGGGACAGAATAATCTGACCTTCGGTGATGTAGCCTGTCAAGTCAGGGATGGGGTGGGTGATGTCATCTTCTGGCATGGATAGGATCGGAATTTGGGTCACAGATCCTTTCTTTCCAACCAAGCGTCCTGCACGTTCGTAGAGGGTTGAGAGGTTGGTATAAAGGTAGCCTGGATAGCCCCGACGTCCTGGAACTTCCCGGCGGGCAGCAGATACTTCCCGAAGGGCTTCACAGTAGTTGGTCATGTCGGTCATAATAACCAAGACGTGCATATCTTTTTCATAAGCCAAATATTCGGCAGCGGTCAAGGCGATCCGAGGGGTCGCAATCCGCTCGATAGCTGGGTCATTGGCTAGGTTGATGAAGAGAACAGAGCGGTCAATCGCACCTGTCTCCCGCAGGTCGTTCATAAAGAACTCGGCTTCTTCAAAGGTAATTCCCATGGCCGCAAAGACCACGGCGAAGTTTTCCTCCGAATTAAGCACCGTCGCTTGACGAGCAATCTGAGCCGCCAACTCCTTGTGAGGAAGACCAGAACCTGAGAAGACTGGGAGTTTTTGACCCCGAACCAAGGTATTCAAATGGTCAATAGCTGAGATCCCTGTCTGGATAAATTCATCCGGATAGTCCCGTGAAACAGGGTTGATGGCTTGACCATCAATGTCCAAGTACTTCTCTGGGATAATCTCTGGACCGCCATCGATGGGTTTGCCCATCCCGTTAAAGATGCGTCCCACCATGTCTTCAGATACAGGAAGTTCTAGGGGACGTCCGGTAAAACGAACCTTGGCTTTTTCCAAGTTGATCCCGCTAGATCCTTCAAAGAGCTGGACCATGGCCTTGTCTTCTTGGACTTCGAGGACTTGTCCCTGACGGGTTGTTCCGTCATGGAGCTTGATTTCTACGAGTTCATTGTAGTGAACCCCCTCGACCTGATCGACAATCATCAAGGGGCCAACAACTTCGCTGACAGTACGGTATTCTTTAATCACGCTCATTGTCTACTCCTCCTTGGGCTACGATTTGGTGTAGGGTTTCTACGATTTCTTCTTTCAAGGCTTTAATGGTTTCCAACTGGTCCTCATGGATGAACTTACTCCGGGCAATACGGTCTCGAAGAGTTACGGTTCCTTCCATGATTTCTGTGAAGTAAGCCCCCAATTCTAGTGCTTTTTGACTTTCTTGGTCAAAGGTTAAAATGTTGGTCAACAAGGCTACCTGCTTGCTGAAAGAGGTATAGGTATCGACCTCATCAAAGGCATTTTGTTGCAGGTAGTCTTCGCGGATCATCTTGGCCGCATTCATGGTTAAGCGGTCTTTTTCAGACAAGGAATCCAGACCAACCAAACGCACAATTTCTTGCAGTTCACTTTCCTTTTGAAGCAAGTTCATGGCACGGGTCACTTTTTCAGACCAGCTGATTTGTTCATGTAGATCGATATAGCGACCAACTTCATCTTGGTAAAGGGAATAAGAACTCAACCAGTTGATGGCTGGGAAATGGCGGCGTTGGGCCAATTGAGCATCCAGTCCCCAGAAAACCTTAACGATCCGCAAGGTATTTTGCGTTACCGGCTCTGAAATATCTCCACCTGGAGGGGAAACGGCACCGATCGCTGTAATAGAGCCTTCACGCGCAGTGGTTCCAAGTGTCTTGACTCGACCGGCCCGTTCGTAGTACTCAGCAATCCGGCTACCAAGGTAGGCCGGGTAGCCTTCATCCCCTGGCATTTCTTCTAGACGACCAGACATTTCACGAAGAGCTTCTGCCCAGCGCGATGTCGAATCGGCCATGATGGCAACGGAATAGCCCATATCACGGAAATATTCCGCAATGGTGATCCCTGTATAGATGGACGCTTCCCGCGCCGCTACTGGCATGTTCGAAGTGTTGGCGATCAGAACGGTCCGTTGCATAATGGATTGACCAGTCGTTGGATCAATCAATTCAGGAAATTCATTCAGAACGTCCGTCATTTCATTCCCACGTTCCCCACAACCAACGTAAATCACGATATCCACATTGGCAAACTTAGCCACCTGGTGTTGCACAACTGTTTTCCCAGCTCCGAAAGGACCGGGTACAGCTGCAGCTCCACCTTTTGTTACAGGGAAGAAGGTATCAATGACCCGTTGACCTGTGACCAAAGGCTCTACCGGAATCAGTTTTTGTGCAAAGGGACGGCCTCGACGAACCGGCCATTTTTGCATCAAGGTTCCGGTAAAGAGGCTACCATCTGCCTGCTCGATCTCATAGACCGGCTCTTCCACTGTGTAAGAACCTGCTGCGATCTTGGTCACACGTCCACTCACACCAAACGGTACCATGATGCGGTGTTCCACCATATTGGTTTCCTGGACCGTACCGACGATGTCTCCTGCGACTACCTCAGTTCCTTCTGCTACGCTTGGTTCGAAGGTCCATTTGGTGTCACGATCTAGATTAGGAACTTGCACCCCACGAACCAAAAAATCGCTGGCGGTGACTTCTTGGAAACGTTCCAAGGGGCGTTGGATCCCGTCAAACATCTGAGAGATCAAGCCTGGTCCCAACTCGACAGAAAGGGGAGCTCCAGTTGTTACCACTGGTTCTCCTGGACCGACTCCAGATGTTTCTTCGTATACTTGGATAGAGGCTTCATCCCGCCGCATCTCAATAATTTCGCCAATCAAACCAAGATCGCCGACCCGGCAAATGTCTTGGATATTGGCCTCCTGCATCCCTGATGCAACCACCAAGGGACCGGAAACTTTGATAATTTTTCCTTGAGTCATGTATTCCTCCTGGGAATCCTTTGTTTCTTTGTTTTACTTTTGTGCTATCTCTCTTAGAGCTTGCTTTTGTTGGCCATTGGCATCGAAATTAGTTGGATCCAACCAGGCTTCGAAGCGCTCTTTGATTGCTGGCCATTCTTGGTCAATGATAGACAACCAATCTGTATCTCGAGTCCGACCTTTATAAACAACGGCCTGACGGAAACAGCCTTCATAGGTGAACCCTAAGCGCTCAGCTGCTTTGCGAGATGCTTGGTTTAAGGCATCGAATTTCCACTCATAGCGGCGGTAGCCTAAATCTTCAAACACGTAGCGCGCTAACAGATACTGGGCTTCCGTAGCCATGCGTGTTTTTTGGAGCGCTGGTGAGTAGGTGACTGCTCCGACTTCGATTACCCGATTAGCTTGATCGATCCGCATGAGAGAGAAAGTCCCCAAAGCCTTGCCTGAATCTTTGTCTACAATCGCATAGTAAAAGCGACCTTGATCTGTCATGAGATCATCTAATAAGCGGTCCCACTCCTCTTCATTGCGGGCAGGACCTTTGAACAGAAAGGTCCACATCGCTGCTGGAGAGTCCGGCCCGTAGACCTGATAAAGATCTGCTCCATGTTTTTCTTTTGAGAGGCGCTCGATCACGGTATAGCGACCCTCGATCCGATCAATAGCTGGCAGACGACCCGGTGTAAAATCCGGCAGTGCATCGCCAATCGCTTGGCCAAATTCATTTGTTCTCATAAAATATCCTGTCCTACTGCCTTTTCGACATTGTCCCGAATTCGCTGTTGGCCCAGTCCTGTAGTTCCTCTATGGGTCGGTATAAGGATCAGAGCCGGTGTCAGCTGCTGGTCGTAAAAAGCCACTGTATCTGGAATGGCCTGAGCTATATCCTCTGTCAGGTAGATAATCCCGAAGTTTTCCCGACTGAGTTTTCGCAAGGTATTGATCGCTTCTTGCGGCTCTGTGACCGGATAGGTTTGAAAGCCAATCAGGCGAAAAGGAAGGATGGCGTCCCGATTGCCCACAACGGCGATCTTATAGGTCTGTTTGTCCATAAATCGGTCTCATCCTTTCTTTGATGTCTGCTAGCGGAAAACCATTGTCCAAACCAGAGAGGACCAAACGAAGGTTGGTCACTTCTAACTCTTTTCCGTAAAGGTAACGGACAAGGGGTAGGGGTCCATCGACTTCAAAACGGCCAGCGTCTAGAAGACTGAATTTCACCAAACTTTCTAAATACTCCAACTCTACGGTCCTTAGTTGACCGGTGCGCATCTTTTCTTCATAAGTCTCTAAGGCAAGATCGTAGTCCAGCGGATTGATTTGATAAAACCAGGTCAACCACTGACCCGATTCTAGCAGGTCGATCACCTGATGGGCACTGAGACTCCCTTCATCTGAGAGCAATTGGTGCATGAAACTATGCGGTTTTTGCTGATCCAAGGCCCGCTTGACCGTAATCGCATTGTAAAAGTCAATGGTCACGTCCACTAACTGCTTCAGAATCGGATGATCTAGGCTGTCCCCTAAGTATCTCAGGTGTTTAAAATAAGCTAAGTCCATCCCGATTTCGAGAACCCGCAAGTCCTGATAGTCTTGGAATTCTTGCCAGGTTGCAGCCACTTCTTCCGCCATAAAGGCTGGACAATGCTCCGCAGAAAAGGTCGCCACCAAATGCTCGAGCACATCGAGAGAATAAGGACCGATAGGGATCAATAAATGTCCCAACTTGCGCTCTGTCGCCTTGTGTTTTAGATAAACCTTGAGATTGTGATAGGTGTACTTCAAGGTAAAAAGGCTAACCAGGTCTGACTGAGGGCTTACCTCAAAAGCCCATTGGTATTCTGCCAACAAGGCTGCCATCAGGCGGGCTTCAAGGGCTGCTAAATCCTTGATCTCCTGGCTATCTAGAGCATAGGACGTTCCTTGCAGCAAGCCTTCTCGACTCTCACTGGAGGGACTTGCAAGCAACTGCTCGAACTGACTGGGACTGACAAAACTAGCCTCACGTACGCTGATTCCTGTATTGACTTGAGAATAGGTCCGTTCGCTCATTGCAACCTCCTAGTTCTCTTCATCTGTGAAAATGCTGGCTGCCATCTGGTAGCTTTCTTGCTCCCAAATGGAATCCACCAAATCACGGTAGAGATAGTTGTCATCAATCTTCCCAACCGACAAGACAAAACCTGCTTGAGCTGGGATCGTCGCATCTGCAACTGTCACATTCTGATGAGTCTGCTTCAATCTATCGAGAGCTGCTGAATCAAATTTGCTAGCACTCACCGCCCCAAAGGTCAGAGTCACAACTTGCCCTTGATAGCGGTCTAAAATCGCATCTACAAACTGCATTTCCTTGTCAAGGGGCCAAGCCGCCATTGCTTCATAAGCATCTGAAAAGAGATCCTTTAAGACTCGTTGCTTGGTGACAAGGGTTGATTGGCGTTTTTTATTTTCGATTTGTTGGGTTTCACGTTGCAATTGACGTTGAATCCGCTTGAGCTGCTCAGCACGTTGATTGAGTTTATCTTGGATCAAACGATCTTCTTGCGCCGTCTCTTCTTTTAGGATGGTTTCCTTGGCCTCTTCTAAGAGTTTACGCCCTTTTTCGTGGGCTTGGGCCAAGATCGAATCCTTTAATTGGGTTTGTTCATCCATTCGTTATTTCTCCTATTGCATGCGTCTTTTGTTTTTCGTCTCGCGAGACGAATTCATCAAAGCTAGTTCTTAGCCGACGCGTAGGGTCAATAGGAAGGACACAACGAAGGCCAAGATGGCATAAGTTTCAACCATGGCCGCAAGGATAACCCCTTTCATCATGTCTTCAGGGCGTTTAGCCAAGATTTGCATCCCTGCTGTCGCAACATTTCCTTGGTGTTTTGCTGAGAAATAACCAACGATCGCTACTGGAAGAGCTGTAAAGAAGTATGCAACCCCTGTTTCAAGTGGCATATCTGGCTTAATTTGCAACCAGATCAAGATCCCAATAACGAAACCGTACAAACCTTGTGTACCTGGCAACAATTGCAGAATCAGGGCTTGGGCAAATTTTTCAGGTTGTTCTTTCAAGAGTGCTGCTGCTGCTTGACCCGTTTTACCAACCCCAAGGGCAGATCCCATCCCACTAAGTGCGACGGCGATCGCTACACCAAATGCTGCAAAGAAGGCGCCCCCATGGGCTGAAAAATATGATGCTAAAGATTCCATGAATATACTCCTATTTATTAAAGATAATACTTATTTTTTTGTTTTAATATAGCGTTCAGAAGGTTTGAGAGGACGAAATGGCTTGCCTCCTCCTTCGTAGAACTTGCCGAAGAACTCCACAAAGATCAAACGGGCTCCATGCACATATCCTGACAAGAAGGACAGGAACATATTAATAGCATGAAGGACAATAAAGAGCAGAAGTCCTACCGTAAACCGTCCAAGCGGTGGAAAGAGATTGACAATGAGGTTAAAGGCTGAACCGATACTAGCTCCAGACAAGCCCAAGGCCATCAAACGGGTGAAACTGACCAGGTCTCCGATATAGCCACTGACATTGTAAAGGTTAAAGAGACCAGACGCTAAACCGGACAGCTTCTTGGCACTGACAATGGAAACAATCAAGATCCCAATGGCATTCAAAATAGCTAGCCACTTGCCAATCGGAACTAGGACGCTCATCCCTGGTAAGATATTGCCTACTGCTAGAAGCATTAAGCCAAGTAGGATCAAAACCCAAGCAAAGCCCGCATTATAGGCTTCCGTGTAGTCTTTGAGGCGGACATTTTTCATCCCCCCTAGGAACAAGCCCACTAAGACAGTAACAAAACCAAAGACTACTGAGAGGATCAGGATGGTCATGGCGTTACTGGTCGTACTGATCAGGGCAAAAGGCATCTCAAATCCAAAGAAAGAGCCATAAACCACACCCCAAAGGGCAACTGAAATCCCGAGGAGACTGAAGAATCGAAGATTCTTTGCCGTACCAGGATTGAGTTTGAAAGCTTTGAGGGCAAAGCCTGTCGCTACCGTTAGCAACAATCCATAACCGATATCTGCGACCATCATGCCAAAGAAAACAAAGTAGAAGAGCGAAACGATCGGTGTCGGATCTTTCTCGTAATACTTAGGCAGGGCGTACATCTCTGTGACTAATTCAAAAGGCTCTACCAAGGCGCTATTTCGCAACTGGATCGGCACGTCATCCCAATCTTTTTCTGTCACATCGCGCGTCTCAAGTAAGACCCGAGAACCAAAGCCTTGTTGCAAGAAGTCTCGTAACGAGGCCACTTGCGATGTTTCAATCCAACCCTCTAAGGCTACCAAACTTTGCGTGCTGGCTAGCAGTGACTTGGCTTCCTCACGAGCCCCCAAGCTCAACAAGTAATCCATCTGATACTTGAGTTGGTCCAACTCCTTCTGGGAGTCTTGTAACTCTGCTAGGGTTGCTGCAACGACAGCTTCCTGCTCTTTGATTTCCCTTTCTAGGCGATCCAAGTAAACGGCTGGGACTTGCTCTTCTTCATAGTCCAATTCTTTGAACCCATGTTCTTCCAGAAGCTCCTGAACAGCTACACGGTCTCCCGAACGATACAAGATGACATAGCCGTGTTCCGTCTCAGACGTAAAGACTTCTTCTAACTCCAGCTCAGGATGAGCTTTTAAGGAAGAACGAACAGCGTCTGTATCGCTATTCGGGATGGTCCCAATCAAACCATGCACATAGTGAAAGGTAGCAAGGGCTGTTGGTGTCACCTCTAACGGTCGCCATTTTTCTAAGTGCTCGATCTCTCCCTTTGCATCTGCAATCTTCTGTCGAGCCTTGTCTAACACGCGCAATTGGCGTTTCAACTTGGTCAATAGAAGATCCTCATCTCGAATCATCCCGTGGGCCTGCAGATCATCAAAAGACAAGCTTAAGGGTTCTTCCTTCAGAGCTTGCAGGGCCTTCTTCTCAGGCATATAGGGCTCCAGAGTCTGAATCATTTTTTCAACTTGTTCTTGACGTTTTTGTAGCTCTACCAAGACTTGACGATTGTCCTCTGTCAAGGGTTGAGACAAGGTATTTGCCTCAAAAGCAGCCTGCCACTCTTCCTGTTCACTTAGGTCATAAATCTGGATTTTCGCCTCAGACTGCAGCGCTAGTAGGAGACTGTCCAAGTCATCTTTGGGCAAGATGAGAGACAGTTTTTGCATCTGACTAACGGCCATAGCTTGCTACCACCTTTTCTACAATGGCTTCAACTAACCCAGCTCGTTTATCGGTCATCGCTTGCTGTACTTTGGCATCATTACGCGCAACCGTTTCTGCCAGATCTTTCGTTAAACGGACAAGTTTTTCCTGGGCGTTATTTTCTGCCTCTGCGACCAATTGCTCCGTTTCCTCATCGTAATGCTGCGCCACTGTTGCAAGGCGATCGCGTGAATCCGTTCGGATTTGTTCGACTTGAGCTTCATAGCCTACAATCACTCCTTGAGCAGCCTGTTCGATCTCTTGCATCATCTCGAGTGTTGCATTCGACATCGTCACACCTCCTTATTCAACCATTGTTCTTCCAACAACAGTACAATTATCTTAAATTATACCACAATTCATATCGTTTGTTCAGGCTAAATCTAGAATGTTCAGAAAATTATGGATACGCACTAAGGCCGTCTTTTCAACATTGGTAACGTTCTCTTTATTTGTATATCCTGTTCCTAGTTTCAGTATTTCTTGATTTCTTTTACTTGAATAAAGCGGTTAGCCATGTTATAATGTGTAATATATTATAGGAGAATCCTGTTATTTCATTTTGCGAGGAAGGAGGATTGCTGTGAAACAAGATCAAGATTTACGCTCGATTATTGCCAGTCATGAATCAGAGCTGACAGATATGGAACGTGACATTGCCCAATACTTTTTATCGTCAGAAGCGCGACAGCATTCCCTGTCTTCTTCTCGTGTCACTGAGTTGCTTCATGTTTCAAAAGCAGCTTTGACGCGTTTCTCTCAAAAATGTGGTTTCACCGGCTATCGGGAGTTTGTTTATCATTTTAATGAAGAAACCAAGAATCAAAAACAAGTGCAAGATCATGACGAACTTACTCTCAGTGTTTTGCAACGCTACCACCATATCAGTAACGTCACTGAAAGCCTAGTAAACGATTCACAATTGGATCGGGTGGCTGAACTGATCGACCAAGCGGACCGGGTCTACTTCTTTGGGATCGGTAGTTCTGGTTTAGTAGCTCGAGAAATGAAATTGCGCTTGATGCGACTGGGCGTCGTTTGTGAGGCTCTGACAGATCAAGATGGCTTTGCTTGGACGACGAGCATTCTCGATTCCTCTTGTCTGGTCATCGGTTTCTCACTATCAGGAAGTACGAGCTCTATTACAGACAGTCTTCTAAAAGCCAAGGAAAAAGGGGCCAAGACGATTCTTATAACTTCTAACCCTGCGGCTATCCACCAAGGATATACAGAGGTATTGCCTGCTGCACCCCTTCCTAGTAGCACCTACATCGATCGAATCTCTGCCATTTTCCCTCTCCTCATTGTAGTGGATTTAGTCTATGCCCATTTCCTCAATAAAAACCGAGAACAAAAAGAAGTCGTCTTTAATAGCTACTGGGAAAACAAAAAACTCTCTAGTCAACGTTCTCGAAAATCTTAATATGGTCTCCCTATTTAAAAAACCATGAAGGTTGGGGCTTCTCTCATCCTTCATGGTTTTTATGATGAAGCAAAAACAAGTCGCCTGTGCGACTTGTTTTATGTTGCATGTTTTTGTCTAAAGTGATAGTAAGCTCCCAACATACCCGCAGCATTTTGATGATGGGCAAATTCCAAACGGATTTTATCTGCTAGGCTAGGTACAAGTTCGGCACACAGAGCTTGATAGATTTTTGGCTTGAGGATGGCTTCCTGGGCCATAATCCCCCCTCCAAGAACGATGACCTCTGGATTGACCATGTAGGCGATATTCGCTAATCCTTTTCCAAGGTAGGCCACCATCCGATCAATCCCTGCCATACAGATCTTATCTCCTTCTGTCGCCTGCTTGAAAATACGGCGACCATTCCACTGGTCTGAAGGATCGCCATGGCACGCCGCCACATACTCGACCAAGGCAGTTGTAGAAGCTAAATCTTGAAAGGCGCCATCTGGCAAATGAAGATAGCCAACTTCACAAGCTGAATTGCTAAAGCCATGAAAGACTTGACCATCCAACAGGAGGCAACCGCCAATTCCTGTTCCAATTGTCAGGCAAACAGCATTGTTCGATCCTTTAGCATGCCCTGTGGTAACCTCTGCAAGACCAGCACAATTGACATCATTTTCAATCTCACAAGGGAGCTGAAAGGCCTCCTCAATTTCCTTTTTGAATTGAGTGCCAGCATAGTTGGGAATTTGTGGTCCAGCATAAAAGATTTCTCCCTTATCCGGATCGACCATCCCAGCTGAGGAAATCGCAACTCCTGCCAAGGCATGCTTCTTTAAATAACGGGCTACAATTTCCTTCGTTGTCTTAAGAATGTGAGGTCCTCCTTTTTGGGCCTCTGTTGGCATTTCATGGGTCTCTATGAGTTGCCCTTCTGCATCGGCTAGACCATATTTGATACTCGTTCCGCCGATATCAATTACAACATATGGATTCATCTAGACCTCCTTTGATCAAAGGAATCTGTCTTTTGTGTCCTTAATGAGTTGAGCAGCACGTTGGATCACTTCTTGATCCGCTTCTACTACTGGCGTCAAAGGGGAGCGAACAGATCCCAAGTCCAAACCTTCATTGATGCGCAATACTTCCTTTATGACTCCATACATGTTTCCATGAGCAGACGTCAAGACTCCGATAATGTCATTGATGGCAAACTGCAAGTCACGCGCAGTCTCCAAGTCTTTCTCAGCAATCAGCTGATTGAGTTTCAAGAAGAGCTCTGGCATAGCACCATAGGTGCCTCCAATACCAGCTCCTGCTCCCATAAGACGGCCACCCAAGAATTGTTCGTCTGGACCATTAAAGACGATATGGTCATCACCTCCTAAAGAAGCAAAGATCTGAATATCCTGCACTGGCATCGAAGAGTTTTTCACTCCAATGACCCGTGGGTTTTTCAACATTTCTTTATACAGACTCGGTGTCAAAGCTACCCCTGCCAATTGCGGAATATTGTAGATGACAAAGTCCGTGTTAGGTGCTGCTGCGCTGATTTCATTCCAGTAGTGGGCAACACTGTATTCTGGCAAGCGGAAATAAATTGGCGGAATGGCCGCAATGGCATCCACTCCCAGCTCTTCTGCATGTCGTGCCAATTCCACACTATCCTTGGTATTGTTGCAGGCTACATGAGCGATGATGGTCAATTTTCCTTTAGCCACTGCCATGACTTCTTCCAAGACCAACTTGCTATCGGCTACGCTCTGGTAGATACATTCGCCGGAGGATCCGTTGACATACAAGCCCTGCACACCTTTCGCGATAAAATATTCTACCAGCGCACGTACCCGCTCCGGGCTAATTTCTCCTTGGTCATCATAGCAGGCGTAAAAAGCGGGGATGACTCCTTCATATTTTTTTAAATCTGACATTTTTTCTCCTTTTGTCACTAATGAATTCATTTTATTCTTGGTACTGGGCGAAAATCTTTTCCATTAATCCAACTTGTGCAAAAGCCAAGCTTGAAAAGCCAAACAAGAAAAAGATCATAAGCCCCAATAGGAAAGCTAAAACCGAGCTTGCAAGAGCCATACATAGAAGCAAGAGAGCACTTCCCATGACAAAGAACCAAGGAAAATGCAAGCCTGTCACAATCATGGCTTTTTGCAAACACTCTTTCCAATCCAATTGGTAGCGGGCCGCAATCGGATAAGCAGCCAATAAGATCAACACAAGAAAGAGAAAGAGGCCTAAACAAATGGTTTTCAAAGCTTGGAAAGCTAGGGAAGTTTGCCCCCAAAATAAGAATAAATCAAAGAGACAAATACCTGCAACAATCAGTTCTAAACTTCCTAGTTGTAAGCCTATTTTCCAATTGTCCCGAAAAGCCTTCGCATAACTACGAATCACCGGAACACGACGCTGGTGCTTAATGGCAAATAAGGTCTGATACAAACTAATTTTCGCAATTCCAATCGTGAGAACTGGTAAACAACTTAGCACAAATAAAAGATTAACAGTTACCAAGTCGAGGACCTTCTCACTGATACGCATCACTACATTGTCCGTGTTAAAAACGGTTTTGATCAATCCTGCCCCCTTAGATGACATAGGCACTCCTTTCTAACGTGATCAATCGATCGCAATTTTAAATAGATATTTTTTCACGATATCTTCTTGCCCTGCATAGCCATTGGGCTGGTGAGGCTCCCCTGGAAAGAAAATCGCAAAATTATGATAGCCTAGATGAAGCGGATAAGACTCCTGGCAATGGACAAAACCGATGTCCGATGCTTCATCAAATGCGAGCGCCTCACCTGTCACACGAGATCCATAACTCGAAAACTCATGCCCTTCTACCAATAAATGCAAATCGGCATATCTTTTGTGGTGTTCAAAGCGATCATTTTCTGCTTTGTTGAGGGTATTTTCTTGAACGACGAGAAAGACCTTATCCCCATCAATATCGTATCTCCCCAATTCAAAAGAATCCTTCCGATGCTCATAGAGAAAGTCAATGGCCTGATCCAGATTTGGGTGGATTCCTTTGTAAAAGGTGATGTTTTTTAAATCATCAAATATCATATTCTCATCCTTTCGATACTTCTCAGCCTAGAAAACCGATCTGTACACAACTATCGTTTGTCCAAACAGACGACTTATCCTTTGACCGCACCCATGGTAATCCCTTGTGTAAAGGATTTTTGGAAGACGAGGAAGACCGTAACGATTGGCACTGCAGCTAGGGCTGCCCCAGCCATGATCAAGCCATAGTTGGTGGCCATTTCGGCCTGCATGGTTGCTACCCCTAAAGAAATGGTCAAGTTTTGCCGAGAGGTCAGCATTACCAATTGCATAAAGTAGTCGTTCCAGGTGTTGATAAAGGTAAAGATGGCAAGGGCTGCAAATCCCGGCTTGACAATTGGGAAGGCAACGCTCCAGAAAGTCCGCAACTCTCCACAACCATCGATCTTAGCAGATTCTAAGAGTTCTGTTGGGATGTTTTCACTAAATTGTTTCATCAAGAAGACCCCGAATGGCCATCCGACCAGTGGCAAGATAACCGCTGCTAAGGTGTCGTGGATTCCCATAAAGTTGATAATGCGTACCAATGGAACCAAGACAACCTGTTTTGGAAGGGCCATAGCTGCAATGAAGATGGCAAAGAGAATTCGTTGCCCATAGAAGCGTTTCTTCGCCAAGACATAGCCAGCTAAGGACGAGGTCATACATACCAAAAGCATGGTTGCAAGGGAGATGAAGACACTATTCCACAACCATTGTAGGGCTGGGTTTTGCACCATCAACTGTTGGAAGTTTTCCATGGTTGGTGTCTTTGGCCACCATTGAGGTGGGATCATAATCGTATCTGGTTGAGACTTAAAGGCCCCTGTCAAGATCCAATAAAATGGGAAAATGAACAAAATTGTTAAAAGGAGCAAAATGATCGTTGAAATCACTGTAAAGGCAGTGATGGGTTTCTTTTGTGTTGGTTTCATCTGAGGCTCCTTTCTTTAGTATTCTACGTCATTTCCGAGGATCTTGAATTGCGCAAAACTGATGATAGCAATCATCACCGCAAGGAAGACACCCATGGTGTTGGCATAACCATATTCAGAGAGTTTAAAGGCTTTTTCATAGAGGTAGTACATAAGGGTACTCGTTGAGTAGTTCGGACCACCGGATGTCAACAATTGGATCAAGGCGAAACATTGGAAAGAGTTAATGGTCGTAATGATCGCAATATAAAGGGTTGTTGGCAATAAGCTTGGCCATTTGATCTTCCAGAAAACTTGAAATTCTGTCGCACCATCCACACGCGCGGCTTCTACGAGGGAATTATCAATATTTCCCATAGCAGCGATGTAGAGGATGATCGGTTGACCAACTGAAGTGGTCAACAAAATAATGATGATGGCCATCAAAGCCCAGTGTTTGTCCCCCAACCAAGAAATGTTTTGGTTGATGACATGTCCAGATTTCAATACAAAGTTCAAAATCCCTGATAGTGGATCATAGATCCATTTCCATACAACCGTTACCGCTACACTCCCTGTAACAACTGGAAGGAAGAAGACGAAACGATAGAAGGAACGCGCAATGGCATTTTGATGGTAGGTCTGAGAAGCCACAAACAAGGAGAACAATACTACGATCGGAACTGATCCGATAACGATGATGACAGTATTGATCAAGGACTTCACAAAGACCTTATCCGCAAACATGCGGGAATAATTTTCTAAACCGACAAACTTAAAGGATGTCATAGAATAGTTGAAGAAACTTGTCACAAAGCCCATGATCATGGGTGCTAGGACAAAGACCGTAAAGAAGATTAAAATGGGTGCTAGGAATGCGTAGGAAACGAGTGTCTCCCTCATTCGGATTTTGTTTACCTTCACAGTAAGGCACCTCCTAGTGTTCTTTTTCTATTTTCTTTTCTAAACATATCTTACGACTTAAGAAAAGAAGATCCAGAAAGAATGAAGACCCCTTCGTTCCATTCCAAAAAGAGAAATACGGATTCGAAGGGGCCTGCAAATTCTCGTTTCTATGAAAGACTTAGGTCTGCTTCATAGACTGATTATTTTTTCGTAATGGTTTCGTTTGCTTTTTCAGTAAAGGTCTTCAAAGCTGGTTCTGCTTTTTCATCCCCGTTTGAAACAGATTGCAACATTGGGAACCATAGGGTCCGCATTTCTGCAAAACCGTTGATCGTGTTGTAGTATGGTGAGTAGTATTTTGTCCAAGTGCTGATGGTTTCCATCCGTTTGTCATCGTACAACTTACCAAATGAACTACGAACTGGGAAAGCTCCTGTACGCACAACATCTTTTGGACCCCATTCTTTGTCGTCTGCGATGAACTGTACAAATTTCTTAGCAGCAGCAATTTTCTTTTCATCTTTATTATTGAAAACTGCAAATCCATTGACAAGGTATTCCAATTTTGGCTTGCCTGAGTCAGATGGGAATGGCACTTCTACTACTTCAACCTTACTTGCATCCAACAATTTAGCTTGGATACCGTTTTGTGAAGGCGCCCACAAGATGGTGTAAGAAGTTTGACCATTTGCAAAGTTTTGGATATCTGCCCCACCATCGAATTGAGAACCATTCATCATCAAGCCGTCATCGATCCATTTAGAAGCTTTTTCCAAACCTTTGACGAATTTCGCATCATCAGTTGTATACTTGGTTACTTTTTCATCAGTAACAGAACCGCCATAAAGGTTGGCAATGAAGGCACGAGTTCCTTGGTCTCCACCTTGACCATTACTGAAGAGTGATCCTGGTGTGTAGCCTTTGTCTTTCAAGGCTTTCAAGACTTTTTCAAAGTCGTCTGTTGTCCAGCCTTCTTTGACAAGATCCAACACGCCTGCATCTTTGAGCATCTTCTTATTCATCGCCATGTAGAATGGTGCTGAACTAATTGGATACATGTAAGCTGTGTCACCTGCCTTGCTGGCTTGGATGATATTTTCATTATTGACATCTTTGACAAAATCTTCTGTAAAGAGATCGTTCAAATCAGCCAATTTTCCATTTTTACCATACTGAATGATCCGTCCAGGTGCATCAAAGAGCACATCTGGAGCAGTTCCTGCTTCAATAGCCGTTGTGATCTTTTCAGGACCTGACTTGAAGTCAATCGTTTCCAAATTCACGTGGATATCTGGATTCGCTTTTTCAAAAGCTGCAATAATTGATTTTTCGTAGGTTCCGACACCATCTTCTGCTTTTTCTTGAGTAAAGACTGGGAAAGCCCACCAGGTAATTTCTGTTTTACCAGAATTTCCACCAGAAGATTCTGATTTTGATCCTCCGCCAGAGCCACAAGCTGCGAGTGCTAGAAGAGCTGCACCAGCTACCAACGAGCACAATACTTTTTTCATTTTCATGTGATTTCTCCTCACAATTTACGGTAAGATTACTCTTACAGGGGGTTATCCTCAATGAGGACGCCTATTCTTGTTCATGTTTCAGATTCGACTACTCTCTATTGGGTCTCCTCCTCCTTCAATCTACTGTTTTGTTTTCTCATTTTAAGGCTGCGACAAAGCGCTCGGTGATCTCTTTTGGTCGGGTAATGGCGCCGCCTACAACGATCCCACGAACCCCAAGATCATGGATTTTCTTGGCCTGATCAGGATAGTGGATCTTGCCTTCTGCGATGACATCCACTCCTGCTTGACAGAGGCTATGGATCAGTTCAAAATCTGGCCCATCAACCTTCGGACTGTAGTCCGTATAGCCCGAAAGGGTCGTTCCGACAAAGTCTACTCCCGCTTCGACTGCTGTCAATCCTTCTTCCAGAGTAGAGGTATCAGCCATCAAGAGTTGGTCTGGATATTTCTCTTTAACTTGATGGATAAAATCACTAATCGAAAGACCATCATGACGGGGACGTTTGGTACAATCAAGTGCAATGACTGCGATATCCAAAGCTGCCAGCTCATCGACTTCTTTCATAGTAGCCGTGATAAAGGGTTCTTCAGGTGGGTAATCACGTTTGATAATCCCAATAATTGGTAACTTGGTCACTTCCTTGATTTCCTTGATATCCCGGACACTATTGGCTCGGATTCCGACAGCTCCACCCTGTTCAGCCGCTTTGACCAAGAGAGGAATGACTCCTCCTGCTTCTGTATAGAGCGGTTCATGAGGGAGAGCTTGACAAGAAACAATGATGCCGTCTTTGATTTGTTCAATCAGTTCATCTTTTGTAATCTTTGACATAACTCCTTCTCCTTTGATAATAAGGCAACTCGAGTACTTGTAAAATGATTATAATCTATTTTTGAAGCGCTTACAACGTTAATCGTGCAATTGGATTATAGTTTCACATTTTAGGGGAAAATAAAAAGATCTCTGAAACTAGTTTCAGAGATCTAGGACATGATGATTCCCTAGGCCATCTTTTGAGTTGCTTTTTCCTTTACGACAAATACAAAACCGATAGAGCCTACGACGGCTCCAAGCAAGATCCAATAGACCATATCCGATGAAGTAATTGGGCCTGCCAAGAGACCTGCTAATAAAAAGAGATCGATATACAGTCTAGTATCGCGATAGAAGGTCCAATTGAAATGGTAGCTACCTTCTGGGTACTGCCGTGTCAATACAGACGGTTGAAAGACCTGCAGAAGAATCAGAATCCCAACAAAAGCAAGATAAGCTAGGCTAACTACCGAAAGCGGAGCCTGCATCGTCATAACCACAGCTACTATAAGCAAGACCAAGATCCAGAAATGGAAGTCCATCCAGAATTCACGATGATAACAAAACCGTTTCATAAGATTACACCTTTCTCTTAATGTATTCGTTTTCTACACTTATATTATAAGACAAGGAATTTTTTTTGCAAGGAATTATCGGCTATTTGGGACTGAAAATAGGACCAGAATATCTCTGGTCCGTCTAAAAAAACTATGAACAAATATTAGTTGCCACTTCATTCACTGATATCATTTTCGATAATGACCTTGAGTGCATGGTTTTCACCCGCGTGTTTAAAGACATCATAGGCTTTTTCAACTTCTGAGAGTTTGAAGTGGTGAGTAATGAGCTTGGTTGCATCGATCTTGCCTGATTTCAAGACATTGAGCAACATTTCAGTGGTATTAGCATTGACAAGACCGGTGTTGAGGGTAATGTTCTTGATCCACAATTCATCCAAATTAAAGCTAACTGGTTTTCCGTGAACACCGACATTGGCAATATGACCACCGACAGAGATGACGTTTTGGCAGACATCAAAAGTAGCAGGATAGCCCACACATTCCATGGAGATATCGACACCGCGGCCTTCAGTCACTTCATTGATAAAGGCCTTGATTTCAGCGATATCTCTGGAGCAGATGGTATGAGTAGCTCCAAATTTCTTAGCCGCTTCAAGACGAGATTCAGACAAGTCTACCATGATAATCGTAGCTGGCGAGAAGAATTGAACGGTCAAAAGAGCCGCAAGGCCAATCGGACCAGCTCCAACGATACAGACATTGTCCCCAGGTTTTACATGAGATGGAAGCACCCCGATTTCATAAGATGTTGGGAGAATGTCTGAGAGCATGACCAAGGCTTCGTCATCCACAGTTTCAGGCGCATGATAAAGACTGCCATCCGCATGTGGAATATGCACATACTCTGCTTGGGTTCCGTTGATCAAGTGACCCAAAATCCAACCACCATCTTCACAGTGAGAAGGCAGGCTACGTTTACAGTAATAGCAGGTGTTACAAGCTGTGACACAAGAGATAATGACCTTGTCGCCCACCTTGAAGTTATTCACCGCATCACCGACTTCTTCGACGATCCCGATTCCTTCGTGACCTAAAATCGTGCCTTCTTTACAAGCCGGAACATCTCCTCCTAGGATGTGAAGGTCTGTCCCACAGATGGTTGTCTTCAAGACACGCACAATGGCATCCGTTGGATTTTTGATCACTGGTTTTGGTTGATCAAGCAGTTGCAGATTGCCTGCAGATACATAAGTTGCAGCTTTCATAAGCGACTCCTTTTCTTTGTTGGTTTGACAAAACCATTTTATTTTCGTTTCTTTGTGAATATTATAACATATTAAGTAAACGCTTACAAGATTTTATGAGCACATTTTTAAAAGTTTTTTGAGCAAACAAAAACATTCCTCTTATCTCTACCAGAGGAATGTTTCAATCACCTTGTTCTAATTGTTGGCGCTGCTTATAGTACTCTTGCTGCTCTCGTTCACGTTCTTCTTCTAAACGCTCTTCATAGCGCTTGAGTTCTGCCTCAAACTCTTCTTGCAAGGCAAATAAACGCTCCAAGCCACTTTGAGCCTCCGCACTTGGGGCTTGAAAATGCAGAGCACTCAGCCAGTCTACTAAATTTTCTGTATGTTGGCGGACATCCATACGCATATCCGCATAATCCCACTCCAACTCGCTAAGTTTCTGGTTGAAGCGGTAATGTCGATCTTCTAGTTGTTCTAATTCACTATTTCCTGAATGGTACATCACATACCTCCTTTAATCGGACTCAATAAAATCGGCTTTTTCACTGATTTCAGTGCTGCTTCTGCCGCGTCCGCTGCTCCTCCTGTAAATCCATCTTTCAAATCACTAACTAGAGTTGTTGTGGCAAAAGAGCGCATCTTTTCGGATTGACCGCTCAAAGTCACCTGCAAACTCATCCCTTCCAACATCATCAAGGCTTTCTGCGTTGCAATCAAACTTCTGATCGCAATCCGCTCTTGCTCCTTTTTAATCTCTCGATGGAGCTCCTCAATTCGTTCTCTGTCCTCTCCCAGGATCTCTAACATCTTTTTCTCCTACTTATGAAAAATCAAAGGCCGTCGCTTGTCCCTTGTCCAAGTCCACCAATTGAGCTGATGCAGCCTCCAGCTGACCTGCCAAATCTGACAAGCGAGTGGAGTAGGCCTTTGCTTGGGCGAGGTTTTCCGCCTCTACTGCTTGGTCCCAACAAGTATCCATGGAGAACTCTCCTAATAGTTGCTCCACTTCTGCGTCTGTTAAAAATTGGGCCATGCTGTGGGCCATTTGAGACACCTCAGCGACCTTATGAGAAACTGTCTCCTTAGCCTCTTCAAGCTTATCCTTGACTTCTGCCTCAAAGACAGTTGCTTGCGCTGAAGCATTCTGCGCTACTGCCAGCACCAATTCCTCCCGCAATTGAATGGTCTGGGTCCCAGACGCGCTCGCTAGTTGCCGATGGAGGCTAGAAACGCTTGGCCTTTCCTGCCCATACATGGAGACCACCGAAGCAGATGATGGCTGATTTTCTGAAGTGGAAGTTTCCCGATCTCGTTGAGGCATTTCAATAATTTTCTGTGCCTGATCTTGTCTTCCTTGCACGTCACCTTCTAACTCCATTTGAGACGGCCTCCTTTCTTGGATTTGTTTTTTCGTTTCCTATAATTGAAAAAGGATCATAACCCTTCAGCTACAGGCAGATTCACACACTATAGGGTAACATAAAATAGCTCGGAATGCTATAAAAATAACACAATTTCTGAAAAAAAGTCTAATTTTTTATGAAAAAACGAGTTTTGGACCCAAATAGCAAAAATCCCCCGCTCTTTCGAGTGGGGGTAGCTGATAAACATCAGTTGTTCCTTGACGTCTTATTTACGACGTCCTGGACGTTCCTTGTAACCATAGTAAGCATCTTCGATGATTTCTTGCATATGGTCTACCATTGGAAGACGTGGGTTAGCTGGTGAACATTGATCTTCATAAGCAAGGAAGGCCAATTCACGAGAATGTTTCTTCCATTCTTTTTCATCGATTCCTTGTGCTTTGAAGTTCATTTCGATACCACAGCGTTCACCGAGTTCGTATACAGCTTTTGCGTAAGCTTCAACGGCTTCTTCTGGAGTAGAGCATGGAAGTCCTAGCATACGAGCGATATCTTGGTATTTTTCATCTGCACGGTAGTAGTTGTACTTAGGCCATGTTGCTGTCTTAGCTGGGCGTGTACCGTTGTAGCGGATAACGTATGGAAGCAAGATGGCATTGGTCCGTCCGTGAATGGTGTGGAATTGCGCACCAATCTTGTGAGCCATTGAGTGAGAAATACCTAGGAAGGCATTGGCGAAGGCCATACCAGCAATAGTTGAAGCGTTATGCATTTTCTCACGTGAGTGGAAGTCTGCATTCTTCACTGAGCTTTCCAAGTTTTCAAAGACAAGTTTGATGGCTTGAAGAGCAAGACCATCAGTGTAGTCGCTAGCCATTTGTGATACGTAAGCTTCAGTCGCGTGCGTCAAGACGTCCATACCAGTATCAGCCGCAACAAATCCAGGAACTGTCAATACCAAGGCAGGGTCTACGATTGCCACAGTTGGTGTCAATGAGTAGTCAGCGATTGGGTATTTACGGTTGTTTGCTTTATCAGAGATAACGGCAAATGGAGTTACTTCAGATCCTGTACCAGATGTAGTTGGGATCGCGATGAATTTAGTTTTCTTACCAAGCAATGGGAATTTGAAGGCACGTTTACGGATATCCATGAATTTTTGTACAAGGTCACGGAAGTCCACTTCTGGTTGTTCATAGAAGAGCCACATTACTTTAGCCGCATCCATTGGAGATCCACCGCCGAGAGCGACGATAGTATCTGGTTTGAAGGCACGCATGATCTCTGTACCACGTTCAACAGTTGTGATATCTGGATCTGGTTCAACGTCTGCAAAGATTTGGTAAACTACCTTGTTGCGACGAAGGTCAAGCTGTTCGATGATACGATCAAGGAAACCAAGCTCTACCATAGCGTGGTCTGTAACGATCATGACACGTTCAACGTCACGACATTTTTGTAGGTATTCAATTGAATCACGTTCAAAGTATGTTTTTGAAGGAAGTTTCATCCATTGCATGTTATTTCTCCGGCGTCCGACTTTTTTGATATTCAAGAGGTTGATGGCACTAACGTTGTCCCCAACAGAGTTGCGTCCGTAAGAACCACATCCAAGTGTCAATGATGGCAAGAAGGCATTGTAAACATCCCCGATACCACCGAAAGTCGAAGGAGAGTTGCAGATCACACGAATGGCTTTAACTGCTTTACCAAATTCTTTGGTCAATTCTTCGTCTGCTGTATGGATAGCAGCTGAGTGACCAAGACCGTTGAATTCAACCATTTGGCGAGCTTTGTTAATTCCGTCTTCACGGCTTTCAGATTTCAAGACAGCGATGACTGGTGACAATTTTTCACGAGTCAAAGGCTCTTTTTCACCAACTTCTTTACATTCTGCCGCAAGGATATTGGTTCCTTCTGGAACTGAGAAGCCAGCTTGTTCTGCGATCCATGCTGCTGGTTTCCCAACGATGTCCGCATTCAATTTCGCACCCGCACAGTTCTTGCTGTTGGCTTTCACACCGAAGCAGAACTCTTCAAGAAGGGCTTTTTCTTTTTTGTTGACAAAGTAAGTGTGGTAAGATTTGAATTCTTCAACAAACTCATCGTAGATTTCTTTATCGATGATGACCGCTTGTTCAGACGCACAGACCATACCGTTGTCAAATGATTTAGACATGACGATATCGTGTGCTGCTTGGCGGATGTTGGCTGATTTTTCAACATAGGCAGGAACGTTTCCGGCACCAACCCCAAGAGCTGGTTTTCCACAAGAATAAGCAGCTTTCACCATGGCGTTACCACCGGTCGCAAGGATCGTCGCAACTCCTTCATGGTTCATAAGGGCACTGGTTGCTTCCATAGAAGGTTGGGTAATCCATTGCACACAGTTCTCAGGTGCTCCAGCTGCAATTGCTGCATCGCGTACGATTCGTGCCGCATGAGCAGATGATTCTTGAGCAGATGGGTGGAAGGCAAAGACGATAGGGTTCCGTGTCTTCAAGGAAATCAAGGCTTTAAAGATTGCTGTTGAAGTAGGGTTGGTTGTAGGAGTGATCCCGCAGACAACTCCGACTGGCTCAGCAATCAGGGTCAAACCAGTGACGTCATCTTCTGAAATGACACCAACCGTCTTGGTGTGACGCATGTTGTTTACAACGTGTTCACAAGCGAACAAGTTCTTGGTTGCTTTGTCTTCAAAGACTCCACGACCAGTTTCTTCATAAGCATGAAGAGCGAGCTCACCGTGTGCGTCAAGAGCAGCTACAGATGCTTTTGCAACGATGTAGTCTACTTGCTCCTGGTTCAATTTGCGCATTTCTTCAAGCGCCACTAGCGCTTTTTGCACCAACTCGTCTACGTGTTTTTCAGCAGCGAGTTTCTTTTCTTCAGGTGAGAGAGTTTTTTTATCAGCCATTTGATGCTTTCCTCCAATGTTTGAAACCCTTATCCTTTTCTAGAACTTTTTCATGTTTTCGGAAATTTTCAAGAATAGTGTAAGAAATTTCGATTTGTTAATTATTTCACAATATAATTGTACTCTATTTTGAGATTTTTGTAAACACTTCCAAGCAACTTTCACAAAGATTTTTTTGAAGCTTGTGAAAGTTTTATCAATTTGATTGCTGTAAAAGCAATTCTTTAGCAAAATTGTGAAAAAATAATTTAAAAAACTTTTTCTTCACAAAGTGATGTTTTCAATTGATTTTTGTAAGCGTTTTCTTAATCTTACTAAAAAAAGCAACTTTTTACAAGTATAAAGTTGCTTTTTGTTTTATTTTGTTAGGATATGTTTTGTTTCAGTTTCAGAGAAGTATTTTTACTTCTTGACTGGTCCTTTTTCAGCCTTATCTAGGGCTTCTTTAACTGTTTGAGCATAGAGTTCCCCGCCATTGGTTTCCATATTGAAGTGAACAGAGTCTGTTCCCACCCAAATGTTTGGATTTTCAATTGCTACTTGGTACCAGTCCGCAATAGTGATAAAGTCGTGTTTCTTGGCTAGTTCCAATTCATAAAGACGCGTTTGAACCGATTCACTGGACTGATCGTTGGCATATCGACCATCATATGGTGTCACAAGGATCAAACGACGGCCTTTTGGAAGTTTTTCAACATACTGATCCAGTAATTCTTTGTAGTTGCTTACAGTATTGGTTCCTAGGGCAATGACCACATTTTTTAGGAGAACTTTATTGGAGATATCGGTCTCAAAGACCTTCATTCCATTTTCCAACTGACGGCTTACCACTGCATCGATCTGGATACCCGGAATCGCTTTGGTTAGATAGTCCTGCGCCCGCAAGTTAACGGAGTCACCGATCATGGTCACACCATTTGAGACGTTATAGTCTGTTGCAGTCGCATTATCCACCTGCGTCCGTGTGACCTGCATTTTGCTGTCTGCTTGATTGAGCCCACTCACTACCAAACTCTCATCAAAAGCTCCGACGGTTGGTGCAAAGGCGGAGATTCCAAGCATCAAGAAAGCCAGTGGAATCATGAGGTAAAAGATCGGCTTGGTCAAAAAACTGAGATCCATCTTCATGCCAAAGACACGAGGTTCCTTGCCTGCAATGGTTGGCTCCAAAATATAGAAGGAAAGAGCTGTTAGAATCAAGGAAACGATCGTCGTCACAAGGGCTCCCATCATATTTCCCAAGTGTTGAGAAAAGATAATAAAGAAAGGCCAGTGGAAAAGATAAACGCCATAACTGGTATCCGCAAGAAAATTAAGGATAGCCGGCTCTTTTTTATTTGGCGTCTTCTCATGAAGAATGCGGGCCGACAGAATCATAGCACAAGCTGCGATTGTCGCTGCTAAAAAGCCAAATAGATAGGTCCACAAGCTATCAAATGGCAAGAAAAGACTGAGCACAAACAAGAAGGCAAAGCTTCCACCCAAGACCGATAAAGTCTTTTTCATACTCCAAGACTGCACCAGCTTTGTAAAGTTCGGGCTGACATTAGCAATCCCTGTCACCGTTGCTAGGCATGATCCCGCAAAGAAGGGGAAGATGTGAGTGAAGCTAGAAAAATAGATGGTAGAGAAATTAGCTGTCAGAAAGGCGCGGATGAACATGGATAAGAAGGTAAAGAGAAAGAGCCCGCTGGATGCTAAGAAGAGCATGCCTCGGTATTTTCCAACCGTCTTAGCCCGCTTGGCCAAGAACCATGCCAAAAGTGCCCACAGCACATAGTAATGCACTTCTAGTGCCAAACTCCAGGTATGAAGGAAGAGATGCGGAATGAAGTTACTTTCGTAACTACCACCCGTTGCCATCTCAAAGAAATTGGTCACAAAACCGAAGACCGCCGCAATCTGAGTCCCAATACCAGCCACGTAGTCCCGTTGGACCATAAAGGTAAAAGGCATCACGATCAAGACCATAAAGACAAGAGGCGGTACAATCCGGTAAAAGCGTCGCTTCAAGAAAGCCAGGTAGTCGATACCTTGATTACGCGCAAATTCATCAATCAAGAGCGCTGTAATCAAAAATCCTGAGAAGGTGAAGAAAATATCTACCCCAATGAAGCCTCCAGGAAAGGCTTTTTGGAAGTAATGGTAAAGCAATACCAATAAGAGTCCTGTAACACGGACCAGTGAAAACCATTTAATGCGCATTTTGATAAATCCCCTGCTTGAATGTTCCTTTGTATACGACGTTGGCTTCTGTGGTTAAGGTGCCTTTGCCCTCCGGCTGACCATTGACAAACTGTCCCTCATAGGTCCATCCATCCTTAGACTTGAACTTGCCATAGCCACTAAAAGAGCCGTTGACGAGGTTACCTGTATAGGTATCCCCATTTTTGAAGGTGACGGTTCCCTTGCCATTCATCTTGCCACGGACTAGACTTCCGTCGTAACGGATCGCCCCCTTGTCCAAGGTCAAGACGCCCTTACCTGGAATGGCCGAAAAGAAAACCATCAAAGCAGATAAGACAATCACTACTAATGCTGCTATTTCTAAATTTTTTCGCGTCAGATAGACCTTATAGGTCTCATAAAATTCTTTCATATTCTGTATTCTCTCACATATCAAACTCTTAAGAAGTTGCTAACTGATCTAACCAGGCCTTACAGCCAGTCAGGACTCTGGAATAGGTCTCCTCAAAATCACCGGTATACCACGGATCTGGCACACTTTCAGCAGCAAAAAGATGAATCTTGTGCTCTGTCCCTGCAGGAGCCATTCGCTTCAGATCCACTACATTGTTTTCGTCCATCCCTAGGATCAAATCAAAGTTGTAAAAATCCTCTTCCTTGATCTGTAAGGACGTCTTAGCTGGATCATACGGGACCTGGTGTTGTTGAAAGATTTTCTGGGTTCCCCGATGGATAGGATTTCCATGTTCCCAGCTAGAAGTAGCCCGACTTTCAATCTCATACTGATCGGTCAAATCCTTCATGACAAACTCCGCCATGGGGCTCCGACAAATATTTCCTAAGCAGACAAAGACAATTTTTTTCATGATTCCACCTAACTCCTTGTTCGGACTGCCCAACCTAGCTGAGCTCTTGGCTTTCCACTATGGAAAACCAGCATACTATTACTATTATAACAAAAATGTGACAGAAAGATGACAAAGTGGCTCCATCATTTTAAAGAAAAATCAGATTCCCTTTTCAAATCTGATTTTTTTCTCTATTTTGGAAAACGAACCTCCAATTGAGGCCATTTGGTCTGCCAATTCTTCTTTTTCATTCGCTCTGTATAAACCGCCAAGCGCTCTGGACTGGCTAAAAAATGTGGAGTCGGCTCAACGATAAAGTCTTCGATATCCCTTGTCCCATAAGGGAGAAAGAGCTCTAGCTGACCATCTTTCCTCAAGCGAACTGCAAGTGCCGTACACTGCTCGGGGTATTTAGAAACCGCATCACAAGCACTGCGATAAGGAGCCGTCCCCGGACTATGCTGGTGCATATAGACTTGATTTTTCACTTCCCAAGCGTACTGGGGATAGGTCTTCTTTAACTCCTGCTCGATCTGCTGAGTCTCCTCATAGCTGATCTCAGGGTCATAAAAGACCAGATCCAGATCTGTCGTCGCATCAAACCCTGGTTTTCCAGAGAGCTGGTTCCAGATGAAATTGCGCACCGCACCTGCTGCTAACCAGGCATCTGTTAGGTTGAGATCTCGAATGATAGCCAAGACAGTCATCATCTCCGGATCCGCTTGAATTTGTTCTACTATTGCTTCTTCCGTCAGCATCTTCTTCTAGTCTCCATTGTAGGGATAACCGAGGTGTTCGTAAGCCTTGCGAGTCGCCACGCGCCCTGTCCGGGTCCGCATGATAAAGCCTTTTTGAATCAGGTAAGGTTCATACATATCTTCTACAGTCTCTCGCTCTTCAGCAATATTGACCGATAGAGTCCCAAGCCCGACCGGGCCACCGCCGTACATCTCAATCATGGTGCGCAGGATCTTTTGATCGACATAGTCCAGCCCTTCACGGTCCACATCTAGCATAGAGAGAGCCTTGTCGGTAATGGTATCGTCAATCAAGCCGTCGCCCATAATCTGGGCAAAATCGCGTACCCGTTTCAGCAAACGGTTGGCAATCCGAGGAGTCCCCCGACTACGAAGAGAAAGCTCTTCAGCAGCTTCGTGGGTGATCTCCATCTCAAAGATCTCGGCGGTCCGCTCGACAATCTCTGTCAAATCATCTTGCTCATAGTATTCCATGTGTCCGGTAATCCCAAAGCGAGCGCGCAAGGGATTGGACAGCATACCAGCTCGAGTCGTGGCCCCAATCAAAGTGAAAGGAGGAAGGTCCAGATGGACACTCCGGCTGCTCTCCCCAGCGCCAATCATAATGTCGATGTAAAAATCTTCCATGGCGCTGTAAAGCACTTCTTCGACTGACATAGGAAGACGGTGGATCTCATCGATAAAGAGGACATCCCCCGGTTCTAGATCATTGAGGATAGCTACCAAGTCACCGGCCTTTTCAATGACAGGACCAGAAGTCTGCTTGAGATTGACGCCCAGTTCATTAGCGATGACAAAGGCCATGGTGGTTTTCCCAAGCCCCGGAGGGCCAAAAAGAAGGACATGATCCAGCGCCTCATCCCGAAGTTTAGCCGCTTCAATAAAGATTTTCAGCTGGTCCTTGACCTTATCCTGACCGATATATTCATGTAAATATTGCGGGCGTAGCGTCCGTTCAACGGCCTCTTCATCGCCCATGATTTCATTGTCTAAAATTCTACTCATACAGTCTATTATAGCAAAAAATGATACCTTCGGTACCATAAATAGAATGTGTTTTTTAAAGATCCTCTGCGTCCCTACTAGACTGCCTTGACCAAAATAGTAAGAAACGTAGTACTCACTAGCGTTGGAACTGCGTCAATGTACCTAAGCTCGCTGATGTTCGTGAAAAATAAAGATCATAGTTCTCACTACCGTTCGAACTGCGTCAACGTATCTAAGCTCACTAACGTTTGCTAAGGTACGTAGAAAAAGCCACCGGTTTTGGTAGCTCTTATAGGGAGATTATTATGAAAAAGTTTTAGGAGTTTTATCATTCAAAGTTAGGAGGTCTTTGATGATGGTATTAGTATACGATAGGAAGCTTAAACTTTCCTTATAGTTTTTCTAAAATTTTTTCGAGAAAAAGAGGAGGTCTCAGGCAAAGATTTCACATCTTTATCTGGCCACTCCCCTTTCCTCTTTATTTCTTAGCGATGGCATGGTAGCTAGTCTTACTGGTAAAGACTTGACCTGCTCTCAGGATGACCTTTTCAGCCTGGTCACTGTGAATAGCATCTGGCACTGTTTGGAATTCTAGCGCCAAGCCATTGTGCTGAACCATTGGTTGGCCTTGCAGATTAACAGTCTCGTCTACAAAATTGGCTGAATACACCACCAAGGCGGGTGCCTCTGACTTGAAGGTCAAGAAGCGTCCAGATGGTTGATGGTAGAAGAAGCCTGCATTTTCATGTCCATCTGGTAGAGCGAAAGGATGGTCCAATCCTTCTACCAGGCGGATTTGCGGATCTGAATCCTTAAAGAGATCCTCTAACAGCATGGCTTGGTAGAGATGCTGAACGATTGGACTTTCTCTATCCACCGTCTGAAGAGGAACGCCATCTGGGTGGATAGGGTAAAGCCCTTTATGATTGATCTGAAAGACATGGTCATGAATCGGCTGAGCGAAGTTACCTGATAGATTGAAATAGCTGTGGTTGGTCGGGTTGACCAAGGTGTCTTGATCCGTTTCTACCCGATAAGCAATCTCGAGTTCACCATCTTCCGTTAAACCATAGGTCACCCAGATCTTGAGATTTCCAGGGAAACCACCGGTGCCATCCGCACGCTCAGTGTACAGAGTGATTTCTTGGTCCGTTACCGACTCCACGCTAAACAAGGCGCTGTCCCAACCAGTCGATCCACTGTGGTTGCAGTTGGCACCGTTATTAGCTTCCAAATTGTAGCTTTGACCATTGAGCTCAAAGCTGGCCCCTGCAATCCGGCCAGCGACTGGGCCAATACTAGCACCGTATTTAGGGCTATTGCCCACATAGTCCTCAAAGCGATCAAAGCCTAGGATAATATTAGCAAACCGATCTTCTTTATCAGGTGTCACATATTCTAAAATCGTCGCACCATAGGTCATGACAGACAATTGGTAGCCCAGGTCATTTTCGAGGCGATAAACCCGAACCTCTTGATTCTGCCATTCTCCAAACACGCTTTCTTGATACTGTTTCACAAACCTTCTCCTCTCACTGTTTTTCTCCATTGTATCAGTTTCACAAGAAGAAACACTCCACTTTTTATAGAAAATTAGTGGCTATTCTTTATCAAATGGATGAATGATCACCCCTTGTACAACACGATTGACAGTACCAGTCGGTGATGGCGTATCTGGGCGGTTTTGAACCTTGAGCGAAGTCAAGAGGGAAATCAACTGACCGTAGATAATATACGGGAAGGCACGGTAGATATCTAGTGAATCGGCTGAAGATGCTACCAAAACTTCTCGCACATGCTCTATGCCTGCAGCTTGGTCGGTCAAAAGGACGACCTGACGGGCAATCTGATCTGCAGCCACCTCTCCAACCAAATCCAAATCGTACTGGCGTGTGTAAGGGTCAATCGAGCCAAAGACCAAGACCAGAGTCTGATCATTGATGAGGGATTTCGGTCCATGACGGAATCCAACAGGACTCTCGTACATGGTCGCGATTTTACCGGCAGTTAACTCTAAAATCTTGAGCTGGGCTTCATGAGCTAGCCCAAAGAAAGGTCCTGCTCCCAGATAGATGACGCGCTCGAAATCTAAATCGACAACTTCCTTAACATCACCATCTTTCTCCAAGATCTGCTCTGACAGATGAATCAGTTCATTTACTCGTTTTTCCTTGGTTTCTTCTTCACTTGGATCAAAGACCAAGAGGGCTGTCAGGAGCATAGAGGTAAAGCTCGAAGTCATGGCAAATCCAGCATCATTGGTTTCTTTTGGTTGTAAGAGCAAGAGATTGCGCTCATCCCCGTGAGCTTGCTGGGCTAGTTTTCCTTCGGCTGCACAGGTAATGGTAATTTGATAAAGATCCTCCACCAATTGTTGAGCTAACTCAACTGTCGCAACACTTTCAGGCGAGTTGCCACTTCGTGCAAAGGAAACCAAGACCGTCGGCACTTCTTTTTTGAGATAGGTTTGTGGATGCGCCACGATATCAGTCGTCGCAATAGATTGGAAATTCCAATGGCGTTCATCGTGCACTTCCTGCAAATACGGAACCAAGGTGTCCCCCACATAGGCTGAGGTCCCTGCCCCTGTCAGGATCACTTTGATGTATCCATGACGATTCCCAATGATCTCTAAAAACTCTTGAATTTCTTTTGCTTTCTCTTGATAGAGACGATAGGTTTCTTTCCAAACTTCAGGTTGCTGGTAAATTTCGCGTGTCGTAATTTCAGCCCCCAGTTCAAGCAGTTCTTCTTTTGTATAATCTAGCATGCTTCTCCTCTTTTCTACCCGCCTTATAAGCGGTAAGAGGCCGAGACAATTGTCCCAGCCCCATTCCGAATGTTCAAGCGGTTTTCGCTATCGTATCTTACTCATCCTCGTCGTCATCAAAGTTGGATAAAAGATCATTAACCTTCACGATGCTTTCTTGTGCACGCGCTGGATAAGCTTCTTCTCCTCCGACCAGGCTGTTATTAATAAATTCAATTACCATTGGCAAGTTCATCCCTGCATAGAGGTCAATCGCACGTCCTTCAAGAATCAGGCGGCTAACTGTATTACAAGGAGTGCCTCCCAAAAGATCTGCAAAGACGATGTAGTCATCAAAGTCTGCAACACAAGCTTCAAACTTGGCTGTAAACTCCTCAGGACCTTCCTCTGGCAAGAGGGCCACGGTATGAATGTTGTCTTGTGGTCCCATAATCATTTCTGTGCTGGCTTTGAGCTCTTCACAGAATCGACCATGACTGACCAATACTAGGTGTTTTGCCATACCTTACTCCATTATTCCATTCCAAAGAAGAAATGTCCAAAGGCAGAGAAGGAAATAGCTGCGACGATAATCAACAAGATAGCCTTGGTTGAGTTCATACCTTTACGTCCAAGCAACCAGTAGATCACACCTGTAATGATAGCTGGTACCAAGCGTGGGAAGATCAAATTAAGCATGTCTTGGATATCGATGGCCTTATCCCCGATGTGTGGCATCCATGAGACATCTACATTGATCATAGACGCGATCAAGGCACCGACCATGAAGATACCCAGAACAGAAGCTGCTTCGATCAAAGCTGTCAAGGTGCTTTGCATGTTGTTGATTAAGTTGGTACCTTCTTTATAAGCAAACTCCAACTGTTTCCAACGGAAGATATCATAGGCTACTGCCACTGCGATCCAAAGGAAAATACCCCATGGTTGACCTTGTGACGCGATTGTTGCTGCAATAGATCCCATAATGGCTGGAACCAAAGATCCAAAGATAGAGTCTCCAAGAGGAGCAAATGGTCCCATGAGACCTGTCTTGATCCCGTTAACCGCATCTTTCGATTTCACACCATCTTTTTCTTCCAAAGCAAGGTCAAAACCAGTGATAATGGTGTGGAAGAATGGTGAAGTATTGAAGAATTGCGTATGCAATTTCATCATTTCTTTCAATTCAGGTGTGCCGTCTCCATACATTTTCCGCAATTGTGGAAGAAGCATGTAAAGGTAACCAGAAGCCTGCATCCGTTCGTAGTTCCAACCCAATTGGAAGGTGAAGAGGCTACGTTTGTTGATTTGTTTGAAATCCTCTTTAGTGAGTTTGTAGTTCTTAGAATTCGTCATCTTCAATTTCCCCGCTTTCTACATTGCTTGCTGGAGCAGCTACAACCGTACGTTGGCTGTTTTTAAAGTGTTGCACTGCAAGGAAGATACCAATGATGGCAACCCCGATCATAGATACAGATTTGAAGTTGTTTGTGAAGGCAACCATTTGTTCTTTTGGAAGTTTTGCAAAAGCATCTGTTCCAAGCATTGCTGAAACGGCATTACCAACACTTTGGACATTTCCATAAAGTACTGTCAACATTGCTGTCAAGCCAAAACCAAGAGCAAGATAGTGAAGGTGACGTTTCACAGGTAAGTAGTGAAGCAAGATCGCAAAACCAAGACCTGGAAGCATACGTCCTGCAAGTGTCAAACCATTCGCAATCCATTTATATTGTTCAACAAAGTCTACAATAGATTGAACATAAGCCCCACCGAACCTAAGAGCTAAGAAGACTGGAAGGGCACGAGAAAGAGCCCAAGGAAGAGCACCGAGAAGGTAGTTGCGTTCAATTCCTTTGTAGTCAAAGCGTTCAATCGCCGCATCAATACGGTGTGCAAAGGCAGTTGTACTCATCCGACCAAGGATATCTGCATAAGTCAAGAGACCTGCTACCGGAACGGCAATCGTTGCAATCGCAATTTCTGGTTTGATTCCTCCTGCTACTGAGAAGGCAGTTGCAAGAACGGCACCAGAAGTCGCGTCGATACGAGAAGCTCCACCAAAAGTACCAACACCGAGTACTGTCAATTGAAGAGCTGCTCCAATATAAAGACCTGTTCCTAAATCTCCCATGACAAGTCCTGTAATGAAACCAGCAAAGACTGGTGATCCTGCTGATGAAACAATCGTCAACTCATCACAGATTTGATAAGCTGAGTACAAAGTAAGTAGTAAAATTTGCCACCATTGTATCATGACAATTTCCTCCTAAAATTTTTCTTTTTTATTTATAAACTATTTGAGCAACTTCAAGAAGTCTTCAACTGGATCATTGGGAACCATTTGAGCAGTTAGCTTAACTCCTTTTTCAGCTAGCTTGTGGAAAGCTTCCACATCGGCATCCACTACGTTTATCGAACGAGTAACGGGGCGAGTCTCGTCTGACTGAGACATGTTCCCTACGTTTAAGGTTTCAAGTGGCACACCTGCTTCTACCAAGCCTAGGAAGCGGTCTGGTTTGCGAGCTACGATGAAGAGACGTTGGCTGTCATATTTTCCAGCTAAGATATTTTCTGCAGCCTTTGCTACTGGCAAGATACTGAGCTTGACACCAGGTGGTGTCGCTAGTTTCAAGCCGCTTTTTTCGATATCATTTTGAGCGACTTCATCATCGATCACCATGATACGTGAAATATTTAGTTTGGTAGTCCAAAGGTTGGCTACCTGCCCGTGGATCAAACGTCCATCGATACGGCATCCTACAATTGTCATAAGTTTTCCCCCTTTACTTCTTTGAATGTAGGTTGTTGAACAAGTTGAAGTGTCTCTTGGTAACGCCCTTCTGTCTCAAAGACGATCAGGCTATTGGCTCCTTCTTTGAGGAAACCATGAGGCACATAAAGTGAAGTGGTGGGTCCGACCTCCCAGAAGCGACCAAGGTTGTGGCCGTTGACAAAGACGACCCCTTTCCCAAATCCTGTCATATCCAGATAGGTGTCAAGGGTGTGGTCCAGCTGAAAATCATATCGGTAAAATGCTGGAGCACCTGCCTGCCATTCCTTTGAAAAATCGAGCTGGCTGAGATCTTGTAAATCCAGCGGGTACTGCTTCCAATGAAGGTGGAAATGCAAATCCACACAGACACCTGTGCGAATGCCCTTGTGCTGGCTATCCGCTAAGAGCTTGTGCCCGTAGTTGACACGTCCCATATTTTCAAGCAAGATTTTTAAATTCGTAACCGCTTTCTTTTTTCCTTTGATAAAAAGATCTTCACCGATCTCTGTTTGGTATTGCGTTGCTACATGTTGATCATCCAGGTAAATCTGTACCCGATCCCGACCATCAATGATGCGCAGTTTTTCTTCCTCCGCATCCAATTCAAGGTCTGTCTCATACAAGAGATAACCTGTGGTTTGCCCCAACTCTTCCATCTTTTCTGGATAGAGACTAGTCTTAAGCTGAGCCAAGTTGTCCAGATTAGCGAAGAGACTGGTCTTGGCTGCCAATTGCAAGCTTTGTTCCGGCAAACATTCTTTGATGAGCGGTTCTTGCTGTGGGTATTCCGGATAATAGGTCGCCATCATTTTTTGAATAGCATCATACTTCTCCGTCGGATTGCCTTGCTCATTGAGCAAAGCCCCGTAGTCATAGGACGTCACCTGTGGCAAATCCAGCGTCCCCCGAGCTGAGCAACCATTCATAAAGCCGAAATTGGTTCCACCATGAAACATGTAGAGATTGATGGAGCCGAGCTCCAAGACCTCATGGACAGCTTCTGCCAACTCCTCTGGGTCCCTTTGAATCACGGGTTCCTTCCAGCGGGTAAACCAGCCATCCCAGAATTCCATACACATCAAAGGCCATTTCTTGCCGTATTCGTTAAAGAATTCTTTCATTTGACCAAAGTTATAGGCTGCTTTAGAACCGAAGTTTCCCGTCACAAAGAGGTCTTCTTCGATCAAGGTTCCTGTTCTTAACGTTGCTCGCCATGGCCCATCTGATGTAAAGAGGGGGCAGGTCACGCCTTTTTCCTTCATCAAATCCCGAATGGCACGAAGATAATCCTTATCCTCTCCATAAGAGCCGTACTCATTTTCCACCTGCATCATAAGGATTGGACCACCCCGATCCACTTGGTAGGGTGTCAACAATCCAAGCAAGCGATCATAATAACGATCTATCGCTTCGATAAAGGCTGGGTCTGATGAGCGGATTCGCAGGTCTTCTTCTAAAAGCCAGGCTGGCAATCCACCAAATTCCCACTCTGCACAGATAAAGGGCGATGGCCTTACAATCATGTAAAGTCCTAGGGACTGGGCTGTTTGGATAAAACGTTCCAGATCCAATCGACCACTAAAGTCAAACTGCCCCTTCTTGGGTTCATGCGCATTCCATGGGACATAGGTCTCAACCGTGTTAAAACCCAAAGCCTTAAGATTATACAAGGAATGGTACCAGTCTGTTGGGTCAATTCGGAAATAATGGATCGCACCGGACAAAATCTTGAAGGGTTGACCTTTTAAATAGAAATCATCGCGAATCTCAAAAACCCCCATAAACGCCCCCCTTTCTTATATGTAACCCTTTTCATTTATTAATATAATAAATTTTTTAAAAAATGTCAACACTTTTAAAAAAAATATGTTAAAATAGGGTTAAATAAGAGAAATCTAAAGAGAGGTAGCACTATGGCAATTCCAAAGTACCAACACATCAAAGATGAATTGAAACAGCAAATTATCTCAGGAAAATTTGAAAATGGAGATAAATTTTATACTGAAGCTGAACTCATCAAAATTTATGATGTTAGCTCTATCACCGTTGTCCGTGCTTTGAACGACCTCGCTGCCGATGGCTACATTGTCCGTCAGCAAGGAAAGGGGACCTTTGTTTCTCGTGCTCGAAAACACAAACTAGTTGAATTTTCAGATGTTGAAACCTTCCCCATCCAAAAGGCCAAAGTCAAAGTTCTCTCTATTAAACGTGGAAACACCTTGAGCATCCTAGACAAACTAGGCCTCAACCCAACGCAATTCTACTATAAGATCGAACGGACCCGCCAGACAGGGGATGATACGTATATCTTCCACCAAACCTATATTCCTGAACAATATATCAATCCAAACTATCCAAATTTGGAATACTATAGTTCTATCTATGATCGCTTCAAAGAGGATTACCACATTCATATGAATGATGAACACTTCGAAGAAATCAATGAAATCGTCTTTCCTACACCGAGCAAGGTGGCTAAAGTTTTGGAGATCGATGAAAATTTCCCAACTGTTAAACAAGTGAAGACGACCAAATTAGAAGCGACTGGCCAAATCCTTGAATACACGGAAACCTATAAACGCGGTGACTACTACAAGATCAAGTTCATCTCCTGTGACCGCGATCACTAAGAACCAAAAAGACTGAGACATCTCGGTCTTTTTTATAGCTCCAGTATAGCATGTTGAGAACGATTTCTAAAGACCTCTTTAAAAATATATATAATTAGTGATAGTTTAGCTATAAAAAGTTTAAAAAGAGTGTGGGACAGAAATCGGTAATTCGTTAGAATTCGATTTCGTCGTCCCACCTCCGCACAGTTGAGTAGGACTGTAAAAGCTGATGAAATCAGCGTAGTAGAGCCCACTCAACCACTGCGTCTTGCAGTTAGTCTTATCAAACATCAAAGGCTGGACAGTTTTTGCCCAGCCTCTTTCGTCTATTTTTCAAATTCCCTTTTTGTTGCGATTAGTCACCCAAACCGATGCGTTCGAAGATTTCATCCACCCGTTTGGTGTAGTAAGTTGGGTTGAAGATTTCGTCGATTTCTTCTTGAGTGAGACGTGAAGTTACTTCTGGATCTGCTTCAAGAAGTGGTTTAAAGTCTACTTGGTTATCCCATGATTGGGCAGTCTTTGGTTGAACAAGGTCGTAAGCTTGCTCACGTGTCATCCCTTTTTCAATCAAAGTCAACATGGCACGTTGGCTGAAGATCAAACCAAATGTAGAGTTCATGTTGCGAATCATGTTTTCTGGGAAGACTGTCAAGTTCTTAACGATGTTTCCGAAACGGTTGAGCATGTAGTCAATCAAGATGGTTGTGTCCGGTGCGATGATGCGCTCAGCTGATGAGTGAGAGATATCACGTTCATGCCAGAGTGACACATTTTCATAAGCTGTGACCATGTGACCACGGATCACACGCGCAAGACCTGTCATGTTTTCAGAACCGATTGGGTTACGTTTGTGCGGCATTGCTGAAGATCCTTTTTGACCTTTGGCAAAGAATTCTTCCACTTCACGTTGTTCAGATTTTTGAAGACCACGGATTTCAGTCGCCATCCGCTCGATAGAAGTTGCGATGCTAGCAAGAACTGCAAAGTACTCAGCGTGAAGGTCACGAGGAAGCACCTGTGTAGAGATTTCTTGGGCACGGATACCCAATTTATCGCAGACGTATTTTTCAACAAATGGTGGGATGTTAGCAAAGTTACCAACCGCCCCAGAAATCTTACCAGCTTCCACGCCAGCAGCTGCATGCTCAAAACGCTCGATGTTCCGTTTCATTTCGCTGTACCAAGTGGCCAATTTCAAACCAAAAGTTGTCGGTTCAGCGTGCACACCGTGGGTACGACCCATCATGATGGTGAACTTGTGTTCTTTCGCTTTGTCAGAGATGATGTTAAGGAAGTTTTCAAGGTCCTTGCGGATGATGTCGTTGGCTTGTTTGTAGAGGTAACCATAGGCAGTATCCACCACGTCAGTAGAAGTCAAACCATAGTGAACCCACTTACGTTCTTCACCAAGCGTCTCAGAAACCGCACGTGTGAAGGCCACCACATCGTGGCGAGTTTGCTGCTCGATTTCCAAAATACGGTCGATGTCAAAGTCCGCTTTTTCACGAATCAAAGCCACATCTTCCTTAGGAATTTCTCCCAATTCAGCCCAGGCTTCGTCTGCCAAGATTTCCACCTCAAGCCAGGCACGGTATTTATTTTCTTCAGTCCAAATGTTCGCCATTTCTGGGCGAGAGTAACGTTCGATCATGTTTTTATTTTCCTTTCTTTTGATGTTTCACATCAGTTAGCAACTGGCAATCACTTTATTCAAATTCTTCTTTCCCAATCCACACTGACGGATAATGATCCAGTGTATTCAAATCCGTATCCAGCGGCAGATCATAGATGGCTAAATAGTTTTCAGGATATTGAGCAGTCAGCTCTTCATACTTAGCTTTCACTTTTTCGTGATCGCTACTAGCATACAAGACTTCGACGACTGCTCCCGTCTTTTCTTTTTCAACAAATGCGTTGACAATGAGTTGAATCATAAAACCTCCTAAATCGAAATGCCCTTCATATTTGCTTCCAGAATAGGCATCTTGACACCTAACTCCTGACCAGTCTGATAAACACTTTGACAACAATAGAAGATGTCCTGTTTGTCATTGTGTAAGGTCATGATTTTTCGGGTCAGCTCATTTTTAGCAAACATGACTTTCATGGCTTTGCCGGCTATCCAAGCGGGAATTTTGTATGGCAAGAGTTCGGCTTTGTAAAGCTTCAAATTCACCCCACGCGCTTCTACGACTTTCAAAGCTTCTCGAATGGCCTTGATGGCCAATGACAATTCTGAAGAACTATTCATCAAGTTCAAAGCCAATTCTTCTGGATTTTCCAGATTCCCTGAACGAGCAGCTGTCGAAGTAACACCCGCATTAATCGCCATGTGAATCCAAATCCACTCAACCATATCATGAGGAACTTCCCACTTCAAATCTGCAGAAGTCAGCAAAGTCGTCAAATCAGAATAGTTAGAAATGTGTGCTTTTTGCTCACCTTCTAGCATTAAATGGTCAAACAAGACACCATCCAAATGATCTTCCTGCATGCAACCACCCGCTGTCGGAAAGGCTAGAATATAGTCGTAATTTCCTGCCCACTCTTGGACATCTTTTCGAGTATCCCAAAAATTACAGAAGAAAACGAGAGTGCCTTTGATATTATTTTTTCGCAAGGTTTCCACAGCTTCTTTGACAAACCCATGACGTACACTGAGAAAAATAAAATCGTATTCCGAATCAGCTTCCGCCACATGAACCTCATAGGTATCATGCTTGTTTTCACCCTTGGAATGATAGCGACCATCTAGCAGATCAACCGACAACTCCTTCGGAATAGTGCTTTTCTTACTATATTTCAGTACGTGTTCCACTTGATGGCCTGCTTTTTGAAAGGCGTAGGCATAAGTGGTCCCGATGACTCCAAGTCCTAGAATCGCTATTTTCACTTAAAAATCAATCCCTTTCCAGCAGTAGTTGTCTGGCTTCTCTTGTCGATTTTTCGCCTGCGACAAGCCTAGTCAACCTTGCAGGGGTAAGACGACGGACCTTATTGCTGGGGTCCTGTCTTACTCCCCAAACTCTTCAACCTCGTCTGCCACATCACTAAACAAAGTCACATGTCCCATTTTGCGGTTGTTCTTTGCTTCTAGTTTACCATATAAGTGGAGGTGAGCGCTTGGATTTTTTGTCACATATGTTTCAGCAGCCTCGACGTGTTGGCCGAGGACATTGAGCATGACAGCTGGTGCATGAAGGTGAATTGTTGGGAGTGGTGCTCCGAGAACGCCCAAGATGTGCGTGTCAAACTGGGAGAAGTCGCAGGCTTCGATTGAGTAATGGCCTGAATTGTGTGGACGTGGTGCGATTTCGTTGACGATGATATCATCAGCTGTCGCAAACATTTCCACGCAAAGAGTTCCAGAGAGGTTCAGTTGTTCAGCGATTCGCACTGCCATAGCTTTGGCTTTTTCAGCTAGACTTTCTGAAATGCGAGCAGGCACAATGGTTTTTGAAAGAATGTTGTTACGGTGGATATTTTCCTGAACGGGGAAGACTATCACGTCCTTGCCATTACCAGATACGATGACAGAAATTTCAAGGTCAAAGTTGACAAACTCTTCTAAAACGCAGTCTGCTGAATCCGCTAAAGTATATGCTTCTTCCAAGTCTGCTTCTGAACGAATAACCTTTTGACCATGGCCATCGTAGCCACCGGTCGCCGTCTTGAGGACATAGTTTTTAGACAAGTCGATATCTGCCAAGTCTTTGCTAGAAGTTACGACCTTATATGGTGCTACAGTGACTTGGGCCTTGTTAGAAAGAAAGTCCTTCTCAAAGATCCGGTTTTGGGAGATGCGAAGCAGGTCGGTCCCTTGAGGAAGCTGGCCTTCTTTGATAACGGCATCCAAACCATCAGCATCCACATTTTCAAATTCATAAGTGAGAACATCACAGCGATCTGCCAACTGACGAAGGGCATCCACGTCGTCGTAAGGGGCCACGATGATTTCCGCCACACGGGAGGCTGGGCAATCAGCTGCTGGATCCAAGGCGATAACCTTGTGTCCCATGTAGATAGCTGAGATCGCCATCATCTGACCGAGCTGGCCACCACCGATGATCCCAATGGTTTTAGTTGAGCTCATTTGTAGACTCCTCTGCAATTTTTCCTTGTTCTTCAGCGAAATCCGCCAAAGCTGTCGCGATAGCCTGGTCCTCTACCGAAAGAAGACGGAGGGCAAAGAGGGCAGCGTTAGTCGCACCTGCTTCACCGATCGCCATGGTTGCGACAGGTACCCCACCTGGCATCTGAACGATAGAATAAAGAGAATCCACACCGCTAAGGGCGCGAGACTTGACGGGTACCCCAATGACTGGAAGGGTTGTTTTAGCAGCAACCATACCTGGCAAGTGAGCAGCGCCACCTGCACCCGCGATGATGACCTTGATGCCACGGCTACGTGCTTCTTCGGCATGTTTGAACATGAGGTCAGGCGTTCGATGGGCGGAAACAACCTTCTTTTCGTAAGCGACGCCGAAGTTGTCGAGGACTTCAGCAGCTTTTTGCATGGTTGCCCAGTCAGATTTTGAGCCCATGATGATGGAAATTACTGGTTTCATTTTTTCTCCTTTTTTAATAATCGTCTATTGTAGTGCGGATGTAAGCGACCGCCTGTAGCGTTCCATTACTAAAACTGGAGCCCGAGTCTCCAGTTTTCTGCTACTAGGTGTTCCACTACTGCGACGATTATCCTATACTAGCTCGCTAACGCTCGCAAATCAAACGACCATTATCTTAGTTTGGCTCGCTTTCGCTCGCCATGACAAAGTTAGTATCTGTTAATCTTTTATTGCCTTGCTTCCAATGTCGTTTCGGTAGAAGAGGCCTTCTGTGTTTTGTTTGTTGAGTTCGTTGTAGATAATGTTTTGGCCGTCTTTGACGGTGTCTGCTGTGGTAACCAGCATGTAGACGCGTCCTCCGTTTGAAAGAAGGTCTTGGCCATTTTCAGCGAATTTGGCACCAGCATAGTAAGTGATGATGTCACCATTTGTCTTGGCTGGAAGCTTGACACCCTTCTCATAAGCGAGTGGGTAACCGTTTGATGCTACAACCACGCCCAGTGTCACACCCTTGTTCGTCCAAGTGATGGCTGGCTCTTTGCCTTCCAAAATGTCAGAGATGTTTTGTGCAAAGTCAGATGTCAAACGAGGCAAGATGATTTGCGTTTCAGGATCTCCAAAACGAGAGTTGAACTCGATGACTTTAGGGCCGTCAGCTGTCAAGATAAGTCCCGCGTAAAGTACACCAGTGTAAGGACGACCTTCTTTGATCATGCCTTCAAGAACTGGCTTGACAATAGTGTCAACTGCTGTGTCAACCACGCTCTGTGGCAAGTGAGGAACTGGCGCATAGGCACCCATCCCACCAGTGTTCGGACCCTTGTCGCCATCGTAGGCACGTTTGTGGTCCTGAGCCGTCGGCATAATGTAGAACTTATCCCCATTGACAAAAGCAAAGAGAGAGAACTCTTCCCCGTCAAGGAATTCCTCGATGACCACACGCGCACCTGAATCACCGAATTTATTGTCTAAAAGCATCTCGTGAGCGGCTTCAACTGCTTGCTCAACTGTCTCCGCAACGACGACACCTTTCCCTAGGGCCAAGCCGTCTGCCTTGACGACGATTGGAGCTCCTTTTTCTTCGATGTAGGCCTTGGCTTCTTCGAAATCTGAAAATGTGCCATAGGCTGCTGTCGGAACGTCGTATTTGACCATGATTTCCTTAGCAAAATCCTTGGACCACTCCAGCTCAGCCGCAGCCTTGGTCGGACCAAAGGCTTTGAGACCAGCTGCATTGAAGTCATCCACAATTCCAGCTGCAAGGGCATCATCTGGACCAATAAAGGTCCAAGCAATATCGTTGACTTTTGCGAAATCAATCAGCTTAGAATGTTCGGAAATTCCGATATTGATCAAATCAAGACCGTCTAATCGCATCCCATCATTACCAGGAGCCACAAAAACCTGCTCAACGTTTGTAGACTCCAACAATTTCTTGGCAATCGCATGCTCACGACCGCCAGATCCAACAACCAAAAGTTTCATCTTGAACCTCTTTTGCGAATTATTTTATTAAATTATATCATAATCGTTCGTTTTATTCTAATGATTTCAGCAAAAGTCTCCTATTTCCAGTAGAATCCAAACATTTTTTGCTATTTTCTCCTATTTCTCATTTTTTTCCGAATAGTATAGGTGAGACCTACTAATTGACGAAAAGGAGTATTATGCAAACGATCAAAAAATTTGTATTACTGACTTGTGCGACATGGGGGATGCAAGCCTCTATTACCCATGCAGATCAAGCAACCAATGCCATCTATGCCGAAAAAGGGCAGCTGGTGATTCATCTTGGAAACGTCCCGGATAAGTATCAAAAGATCCAAGTTCCCGTCTGGTCTGACCAAAATGGCCAGGATGACCTGATTTGGTATCCTGTGGAACGCAGTGACAAGGGATTTGACCTACAAGTGCCATTGACCAACCATTCTGATCAAGCCGGACTTTATCATGTCCATGTCTATGGAGTGGAGGCAAATGAACAGCTAACCGGTCTTTACCCTCTCACGACCAGCGTCCAGCAAAAAGACCTGGCTTCCTCCCAGCCAAAGATTACGATCACACCCATCTCCCAACAAGAATTTGAGGTAGACCTAAAGTTGTTCGAAGACGTTGACGAGATTGTATTCCCCATCTGGTCTGAAGAAAATGGGCAGGATGATCTGGTCTGGTATCCCGCAAAGAAGATTGCACCTGGACATTTCCAACTCCGCTTTCAGGCTCAAAAACACAAGGGAAATGGGCTATTTCACCTACACGTCTATCAGAAAAGCCAAGGACAACTTAAAGGGCTATTCCCCACTACCTTTCAAGTGGAAAAGGCAAAGCCAAAGCTCACTCCACTAGCGACACATCCGGGAAACACCTACCCCATTGGGGAGTGTACCTGGGGAGCCAAAGAATTAGCCCCTTGGGCCCACAATTGGTGGGGAAACGGTGGTATGTGGGCAGCTAGTGCACGCGCTGCGGGATTCCGTACAGGAGACATCCCAGAGGTCGGTGCCATCGCCTGTTGGGACAATGGGGGATATGGCCATGTCGCCTTGGTTACAGACGTCGAACATGACCAAAAAATTCAGATCCAAGAGGCTAACTACAACGGCCATCGCTATATCGACAACTTCCGCGGTTGGTTCGATCCAACCAACCCCATCTGGGGAACCGTCACCTATATCTACCCAGATTAAGGTCTTCTTAATCAGCAGAAAAGACACTCATCGTTGAATGAGTGCCTTTTTTGATTAATGTCTGAAATGTCTCACGCCTGTGAAGATCATGGTCAAGCCGTATTTATCAGCCGCTTCGATAGACTCTTGGTCACGGACTGAGCCACCTGGTTGGATGATCGCTTTAATCCCTGCTTTGGCGATTTCTTCCACGTTATCCGCAAATGGGAAGAAGGCATCTGAAGCAAGAACAGCGCCGTCAAGACGGTCTTTAGCTTGGTCAATAGCGATACGGACTGAAGCCACACGATTGGTTTGACCAGGGCCAACACCAAGTGTCATGTGGTCATTGGTCACGATGATACCATTTGATTTGACATACTTGATCGCTTTCCAAGCAAACTCAAGAGCTGTCGCTTCTGTCTCAGTTGGTTGGCGTTTCGTCACCACTTGCCAGTCGGCTGGACTTTCTTTGACAACGTCTTGGTTTTGAACGAGGAGTCCACCAACAACACCAGTGTATTCTGCTTCCACTTCGCTAGCATCTTGAGCGTCAAATGGCAATTCAAGAATCCGTAAGTTTTTCTTCTTGGTTGTCAAGATTTCAAGCGCTTCATCTGTATAGCTCGGTGCAATGATGATTTCAAGGAAGACACCGTGCATTTTTTGAGCCGTCGCAGCATCTACTTCACGGTTGAGAACGACAATACCACCAAAGATAGACACTGGATCAGACTCATAAGCATAGTCCCAAGCAGTTTCGATATCGTCAGCTTGACCAATGCCACATGGATTCATGTGTTTCAAGGCCACAACGGTTGGACGGTCTTTGAAATCACGGATGATCCGGATAGCTGCATCCGCATCGCGAATATTGTTAAAGGACAATTCCTTCCCATTGAGCTGTTTAGCGGATGCAATCGAATAATCCGTAGGCAAGGCTTTTTGGTAGAAATCCGCGTCTTGTTGAGGGTTCTCACCGTAACGCATGGCTTGCTTGAGAACATACGTCAAAGTGAGTTTTTCAGGTTTTGTTTCACCCACTTGAGCAGTGAAGTATTCTGCGATCAAAGCATCATACGCTGCTGTGTGACGGAAGACTTTCGCTGCTAACCGTTGGCGAGTTTCGTAAGTCGTTTCGCCGTTTGCTGACAATTCGTTAAGAACAACAGCATAGTCAGCAGGGTCTACAACAACTGTTACGCTAGCGTGGTTTTTAGCTGCTGAACGAAGCATTGATGGGCCACCGATATCGATATTCTCCACCGCATCAGCGTAAGTCACGTCTGGTTTAAGGATGGTCTCCTTGAATGGGTAAAGGTTTACCACCACAAGGTCGATGAGCTCAATCTGATTGTCCTTAGCAGCATCAAGGTGACTATCGAGGTCACGACGAGCAAGAAGACCACCGTGGATATTCGGATGGAGGGTCTTGACACGACCGTCCATCATTTCTGGGAAACCAGTCACATCATCGATAGCAATGGTGTCTACCCCGGCATTGTCAAGGGCAACTTTGGTACCACCTGTTGAGATGATATCCCAACCAAGTCTTTTAAGTTCTTGGGCAAATTCAACAATGCCCGCTTTGTCTGAGACGCTAATTAGTGCGCGTTTAGTCATTTTTCTTCCTTTCCTTGAATCAAGAGGTACTTTCGTATCAGCTAAACTAGAGACTGACGATGATAATCCGTAAGCTGGTCCCCAAGTTCTTGTAACAATTTTCTGACCTCAAGCTTACTTGTATCACTTTCATAAACACTTCGTAATTCGGCATCTGTTGCACCTATCAGGGTTAAAAATTCCACTTTCCCATGCGGAGTATCTATGGTATTAGCTAAATCATCAGCAGCAGTCAAAAATCCTGTCAGATTCGATTTCTGCTGGGCATCAATTCCTACTGTTTGCTTGGTATAAATATATTCTTCGGGTAAGACCACTTTACCTGTTTGAAAAATATATTTTGCTACATACTGCAACAAACCACAGCCATTTTTAATCTCTTCTTCATCATTAATTGATTTCTTTAACTTAAAAGTCAATTCAATCCCATAACCACTATATTCAGGATCTTCACATTCTTTTGTATATAATTCTGACAAGCCATAGCTAACAAAATGCCAAAACTCTCCTGCATCATAAACACTGATACCATCTAGCGGATCTGGTCCGCCTAACATATACTTGATGACTGTCCCATAATGACGAGGATTGGGCTGATCAGGGTATAAACGATTAAACTCTGCATCAATCGCATCCCATCCTGGAGCGCTATCATCTGTTTCTTCGGATTTCACAACAATCTTGTCTTCATCTTCAGTCGGCTTCTCTTCATCAGAAGATTTCTTCTTAAAAAAATCAAATAAACCCATAAACTTCTCCTTAACCGATGCTTTGAGACCTGGCATAAATCATCTCTAATTTCCTTCTTACCTTCTCTCCACTTCCAAAAGTTCCAACACTTCTGGATACAGCTTGTACTCTGTTTCGTGGATGCGGGTTTCGAAAGTTTCAAGGGTATCCCCCTCAAGGCGCGGCACACGGACTTGTTTGATAACCTTACCGGTATCCACACCAGAATCCACCCAGTGAATGGTCACGCCGCTCTCAGCAACACCTGCTTTCCAAGCATCCTCAATGCCATGAGCACCTGGAAATTCTGGAAGATAAGCCGGATGAATATTGATGATACGGCCTTCATAGGCCGCTAGCAAGGTTGGGCCAACGATTTTCATATAACCCGCCAAACATACTAGGTCAATTTGGTGCTCACCCAAAAGTTTGACGATAGCTTCTTCGTAAGCTGCTTTATTGTCAAATTCCTTGAGTTCAAAGGCATAGGTTAAAACACCAAGCTTTTCGGCACGTTCTAAGACATAGGCATTCCGGTAATCTGAAAAGACAAATTCTACTGGAAATTGTTCCGCAATCACCTGAAAGTTTGAGCCGTTGCCAGAGGCAAAAACAGCAATCTTTTTAGCCATTATTTAATCACCACACTTGCGCCATCTTTCTTCACAATACGACCGATTTCATAAACAGGTTCGTCAAGAAGTTCTTCGACACGTTCCGCATTTTCTGGTTTCACTGCAAGCATAAGCCCTACACCCATGTTGAAGATTTCAAACATTTCTTCGTGTTTGATTTGTCCATATTTTTCAAGGGCTTTGAAAATTGGAAGAACTGGAACCTTGCTTTCGTCAATTTCAGCAGCCAAGTCATCTGAGAACATCCGTGGGACATTTTCGATGAAACCACCACCTGTGATGTGGGCAATCCCGTTGATCAATTCTTCTTTGATAAGAGGCAAAACAGCTTTGACGTAGATACGAGTTGGTTCCAAAAGGACTTCCTTGAGTTTTTTACCTTCCAACTCTGGGAGAACTTCTTCACCTGTATAATCCGCAAAGACACGACGAACAAGGGAGTAGCCATTTGAGTGGATACCGCTTGAAGCAAGTCCGAGAAGGACGTCTCCCTCTGCTACTTTTGAACCGTCGATGATTTGAGATTTTTCAGCCACACCGACTGCGAAACCAGCCAAGTCATAGTCGTCTTCGCCATACATACCAGGCATTTCAGCCGTTTCACCACCGATGAGGGCTGCGCCTGCTTGCACACACCCTTCTGCAACACCAGCAACCACTTGTTCTAGCTTAGCTGGTTCATTTTTCCCAGTCGCCACATAGTCTAGGAAGTAGAGGGGCTCTGCACCTGCAGCAATGATATCATTGACACACATAGCTACACAGTCTTGACCAATGGTATCGTGCTTGTCGTACTTGATAGCCAGCATGAGTTTGGTACCAACACCGTCCGTCCCTGAGATCAAAACAGGCTCTTTGACACCTGTTTTTGAAAGTTCAAACATACCACCGAAACCACCAAGAGCTCCCATAACACCTGCACGCTCTGTACGTGCTACGTGTTTTTTGATCCGTTCAACAACTTCATAACCCGCTTCAACATCCACACCGGACTGCGCGTAAGCATTTTTATTTGTCATTTGTTTATTCCTTTTCTTTTTTTGAGAAAGAGTGCGACGTATTTTTAGATAAACCATCTTTTTATCTAAAAATACTAGTCAGGTCTCTAGCTTTGGTCCCATAGGGCAAAGCGTCTACTGACAAATGCTTTAGCTTTTAGTCAGTAGTGAGACGTGGCGCATAAGCATTTTTATTCGTCATTTTATTCATTCCTTTTCTTTTGCACCGTTCTTAATAGAAAGAAGTATGTTCTTTCAAACTTTCTACGTAGCGTTCTTCGTAGTCATACAATGGGGTTGGGTATTTCCCATCAAAGTAGGCTACACAAAGACCACCGTTTGGTGCATCGGTATCAATGCCAATAGAATCAATCAAGCCATCAACAGATAAATAAGTCAAACTATCCGCACCGATAATCTCACAGGTTTCCTCTACTGTATGGTTGGCTGCGATCAACTCTTCGCGACTCTGAATATCAATTCCATAGAAACATGGATAAGCCAGAGCTGGGCTGGCAATTGCCACATGGACTTCTGTAGCCCCTGCTTCTTTCAACAATTTCACAATCCGACGAGAGGTCGTTCCCCGTACAATGGAATCGTCAATCATGACAACCCGTTTGCCTTTCACGACCCCAGATACGGCAGAGAGCTTCATCCGCACTCCTTGTTCCCGCAATTCCTGAGTCGGTTGGATAAAGGTCCGTTGAACATACTGATTCTTGATCAAGCCCATTTCATTTGGCAGACCGGATTCTTCCGCAAAGCCCATGGCCGCACTAAGAGAGGAGTTGGGAACCCCCACTACAATATCTGCCTGGTTCTTAAATTCTCTAGCCAACTGAGCTCCCATCCGCTTACGAGCTGTATGGACGTTGACCCCTTGGATATTGGAATCAGGACGAGCAAAATAGATATACTCCATAGAACAAATTGCTAGTTGAGTATCATCCGTATAGCGATCATAGGTAATACCGTTTTCATCAAAAATCACGAGCTCACCAGGATGCACATCTCGGATCCATTCTGCCCCAATCACCTCAAAGGCACAGGTTTCCGAAGAAACAACCAAGGCTCCATTTGCCATTTTCCCGATGGAAAGAGGACGGAAGCCATTTGGGTCTAGAGCTGCAATCAGCTTATCTTCAAACAGCATCAGATAAGCAAACCCACCTTTGACCGTATTGAGCGCTTCCTTGATTTTCCCCATAAAGGAAGGGTTGTGGCTCCGACGAATCAAGTGAGCCAGAATTTCTGAGTCAGAAGTCGAGCTAAAGATGGCTCCATTTTTTTCTAATTCCGATTTGAGCGATTGGGCATTGGTCAAATTCCCATTATGGGCCAGACCAAACTGCGTATCGTGAAAGCGGAAGAGGAAGGGTTGGATGTTATCCACAGACGCTTCCCCCGCTGTCGCATAGCGAACATGTCCAATAGCAGAAGATCCTGTCAATTTTTCTAGATTTAAAGGATTCCGAAAGACTTCTGAAAGAAGGCCTGTATCCCGATGGCGTCTCAAGGTCCCTTGGTCATTAGCCAGGATTCCTGCACCCTCTTGTCCCCGGTGTTGGAGACTGTGAAGCCCAAAATAAGTGAGTTTCGCAGCATCTGGATGTCCCCAAATCCCAAAGACTCCACACTCTTCATTAAGAGATTTTACTTCGTATGTCATGTTGTATACCTTTTATTTTCCAGTAAAATATTGAACCGCTGATGCAAAGAGATGCTGGTCTTTATTTCCTGGAATATTTTGGAAGAGACCGTCTTCGAAACGTTCTGAGTGTCCCATCTTCCCAATAATTTGACCATTCTTGCTAGTGATTCCTTCAATCGCATGAACAGATCCATTAGGATTGTATTTCGAATCCATGCTTGGTTTGCCTTCGAAGTCAACGTATTGGCTAAAGATTTGACCATTATCACGGAGTTCCTCAAATTCTTCAGCTGTCACGACAAACTTCCCTTCACCGTGTGATACTGGGATGGCATGGATGTCACCAACTTCTACTCCGGCAAGCCATGGTGAGTTGGTATTGGAAATCCTTGTTTCCACCATCTTAGCCACGTGTTGGTTGGCATCATTGTAGAAGAGGGTTGGACTTGTGCTGTTTGCATCTTCAAAGTTACCATATGGAAGAAGACCTGATTTGACAAGAGCTTGGAATCCGTTACAGATACCAATGATCAAACCACCACCTTCGATGAAACTATCAATAGCCGCACGCACTTTTTCGTTAAGCAAGATATTGACGATAAATTTAGCAGATCCATCTGGTTCATCCGCAGCTGAGAAGCCACCGGCAAAGAAGATAATGTTGGCTTTTCCAATGTTGTCAACCATGGTGTCAACAGACTTGACAATCGCTTCTTCGTTGAGTGTGACAAATGGTACCAAGTTGACTTTGGCCCCTTCTTTTTCAAAGGCCTTAGCGGAGTCATATTCTGAGTTGGTACCTGGGAATACTGGGATGTAAACCACTGGTTTTTCAAATGTTTCTTTTGCTTTGATCACAGCATCTGATGCTACAGCAGGTACTTCTTCCAACTCAGTTGCCTGTGCAAATTCTGTTGGGTAAACCTCTTCCAATTTACCTTGGAAGGCACTGTCAAGTTTGTGTCCATCAAGCCTTACACCGTTTACAACTACTGTAAAGTCTCCAACTGTTTGACCGATCTTCTCTGCACCTGCAATCTCTTCAGGTGAAGTGAAGATGAATCCACCCAATTGGGCTGTCAAGCTGCTGTCAAGCTCAGCTAATTGAACAGTGGCACCGATATGGTTCCCAAATGTTGCAAGTGCAAGAGCTTCAAGGACACCTCCATATTTGACAGCTGATGCTGCTGTCACTTTGTGGGTTGCTTGAATAGCTTCAAACTGAGCAAAGTTAGACTTGATAAGGTCAAAATCAATTTCTTGGGCCAAAGCTTGACCTGGGATGTAATAGATATTTTCACCAGCAGCTTTAAATTCTGGAGAAAGGACCTTACGACTATCTGCAGTTGTGACACCAAAAGCAACCAAGGTTGGTGGTACTGTCAATTCTTCAAAGGTACCAGACATAGAGTCTTTCCCACCGATAGATGGCAACCCAAGTTGAATCTGCGCTTCAATGGATCCAAGAAGAGCTGCTACTGGTTGACCAAAACGCTCTGCTTGTTTATCCATCCGCTCGAAGTATTCTTGGTAAGAGAAGCGAGCCTTAGACCAGTTTGCACCAGCAGCAACCAAACGAGCAGTTGCTTCGATAACTGCATAAGCCGCACCATGATATGGAGACCATTCTGCTACATAAGGGTTGAACCCTTGCGCCATAACAGAAGCAGTTGTTGTCACACCATGTTGGACTGGCAATTTCTGTATTGAAGCCTCCGTTGGTGTAATTTGGTAGCGACCACCAAGTGGGTGATTGACTGTTGAACGACCAACTGAGCTATCAAAGATCGTTTGTAACCCTTTTTGGCTAGCATGGTTCAGGTCAGCCAAGACTTCAAGAGTATCCACTTCGAGAGTTTCGGCAGATGTTTGGCGTTCTTCTGGAAGCTTGACATCCTTGTCAACCACCTTAGCATCTACTACCACACGTACACCGTTTGTATCAAGGAAACGACGTTCCAAATCAACGATTGTTTCACCATTCCAGTGCATGACAAGATTTGGTTTCTCCGTCACTGTCGCAACGACAACAGCATCAATGTTTTCTTTGTTACATGCTGCAACGAAGGCATCTACATCTTCTGGACGAACCACTACAGCCATCCGTTCTTGAGATTCTGAGATAGCAATTTCTGTACCGTTCAAGCCTTGGTATTTCAATGGCACTTTGTCTAGATCAATTTCAAGACCATCTGCCAATTCACCGATAGCTACACAGACACCGCCAGCACCAAAGTCATTTGATTTCTTGATCAGACGTGTCACTTCCCCATTACGGAAAAGACGTTGAATCTTCCGTTCTTCGATAGCGTTCCCTTTTTGAACCTCAGCACCAGCTGTTTCGACAGATTCAACCGTTTGAACTTTAGAAGAACCTGTCGCACCACCGACACCATCACGTCCAGTCTTCCCACCGAGCAAGATAATCACATCACCAGCTTCAGGTTTTTCACGGACCACATTTTCCTTAGGAGCCGCACCGACCACGGCACCTAGCTCCATACGCTTAGCAACGAAACCTGGGTGGAAGTATTCACGAACATAGGTTGTTGCAAGACCAATTTGGTTACCGTATGAAGAATAACCATGAGCCGCTGTTTTAGAAATCACTTGTTGTGGCAATTTACCAGCGCGAGTTTCTGAAATTGGAGCTGTAATATCGCCAGCACCTGAGATACGCATAGCTTGGTAAACATATGAACGCCCTGATAATGGGTCACGAATGGCACCACCGATACAAGTAGCCGCTCCACCAAATGGTTCAATCTCCGTTGGGTGGTTATGAGTTTCGTTTTTGAACATGAGAAGCCATGGTTCTTTGACACCATTGACATCCACCTCAATTTCAACTGAGCAGGCATTGATTTCATCAGACACTTCCATGTCGTCCAAACGACCATTGGCACGCTCATAACGACCAAAAATAGTCGCCATATCCATCAAGGTTTGAGGTTTTTCTGTACGTCCCAACTCATCACGCATGGCAATATACTTGTCATAAGTCGCTTGCAATTGTTTTTGGAATTTAGAAGCTGAGAAGTCGATATTCTTCAACTCAGTCTCGAAAGTTGTGTGACGGCAGTGGTCAGACCAGTAAGTATCCAACACCTTAAGCTCAGTCTCAGTTGGCACACGACCATTAGACTTGAAGTAATCTTGAATGAATAGAAGGTCATCCACTTCCATTGCCAATCCTTGCTCTGCCTTATACTGTGCAAAATCTTCTGCCGTATAAGTTTCAAAGAAATCCAAACTTGGAATGGTCTTGTCAGACTCAGAGAAATCCTGTTTCGCAATGCTAACAGTGATATCTTTGAAACGAGAATCCACTGGGTTCAAGAGATAGTTTTTAACAGCTTCCAACTCATTCGCATCAATATCCTTATTGACCAAGTAAAGTTGTGCTGTATTCACTGTTACATCATTTGAGCTACCAAGCAACAGCAAAGCTTCTTGCGAAGATACTGCACGTTGGTCAAATTGACCAGGCAAGCTTTCAATGGCAAAGAAAGCATGTTTCTCAAGATCTGCCTTGATTGTAGCTTCATCCAAAACAGTATCGGTCACTTGCTCAGAAAAGATATATTTTTCCGCACGCGCAAACAAATCCTCTGCCAAACCAAAGACATCGTAGACCTGAACAATCCGAAGTTCCTTCAAAGTTTTCAACTGAAGATTATGCTGTAATTCTTTTACTAAAGAGTCAGATTTCACACGAAAATCAGCTTTTTTCTCAACGAAAATACGTTTATCCATTTTAGTTCCTTTATTTATTTCTATTCAAATATGCTCTTGAAAGACGAAGTTTTTCCCTTTCAAACAGGTTACTTCAAGCCCTGCAATTTCTCCAACACAACCTTGTACACATCTGTCAAACTTCCCAAGTCCCTACGGAAAACATCCTTGTCCATATGGTGCCCTTCCGCATCCCAAAGGCGGCAGTTATCTGGTGAGAATTCGTCTGCCAAGATGATCTTGCCATCCTTATCAAAACCAAATTCCAATTTGAAATCAATCAACCGAAGACCAATTTGCTCAAACCAATCTTTCAGCAATCCATTGATGCGACGTGTTTCTTCCTTGATATAGGCAATTTGTTCGTCGTTAGCAATATCCAAAAACTTTACATGCTCGTCATTGATGAATGGGTCGTCCAACTCATCGTTCTTGTAGTAAAATTCAACGATTGGAGTTTTCAAGTCCAAACCTTCTTCAACGCCAAAACGTTTAGAAAAAGAACCTGCAGTCACATTACGAAGAACAACCTCCAACGGAATAATTTTAACCTTCTTATTCAATTGTTCAGTATCAGAAATACGTTCGATAAAGTGCGTCGCTACCCCCGCTGCATTCAATTTTTCAAAAATAAGAGACGAAATCTGATTATTCAGCACACCTTTCCCCTCAATGGTTTCTTTACGAGCCCCATTCAGCATAGTGGCCTGGTCCTTATAGACCGACTTAATCACATGTTCGTCTTCTGTAGTATAGATATCCTTAGCTTTCCCAGTATAAATCAGTTGATTGGTCATGATTTTGTTCGCCTTTCGCATTTTATCACCTACATTCTATCACATAAAAATTATATTTTCAATAAATTTCCGTACAATATAGTCAAAATCCGAATGAAATGAACAGAAAAAAAGATCACTCAGAATAATATCTGAACGATCCCTTTTTCATTAATGAGCAGCAATTCGTTTGTCGATGTAGTCGACAACATCCCCTATTGTATTAAATTCATCAATAGCCTTGTCTGGAATCTCAATTTGGTATTCATCCTCAAGATTGATAATAAATTCCATCAACTCAACTGAATCTGCCTGTAAATCCTTTTTCAAGTCTAATTCTAAAGAGACTTGAAAATCTGGCCCCTTGCGGTCTTTGAGAAATTCCTCAATTGTCGCTAAAATTTCATTTTGTTTACTCATACATTACCCTTCTTTCGATAATTCCTTCACTGATTTTCCAACAACATCTGTCTCTAACATAGTCCGAACTTGGCGAATCGTGCTATAGACTGCCTTTGCATCACTCGAACCATGCGTTTTAACAACAGGTGCCTGAAGACCAAACAAGACAGCACCTCCAACATCTGAGAAATCTAAGGTCTGCTTCAATGATTTCAAACTGTCCTTAAGCAGAAAAGCTCCTAATTTCGCCTTCCAGTTTCCAGTCGTAATCGCTTGTTTCAACTGCTTCAAGATTCCGAAAGCCGTTCCTTCCATGGTTTTCAAGACAGCGTTTCCCGTGAAACCATCTGCCACAACAACATCTGCAACGCCATCCATCAAATCACGCGCTTCCACGTTTCCAACAAAATGAATCGACTCATCCTCAGACAATAATTGATAGGTTTCCTTTCGTAAAGAATCCCCTTTACTAGCTTCTGTCCCATTGTTCAATAGACCCACGCGTGGTTTTTGAATCCCACGAACATTTTCAGCATAGTAAGATCCCATCACAGCATACTGATGCAAGTGCTCCGGTGTATTTTCCGCATTGGCACCTAAGTCCAGCATATCATAACCACGCCCATCAACCGTTGGAAGTGTAGACATCAAACCTGGACGTTCCACTCCTTTGATACGACCGACAATAAAGAAACCTGCCGCCAACAAGGCGCCCGTGTTCCCCGCAGACAACATAGCATCTACATCTCCAGCCTTCACATCCTTGGCAGCCAAGACCATAGAAGCTTGCTTCTTCCGACGAATAGCACGCGTCGGCTCATCATCTGAATCGATTTTTTCTTCCGTATGAACAATCGATACACGCTCTGTTGCTGTTAAATAGTTTTTGATTTTTGCCTCATCACCATACAAGACAACCTCAATATCATCAAAATCACGAATGGCTTGATTCACGCCTTCTACCAAGGCTTGAGGTGCATTATCGCCCCCCATTGCATCTACTGCAATTTTTTTCATGTTTCACCTCCAGATGAATCTTTCATAATCGCTCCCCAATCACTCAAAGAATCGATAAACTTTTTAGCTTTTAAATGGATCCCTACATACTCCTCATACAACTGATCGATTGCCTGACGCAGAGCTAGTTTCATCTCCTCTTGTAGGGAAATTGTCTCTAACTCACTGAATCGAACAGCTTGGAACTGATCCAATAAATAAACAACATTCGGATGCCAGTGAGCTCGCCTTTCATCCCGATCATAATGATCCGGACAAAGGACCCCACTATACCGAAAGGAATAGTCAAAAGGAAGACCAACCCGATGACAGAAACAACATTCATGCAGGTTCAAGACAACCCCAAACCTCGAAAGAATCTGAATCTCAAAAATATTGGTTATCACCTCGTAATCCAAGCCATCTTCCATCAAAGACAAGGTCTTCTCTAAAAACACAAACAAGGCCGGATCTACTTGATTATCCTGGATACATGCATCCGCAAGTGCCAGAACATAGGTCGCATAAGAAAGAGCAAAAAGATCTGCATTGATTTTCTTATAGACCTGTACATCTTGGAAATCATCAATATAACTCAACCCATCATCATTGATTTTCAGAAACATATCTGCCGTTACCAAAGGTTGTAACATGGGATTCAATCGGGATTTCCCAGCATGTTTTACAAAAAACATCCGCTTGCCCGACTTCTCCGTGAAGATCTTGACCAACTTATCCTCCTCACGAAATTCCCGATTATACAGTACAATTCCCCGGGTCTCAATTGACTCCAGCATGTTCTTCCATATACTCCTTCAAGCGTTTCATAGCTTCCTCAATAACCTCCATGCTGGCTGCATATGACAAGCGCACATAGCCTTCGCCATATTGGCCAAAAGCAGCCCCAGGAATAAACGCAACTGCTTTTTCACGTGCAAAATCTTGCAAGAAAGCAAAGGAATCCTGATTATAACCAGCTGGGATTTTAGCAAAAATATAGAAAGCCCCATCTGGCTTAATCATCTCAAACCCAAGCGCGGACATCTTTTCAATAATATAATCCCGACGTTTCACATATTCCTGCTTCATTGGCTCTGCATCATCCCGACCTTCTGTCAAGGCTTCGATCGCAGCATACTGGTTCATGGTGCCAGCAGCCGTTACCAAATACTGATGACTCTTGATGAGCTGGGCCGTCAATGCAGCTGGGGCAAAGATAAAACCGAGTCGCCAGCCTGTCATGGCATGAGATTTAGACAAACCATTAATGACAATGGTCTGCTCAGGAATGAAAGATGCCATAGAAACATGCGCTTCTCCAGTATAAGTTAGCTCTGAATAGACTTCATCACAAATCACAAAGACTTCATATTTTTTTAGGACAGCAGACAATTCTGCCATCTGTTCGCGCGAATAAGTGACACCCGTTGGATTAGCTGGATAATTGAGAACAACTGCCTTTAGCTTGTCTCCTTGCTCCACAATAGCTTTTTCCAACTTTTCAGGCGTCAAGACAAAACGATCTGCTGTCGTATCAATTTCGACAACATCTGCTCCCACCAAATTTATAATCGGTTCATAACCAGGATAAGCCGGAGCAGGTAATAGCACTACATCACCAGGCTCCAAGATTGCTGTCAAGGTAGCAGACAAGGCTTCAGTCGCACCAATCGTGACCAAAATCTCATCCTCAGGACGGTAGTGAATTCGATACTTATCAGCTACAAACTGACTAGCAGCCTCGCGCAGAGCTAGCAAGCCACTCATTCCCGTGTAATGACTAAAATTTGCATCAATTGCAGCCTTTCCAGCTTCTTTCACATGTTCAGGAGTTGTAAAATCCGGTTCCCCCAACGTCAAACGCAAGACTCCAGGTATTGAAGAAATCGATTGGTCAAACTGACGAATCAAAGAAACTTCAATTCGACTCAGATTTTTATTAAAACGTTTCGTTAAATCCATAGAACACCTCCAAAAACAGTTATATTCATTATACTATAAATAGAACCCCATCGCAAAAAAACAATCAGATCCCTCCATTTTTCAAACAGTGAACACTGGCCAACCATATTTCAATCATCCTGATAAATAAAAAAAGACTTAGCAATGCTAAGTCTTTCAGATCCTTATTGTTGACCACGTGTTGCCACATATGTCAATTGATCTGCATGTTTCGCCACAAAATCCTTCATTTCTGAATCAGGAATTTGACGAAGATAGAGGTTCGCACGAATGGTTTCATCCTCTTCACGACAAGTTGACAATACTAAATATTTATCAGATGCCTTGATCTTGATATTTGGATTCTTAGTTTGCCCATCTTCATAAACCTTCTTCAACTGAGTCGTAAAGTCTTTGTCGTCTTCAAAGCTAGTACGATAGAAAGCAGTTGTTTCAGGTACAATCACCAAGCACATAGCTTCATAATAATACTTGCGCTCAGGCGTCTCAATGACAACATACGGATGTTGATCAAAGTATTCTTGCTTGTCATAGTAGTTGACATCGTTAAACATACGATGATCACCAACCTTACTACCACGAGCATGACCAAATAACCAAGTCAAACGATCACTAAAATCTTTCTTATTATCCGTGTCCATGAAGACTGTACCCAAATAGGGTTGATTCCCACCATCAAAAGTCTTATCCAAGTATGTTGCATTATCTCCTGTTTGAACGACAGGTTCATCCAACTCTGTACCTGGAGCATAAACATAAGCAATCGCTTCAGGGTTAACAGCCGTTAGTTGGTCAAAGCGATTCTTTAGATAATCTTTTTCTTCTTGACTAGGTTCATATTTCACAGCTTGGGTAGAAGAACTGCTACCAGAAGAAGCTGCTTTCTTAGTTACGTTAGATGTTTTTCCACCAAATGGATTAAAGAATAAAAATCCAGCTACAATAACAACTATTGCTACTATAGCAGCAAATAGAAGAGCAAATTTATTTGATGTTTTTTCTCCAGCTCTTTTCATTCAATTGATCTCCTCAAAATGATTTTTTCTAAAAAATATCACTGAGCCCAAGGACTCAGTGATATTTTTATGAGCTAATTAATTAGAAATTATTTAACTGCGCTAGTTTTTGGAAGTGATTTTTCACCAGCTTTAGCAGATGAAGCTTTACCATCTTTACCAGCTTTAGCTGCTTCTGCTTTTTCTTCAGCTGCTTTAGCTGCTGCTTTAGCATCTGCAGATGCAGGACGCAATGAACCACTTACTGCTGTTGCGTAGAATCCGCTAGGAGTATTAGCTCCAGCTTCAACCTTAACGTCTACCAACCATTTAGTTCCATCATGTGGGTTTGTAACTTCGATTGTTTGGATACCAGCTTCAGTACGGAAAGTACCATGTTGGCTACCATTCCAAAGATCAAGACCTTGTGTGAAGTATTCTGGAGCTGGAACAGCAGTCAATTCTTTAGATGTATCAGCAAATTTGTTTCCATCGTAGTTTGCAGTAGAAACATCACCTTTTTTATCAACTGGAGTACCTTTGCCGATAGCTGGGTCAACTTGAGTAGCACCTGGGTGTTTTTCTGTAGCTGCTGATGCAGGTGCTTTTGGAGCTTCTTGACCAGTTTTAGCAAGATCGTTAAAATTCAAAGCTGGTGTTTCAGATTTATCAACTTTAACTACATCTTTATCTGCGAATGCTGGAGCTGCTGATGCAAATACTGCAAGAGCTGCTACTGATGATAATAAAACTTTTTTCATTGTTTTATCTCCTTTTATAGTTTAAAAATATTCGTTACTTCGTAACTATGATTAGTATACTAGGATATTCTGCCTATGTCAAGACATTTTTTTGATTTTTTTAAAAAAAGTTTAAAATTTCTTCATATTTGATACCCAAAATTACGATTTATAAATATATTATACTCATTTTATTTTTTCATAAACAGAGATTTCTTAGAAAAAAATCACAATTTAGAACGACTATCTCTTTTCTCACATCTTATATAGTCTAGTTAGTAATAGCAAGAATACTTCGTATTCCCTATTTCACTGCCTTATTTTCTGGCAACTTTTTCTTAGGCAAATTAGGATCTACCTTGGCTTCTAATTCGTGAGCTGACTTGACCAATTCTTTTCGCTTCTTTTCTTTTTTTAGCTCTTGCCACCATTGTCTGATTCCCATTTGTACTTCCTCCTATACAAAAGAGGCCAGTTTCCCAGCCTCCTTATTGTTAACATTTTTTGGCATTTCCGGTTTCAAATAGAGGGGAAAGAGGACGATTTTCATGAATACGCACAATTGCTTCAGCAAGCAGTTTAGCAATTGAAATTTGCTCAATCTTGTCAATTAATCGTTCTTCTGGTAGGTAAATCGTATCCAAGACGACTAATTTCTTAATCGCTGATTTTTGGATATTATTTAAGGCTGGCCCAGATAGAACAGGGTGGGTACAGCTCGCATAGACTTCAACTGCGCCTGCTTCTGCAAGAGCATCCGCCGCATGACAGATTGTACCAGCTGTATCAATCATATCATCAATCAAGATACACGTTTTGCCTTCAACATTTCCAATGATGTTCATGACTTCACTCGTATTCATCTTATCAACACTACGACGTTTATCAATAATTGCAATCGGAGTCTTTAAAAACTCAGCTAACTTCCGAGCACGAGTCACACCACCATGGTCAGGACTGACAACCACATAGTCTTTTCCAATCATTCCACGACGTTCAAAATAATCAGCAATCAATGGAGCACCCATCAAATGGTCTACAGGAATATCAAAGAAACCTTGAATTTGAGCAGCATGCAAATCAATGGTCAACAACCGATCAACACCTGCAACTTCAAGCATATTAGCTACTAACTTAGAAGTAATTGGCTCACGGGCCCGAGCCTTCCGGTCCTGACGGGCATAACCGTAATACGGCATCACAACATTAATCGATTGTGCACTTGCACGCTTCAACGCATCCACCATAATCAAAATTTCCATAAGATTATCGTTAACGGGTGAACTAGTAGATTGTAAAATATAAACATCTTTCCCACGGATTGATTCTTCAATATTGACCTGAATTTCTCCGTCAGAAAATTGACGAACAGTTGACTTTCCAAGCGGCAATCCCATTTCACGAGATACACGTTGAGCCAATTCTTGATTTGACGACAAGGCAAAGAGCATTAAATCAGAAAATGACATGATTTCCTCCAGTAAAATCTAAAACCATATTGTACACTCAGTACAAAATTCTCCTACCATCATTTTATCGCTTTTTAATCAAATATTCAAATATTAATTTATGGAAAATAGAAAAAGAATCCCACCTCCACTCTCACAAAAAAGAAGCAGAACCATTGTCCCGCTTCAAAAATTTCTTAGTTTAGTTAGGATAGATATAAGTAACAGTACCTTGAGCTGTTGTAGGGTTAAACCAACCACGGTAGTTACCAATGCTACGAACACCTAAATAGTTAGATTCAGATACTTGGATGCTTGTTGTAGATTGAACTGCTGTAACAACCGCTACGTGTCCATATCCACCATCATTCCAACATGCAATTGCTCCAACTTGAGGTTGAGAACCTGTACGGAATCCTGCTGCTGCAGCGCTTGCTGCCCATTGTCCACCATTTCCCCAGTAATCTCCAGCCCATGGTGCCAATGTCTTGGCACCCCAAGTACATTCACCAACTGGATAAGAAGATGCAGATGAACTATAAGTAGGACGAGAAGTAGTTGCTGCTGGAGCTGCTGCTGCCTGAGTTTGAACAGCTGGTTGAGCTGTTGGTTGACTTGTAGCAGGTGCTTGAGCTGTTGCTGCCGCTTGAGTTGTAGCAGGTGTTTGAGTTGCTGCTTGAACCTGAGCTTGAAGAGTCGTATTGGCAGAAGCTTTCACTGCTTCTTGCTGTTCTTTTTGTTTTGCACGGTAAGCTGCCTCAGCTGCTGCCGCTTCTGCTGCTGCTTTTTCAGCTTCAGCTTTTTGTTGCAACAAAGCATTCTTTTCGTTCTCAGCAGAAGATTTTTCAGCTGCCAAGTTTAATTGTGCAACTTTTAACTCAGCTTCTTTTGTAGATAAAGCTTGTGCATCATCTTCTAATTGCTGTTTATTCGCAATTACAGTATTGATTGCATCATTGTTTTCTTTTTGTTTCTGCGCAATTTCTTCTTTATCGCGTTTTTGCTCTTGCAACATTTTGTTGTTAGCATCTGCGATTTCATTCATAGCAGAAATACGTGAAATAGCTTCTGTTAAAGAACCAGAGCTTACGATCGCATTAATATAGCTTGTAGCAGTTCCAGTTGTTTGAGCACTACGTGCTTGATTTGCAAGTGATTCTTGACGAGCAACAATATTTTTCGACAAGTCATCGATCTCAGCTGATAATCTTTCAGATTCTTCATTCAAACGATCATTTTCAGCTTGAAGGTCTTCCTGTTGTTTTTTAATTTCAGATACTTGACCTTGGATTTGATCAACTTGAGCTTGTGCACTTTGTTGTTGTTGATTAATACTATTGATTTTGCTATCTTGAGCAGCAATCTTATCGTCTGTAGAATCAGCTGATACTACAGCTACAATAGCTCCTTGTGATAAAGCAACTGTACTTAATAAGATTGTGGCAAATAATTTTTTCTTCATTAGATATTTTTTCCCTTTCTAATAAGACACTAACTAGTATAACAAAATTTTTCAAATTTTATGTTACGCTATTGTTACATTTTTATTTCGTCTTTATAAATAAATCTTTTCAAGTAAAGGTTGCAACACTATTAATAGAAGTAAATTCAAAATAAGACTTGGTGCAATTTGGTAGACAATCACTGCTAGCATATCAAAATTCATACCATTGAAAAGAAGCAACAGAAGACTTGTAAAAAATTGAAAGAATAGAATTGTTAGTAAAAAAGTAAAAAATCGAGTAAAACGATTGGCCAGAACGATTTGATTGCAACGAAAAATAATCACCTGTAATAAAGGCAACAGTAGAAAGGCAATTCCAATAGTATTTAAGAAATACACATCAAAACAAAAACCAAAAAAAATCCCCAACCATATACTTGCTATCTCAGAGAAATAGAGACTCAATAACACAAACCCATATAGAAATAGAAACGAAGTAGGGTGTAACAAATTTGGTATCAAATGAGAAATAATAAAAGAGATTTGCCCATCAATGAATAAAGATAAGAACAGGATTAAAGGGAAAAAATAGTACTTACGTATTACTTTCAAACTAGTCTCCAATCAATACTACAAAGCGATTCACATCCAAATTAGCCTTCGGTTTCACTCGAATTTCTTGCCCTAATTGATCGGATGCTTTTTGTACAGAAGTGACAGTACCAACAGGTAAATCACCTGATTTGTATTTTCCTAACCCACTTGTTGAAACAAGGGAACCAGTTTTTATTTCAATCGGATCCCCAATTTGGAGTAAACGTAACTCACCAGATTTCTCATCATAACCATTAAGTAAGGCAAAAATAGATTGCCCTTGTCCCTCAATTTTAAGTGTTAAATGTTGTGAAGAGACGTGATCTTCAAACAATAATTTAACTTTACTGGAATTCTTTTCAACACTTTCCACAAAGCCAATTACCCCACCAGAAGAAAGCACAAACATGGAATCTGAAACTCCATCTGAAATTCCTTTATCAATAATAAATTCTTGATCCCATGAACGATAACTTCTATCAACAATTTCAGCAACTACTTGTTTAGATCCTGATACAGAATCTTTAATATCTAACAAATCCTTTAACTCTTTATTTTCTTTTTCAAGACGCTTGAATTTTGATCGATCTACATCATGCTGATAAAGCAGAAATTTTAAAGAATTATTTTCATCGTTCAGTCTGGATAAATCCTTAAAATCATTTGACTTTGATTCTAAAAAAACAAATGGAAGTGAGACAACTCTGTCAATACTTGTTAGAATATCAGAAGATTTTAACACAATCACATTTCGAACAGATGGAAAAAGAAATAATATCCCTGAAACTAATACAACAAAACAAAAACTAAAAATTTTTAAAAAACGCCTCAAGAACATAGATTTAACCTTCAAAAATATAAAAAATAGTTTGAGATTTCATCTCAAACTTCAAACATATACGGAGAATGGGGGATTCGAACCCCCGCGCCGGTTACCCGACCTAACGATTTAGCAAACCGTCCTCTTCAGCCTCTTGAGTAATTCTCCAAAATGGGCACGAGTGGACTCGAACCACCGACCTCACGCTTATCAGGCGTGCGCTCTAACCACCTGAGCTACGCGCCCAAGTTAAAAACTTGGTAATGAACAAATGTTCAAAGCGGGTGACGAGAATCGAACTCGCGACAACAGCTTGGAAGGCTGTAGTTTTACCACTAAACTACACCCGCTTATGATAAAAGAAAATGGCGCGAGACGGAATCGAACCGCCGACACATGGAGCTTCAATCCATTGCTCTACCAACTGAGCTACCGAGCCAAATTGCGGGAGCAGGATTTGAACCTACGACCTTCGGGTTATGAGCCCGACGAGCTACCGAGCTGCTCCATCCCGCGATAATATTAAGGAGGATGTGGGATTCGAACCCACGCACGCTTTTACACGCCTGACGGTTTTCAAGACCGTTCCCTTCAGCCGGACTTGGGTAATCCTCCAATATAATAATGGACCTTGTAGGACTTGAACCTACGACCACTCGGTTATGAGCCGAGAGCTCTAACCAGCTGAGCTAAAGGTCCAACAAGATCAACAATATAGCGGCGAAGGGGATCGAACCCCCGACCTCCCGGGTATGAACCGGACGCTCTAGCCAGCTGAGCTACACCGCCATAATATCGGGAAGACAGGATTCGAACCTGCGACACCTTGGTCCCAAACCAAGTACTCTACCAAGCTGAGCTACTTCCCGAACTAAAGCTTACGCTTTATGCACCCTAGAGGAGTCGAACCTCTAACCGCCTGATTCGTAGTCAGGTACTCTATCCAGTTGAGCTAAGGGTGCT
>NZ_KB373314.1:1128525-1338625 GCF_000314795.2 Streptococcus sp. F0442 | reverse complement strand
ATGCACCCTAGAGGAGTCGAACCTCTAACCGCCTGATTCGTAGTCAGGTACTCTATCCAGTTGAGCTAAGGGTGCTTCTTCTCTAACCTAAGTCTATGCCGAGGACCGGAATCGAACCGGTACGATCGTTACCAATCGCAGGATTTTAAGTCCTGTGCGTCTGCCAGTTCCGCCACCCCGGCTGCCTCAAGCGAACGACGGGATTCGAACCCGCGACCCCCACCTTGGCAAGGTGGTGTTCTACCACTGAACTACGTTCGCATCTGTTTCTTTATATAAAAAAATGCCGGCTACATGACTTGAACACGCGACCCTCTGATTACAAATCAGATGCTCTACCAACTGAGCTAAGCCGGCTCATTATTATTCTTCTATGCGGGTTAAGGGACTTGAACCCCCACGCCGTAAAGCGCCAGATCCTAAATCTGGTGCGTCTGCCAATTCCGCCAAACCCGCTATAATGACCCGTACTGGGCTCGAACCAGTGACCCATTGATTAAAAGTCAATTGCTCTACCAACTGAGCTAACGAGTCGTATCATTATCTGCTAGAAACTAAGTTTCTACGGTCCCGACGGGAATCGAACCCGCGATCTTCGCCGTGACAGGGCGACGTGATAACCGCTACACTACGGGACCTATGGGAGTTAACGGGATCGAACCGCTGACCCTCTGCTTGTAAGGCAGATGCTCTCCCAGCTGAGCTAAACTCCCAAAAAAGGAAGTCTTCTAACTTCCTATCTTGCTAAGCGACTACCTTATCTCACAGGGGGCAACCCCCAACTACTTCCGGCGTTCTAGGGCTTAACTGCTGTGTTCGGCATGGGTACAGGTGTATCTCCTAGGCTATCGTCACTTAACTCTGAATGCTTAAACATTCAAAATTGAATATCTATATTCTAACAAGCTAACCTTACATTGTCAATATCTTTTGACTCTTTGGATAAGTCCTCGAGCTATTAGTATTAGTCCGCTCCATTGCTCACACAACTTCCACTCCTAACCTATCTACCTGATCTTCTCTCAGGGCTCTTACTGATATAAAATCATGGGAAATCTCATCTTGAGGTGGGTTTCACACTTAGATGCTTTCAGCGTTTATCCCTTCCCTACATAGCTACCCAGCGATGCCTCTGGCGAGACAACTGGTACACCAGCGGTAAGTCCACTCTGGTCCTCTCGTACTAGGAGCAGATCCTCTCAAATTTCCTACGCCCGCGACGGATAGGGACCGAACTGTCTCACGACGTTCTGAACCCAGCTCGCGTGCCGCTTTAATGGGCGAACAGCCCAACCCTTGGGACCGACTACAGCCCCAGGATGCGACGAGCCGACATCGAGGTGCCAAACCTCCCCGTCGATGTGAACTCTTGGGGGAGATAAGCCTGTTATCCCCAGGGTAGCTTTTATCCGTTGAGCGATGGCCCTTCCATACGGAACCACCGGATCACTAAGCCCGACTTTCGTCCCTGCTCGAGTTGTAGCTCTCGCAGTCAAGCTCCCTTATACCTTTACACTCTGCGAATGATTTCCAACCATTCTGAGGGAACCTTTGGGCGCCTCCGTTACCTTTTAGGAGGCGACCGCCCCAGTCAAACTGCCCGTCAGACACTGTCTCCGATAGGGATCACCTATCCGGGTTAGAGTGGCCATAACACAAGGGTAGTATCCCAACAGCGCCTCCATCGAAACTGGCGTCCCGATCTCTATGGCTCCTACCTATCCTGTACATGTGGCACAGACACTCAATATCAAACTGCAGTAAAGCTCCATGGGGTCTTTCCGTCCTGTCGCGGGTAACCTGCATCTTCACAGGTACTAAAATTTCACCGAGTCTCTCGTTGAGACAGTGCCCAAATCATTACGCCTTTCGTGCGGGTCGGAACTTACCCGACAAGGAATTTCGCTACCTTAGGACCGTTATAGTTACGGCCGCCGTTTACTGGGGCTTCAATTCATACCTTCGGATTACTCCTAAGCACTCCTCTTAACCTTCCAGCACCGGGCAGGCGTCACCCCCTATACATCATCTTACGATTTAGCAGAGAGCTGTGTTTTTGATAAACAGTTGCTTGGGCCTATTCACTGCGGCTGACATAAAGCCAGCACCCCTTCTCCCGAAGTTACGGGGTCATTTTGCCGAGTTCCTTAACGAGAGTTCTCTCGCTCACCTGAGGCTACTCGCCTCGACTACCTGTGTCGGTTTGCGGTACGGGTAGAGTATGATTAACGCTAGAAGCTTTTCTTGGCAGTGTGACGTCACTAACTTCGCTACTAAACTTCGCTCCCCATCACAGCTCAATGTTATAGAATTAAGCATTTAACTCAATTCACACCTCACTGCTTAGACGTGCACTTCCAGTCGCACGCTTTAGTTAGCCTACTGCGTCCCTCCTTCACTACATACTCTAGTACAGGAATATCAACCTGTTGTCCATCGGATACACCTTTCGGTCTCTCCTTAGGTCCCGACTAACCCAGGGCGGACGAGCCTTCCCCTGGAAACCTTAGTCTTACGGTGGACAGGATTCTCACCTGTCTTTCGCTACTCATACCGGCATTCTCACTTCTATGCGTTCCAGCACTCCTCACGGTATACCTTCTCCACACATAGAACGCTCTCCTACCATACCTATAAAGGTATCCACAGCTTCGGTAAATTGTTTTAGCCCCGGTACATTTTCGGCGCAGGGTCACTCGACTAGTGAGCTATTACGCACTCTTTGAATGAATAGCTGCTTCTAAGCTAACATCCTAGTTGTCTGTGCAACCCCACATCCTTTTCCACTTAACAATTATTTTGGGACCTTAGCTGGTGGTCTGGGCTGTTTCCCTTTCGACTACGGATCTTAGCACTCGCAGTCTGACTGCCGACCATAATTCATTGGCATTCGGAGTTTATCTGAGATTGGTAATCCGGGATGGACCCCTCACCCAAACAGTGCTCTACCTCCAAGAATCTTAATGTCGACGCTAGCCCTAAAGCTATTTCGGAGAGAACCAGCTATCTCCAAGTTCGTTTGGAATTTCTCCGCTACCCACAAGTCATCCAAGCACTTTTCAACGTGCCCTGGTTCGGTCCTCCAGTGAGTTTTACCTCACCTTCAACCTGCTCATGGGTAGGTCACATGGTTTCGGGTCTACGACATAATACTATTGCGCCCTGTTCAGACTCGGTTTCCCTACGGCTCCGTCTCTTCAACTTAACCTCGCATCATATCGTAACTCGCCGGTTCATTCTACAAAAGGCACGCTCTCACCCATTAACGGGCTCGAACTTGTTGTAGGCACACGGTTTCAGGTTCTATTTCACTCCCCTCCCGGGGTGCTTTTCACCTTTCCCTCACGGTACTGGTTCACTATCGGTCACTAGAGAGTATTTAGGGTTGGGAGATGGTCCTCCCAGATTCCGACGAGATTCCACGTGTCTCGCCGTACTCAGGATACTGCTAGGTATAAAGACTATTTCGAATACGAGGCTCTTACTCTCTTTGGCTGACCTTCCCATGTCATTCTTCTATAATCTTTAAGTCCACATTGCAGTCCTACAACCCCGAAGAGTAAACTCTTCGGTTTGCCCTCCTGCCGTTTCGCTCGCCGCTACTAAGGCAATCGCTTTTGCTTTCTCTTCCTGCAGCTACTTAGATGTTTCAGTTCACTGCGTCTTCCTCCTCATATCCTTAACAGATATGGGTAACAGGCATTACCTGTTGGGTTCCCCCATTCGGACATCTCTGGATCGTCGCTTACTTACAGCTCCCCAAAGCATTTCGTCGTTTGTCACGTCCTTCTTCGGCTTCTAGTGCCAAGGCATCCACCGTGCGCCCTTATTAACTTAACCTTATTTTTGGTCTTGCGACCTAAACTCTTTAAATATTTACAGCGTTTCGGTTTATTTTCTTGTTACTATTTGATATAGATATTCAATTTTCAATGTTCAAGCTTAACACCCTTAAGTGTTAATGGAGCCTAGCGGGATCGAACCGCTGACCTCCTGCGTGCAAAGCAGGCGCTCTCCCAGCTGAGCTAAGGCCCCACAAGACCTCTCAAAACTAAACAAGACCAACGTACAGGCTTCCATTTCCTAAGAAAGGAGTTGACCCAGCCGCCCCTTCCGATACGGCTACCTTGTTACGACTTCACCCCAATCATCTATCCCACCTTAGGCGGCTGGCTCCTAAAAGGTTACCTCACCGACTTCGGGTGTTACAAACTCTCGTGGTGTGACGGGCGGTGTGTACAAGGCCCGGGAACGTATTCACCGCGGCGTGCTGATCCGCGATTACTAGCGATTCCGACTTCATGTAGGCGAGTTGCAGCCTACAATCCGAACTGAGACTGGCTTTAAGAGATTAGCTTGCCGTCACCGACTTGCGACTCGTTGTCCCAGCCATTGTAGCACGTGTGTAGCCCAGGTCATAAGGGGCATGATGATTTGACGTCATCCCCACCTTCCTCCGGTTTATTACCGGCAGTCTCGCTAGAGTGCCCAACTCAATGATGGCAACTAACAATAGGGGTTGCGCTCGTTGCGGGACTTAACCCAACATCTCACGACACGAGCTGACGACAACCATGCACCACCTGTCACCTCTGTCCCGAAGGAAAACTCTATCTCTAGAGCGGTCAGAGGGATGTCAAGACCTGGTAAGGTTCTTCGCGTTGCTTCGAATTAAACCACATGCTCCACCGCTTGTGCGGGCCCCCGTCAATTCCTTTGAGTTTCAACCTTGCGGTCGTACTCCCCAGGCGGAGTGCTTAATGCGTTAGCTGCGGCACTGAGTCCCGGAAAGGACCCAACACCTAGCACTCATCGTTTACGGCGTGGACTACCAGGGTATCTAATCCTGTTTGCTCCCCACGCTTTCGAGCCTCAGCGTCAGTTACAGACCAGAGAGCCGCTTTCGCCACCGGTGTTCCTCCATATATCTACGCATTTCACCGCTACACATGGAATTCCACTCTCCCCTTCTGCACTCAAGTTAAACAGTTTCCAAAGCGTACTATGGTTAAGCCACAGCCTTTAACTTCAGACTTATCTAACCGCCTGCGCTCGCTTTACGCCCAATAAATCCGGATAACGCTCGGGACCTACGTATTACCGCGGCTGCTGGCACGTAGTTAGCCGTCCCTTTCTGGTAAGTTACCGTCACAGTGTGAACTTTCCACTCTCACACTCGTTCTTCTCTTACAACAGAGCTTTACGATCCGAAAACCTTCTTCACTCACGCGGCGTTGCTCGGTCAGACTTCCGTCCATTGCCGAAGATTCCCTACTGCTGCCTCCCGTAGGAGTCTGGGCCGTGTCTCAGTCCCAGTGTGGCCGATCACCCTCTCAGGTCGGCTATGTATCGTCGCCTTGGTGAGCCGTTACCTCACCAACTAGCTAATACAACGCAGGTCCATCTGGTAGTGGAGCAATTGCCCCTTTCAAGCAGATATCATGCAATATCTACTGTTATGCGGTATTAGCTATCGTTTCCAATAGTTATCCCCCGCTACCAGGCAGGTTACCTACGCGTTACTCACCCGTTCGCAACTCATCCGCTCGGTGCAAGCACCAAGCTTCAGCGTTCTACTTGCATGTATTAGGCACGCCGCCAGCGTTCATCCTGAGCCAGGATCAAACTCTCATTAAAATAATTGTTTGTCTTAAACTCATTCTGTCACTGACAGATTTATTGTTTTTTTATTGTTCAGTTACTATAACTTCCGTTATAGCGCCCTGCACATTGGTTCGTCTTGTTCAGTTTTCAAAGGTCTTTGTCGCTCTCTCGCGACAACTATATTAGTATATCACGTACACAATCTCTTGTCAATAACTTTTTTGAAAAAAGTTTACTTTTTTTAAAAAATCTTAATTTTACGCCATTAACTATATGCTTGTTAAATGGAGTTTTTAAAATCTTTCAAATAATTTTCTAATTTCTTTTTCATCTTCGTTTTTCCTAGACATCTTCTATTGGCTAATAACGATTCATATTGTTCTTTTTCTTCTATTGTTAAATTCTCCTTAAATCGTTTTAAGGAATCTCTTAATACTACAAGTTCATCTAGATATATTTTTCTTGATGAAATTCTGTGGCTAATTTCTCCAATTTCAACATACGGCATTCTGTTGATTTTTCGTTTATCGCTTTCTTGCTGTCTTAACTTATCTTTAATGTGATTCCTAAATTTTGTTTTAAAATACTTATATAGTAATTCTTCATTTGTTCCTATTTCAGGATTTTTCTGATAAAGCTCAAAGAGTGTTAGTTGGCCTTCTTGTTCCCAATCATCTTTTTCCCACAGCTGGATATAGTATTCTTTTTCACATTTTCGAACAATAAATTTTACTTTTTGATACATCTTGTTAAATTCCATAAGCTCTCCTTTACTTTCATATATGTATTTTATAAAAGTAAAGAAGGTTTTAGGAGTTTTTTTCTATTCTGCTCGTTTTTTAAACTATTCGGTCATTATTTTTAACTATACTGACTGAATGCACAAAAAAACTGCCACTCAGTGACAGTCTATCGATAGTCCGTACGGGATTCGAACCCGTGTTACCGCCGTGAAAAGGCGGTGTCTTAACCCCTTGACCAACGGACCATTTTTACAACATAATCTATTATACAGAATAATTTTTTCCTGTCAATACTTTTTTAAAAAAAGAAGGAAAAAATTTCCTTCTTTTGATTAGTTATTTTCTTCTAATTTTGATTTAATTTCATCATATGATAGAGGTTTGGCTTCTTCTTCCAATTCATGCTCTGAATTTTCGGGCATTTTACCTGTTTCATACAATGATTTAATTTGAACACTATCCAAGGTTTCATATTTTAATAGAGCTTCAGCAATAAGTTTATGCGTTTCTCTATTACCTTGAATAATTTCTGCAGCTTTGTTACGAGCTTCATTCAATAGACTACGTACTTCTTCATCGATTTCATAAGCAGTCCGTTCTGAAATCATTTTTTGTGGGCTTTGAGCTCCGAACATGGCATGATTTCCTTCATATTGAACAGGTCCAAGTTTTTCACTCATTCCATATTCTGTCACCATTGCACGCGCCATTTGAGTGGCTTGTTCAAAGTCATTTGAAGCACCTGTTGTTTGTGAATTAAAAATAATTTCTTCCGCAACACGTCCTCCCATGAGACCAGCTAATTGTTCTTTCATATCTTCTTTAGAAAGTAACATTTGATCTTCTTTAGGAAGGGCAATCATGTAACCGCCTGCGCGACCACGAGGAACAATAGTAACCTTATGAACCACTCGAGCATTTGATAAAACCAGACCAACGATCGTATGACCTGCTTCATGATAAGCGACCATTTCACGTTCTTTTTGCGAAATCGTCCGATCTTTCTTAGATGGTCCTGCAATAACACGATCTTCAGCTTCATCGATATCAGCAGCATCAATCACTTTTTTATTTCGACGAGCTGCAACCAAGGCTGCTTCATTCAAAACATTTTCAAGATCGGCACCGACAAATCCTGGTGTCTGTTGTGCAACCAATTTCAAATCTACATCTTGAGCGAGTGGTTTGTTCTTAGCGTGAACTCGAAGAATCGCTTCACGACCTTTCACATCTGGACGCCCAACCAATACTTTACGGTCAAAACGGCCAGGACGAAGAAGGGCTGGGTCCAGAACATCTGAACGGTTAGTTGCAGCAATAACAATAATTCCTTCATTGACTTCAAAACCATCCATCTCAATCAAGAGCTGGTTGAGGGTTTGTTCCCGCTCATCATTTCCACCGCCAAGACCTACACCACGTTGGCGTCCAACAGCATCAATTTCATCGATGAAAATGATAGCTGGAGCAGCTTTTTTAGCATCTTCAAAAAGTGAACGAACCCGGCTAGCGCCAACTCCGACAAACATTTCAACAAAGTCCGACCCTGAAATACTGAAGAATGGTACTCCAGCTTCTCCAGCTACTGCTTTTGCTAAAAGGGTTTTACCTGTTCCTGGAGGGCCTTCAAGAAGTACTCCTGCTGGAATTCTTGCTCCCAATTTAGTAAAGCGTTTTGGATCTTTTAAAAATTCAACCACTTCAACGAGTTCTTGTTTTTCTTCTTCAGCTCCTGCTACATCCGAAAAACGAACTTTTATATCTTCTTTATTGGCAGCACGCGCTTTGTTACGACCAAAGTTCATAGCACCGCGGGCACCACCGCCACCACCTTGATTCATCATGGAGAAGAAGAAGAACATCACGATGACAAATGGAACAATGGAAGTTAGAATGGTAATCCACATCCCACTTGAACTTTCACGTTTGATGGTGATTTCTGCTTTGTGGTCAGCGGCTAATTTTTGTAATTCATTGACAGTAATATCAGATGGAAGGATGACACTAGTAAAGCGAGATACTTTTTGAACACTTGGGGTAAAAAATTGAATGCCTGTATCTTCTTTTGATTCTTTTGCTTTATTATAGGTCCCTGCAATTTCAATCACACTACCATTCGGTTGGTAACTAATTGTCTTTACATTGTCATTTTTAATTTCCTTGACCAATTCTGTATAGTTGATCTGCTGACTTTGACCAACTCCATTACCTGCAAAAAAGTACTGGAATCCTGTCACAGCCGCTACAATAATCAACAAATACAGAAAAGGATTTCGAACAAAACCGTTATTTTTTCTGTTATTCATCTAGTCTCCTCTATTTTGAGTACACTTCTTCCTTTAATACACCTACATATGGTAAGTTACGATAATTTTCATCATAGTCTAAACCATATCCGACAACAAACTCATTAGGAATCGTAAAGCAGGTATAATCTGCTTCGATCTCAACCAAACGTCCTTCAGGTTTATCCAATAATGTCGCAATCTTCACAGATGCTGCATTTCGTTCTTCAAAGAGTTCTTTTAGACTCTTGAGTGTTTTACCTGTATCGATAATATCTTCCACAAATAAAATATCTCTACCTGTAATATCCTGATCAATATCCTTGATAATATTAATGATACCTGAGCTTGCTGTACCACCATGATAACTTGACACCAACATAAAATCTAACTCAATATGAGTATCAACATGGTTGATCAATTCTGCCATAAATGGAACAGAACCTTTCAAAATACCAACGAAAATAGGATTTTTCCCTTGATAATCTTTTGTTAGGGTTTCACCCAATTTTTTAGCTGCTTCTACAATTTCATCATGTGAAACCATTACTTTTTTTATATCTTTTTCTAACATTTCGTTACCTATCTATTTTTTGAATATAAAGTCTATCTTTTATTATAGCACTTTTTGAGGGCTTACTCAAATCACTCGTTACTAATCCTACTACAGAAAGAATGTTATGATTCTGTTCTATAATGAGAGCTTCCTGTCGAATAGAAATTGGAATCTTATGATTGATAAACCACCGTCTTAATTTTTGATGGTGGCCATTAACAAGCAACTGATCTCCTTCTTTTCTCCTTCTAATCAGAATGGGTGTTTCGCGTGAAACAGAAAGTATTTCTACATTTTTTCCTTCTAAAGGGATTCCAAAAGATAGTTTATAATTTGCAATCTCAAATATATTCCCAAATTCTAACAAAAATGGGAGGACTTGGCCATCCGACTTTTGACTGATTTTTCGTATTTCAAAGAAATCATATTCTTGATCTAGCTCATAATTTGATTTTAAATAATGAACGCAATTTCTTTTCTTTCTTAGTAAAACTAATAATTCTTGAAACTGGACCCTTCCAAGTTGCAAATTTGGAAATTGTGCCAAATACTCTTCTAATAAGAAGGACTGTACAGAATGAGAATATGTTCTAAAAGAAGCTAAATCTTGAATGGTTAACTCGCTAGTTAATTCTTTCAGTGCTTGGTGCCAATGATTCACTTCCTCTGCTAAATAGCAAAGACTTGCTTGCATTTGAGGATTTTCTTTTTCAAATTCTGTAAGGTATTGATGGCGTACACGATTTCGGAAAAAATCCTGTGAGTGATTGCTACTATCTTCAAAATGAGGAATTTCCATCAGTTCATTTTTTGTAAAAGCTAATAAAGGGCGAATTAACTCACCCTTCCCAAATGGTTGGCGTACAGGAATACCACTTAAGTGACGTAATTTAGTTCCTCGTATCAAGCGCATGAGAGTTGTTTCAGCTTGATCATTGGCGTGATGACCTGTTACTAAAGCGGTGCAATCCTCTATCTCCATAATCTGTTTGAAAAAATCATAACGAAAGGTACGAGCTTTTGCTTCTGTAAAAGCTCCCGAATAGTAAGCAACGTGGATACGTGTCTCTCGCTTTTCAGCCAGCTTTCGAAGTTCACTTTCCTCAAAATCCGATTCTGGTCTTTGTCCATGATTAACATGAGCGAGTACCAATTGAATCCCCAATCGTTCTTTGTTCTTCTCCAAAAGTTCATATAGATTCATGGAATCCAATCCACCAGATATGGCAATTAAAATACGGCAATGGGAAGTGAATAGATCTTTTTTTTCACAAAACTCTAAAAATTTCTTTTCCATTATTTCAATACCTCATAGATGTCTTTTGAAATTTTGGAAATCGTATCATAATCCGAATGATCTGTAAAAATCGCGATGACATAAGGCGAATTGGTGTATACAATCGCAACATCATGTCTAAAATCATAGGCATCCCCAATTTTATGAGCTACCTTTACTGGAAGATCACGCGCAATTCGTTGATCATCATATTTTGTAGAGGATAGTGCGTCAATAATAGAACCGTTCTGCTGATAAACAGCTTCCATCACATTTCCAGCCATTTCAGCAGATGCCTCTCTTTTTTCAACATCCCAGTGTTTTTTGGCAATTTTATCCAATGTTTTTTGAAAATCTTGATCCGATTGATGGGTAACATAATAATTTAAAATATTATGTCCAACATTATCCGATTCTTTTGCAATCTTATCTACTAATTCTTGGGCGCTGTATTCCTTGCCATCTGCTGCCTTTGAAAGACTGCCACTTCCTTCTGGTTCATAGCCACCTTTGAAGTCATTAACTTCTGGAATATACTTATAGACTGTCGTTGGAGAAATAACCTTTTTATTAAGCTGTTCTTGGACATAGTACAAATAGGGTAATTTCGTCACACTAGCAGAATACATTTCTTTTTGGGGATTGATTCCAGCAGTATTTCCTGTCTCTAATTGTTTTACATAAATTCCATACGAAGGAGAATTATATTTACTATTGAGTAAGTCCTGGACTTTTTCCATTCGATTATCTGTTTCAGTGATGAATGATTGGTTAACCCATCCTTGGCCCTCAATTTCCACAAACTCATCTCGTAAAGTCTGAGCTGTGCGTAAAACGGTCACTTTTGTATAAGAAGAAAGGGAGGTGTTTTTTTCTTTCGCACCATTTATTAAGGGTCGATCATACACTTTAAATCCAGGTTTTAGCCATATGTCTTGTTTTTTTTCTTGTGTTTCTTGTACAACATCAGAAAAAATGACAGAAGAATCTGCTAGCACATATCCTTTATCTGCTATTTTAAATACAGCCTTTCCATCATCGTTTACAAAGAGTTGTTCAATTGTAAACGGTGTATTAGGAAGAATTTCTCCTTTTTCTTTTTTCAACTGAGGATCAGAAAAAACAACAATTTTGCGATAGACATTAGGGTTTGCTGGAATTGAAGAAAAATAAAGTTCTGATGGATAAGCAATTGTCTGAGAGGACTCAGATTGCTCAATACTCGCTGCTTGAGGTCCCAAAAATAAAATTGGGACTAGCAGTAGGAGCAGAAATCGTTTAGACACCTGTATTCCTTTCCTTTTCATCCTTTTGAAGTTTGAGTGTTTGGTTTTTCTTTTTTAATTCCTCTAATTTTTCATCCGAAAATTCAAGGAATTGTTTAACTGTTTGTAAGATATTTTCCATTGATTATTGGGGAAGTAAATCTGGGATGGTGTAAACAAATTCACCATCTTTTGAAAAAGAATATTTAGCGCGTGCATATTTTGTTGCATAGTCATCGTCTTTTAATTTTTTAGCGATGTCTTGCTGGTATTCTTTTTGTTCACTTGTTTCCTTATATTCTTTTTCCAACTGTTTGTATTGTTCTTTTTTGTCTTGTAGTGATTGATAGCTCTGGGCCAAGTTATAAGTTGGAAGAATAAACAGTAGTATAACTAGAATCAAGACAAGTCCCATAAAGCGATTACGTTTTTTTCTTTCTTCTTCTAAAAAACGTTTTCGCTGACCTTCGTCTTTGATATATTTATTGTTCATTTGAACGATATTTTTAGGCATCTTCTTCTATCCTTGTTTCACTAATTATTTCGTACATTTTGGATGCATCTTCTTTTTTTGTACTATCCAACATTTCCAAGACTTTAACCGTCAATACTTTATTTCCAAAACGAACTTCAATTTGATCATTCACTTTCAAATCCGTTGAACTTTTGGCTAACACTCCATTGACTTTAATTCGCCCCTTATCTGCAACTTCCTTTGCGACAGGGCGACGCTTGATAATGCGAGAAACTTTTAAATATTTATCTAATCTCATACTGTCACCTCTAACATAGTATTGTATCATTTTTTATCCATAAAATGCGAAAAATGAGCTAAGAACTGCTAGTTCTCTTCTTTTTCCTGTTTAATTTCCAATAAGGTTTGACCAAATTGCTTCAGAGCTTCTAGAATTTCAAAATCTTTCTTATTTCGAACATCAAAGATTACTTCAATTAATCCCCTCTCTTCTGCAAGCTGAGCTTTTAACTGTGTCATTGACAGAGCTTTAAAATAATCCTGTGTCAAAAACAGTTGTTTGGCAATTGGTTCAAACTTCACTGCCACTTTTTTTTGCTTTCTCTCCACCAAACGAACAAATACTTGATCCAAGTAAGCTTTTACTATACCAATTTCAAGTAGGTAGGCGACAACATCTGGGTATTCTCCAAAACGATCCATCAGTTCGTCTTGTAAATATTCATAATCTGCAGCAGAATTCATTTCACGGATTTGTTTGTAAATTTCAATTTTTTGACGTTGATCCGAAATATAATCATTTGGTAAATACGCATCTATTTGTAGGTTCAACTCCGCATTGCTCTTTTGTCGACGATGCTCTTGGCCTTGTTTTTTAGCAATAGCTTCTTCTAACAATTGGGAATACATTTCAAAACCAACTGAATCGATGAAACCAGATTGAGAAGCACCCAGAATATTTCCTGCTCCACGGATTGATAGATCTCGCATCGCAATTTTAAATCCAGACCCCAATTCAGTAAAGCCTTTAATAGCTTCTAAACGTTTTTCAGACACTTCTGTAAGAGATTTGTCTGGACGATACATCAAATAAGCATAAGCAATTCGGTTGCTTCGTCCCACACGACCTCTTAGTTGATAAAGAGTTGAAAGTCCCATATGATCCGCATTTTCAATAAAGAGCGTATTGGCATTTGGAATATCTACACCTGTCTCAATAATGGTTGTCGTCACTAAGACATCGTATTCGCCATTAATGAAATCCAACAAGGTATTTTCCAGGCGAACTTCACTCATCTGGCCATGAACAAATCCAATCGAAGCCTCTGGAATCAACTCTTTTAACTCGGATACTTTTTGCTCAATCGTATCTACCTTGTTGTAAAGATAATACACTTGACCTCCACGATCCATTTCCCTCAATACAGCATCTCGAATAATGGTTGGATTGGTCTCTAGTACAAAAGTTTGCACTGGATACCGATTGGTCGGAGGGGTTTCAATGACAGACAAATCTCGAATTCCCAGCATAGACATATGAAGAGTTCGAGGTATAGGGGTAGCTGTCAAGGTAAGCACATCCACCTTTTTTTTCAATTCTTTCAAGGTTTCTTTGTGCTTCACTCCAAAACGTTGTTCTTCATCGATCACGATTAAGCCTAAGTCTGAAAAAACAACATCTTTGGACAAGAGCCGGTGAGTTCCAATAATAATATCCACTCGTCCTTTTTTCAATTTTTCAAGCGTTTCTTTCTGCTCTGCCTTACTCTGGAAACGACTTAAAACAGCAACCTCTACTGCAAAAGATTCAAAACGCTCCTTAAAATTGGCATAATGTTGTTGGGCAAGAACAGTGGTAGGAACCAGCACTGCTACTTGTTTATGATCATTTACTGCCTTAAAGGCTGCTCGCATAGCAACCTCTGTTTTCCCAAAACCGACGTCTCCAACCAGCAATCGGTCCATCGGACGATTTGATTCCATATCTTTTTTGATTTCTTCAATGGAACGTAATTGATCATCTGTTTCAATATATGGAAAATCTTGTTCAAAAGCTTCTTGATTTTCATCATCTTTGGAATAGGCAAAACCTTCTAATTGACTACGCTCCGCATAAAGTTTTATTAAATCATCTGCAATGCCCTCCACCTGGGTCTGAACCTTTTGCTTCGTTTTTTGGAAACGCCCATCATTTAACTTGTTAATTTTTGGCGTTTTTCCATCACTTGCAACGTATTTGGACAACATCTGAATCTGATCGACAGGAATCGAGATGCGATCTCCATTTTGATATTGAATCGAAACATAATCACGATGGACACCAGAAATTTCAATCGTTTCAATTCCCAAATATTGGCCAATACCATGAACTTGGTGAACAACATAATCCCCTTTTTCCAGTTCATTATAATTTTTTAGACGTTCTGCATTGGAAATATTTTGTCTGCGAATCTTTCGCTTGATCTTTTTCTGATAAATCTCTGATTCTGTAATGTAGACAATTTTTTCATCAACAAATTGGAAACCGTGAGCTAGTCCTCCAACAATTAATTGACTAGCTTGAGGGATGATCGCATCCCCATCGATATAATCTAATCGAATTCCATACTCTTCTAAATTTTTATGGAGCTGTTGAAGATTGTGATGAGAACTTGCTTGGACAATAACGGTATAGTTTGATTTTCGATACCGTTCAATTTCCTCTTTTAGTAAATCAAATTGTCCAAAAAACTCCTGCATTGGGTATTGATTAAATTGATACAAATGATCAAACCTCAGATTTCCCAAACCTTTTTGAAAGTTTGAAAAATAAGTTGCAGGTGTATATTTTCTTAATATTGTACTGGTATCACCAAAATACACTTGACGAGAAGAGGCTCGATTTTTATGTAAATCTTCCGTCAAGAGATTAGCTGCATCTAGTTCAAATCTTGCTATTTGATCTGCTATTTTTTGATAATCATCTAAAAAAACTGGAGTATGTTTAGGAAGATAATCAAATAGGGTATATTGTTTCTCATAAAAGAAACTAATAAATTTTCTAAGATCCGGATGAAGTTTCCTTTGAGAAATATCCCCTAGAATTTCGGCTAGATAAGATTTAAATGCTTCATTCGTGCTCTGTTCTTGCAATTGTTCTATTTGATTCTGACCACGGATAAAATCTTCCTCTTGCAATAATAGATCACTCACTGCTTTGAGTTGAATTCTTTCGACACTTTCAACAGAACGCTGGCTTTCTGGGTCAAAGATTCGGATTCCATCAATCTCATCTCCGAAAAATTCAATCCGATAAGGTTGGAGTTGTTCGATCTCAAAGATATCTAAGATATCTCCTCTTAGACTGAATTCCCCTTGTTGCAAAACCTGGCTCACCTTTTGATAACCAATCTTCTGTAATGTTTCACTCAGGGTAGTTAAGTCTATTTCTTGACCAACCTTCAATTTAAAAATACTAGATGCAAAAACTTTAGGAGAAGGTAATAGTAGTTTTATACCACTCACATTGGTCACAAGGATACCTTGACGATCCTCTTGACATAAAAAGTTCAAAGCCTCTAATCGTGCAAATTGCCTTTCTTGTGAAGCAAAAACAAATTCTGCTAAAGGGTTATCATCTCCCAAAAATGTATGGACTTTCTCTTCTCCAAGTAAGGCAATAAAATCACTGGCCAATCGTTCTACTTCGTTATAACTGGAAGTGATGAGGACTGCTTTTTCAATAGAATCAAAGGCTGAAGCCATTACAATAGCCTTTGTGGTCGCAGACAATCCTAAGATTAATTCCCTATTATTTTTTTGCAAACCTTGTTGCCAGGATAGAAGGTTGGAGTTTTGACTCACTAAATCAATTACATTCATCTACTTACCCGTTGTATTTCTGCATGCTTCTTTCAAAATTTTCTTCTACCAAGTAATCGTTAACCGCTTCTTCCACTCGATCGATTGTTTGTAGAATAGTGATGTAATCGTCTTTATCAAATTTTCCTAAGACATGATGAACAACTGACATGCCCTGCTTAGGTCTTCCAATGCCAATCTTAATTCGATAAAAAGTCTGAGTTCCAATATGATTAATAATCGATTTGATTCCGTTATGACCTCCAGCTGATCCTTTAGCTCGAAGACGAATCTTGCCAACTTCCATATCTAAATCATCGTAAATAACCAAAAGATCTTCAATATCCAGACCATAATAAGTCAGAAGGGCATGGACTGCTTTTCCACTCTCATTCATGAAAGTGGTTGGCTTTACAAAATAGACCTTTTCGCCATTTAAAAATGTTGAGGCAATATCAGCTTGAAAAATCTTATCATGAGAGAAAGTAAGATTTAAAGACTTTGCCATTTGATCAATTAACATAAAGCCTACATTGTGTTTCGTTTCAAAATACTTATCACCTGGATTTCCCAATCCAACAATTAATTTCGTCATCTCTTTCCTTTCAAAACACTAAAAGGGTTGGAAATATTTTTTTCCAACCTTTACATTTTTTTAACTATCTTACACATTAAAACGGAATTCCATGATGTCCCCGTCTTGGACAACATATTCTTTTCCTTCTTCGCGCAAGCGTCCTGCTTCTTTTACAGCCTTTTCAGAACCGTATTTGACCAAATCATCATAGGACATGGTAACGGCACGAATAAATCCTTTTTCAAAATCAGAGTGGATGATTCCAGCTGCTTGAGGAGCTTTCATGCCACGTTTGAAGGTCCAAGCACGCACTTCTTTTTCACCAGCTGTGAAATAAGTGCCAAGTCCCAACAAGTGGTAAGCTGCACGCGTGAGTTTATCAACTCCAGACTCTGTTAGCCCAATCGCCTCTAAAAATTCTTGTTTATCTGCATCATCTAGCTCAGAAATTTCTTCCTCAGCACGCGCAGAAATCACCACGACTTCCGCATTCTCTGTTGCCGCAAAGTCACGAATTTGCTTCACATAGTCAATAGAGTCTGGATCTGCAACAACATCTTCATCCACATTTGCTACATAAAGAACTGGTTTGGTAGTCAAAAGGAAAAGTCCTTTCACCACTTTTTGTTCTTCCTCTGTGAATTCGATGGTTCGAGCTGATTTGCCATCTTCAAGAACCGGTTTAATCTTTTGAAGAACATTAAATTCTGCAACGGATTCCTTGTCCTTTTGCGTACGGGCCATCTTTTCTACACGCGCATATCGTTTATTGACAGACTCTAAATCGGCTAAAATTAATTCTAAATTGATAGTATCAATATCTGCTAGTGGATCAACAAAGGCATCTTCACGACCTTGCTCCCGCATGACATTTTCATCATCAAAAGCACGCACTACATGGACAATAGCATCTACTTCACGGATATTGGCCAAGAATTTATTACCAAGTCCTTCCCCTTTAGAAGCTCCTTTCACAATCCCAGCAATATCTGTAAATTCAAAAGTAGTCGGAACTGTCTTCTTAGGAGTGATCATTTCCGTTAATTTTTGGAGACGTTCATCTGGAACTTCTACCATCCCGACGTTTGGATCAATGGTCGCAAAGGGATAGTTTGCAGCCTCTGCTCCTGCTTTTGTAATTGCGTTAAATAGGGTTGATTTACCAACGTTTGGTAAGCCAACGATACCTGCTGTTAATGCCATTTTTCTTTTTCTCCGTTCACATTTCAATCTCTCTTATTATAACACAATTCAAAAGACAAGTGATGAAAAATAGACTATTTCATTTCCTTTCAAAACTAGTTTTTTCCTCAAACTATAATGTATGAAAATGAAAAATATGGTATACTCTATTTAAAAAATCACAAAGGAGTTTTTCTGATGAAAAAACAAACATGGAAATCTATCCTTCTTTCCTTTATTGCTATTTTTACTCTCTTTCTTCTTGGAGCTTGTGGAAAACAATCTGTTCAAAAATCCTATCTTCAGGGAATCAACCAAGAGAAGAAAACTGACGTTCGTATTACAATCGAACATAAAGGGGATAAAGCGATCAGTAACCAAACTATCACTACTGTTTATTACAAAGATGCTGGAGTTACGAAAGATCAATTAAAGGAAATAATCGATAAATACGATGAAGACTACAAGGATGTCAAAGGATTCACACACTCTGCTGAATACAAAGACGATTATATGGTTGAAAAAACAACCCTAAATTATGAAAAGGCAGACTTAGATCAGTTAATTGAAAAGAAATTAGTAACGACACAAAAAGATAAAAAAGTCGACTATATCAGCTACAAATCAACTGTTGATATGATGAAACAAAGTGGTTTCAAAGAAGTTAAAAATGGAAAATTTGAAGAATTAAAATAATATAAAAGGTTCAGTCACTTTTGTGACTGAACCTTTTATAATACTTTCTTCATTTTCTGTTCAAAATCATGGCGACTCATCATGACCACATGATCACAATTACTACACTTAATTTTTATGTCTGCACCAAGTCGCGTAATTTCCCAACGATTTGCCTTTTTTCCTGTTTCTTTTATCACACAAGCATGAGGTTTCTTCATTTCTACAAAATCACCTAACGTATACATGATGATTCACCTTTATTAATTTGTGCGAACTGGCGTAATCAATTGAATGAACCCTTGTTCATTTCCTTCTGGAACCAATGTAAACGGTCTAACAGAAGAAATAAAACGAATAACAACTTGTTCACTGTCAATAGCTTTGAGCGCTTCAATCAAATAAGTTGGATTAAAACTGATGGACAAATCCTCTCCTGAAACAGTGCTAGTATCGATCTCTTCATTTACTCGTCCAACTTCTGGTGAATGAACGTGGGCAGAAACCACTCCATTTTTGAATTCTAATTTGACCGTTCCATTTTGAGTTGCATTTGAAAGAAGACGTGCACGCTCCATGGCAAATCGAAGGTTAGCAACATTAAAGGTTGCCTCTGTATTGAATTCTGTTGGAATCAGACGATCTGTATCAGGGTAATTTCCTTCTAGCAAACGGGTATAGAAACTAATGTGTTCACTTCTAAAGAGGATTTGATTATTGGCAAAGAAAACTTCAACTGTTTCAATATCATCAGAAAAGACAGAGGTGAATTCACGAAGAGAACGACTTGGGATGACGACATCAAAGTTGTCTCCATTTTTCTCCAGTGTAATCACTTTTTGACTCATACGGTGAGAGTCTGTTGCTACTGTTTTTAGCTCTGTATGATCTGATAAAACAAAGTGAACGCCTGTCAAAATTGGACGACTCTCCTGTACACTTGCTGCAAATGCCGTTTCATTAATCAATTGTTTTAATAATTTTGTTTCCAAAACTAATGGATTACTTGCAGTAATTTCTTGGATACGTGGATATTGATCTGCATCTTTTCCTTTAAGTGTAATTTCTGATTTACCACTTGTTAAGAGAACTTGTTTTTGTTCAATCTCTTTAAAATCTAAAGTAACATCTGGTAAACTTGAAATCACATTAATAAAGAAAGTTGCTTCTAATAAAATGGAACCTGGAGAAGTCACCAACAAACCAGCATTTTCATCTTTGATAGAAATAAAGTTTTCAATCGAAATTTGGCCATTGGATCCAGACAGGGCAATTCCTTCTGGAGTGACATCTATTTTGATTGTTGAAAGGATTGGGATAGCATTTTTTGAACTGATGGCTCTTTTGGTAGTATTTAGTGCTTGTAAAAATAAAGTTTTGTTAATAGAGAAATTTATCATGGTCATTCCTTTTATTTATTTTATAATTAGTAAGTTAATAGTAATAGTAGAGTGTGTGGAAGTTGTGGAAAACTCTCAGAATCCTGTCTACGACTTGAAAAGTTACTTGTTTAAAATTTGTGCATAACCCCTAGAAGTTTAGAGAAAGTTATCCACAGATTAATTTAATTTTTTCTTGATACTTTGAATTTCCAGTCGAAGATTATCATCTGTATCGACCATACTTTTTATTTTTTCATAAGCATGAATCACGGTCGTATGGTCTTTCCCACCAAATTCTTTTCCAATTCGAGGAAGGGAGTTGTCTGTCATTTCCCTTGAAAGGTACATGGCAACTTGTCGTGCTAAGACGATATTCTGAACTCTTCGTGAACCTTTAATTTCTTTTACACTGACTCCATAGAAAGCGCCTACAGCCTCCTGAATTTTTTCAATTGGGACGACAAGCATTTGGTTGCTATCGTTTTTACGAGCTCGAATAGCTTCAGCAGCTACATCGATCGTAATTTCTTTGAGTTTTTTAACCTTTGCCATCAAAGAAATATCATTTAAGGCACCCTCTAAGTCTCGGACGTTGGAATCAAACTGGCCAGCTAGATATTCCAGCGTATCGTTAGGAAAAATATAGTCTAGATCTTCAATTTTATTCCGTAAGATGGCGATCCGAGTTTCAAAATCAGGTGGTGTAATATTTTGCGTCAATCCCCACTTGAAACGAGTAACTAATCGCTCTTCAAGACTATCCAAATGATCTGGACTTCGATCGCTAGTTAGGACGATTTGTTTGTTATCGCTATGGAGGGCATTAAAGGTATTAAAGAACTCCTCTTGAGTGGTGACTTTTTTCCCACCAAGAGATTGAATATCATCGATCAATAAAAGATCAAGACTTCGATAGGTATTTTTAAACGTCTTCATCTCTCCTAATCGAAGGTGTTCTAAAAACTCATTAATAAAGGTTTCTGCTGGAACATATTTCACTCGAGCATTGGGAATATTTTCTAGAATTTGATTTCCAATTGCATTCAATAAATGAGTTTTTCCAAGCCCTGGTCCACCATAGATAAAAAGAGGGTTGTATGTTGTTGCAAGATTTTCAGAAACTGCAAGCGCTGCTGCTTTCGCCCAAATATTTCCATCTCCTTGCACAAAATTATCAAAGGTGTACTTTGATTTCAGACCTGTATCAATTTTAGGTAGCGGTTCATTCGCTATATTAGATGGAGAAAGTCTCCTGATTTCACTGCTATGACTATTCGGAAGTTCTTCGATATCTTCAAAAATAAATTGGAATTTCAAATCCGTATTGTAGATTTCAAAACTGGCGGTGATCAAAGCATTTTTCAGATTTGTTTCCCAAAATAATTCTTTATAATTTCCATCGAGATAAATGGTAGCTGTTTCTCCCTCGATTTTGACTAATTTTGAATCTGCGACAAAAAAATCATATGCACTATCTTTTAGTTGTAATTGGGCTAATTCTAAAAAACGAGACCAAAATTGTTCTTCTTGTGTCACTATCAGACTTCCCTCCTTTTCTTGAATTGTATCAAATCATACTTAATCCTATTCTACCACAAACGAAAATAGTTTTCCACAGGCTAAATTTCAAGAAAGTAAATTATAAAAGTAAACTTTTCCACAATCTGTGGAAACTAATTCACAGTGTTTCTAACAGTTATCCACAAAGTGGGGATAACTAGAAAATATCCTGATTTTGCTAGCATTTGTTAAAGGTTTTTGTGGTGGAAAAGCTTGTCAATAGAAAAATAAAAATAACAGCCTTATTTTAGGCTGTTGATAATTCGTTGGTATTCATCAAGACTTGAAAAAGAAATTTGGATAGTTCCTTTATGTTGCGAAGAGGAATGTATCTTAACTTCTGTCCCTAATATTTTTTTCAGTCTTTTTTCCTCTTCTAGTAGGAAAGTTTCCTTAGATTTCTTCTTTTTTTGCTTTCTTTTCGAACTGATTTTGTTCTCTAATGTCCGAACATTTAAATGGTCCTCTTTGATTTTCTTCAACCAAAAACCTTGCTCTTCTTCATCAAGAGGAACGAGAACACGCGCGTGAGCCGAAGAAATATCATGTTGAATCACAGCTTCTTGAACAGAGGGAGATAGCTGTAACAAGCGTAGCATATTGCTAATATAGGGTCTGGATTTCCCCATAAATTGAGCGATTTGGTCGTGCTTATAGCCGTGATCAACTAACTTCTGGTAGGAGATAGCTTCTTCAATTGGATTGAGATCTTCTCGTTGAAGATTCTCGATAATGGCTTGTCGCATCATTTCTTGATCCGTTAACTCTTTAATAATCGCAGGAACCACTTCTAATCCAGCAATCTTCGAAGCTCTAAAACGTCTTTCACCTGCAAGTAATTCAAAACCAATAATCGGAGATTTTCTGACAATAATAGGTTGAATCAAGCCATTTTCCTTGATTGAATGAGCTAATTCTTCTAATTTTTCTTGGTCAAATACTTTTCTTGGTTGGAAAGGATTGGTTCGAATCTCCTTTACCGCTATATGTTCTAATTTTTCCATCTTATGAATAGAATAACACACCTTTACAATTTCGTAAAGGTGTGTTTACAAGTATGTCAAGAAGATAGGGTTTACTCACTTAGATCATCAGTTGATTTTGTCAACTTGATAGAAGTTGTTTGTTGTTTTCCATCACGATAGAAAGTGACCTTGATCGTATCATTGATTTGGTGAGAATAGAGGGCAGATTGTAAATCTGCAGTTGACTCTATAGTTGTATCATCAATTTTTGTGATCACATCGTAGCGTTGTAATTTATCTGAAGCAGGCATGTTTTCAAGGGTTGAACGAACCAGTACTCCTCCAGAAATTTTTTCAGGAAGTTTTAATTGGCTTAAATCAGAAGTTGAAAGATTGGAGAGATCCAACATTTGGATTCCGAGAGCTGGTCGAACCACTTTCCCTTTTTCTTCTAGTTGCTTGATAATATTGACAACATCATTCGCAGGGATTGCAAATCCAATTCCTTCTACTGAAGTTTGCCCGTTATTTGAAATTTTACTTGAGGTAATCCCAATGACCTGTCCTTGAATATTGATTAACGGACCTCCAGAGTTTCCTGGGTTGATGGCTGCATCTGTTTGTAAAGCCCGTGTAGAGATATTTTGACCATTATCAGCTTTCAATTTTACATTGCGACCTTGGCTAGAAATAATCCCTTGGGTAACAGAATTGGCATAATCTGTTCCAAGAGGGCTACCGATTGCAATCGCAGTCTCACCTACTGTTAATTGGTCGGAATCTCCGAATTCAGCTACTGCCTTTGCCTTGTCTGCACTAATACGCACCACAGCAATATCAGAATAGACATCTGAACCAACTACTTCTCCAGGGACTTTATTCCCATCTGCTAAAAGAATATCTACTTTTTTAGCTCCATTGATCACATGGGTATTGGTAACAAGGTAGGCATATTTTCCTTCTTTTTTATAAATGACTCCAGAACCTTCACTAGAAATTTGTGAGTCAGAATTGTCTTCTTTTTCAAACAAACCTTGATTTGAAGAATCAGAATAAGTGATCACAGAAACCACAGCATTTTTCACTTTATCGACAGCTTCACTGGTTGAGGTTGTATTTTTGTAAGCTGTTTTAACAGTGGTTGAGTGGACTTGCTTACTTTCAGTATTTGAAGTAGAAGAACGAGATGTTTGTAAGGTTAAAAAGGTTCCAAGAATCCCACCTAGAAGACCTACAATAAAAACAAGGGCTATATTCCCAACTTTTTTTAGTAAATTGAATGAAGATTTCATATTTTCCTCCTAAGAATATCAAATTGTCTAGAGTATAGAAAAACTTTCTTAATTATAACTTAAATAAATAAAGTTATCCACAAAATGTGGATAACTTGTAGAAAACAGTTGATCATTGGCCTTAAAATAGTCTTTAGAGAAGGCTTTCCCTTTCTATTTCTGTGGATTATTTGTGGAATTGAAGAAATATGCTACAATAGAATGATGAAAATCAAATTGATAACTGTTGGAAAATTAAAAGAAAAATATCTAAAAGACGGCATTGCAGAATATATAAAAAGACTTGGTCGGTTTGCAAAAGTAGAACAGATTGAATTAGTTGATGAAAAAACGCCTGATCGTGCTAGTCAACTTGAAAATCAACAAATCCTTGAAAAAGAGGGAGAACGGATTCTTTCGAAAATTTCAGATAAGGAATATGTAATCGTCTTGGCCATCGAAGGAAAACAATTTCCCTCAGAAAAATTTAGTCAAACAATCGACCAGATCATGACATCAGGGTATTCAAATCTCACGTTTGTCATCGGTGGCAGTCTTGGTTTGTCTATAGAAGTGAAACAAAGAGGCAATCTCTTAATGAGTTTTGGACAGCTTACTCTTCCGCATCAGTTAATGAAATTAGTATTGGTTGAACAAATTTATCGAGCATTTATGATCAAACAGGGGAGTCCCTACCATAAATAACCTTGACGCTCCCTTCTTTTTCTGCTAAAATGAAGTATGCTTGGTCCCATAGCTCAGCTGGATAGAGCATTCGCCTTCTAAGCGAACGGTCGCAGGTTCGAATCCTGCTGGGATCAGATGAAAGATGTAGTTTTTGACTACATCTTTTTTTGTATAAAATGTATATTTTTTCATTAATACTAATTTTTTGTACTTCTTTGCTATCAATGAAATAAATTTATTGGAATCATGCTAAAAAATAATCAATCATCTCGATATAGTGCAAAATATAGATTATATGAATTATGTAAAATAGTTTTCAATCCTGTAACAAAAACATTAAAAAGATTACAATTTTATCTATTCCCTTTAATTTTAGGCTATTTTATATTATAATTTTTTGTATATAAAATTTTATTTTATTATACTTTAATACTAAAGTATAATAAAATAGAAAATAGAGAGTGGGAGAGTTTGAGTGATTCAGTCATTAGTTTTGTCTTTTCTTTTAGGAGGGATCATTGTTCTGACGTTTGCATTAGTGGACGAAAAAATCTATCAGGAACATCAATTTTCATTTATCTTTCTTTTAGGTACCTTTGTTCTTCTTTTTGAAAGTCTTCTAGTATTTTTAGATGTGACTCTATTTTCAAATATTCAACTCTCCGATTTAAATATGCTCTTGTGGCCAGCTTATTTGTATCCTTATTATCATTATGCTAATCGAACGAATCGCTTGTGTTCTATTTTTTATTCTTTTTTTACTTATTTAGCGGTTGAAGGAACAGCAACCTTTTTGACGATTATTGTCTCTTCAGTTTTGGGAGATGCTTTTGTAGCAGCGTACTCGATAGTCTACAATATGTTTATTCGTTTAGTTTCTTTAGTAATCATTTTGAATTTAATTGACTTATTTGAATTTGATTTTACTCCTTTTTATGAAGAGGAATTTGAAAAGTATTTAAAGAGATTAATTTATGTTTATTTTGCCATATTTGTAGTGATCAATTTTGCTTTATGGATTAGTGAACAAGCGCAATTTAAAAATTTTGGGAGTATGTTGGCAACGATTTGTTTTTTCTCTTTTGTAGTCAGCTTATTCCATATGAAAATCGAGCGGGATCAGTACCGTAAAAATTTAGAACTGGAGTATAAAGAATTTTCTGAGCAACAAATGAGTCGCTATATGGCTGAAATTCAAAGTCTCTATTCTATTGTCAGGGGATTTCGTCATGATTTGGGAAATTTAGTTATTTCTATGTCCTTAGCCATTGAGGAAGAAAATATTCCAGAAATACAGAGAATTCATAGAGAAGTATTGGAAAAAGGTTATAAAAAGATAAACACAGAAGAATTATCAGGATTCAACTTGGTCAATATCAGAGATTCTGCTTTACGAAGTATTTTGATTCGAGGTTGGTTGGACGCAAGAGATGCTGGGGTTGAAATGACTTTTGAAACGAGTGAGCCAATTGAGCAGCTACCAGTCGATTTATTAGATATCGTGAGAATTGTTGGAATTCTGGTAACAAACGCTTTGGAAGCTTCAAAAGAAGCAGAAGAAAAGAAAGTTCATATTGCTATTTTCTCTATTTCAAAGATTGTTTACTTAGTGATTCATAATACAACTAATCAAATCACTTTTGATGTTAGAAAAATATATGAAGAAGGCTATTCGACAAAAGGAGAAAATAGAGGCCTAGGATTAAATAATGTGAGAAAAATCTTAGCAAATTATGGAACAATGTTTTTAGAGACAGAATTGCAGGAAAATCGTTTTTTACAAGTTTTGAAGATTGGAGGATATGAACAAGAATGAAGATTTTTTTATTAGAAGATGAACTATCTCAACAGATACGGGTAGAGAAACATATCGAAGAAATTGCTAAGGAATTGGAAATAAAACTTGAAGTGATTTCTACTGGTAAAATTACGGAATTTGAAAATTATATCCATCATTCGGATATCCACCAATTATATTTTTTAGATATTCATATCCAAGACAATGAGTATTGTGGGTTAGAAATTGCTCAAAAAATACGAGAAGCAAATCCTTATGCAATTATTGTTTTCATAACTACAAAATCAGAATTTGCTTCTATTACCTATCGTTATAAAGTATCTGCTTTGGATTTTATTGATAAAAATTTGAATGAAGATTTATTTCGATCAAAATTAAAGGAATGTATTGAGTACCTGACAAGCATTCAAATTGGGAATGATGATTTAACAGATTATTTTGAATATGACTTTAAAGATAAAAAAATTAAAATTCCATTTAAGGATATTCTTTATATTGAGACTGTTGGTTCAGCTTATAAATTAAACTTGGTTGGGAAAAATTTTCAAAAAGAAATTGCCGGAAGTTTATCAGATGTTTTGGAGAAAGATGTGGAAGATAGATATTTCAGCCCCCATCAATCTTATATTGTGAATAGAAGTATGATCATTGGTATGGATAAGAAAAAGAAACACCTGCTATTGAAAGAAGGTTATTCTTGTCCGATTTCAAGAAGTAATATCAAACGTGTCAAAAAATTAATTGAAGAACAAAATTTAGAATTTAGTGCTTGACAATTAGTTAAATTCTGATATAATGGGATATGTTCTGTTAATGAATATATGGTCCGTTGGTCAAGGGGTTAAGACACCGCCTTTTCACGGCGGTAACACGGGTTCGAATCCCGTACGGACTATATCTCATTCCGCCATAGCTCAGTTGGTAGTAGCGCATGACTGTTAATCATGATGTCGTAGGTTCGAGTCCTACTGGCGGAGCTAGTATAACACCCGTTTGGGTGTTTTTTATTTTGAAAAAGCTAGGATAATTGCTATCCTAGCTTTGTGTTTATCACTGAATCATGTTGATACTTCTCAGCTTTTTTCGTTTTTTTATTTGTCTCCATTCGTAGAGGAAAAAGAGAATGATTCCAAGGAAAAAGGCAATGAGTCCCTCTATGAAGCCTTGAGGAACAAATGTTAAAGTAACTGTTCCTGATCCTTTCGGAACACGAACTCCCATCAATCCTTTCTGGATACGATGAATTTGGACAGGTTTTCCATTTTGTTTAGCTGACCAGCCTTTATCGTATGGCAGTGTAAAAATAAGGGTAGTATCTCTATTTGCGTTATAGGCTGCTACCACTTTATTCTTCTTTTTGTGAATAGCAACTTCTTGCTGACGAATGGCGGTGATAGCTTGTGTATATTGGTCGAGATTTAGAGCAAAAAATTCTGGTATATCAAAGGAGACCGTCGAATTTTCTGGGAAACTCATACGAATAGTAATCGTTTCCTCTGTGTCAAAATGGCCAATCGAAAAGAATGGAAAGGCGTTATCAATCGTATAGCGTTGTGTCTGTCCATTGTAGCTGATTTCAATATCTTTCCGATCCTCATTTGAAAATTGTAAATTGGGAACATTGACATATAGTTGACTATGGGCAGGAACCGTTACTTCATATTGAATACTTGCGTAGGATAGATGGCTATCTTCTTCAATTTTTGCAGTTTGTAACGAAGATGTAGTGTTTTGTGAAGTATGTGAGAGAATATTTAATTTCTTATAAAATTTATATTTTTCATCTGTGATTTGGTGAATGAATCGTGCTTGGTTATCAAGCGTTAAATTTGTAAAGGAAGTATGTTGATAAGGCTTAGCTGTCAAGAATGCGATTGGCAAGGCATGTTCATTTTCTGAAAGTGAGATTCCATTTTTGGTTGCGATCTCTTTAAATCCAAATTTTTGAACAGCTTGTTGGCTTAAATTATAGCGAACACCAAATAGACTATCCATTAAAATGGAATTGTTTTGGTATCGAAGGTTGAGGTTGGTTCCTTCAGATTTAAATCCAAGTTTATCTAATGTTGAGCTAGCGTCCGTATTTCGTACAGATGAAAATTGAGAGATACCATTATAACCATACTTCATACTATCATTACCAGTTTGGGGATGTAGAATCTCAGTCCGATAGTTTGAGTCTGTGTTTCCACTTACCAAGGTTTGAATAGATTTTAAGTCGCGTTCGTAGGATGACCGAGAAGCAAATACCCATTCGTTTGCAATTCCTTCCATTTGATAATAGCTATTTACAGATAATTCAAAGATGGAGAAAAAAAGAATCGAAAGATAGAAAAGCCTTGGTGGTATTTTTTTAAGAATGAATCCCAAACAGACTAAATAGAAGGCGACTAAAAATTCAAAAGTAACAATAAAATTGACAGCATCCAAAAACTTATAGTGATTGCTGTAAAGGACAGTTGCTCCAAATCCCAGGAAGAGGACAAAATTAGCGAGAGTAAACCGAATCCAGGTGATCTCCTCGATTCGATTTAGAACTTCTCCAGCCATCAGAATAATCGTTAAAGAAAAAATCCAGGAGTATCGATGAAGAAACATATTTGGCGCGTGCATACCTTGCCAAAGAAGATCTAATAATTGAAAACGAAAACTCAAAATAAGGAAGGTCAAGAGTATAAAGTAAGAAAGTTTCACGTGAAACTTGATCGACTTTATAAAGAAAAAGGTGATCGCTAGTAAAAGCGGGAATAGGCCTACATAGATCATTGGGATTGATCCATATTTGGTAGTGTCAAAGCTACCAATAAAATTTTTAGCAAAGACGTCGAGATACCAGCTTTTTTCTGTAAAGATAGTGTCAACCTTTGAAAAATTTTCTCCATGAGTGCGTAAATCTAAGAAGGTAGGATATAACATTACTAGACTTGTTATAACCGATAAAAGAGATACAATCACAAAGCGAAGGAAGCGTTTCCCAATTTTTTTGACATGCCATGACAATTGTGTCAAGTACCATAAAATAAGAAAAATAGACATCATGAATCCAAAATAATAATTTTGGATAAACAAAATAGTCAAACTAACAAAGTAGAGAATTTCTCCTTCGTTATAAATTAGTTTTTTGAATCCATAAAGAATCAATGGTGCTAGGATAAAAACATCTAACCAGGTTTTTATTTCAAGCTGACTGATGGCAAAGCTCATCAGAGCAAATGATGTTGAAAGGCTAAGAACCAGGAATCTAGGGACTTTAGAAAACATTCCATGTAGACTAACATAGGTGCTTAACCCAATTGCTCCAAATTTCAGAAGTGTAACGAGATAAACAGCATCTGGCATGGATTGCGCATCAAAGAAGTAGACAAGAGGAGAAAAGAAACTTCCTAGATAATAGCTACTGAGTGCATAGAAATTAATGCCTAATCCACTTTGAAAACTGTAAAATAGGCTATCTGTTCCATGTAAAATATTTCGAAGTGTGGTATCGAAAATGACATATTGATGATACCCATCTCCTAATAATGGGGATGTATCACTGTTCCAGTAGATTCCTTGTGAAAGGTAAATAAAGAACATCATGATAGCTGGAATCAGGAAAGAAGATACTATAAAAAGGGATGTTTTTAGCTTTGTTTTATTCATATATTTCTACTGAAAGAGCCTGAAATTATTATTTCAGGACTCTTTATTTTTATTATTGACTCCAAAGTTCTTTCACTTTTGCTTGAACTTCTTCATTTTCAAGAAACTCATCATAGGTTTCATCAATGCGGTCAATCACACCATTTTTTGAGAGAACGATAATGTGATTGGCAAGTGTCTGAATGAATTCATGGTCGTGGCTGGCAAAGATAATGGATTCTTTAAAATTCTTTAATCCATCATTCAAACTTGAGATAGACTCCAAATCTAAGTGATTGGTCGGATCATCTAAAACAAGAACGTTTGATTTAAGGAGCATCAGTTTTGACAACATGACACGGACCTTTTCTCCTCCTGACAAGACGTTGACAGACTTGTTAACTTCGTCACCAGAAAAGAGCATACGTCCTAGGAAACCACGAAGGAAGGTGTTGTCATCTTCTTCTTTACTTGCAAATTGACGAAGCCAATCGAGAATACTTTCTCCACCCGCAAATTCTCGACTATTATCTTTCGGTAGATAAGATCGACTAGTAGTGACTCCCCACTTGACAGTTCCCTCGTATTCAATATCATCCATCAATGCACGGATTAATGCAGTTGTTTGAATATCGTTTTGTCCGATTAGAGCAGTCTTATCACCAGGACGTAAGATAAAGCTGATATTGTCAAGAATGGTTTCTCCATCGATCTTGACAGAGAGATTTTCAACTGTCAAGAGATCATTCCCGATTTCTCGTTCCGCTTTAAAGTTAATAAATGGGTATTTTCGACTAGATGGTACAATCTCTTCTAGTTCGATCTTGTCAAGCATTTTTTTACGCGATGTTGCTTGTTTTGATTTTGAAGCGTTGGCCGAGAATCGTGCGACAAACTCTTGCAATTGTTTAATTTTTTCTTCAGCTTTTGCGTTTCTATCTGCTTGTAATTTTGCTGCAAGTTCAGAAGATTCTTTCCAGAAATCATAGTTTCCGACGTAAAGTTTAATTTTTCCAAAGTCAAGATCTGCCATATGGGTGCAGACTTTATTCAAAAAGTGGCGGTCATGGGATACAACGATAACCGTATTTTCAAAATCAATCAGAAAATCTTCTAACCAGGTAATGGATTGAATATCGAGACCGTTGGTTGGTTCGTCTAAAAGAAGGACATCTGGTTTACCAAAGAGGGCTTTAGCTAGGAGAACTTTCACTTTATCCCCGTTAGCTAACTCGCTCATCGTTTGATAATGAAGGTCTTCTGAAATATTTAGATTTTGAAGCAATTGAGATGCTTCACTTTCTGCTTCCCATCCACCAAGTTCTGCGAATTCACCTTCAAGTTCAGCTGCACGGACGCCGTCTTCATCAGAAAAATCTTCTTTCATGTAGATAGCATCTTTCTCTTTCATAATGTTGTAGAGCTTTTCATTTCCCATAATGACAACATCGATGACCCGTTCGTCTTCATAGTCAAAGTGATTTTGACGCAAAACGGACAAACGTTCATCAGGACCGAGAGAAATATGACCAGTTGTTGGTTCAATATCTCCAGCTAAAATTTTTAAAAAGGTTGATTTTCCAGCACCGTTGGCACCGATAAGACCGTATGTATTTCCTTCTGTAAAGTTGATATTGACATCGTCAAACAATTTTCGATCACTAAAACGTAGTGAGACGTCTGATACTGTAAGCAATGATATTCTCCTCTTTCTATAATGTCTTCATTTTACTAGAAAATAGGGGAAAATTCAACTTTTTTAGTGTCAATTTATTTTTACAATTTTGTAAATTTAGTTGACAAGATAGTAAAGTGTTATTTCGTCACAAACATAGAGGGAAGACTAACATTTTCAACTAGAAAGTGCTATAATGATAGGGATAACGATTAAGGAGAAGAGTATGACAAAACCCATCATTTTGACAGGAGATAGACCAACAGGAAAACTTCATATTGGCCACTATGTAGGTTCTTTAAAAAATCGCGTCTTGCTACAAAATAAAGACGAGTATAATATGTTTGTTTTCCTAGCAGACCAGCAAGCTTTGACAGACCATGCAAAAGATCCAAAAACGATTGTAGAATCTATTGGAAATGTTGCTTTAGATTATCTTGCTGCAGGATTGGATCCTGAAAAGGTTACGATTTTCATTCAAAGTCAGATTCCTGAATTAGCAGAATTAACCATGTATTATATGAATCTGGTATCTTTGGCACGACTTGAAAGAAACCCAACTGTAAAAACTGAGATTTCTCAAAAAGGTTTTGGTGAGAGTATTCCAACAGGATTTTTGGTATACCCTATTTCACAAGCAGCTGATATTACAGCATTTAAAGCAAATTTTGTTCCAGTAGGAAATGACCAAAAGCCGATGATTGAACAAACCCGGGAGATTGTTCGTTCCTTTAACCGTGCATACAATACAGATACTTTGGTGGAACCTGAAGGAATTTATCCCGAAAATGAAGCAGCAGGACGCTTACCTGGTTTAGATGGAAATGCTAAAATGTCTAAATCGTTGAATAATGGAATTTACCTAGCTGATGATGCAGATACTTTAAAGAAAAAAGTGATGAGTATGTATACCGATCCTGATCATATTAAAGTAGAAGATCCAGGAAAAATCGAAGGTAATATGGTGTTTCATTACTTGGATGTATTTGGTCGACCAGAAGATGCAGATGAAATTGCAGAAATGAAAGAACACTATCAACGTGGTGGGCTTGGTGATGTAAAAACTAAACGGTATCTTTTAGAAATTTTAGATCGTGAACTAAGACCGATTCGCGAGAGACGCCTTGAGTTTGCAAAGGATATGGGGGAAGTATACTCTATTCTTGAAAAAGGAAGTGAGCATGCTCGAAGTGTTGCCGCTCAAACGTTAGATGAAGTAAAATCTGCCATGGGTATTACGTATTTCAAAAAATAGTTACTCTAAAATGTAATAGAGTTATATTCTAGCCGGTTCCTTTGTAATTTGCCAATAAATGATTGACAAATTGCGATAGAATGGTATGATATTAACAATAAAAATTCGAGCCTTGCTCAAAAAAAGAAAAGAGGATCCAGCTAATGTCTAATTGGGACACAAAGTTTTTAAAAAAAGGTTTCACATTCGATGACGTGCTTTTGATTCCAGCAGAAAGTCACGTATTGCCTAATGATGCAGATTTAAGTACACAATTAGCAAGTAATTTACGCTTGAACATCCCAATCATTACTGCCGCTATGGATACAGTGACAGAAAGTCAAATGGCAATTGCAATGGCACGTGCTGGTGGACTTGGTGTGATCCATAAAAATATGTCAATTGAGCAACAGGCAGATGAAGTACGGAAGGTAAAACGTTCTGAAAATGGTGTTATTATTGATCCTTTCTATTTGACCCCGTCTCATACAATTTCAGAAGCAAATGAGCTTATGGGACGATACCGAATCAGTGGTGTTCCAGTCGTTGAAACACTTGAAAATCGTAAATTAGTTGGTATTCTTACGAATCGCGACTTGCGTTTTATTTCTGATTACAATCAACCTATTTCAAATCACATGACAAGTGAAAATTTGGTGACTGCACCAGTTGGTACTGATTTGGAAACAGCTGAGCGTATTCTACAAGAACACCGCATTGAAAAATTACCATTAGTAGATGAAAATGGTCGTCTTTCTGGTTTGATTACGATCAAAGATATTGAAAAAGTTATTGAGTTCCCAAATGCAGCTAAGGATGAATTTGGTCGTTTGCTTGTAGCTGGTGCTGTAGGGGTTACTTCGGATACCTTTGAACGTGCAGAAGCCCTTTTTGAAGCAGGTGCAGACGCAATTGTTATCGATACTGCTCATGGACATTCTGCTGGGGTTCTTCGTAAAATTGCAGAAATTCGTGCTCATTTCCCAAATCGTACCTTGATCGCTGGAAATATTGCAACAGCTGAAGGCGCTCGTGCGTTATTTGATGCAGGGGTAGACGTTGTTAAAGTCGGAATTGGACCAGGTTCTATCTGTACAACTCGTGTTGTAGCAGGGGTTGGTGTTCCTCAAGTGACTGCAATTTATGATGCAGCTGCTGTAGCTCGTGAATATGGTAAAACTATCATTGCTGATGGTGGTATTAAGTATTCAGGAGATATCGTCAAAGCTCTTGCAGCTGGTGGTAATGCAGTTATGCTTGGATCAATGCTTGCAGGCACAGATGAAGCACCAGGTGAAACAGAAATCTTCCAAGGTCGTAAATTTAAAACCTATCGAGGTATGGGTTCTATTGCAGCAATGAAGAAAGGTTCGAGTGACCGTTATTTCCAAGGATCTGTCAATGAAGCCAATAAATTGGTCCCTGAAGGAATTGAAGGACGTGTTGCTTATAAAGGTTCCGTAGCAGATATGGTCTTCCAAATGATCGGTGGTATCCGTTCAGGTATGGGATATGTTGGTGCAGCAACTATTCAGGATTTACACGATCATGCTCAATTTGTTGAAATGAGTGGCGCAGGATTGAAAGAAAGTCACCCTCATGATGTACAAATCACAAATGAGGCACCTAACTACTCAGCACAATAAGTTTACAAAAATGTAAATATAATTAACAACACCTTAACAATATTGTCAAGGTGTTGTTTTGATATGTCCAGATTGAATGGTGAAGATTTTTAATTCTTCGGGTAGCTCTTTTAAATGATCAAGAGTTGTCGTTGTAATAAATGTCTGAATACTATTGGAGATAGTTTCAAGAAGTTGAAGTTGACGATAATTGTCAAGCTCACTCATAACATCGTCAAGTAGTAAAATCGGCTTTTCTCTAGTGATTTCTTCCATTAATTCGATTTCTGCTAATTTTAGAGAAAGAACAACACTCCGATGCTGGCCTTGACTACCAAAATTTGCATTCATTTCATTAATAAAGAATGCCAAATCATCTCTGTGGGGTCCAATGCTTGTTGTTTTTCTAAAAAGGTCCTTTTGGCGATTTTTTTTCAACATACGGAAAAATTGCTCTTCTAAATCATCTACTTCTTCTGAAAAAACAGATGACTGATATTGAATTGTCAGGTCTTCCTTGTTGTTAGAAAGTAGAGCGTGTTTTTCTTTGGATTTAGCTTGTAATTTTTGTATAAAATCCAGTCGATGGTGGATGACGCGACTTCCAAAACTAGCGAGTTGTGAATCTAATACGTCCAAAAATGTTTCATCAATTTTTTCGGAATTTTTTAGATAGCTATTTCTTTGTTTCAGAACATGGTTGTATTGAGATAAATCGGATAGATAAATAGGTTTCATCTGTCCCAATTCAATGTCAATAAATTTTCGACGTCCTGCTGGAGCCCCTTTGATTAACTGTAAATCTTCCGGTGCAAAAAGGACGACATTCATATGACCAATATAGTTTGATAATTTAGCTTGTTTTAGATGGTTGACTTTAGTCATCCGACCTTTTGGTGTTAAGGAAATTTCTAATGGAAGCGGTCCAGTTTCTCTTTGTAATAGACCAGAAACTTTAAAATCTGTGGATTCGAAGTAGACGAGATCTTTATCATTTCGTGTTCGATGGCTTCTGGTTAAGGCCAGAAAATAAATCGATTCGAGAATATTGGTTTTTCCTTGAGCATTTTGTCCTAAGAAAATATTCAAGCCAGGATGAAATTCAACTTCAAGTTCTTGGTAATTACGAAAATGTTGAATGGATAACTGTTTTAACCACATTACGAGATACCAGGAAAGCGAATTGCTTTTTCTTTTTTGTTAGTCTTTGTCGGTTGTTTTTTTTGTTGTTGATTGAGTTGCTTGACAAGTTTAGCCACACGTTCCTTTTCTTCCTTCTCTTTAAGATGCTCTTCTATTTCTGCTGGAGAAGGTTGGAGAATGGTGATAATAATGTTCAGTTCAGGGATGTCAATTTTATCATTGACACGAAGTTTACGGCCTCTCCGTTGTTCTAATTCACCATTAACAAAGACTTCTTTTTCTTGAAGAAAGGCTTTGATTGCACCACCACTCTGTATAATACCGAGTTCTTTTAAGATTGCTTGTAATGTAATAAAGTCATCAAATAATTTGTAATTCATAGTTCACCTCTTTGCGTGTTATTATACCATATTTTTAGTTTTTCTAGGGTAGAGAATCTTGAGTGAAGTGAGAACCTTTTTTCTCAGTTTGAATTAGGATTTTAGCGTGATTTCGTGTTATAATGAAAGTTACTATTGATTAGAACGAGGATGAAAATGGAATTAGTTAAGGGTGTGAATCTTCACTTTCTTCAGTCGAAAAAATTTAAAACAAATAAAATTAAGGTCCGGTTTACAGCGCTATTGAATGAAAATACAGTGGCTGCACGTGTTTTAGTAGCTTGTATGATGGAAACTGCAAACCAAAAATATCCAACCTCACAATTATTCCGTGAAAAATTAGCGAGTCTGTACGGAGTAGAATTGTCTACTTCAATTTCTAAAAGAGGGCCCGTTCACTATGTCGATTTGAATATTTCCTTTGTACGCGATGATTTTTTGAGTAAGAAAAATGTACTGACAGATGAGATTTTGGATATTCTAGAAACTGTCTTCTTTTCACCTTTAGTAGTAGATGATCACTTTGATTTTGAGACTTTTGAAGTTGAAAAGAAAAATACGATTTCAGACTTGGAATCTGAGATTGAAGAGCCTTATTATTATGCGCATGGACAATTGAATCAACTATTTTTCGAAGATGAAACTATCAGAATGTCAAGATTGGGAAAAGTTGATTTAGTAAGACAAGAGACCGCTCAAACCACTCTCTCACAGTTTCATCAGATGCTTCATTTCGATAATATTGACTTCTTTTTCGTAGGTGATTTTAATGAAGTTGCTATTGTGGATCGAGTAAACCAGTTTGAATTCAAACCACGTGATAACAACTTGTCTATCAACTATCAACAAACTTTTTCAAATGTAGTTCGCGAGAAATTAGAGCAAAAGCAAAATCAACAATCTATTTTAGAATTAGGCTACCATTTTTCTACCCAGTATGGAGATCCTCTTCATATTCCCTTAGTTGTGTTAAATGGGATGTTGGGAGCTTTCTCGCACTCGAGACTTTTTCAAATAGTTCGTGAAAAAGAAGGTCTTGCTTATACCATCTCTAGCCATTTCGATATTTTTACAGGCTTTATGAGAATTTTTGCTGGTATTGATAAAGAACATCGCACCAAGGTAATGACCATGATTATGAGGCAGTTGAATGATTTAAAACGAGGAAAGTTTACAGAATCTGAACTTCAATTGACAAAAGACATGTTGGTGAATACGACTTTATTAGCCCAGGATCGACAAAACACATTAATCGAAAGAGAATACCTGAAAACGATCCTAGGAACAAAGGTTCTTTCTTTAGAGGAATGGTTAGAAGCTATCAATAAGGTTAGTAAAGAAGAAATTATCGAAACGGCAAAAACAATTAATTTGCAGTCGGTTTATTTTATGGAAGGAAAGTAGTGTAAAGATTGAAAATTAAAGAAAAATATTATGAAGCCGTAGGTGAGCAGGTTTACTTTACACGTTTGTCAAACGGCTTGACCATTCATTTAATTCCAAAAGAAGATTATTATGAAACCTATGGGATGCTTACAACCAAGTTTGGTTCGGTGGATACACGAATTTTAGTTAATGGTGAAGAAAAACAATATCCTGCAGGAATTGCTCACTTTTTGGAACATAAAGTGTTTGAAGATGAGAAAGGTCAAGATTTTCTAAAAAAATTCGTTCAATTAGGATCGGAAAGTAATGCCTTTACAAGTTTTACAAAAACCAGCTATCTTTTCTCAACAACCTCAAGGGTCTCTGAAAATATCAAGTTGTTATTGGAGATGGTCTCAAAAGCTTCTTTTACAGAAAAATCAGTTGCTAAGGAAAGAGAGATTATTCAACAAGAGATAGGAATGTATCAAGATAGTCCAGATTATCGATTATTTTTTGGTGCCTTAGAAAACCTATATCCTGGAACACCGTTAGCAGATGATATTGCTGGAACAAGAGAGTCAATTTCTGACATTACAATAGACAATCTCCGTGAGAACTTTGATTTATTCTATCATCCAACTCAGATGCATCTATTAGTGATTGGAAACTTTGATCTTGATGCAGTATTACAAGTTGTAAACGAATATGATCAACTTCCCCTTCAGCCTTCAATCCAGGTAGAACGATTTCCTGTAGAAAAAAACGAAGTAAAATTGAATCAATCCTGTAGAATGGACGTTGCCAGTCCTAAGTTGGCAATTGGAATTCGAGGGAATGATGTCATCAAGGAAGAGGAAAAATTTCGTTATAAATTAATGCTGAAATTATTATTTTCGATGATGTTTGGGTGGACTTCACAACGTTTTCAAAGTTTATATGAAGCTGGTAAAATTGACAACTCCTTGACACTAGAAGTAGAGGTTGAGGAAGTCTTTCATTTTGTTATTTTGACAATGGATACCCAAGAACCAGTTTCTCTATCTCATCAATTTAGGTCAGCCATCAAACAATTTGATAAGGATCCAGATGTGAATCAGGAACATTTAGATACGATTAAAAGCGAAATGTTTGGTGATTTTTTACAGGGTTTAAATTCGCTTGAGTATAGTGCGACTCAGTTTGAATATTTTTCAGATGGTAGCACTTCCTATGATCTTCCAAAGATTTTACAGGGTATTAGTTTACAAGATATCATCAAATTAGGACATCAATTCATTGATCAGTCTGAGATGGTTGACTATATGATTTTTCAGAAGTAGTAAACAATGTGTCAAGAAGGGAAAATATGAAGAAGAGAACGATTGGTCAAGTGTTGAGATTGTCAAGAGTTAATTTACATTTAAGTTTACAGGATGTGTCAAAAAAGACAGCTATAGAAGCTCCTTATATAGAAGCGTTGGAAAACGATGAGTTTGATTTACTACCGAGTCCCTTTTACGCCCAAATCTATTTAAAGAAGCTATCGTGGGCTTTGGGATTAGATGAATCCATTTTATTGACAGCTTTTCGTGAAGGAAAAGAGTTGTTATTTGATGAGGAAATCTTAGTAGATGATGAAGAGCTTCATTCAAGAAAATTAAGGCAGAAAACAAGCTGGTTACCGATCTTGTATTATCTACTAGTTAGCTTTGCTATTCTTGGATTTGTGATTTATATCGTATATTTTTATAAGTTTACAGCGTGAGTAAAACAGCTGTAAAGATAGTTTATTTTTTGGAGGAAGTATGAAAAAAGAAAATATTCCTAATGCGTTGACATTAATTCGAGTTGTGATGATTCCTATTTTTATTGCCATTTTAAGTCTAAGCCATTCTTATCTTGGCCATATTGTAGCAGCAGTTATTTTTGCAATTGCAAGTATTACAGATTATTTAGATGGCTTCCTTGCACGAAAATGGAATGTGGTTAGTAATTTTGGGAAATTTGCCGATCCAATGGCAGATAAATTATTGGTTATGTCAGCCTTCATCATGATGATCGAATTAAAAATGGTTCCTGCTTGGATTGCAGCTGTTATTATTTGTCGTGAGTTAGCTGTTACTGGTTTGCGTCTTCTGCTTGTTGAGACAGGCGGTACAGTGCTTGCCGCAGCTATGCCAGGTAAAATTAAGACCTTTAGCCAAATGTTTGCCATTATCTTTTTGCTTTGTCACTTAACCCTTCCAGGACAAGTATTACTTTATATCGCACTGATTTTTACAATTTATTCTGGTTATGACTACTTTAAGGGAAGTAGCTATCTCTTTAAAGACACATTTAAGTAAATGAAACATATTATAAATCTAAAAAATGTATCGTTTCGATACGATAAAACAGTAGAAGAGTATCAAATTGATACTGTTTCGTTTCACGTGAAACAAGGGGAGTGGCTTTCAATTGTTGGGCACAATGGTAGTGGGAAATCTACCGTTGTACGCTTGATGGATGGTCTCTTAGAACCTGAGTCTGGTGAGATTTATATTGATGGGCAACAGTTGACTCGTGAAACGATATGGGAAATCCGCAGTAAAATTGGGATTGTATTTCAAAATCCGGACAATCAATTTGTCGGTGCAACAGTGGAAGATGATGTCGCCTTTGGCTTGGAAAACCAAGGAATTCCACGGGAAGAAATGATTCAACGTGTAGAGAAGGCTATTGACCAAGTTGGCATGCTAGAGTTTAAAGATAGGGAACCCTCTCGATTGTCGGGTGGTCAAAAACAACGAGTAGCCATAGCGGGTATTATTGCCTTGCGACCAAATATTATTATCCTTGATGAAGCAACTAGTATGTTAGATCCAGAAGGCCGAGAGGATCTAATGGCAGTAATGAGAGAACTCCAGAAAAAGTTTCAATTAACGATTATCTCCATTACTCATGATTTAACTGAAATCGCCCTAAGTGACCGAACCCTAGTGTTTCAAAAAGGAAAATTAGAGTCTTCCATGTCGCCGAGGGAATTGTTCTCAAGAAATGATTTGCATGAGATTGGACTAGATAAGCCGTTTAGTAAGCAAGTCCAAGAATCTCTCAGCTCGCATTTTCCGCTAAAACAGGATTATTTAACAGAAAGTGAGTTATTAGACCAACTATGGGAATTTCTTTAAAGAACGTCTATTATACTTATCAAGAGGGAAGTCCCTTTGAAGGACAAGCGCTTTCTGATATATCTTTGGAAATACAGGACGGCTCTTATACTGCCATCATTGGGCATACTGGTAGTGGAAAGTCCACTTTGTTACAGTTACTAAATGGTTTACTTCGTCCGACTAAAGGAACGATTCAATTTGAAGATTTTGTTTTAGATAATCATTCTGAGCCAAAAGAAATGAAGTACCTGAGAAAAAAAGTCGGTTTGGTTTTTCAATTTCCAGAAAGTCAGCTATTTGCGGAAACCGTTCTAGCTGATGTAGCATTTGGACCACAAAATTTTGGGGTACCTAAGGAAAAAGCGGAGGAAATAGCCAAAGAAAAATTAGCGATCGTTGGTTTAGAAGAGTCTATCTATGATAAAAGTCCATTTGAACTATCAGGTGGACAGATGAGACGGGTTGCAATCGCGGGTATTTTAGCTATCGAACCAGAGATTTTAGTATTGGACGAGCCGACAGCAGGGCTAGATCCTGCTGGAAGAAAGGAATTGATGGCGCTGTTTGAGACGTTGCATAAAAATGGGATGACTCTTGTTTTGGTGACTCATATGATGGATGATGTAGCAAACTTTGCTGATACTGTATTTGCTTTGGAAGCGGGAAAACTTGTCCTAAACGGATCCCCAAGGGAAGTGTTTCAACAGGTAGACTATTTACACAAACTTCAATTAGGAGTTCCACAAGTCACGAATTTTGCTCTTCAATTGAAACAAAGAGGAATGGATCTAGAGAGGTTACCAATCAAAATTGAGGAATTAAAGGAGATGTTACTTCATGAATAATATGATTTTAGGAAGGTATATCCCTGGAAATTCTATCATCCATCAACTGGATCCTCGTGGAAAATTGCTCTCGATGTTTTTGTTCATTTTTCTTCTTTTTTGGGCTAATAACCTGCAGACCAATATTCTTCTCTTTTGTTTTATCTTTGTTTTAATGTATCTAACAAGGATTTCTATCGGTTTTTATGTCAAAGGCCTAAAATCAATGATTTTTATCATTGCGTTTACAACTGTTTTCCAATTATTTGCTACCTCTCAAGGAACATTGTTATATCAATGGTGGTTTTTTAAATTAACAGATCAAGGATTGGCACAAGCTGCAATCATATTTTGTAGATTTATCTTAATTATTTTTTATTCGACGATTCTAACCGTGACAACGACACCATTAAGTTTAGCAGATGCTGTTGAAAAGATCCTCACACCACTAAAAATTATTAAGGTTCCGGCTCATGAGATTGGGTTAATGCTATCTATGAGTTTGCGCTTTGTTCCAACCTTAGTAGATGATACGAATCGAATTATGAATGCTCAAAGGGCGCGTGGTGTTGATTTTGGTGAAGGAAATCTATTAAAAAGGATCCGTTCCTTTATTCCTATTCTCATTCCTCTATTTGCTTCTAGTTTTAAACGAGCAGATGCATTAGCAATTGCGATGGAAGCGAGAGGTTACAAAGGTGGGGAGGGACGAACACGCTATCGGATACTTCAGTGGGGAGTGAAAGATACCCTAGCATTGCTCGTTATTCTGTGTTTAATGTTATTCGTTTTTTATCTAAAAAATGGATAGAAAAGCTCCTACCGGTTCAAAAATAAGGAAAAAGCGCTACACAAAGCGCTTTTTACATTAAATTCACATATTCTTGTAATATTTGTAATACATTCTACAAGAAACTGTAACATTTTGTGTGTATGATAGAATTATGTTCGAAAGGAGAATAAAATTCATGAACAGTAAAAAGTTCCAATGGACAGTCACTTCCTTGCTTTCAGCAGCATCGCTTTTCATTTCTGGTATTGCTACAGTGAATGCTGAAACTTACGAAGTGAAGTCTGGAGATACTCTATCAAAAATTGCACTTGAAAATAACACTTCAGTAGAAAATATTATTGCATCTAACAATTTGACCAATGAAGATTTAATTTATGCAGGTCAAATTATTGAGTTGGGGGAGCGTTCTAAATCAATGCTTGATAAAATTGCTCCACAAGAGCAAGCAAAACCTGCTGAAAGTGCAACTCCTGTAACTGAAGCAACCGCACAAACTGCTCAAAAACAAACAACTTATGCTGCGAATGCTACAGTCACTTCTACGCAACCAACAAGTGGTGGAATTGTTTTAGCAAATGGGAATACTGCTGGTGAGCAAGGCTCTTATGCAGCTGCTCGTATGGCTGAAATGACTGGCGTACCCGCTTCTACTTGGGAAGCAATCATTGCCCGTGAATCGAATGGACAAGTGAATGCAGCAAATGCTTCTGGTGCAAGTGGTTTATTCCAAACAATGCCAGGTTGGGGTTCAACTGCAACAGTTGATGATCAAATCCAGGCAGCATACAATGCATATAGCTCACAAGGTTTATCAGCTTGGGGTTATTAAAAAAAATAGGTTTACAAATTTGTAAACCTATTTTTTAAATGTTGAGAGGATATCAAGTGGAGATTGACAAATATAATCCGGTGAGTAAAGGAGTAATTCTTCAAGATTTCCAAAACCCCAAGTGACTGCCATGGTTTTAATTCCAACTGTTTGACCTCCAATAAGGTCAAATTTCGTATCTCCAATAATCAGAGCTTCCTCTTTTGGAATGTTATTGATTGACAAGGTGTGTTGAATAACATCGGCTTTATGGACGCACACAGGACTTGAACCATAAATTCCATTAAAGTAGTCAGCTATTCCTAGATCTTGACACATTTGTAAAGCTACGGGTTCATATTTTGAAGTAGTTACATAGAGCTCAAAACCGTTATTTTTTAGAGATTCTAAGGCATCTACTATCTGAGGAAAGAGGGTTGTTTTGTATTGGCCCTTTTCATGATAATACTGGCGATAGATGGTGACTGCTTGATCTACTAAGGTTTCAGGAAGAGTAGCCTCAAAACTAGAAATTAAAGGTGGTCCCATAAAACTTCGGATAGTTTCAAGATCAGGTTGGGAAACCTTTAAGGTGTCAAATGTGTGTTGAAAACTTTCTGCAATTCCTTTAGAACTGTCTACTAATGTCCCATCTAAGTCAAAAAATAAGGCTTGCATGTTATTCTCCAAATATCTCTTTCTGTAGGTTGCGTCCAGTAGGAGTCGCTGCCAATCCTCCTTCAGCTGTTTCTCTAAAGGCAGTTGGAAGACTAGAGCCAACTTGGTACATGGCATCAATGACTTCATCGACAGGAATTTTTGATTCAATCCCTGCTAAGGCCATATCAGCCGCAACAAAAGCATAGCTGGCTCCCATTGCATTTCGTTTGACACATGGGACTTCAACGAGTCCCGCTACTGGATCACAGATGAGGCCAAGCATATTTTTGATAACGAAACAGACGGCTTGACTGGCTTGATAAGGAGTTCCGCCAGCAGCTAATGTCAGTGCAGCAGCACTCATAGCTGAAGCAGAACCAACTTCTGCTTGACAGCCACCTTCTGCACCTGAAATAGAAGCATTGTTAGCGATCACTAAACCGAATGCTCCAGCTGTCAGTAGAAAATCTAATTGTTGCTGACGGTTTAACCCTAATTTTTGAGTTGCTGCAGTAAGTACGGCAGGAAGACATCCTGCAGATCCTGCTGTAGGTGTTGCACAGACTAGCCCCATTTTGGCATTGTGTTCGTTGACAGCAATGGCGTTTTTTGCAGCGGTCAAGACGGTTAAGTCAGATAAGGTTTTACCAGATTTGATATAGCGATCTAATTTTGCAGCGTCTCCACCTGTTAATCCACTACGAGACTGATTTTCATTTAACCCTAACCTTACAGAATCAATCATCACTTCTAAATTACGGGTCATTAATCGTAGGACTTCTTCGCGTTCACGACCTGTTAACTCGAATTCAGTAGCAATCATTAACTCTGCGACGTTTCCTTCGTATTGCGTACTTGCTTGTTCTACGAGGTCTACAATTGAATAAAACATACAAACTCCTTATTTGAAAAAGTTGACATTATGAAGATGAGGAATTTTACGAATATCTTCGATAGCTGCTTCACAACTTCTTGAATCAACTTCAATAATCATAATGGCTTTTTCTCCAGCTTTTTCCCGCGTCACATTCATTTGTGCAATGTTAATATCATAGCGAGAAAGGGCTTCTGTTACATGAGCGATCATTCCAGGGACGTCTTGGTGCACAATGATAATGGTTGGAGTATTCATATTTAGCGAGATGGCAAAGCCATTTAACTCAGTAACCTGTATGTTCCCACCACCAATTGAGATTCCAGTGACAGAAATCGTTTTATGATCATTTTTTACAGTAATGGTCGTTGTATTTGGGTGAGGAGCATTGCTCTCTTTTTGAATAGACCAAACAATCCGAATGCCTCGTTCATGTGCAATTTTTAGACTATCTGGGATTCTAGGATCATCTGTGTCCATTCCTAAGATGCCCGCGACTAAGGCTAAATCTGTTCCATGACCACGATAGGTTTTTGCGAAGGAATTAAATAATTGGAACTCAACCTCTTTGGGCTCTTCTCCAAATATAGAAGAAACAATTTTACCAATTCGAACAGCACCTGCAGTATGGCTACTAGATGGGCCTATCATCACAGGTCCAATGATATCAAAAACTGATTGGAATTTTAAAGAGTTCATTCTTTGCTCCTTTGCGATCACTTTACTTCATTATATCAGATATGGCTGATGATTTCTTGTATTTCTCCCTAAATATGGTAGAAATCTTAAAGGGTGCTTAAAGCATTTATATTATCCTGAAATTTTAGTATTTCTAACATCTGATTGCAATAATTGACACACGATTTCAATTAATATGAAATATTTCTTTTGTAGGATAGAGTTATACCAATTAAGGAGTAAAAACAATGAATAAAAAACAGATGATGAAACAGATGGTTGGAATCGGATTACTTGCAGGACTTTTCTTTCCAATTGCAGTAAATGCGGATTCTTATACTGTAAAGTCAGGTGATACCTTATCAGCTATTGCTAAAGAGAAGAATACAACGGTTGATGCGATTGCTAAGAAAAATAAGATTAGCAATGTAAATCTCATTACAGTTGGTCAGGTTTTAGAGATTGAAGATGAGAAGGCAACAACTAATACTACAGAGCAAGCTGCGACTAGTAAAGCTAACACTACACAAGCAACAACTACGGTATCTGCTTCAGATGGCTTGAGTTCCGAAGATGCAGCGGCTAAAGAATGGATTGCCCAGAAAGAATCAAGTGGCAGTTACACAGCGCAAAATGGCCAATATTATGGTCGTTATCAGTTATCCCTTTCTTATTTAAACGGTGATTTATCCGAAGCAAATCAGGAAAAAGTAGCCAATCAATATGTTGTCAACCGCTATGGTTCATGGTCGGCAGCTAAAAACTTCTGGCTGGCCAATGGTTGGTATTAAAGTAGATGAAATAGTTCAGCAATTGGACTCTTTTTGATTTACATACTTGTAAACGTCTAGATACAATAGTCAATAAGTAGAATGGCATGATGCTTGTTTTCTACTATAAAGCGTGTTACAATTGATAATGCTCAAAACGACCTTCAATCGTTGAAGCAAACCACGACCTTCAATCGTGAGAAACGAAAAGATGGGAGAAACCTATGAGTGATAACTCGAAAACACGTGTTGTTGTTGGTATGAGTGGCGGTGTCGATTCATCTGTAACGGCTTTGTTGTTAAAACAACAGGGCTACGATGTCATTGGCATCTTCATGAAAAACTGGGACGACACAGACGAAAATGGCGTCTGTACAGCTACGGAAGATTACAAAGATGTAGCAGCAGTTGCAGACCAAATTGGCGTTCCTTACTATTCTGTCAACTTTGAGAAAGAATACTGGGATCGCGTCTTTGAATACTTCCTTGCAGAATACCGTGCAGGCCGCACACCAAATCCGGATGTCATGTGTAATAAAGAAATCAAATTTAAGGCCTTCTTAGATTATGCCATGACACTTGGTGCCGATTATGTAGCCACAGGACATTATGCACGCGTGGCGCGTGATGAGGATGGCATTGTCCATATGCTACGCGGCGTTGACAATGGAAAGGATCAAACTTATTTCCTAAGCCAGTTGTCACAAGAACAACTTCAAAAAACCATGTTCCCATTGGGACATTTGGAAAAGCCTGAGGTTCGTCGTTTAGCAGAAGAGGCAGGATTAGCAACAGCTAAAAAGAAAGATTCCACTGGAATCTGCTTTATCGGAGAAAAGAATTTCAAAGAGTTTCTAAGTAACTACCTCCCTGCCCAACCAGGTCGAATGATGACCGTAGATGGACGGGATATGGGCGAACATGCCGGTTTAATGTATTACACGATCGGTCAACGGGGTGGTCTTGGAATTGGTGGTCAACAAGGTGGAGACAATGCCCCTTGGTTTGTCGTTGGTAAAGATCTGAGTCAAAATATTTTGTATGTCGGTCAAGGTTTCTATCATGAAGCGCTGATGTCAACAAGTTTACAAGCTAGTCAAGTTCACTTTACACGAGAGATGCCAGAAGAGTTTACACTGGAGTGTACAGCTAAGTTCCGCTATCGCCAGCCAGATTCCAAGGTGACGGTTCATGTCAAGGGTGACAAGGCTGAGGTTATTTTTGCAGAACCTCAACGGGCCATTACGCCAGGTCAGGCTGTTGTCTTTTATGATGGTGAAGAGTGTCTCGGTGGTGGACTAATTGACAATGCTTACCGAGATGGTAAAGTTTGTCAGTATATTTAAATTGACAAATATTCTCAATTTGCTACAATAATAAAAGCAATAGAAGTGATGGTCAAAGCTCATGGATGTTGCAGGCTTTTTTGTCCTGCGCTTCTCAGAGTTTTGACTATTTTTGTGTCGTTTCGAAAGGATGTAAAATGCAAAAACGGGATTTTCGGACCAAGTTGAATCAGACAGTTTTTGGTGTGAGAGCGACTGCTTTGATTGTAAAAGACAATCGCTTGTTAGTCGTAGAAGATGAAGACGGTTTTTATACAATTGGAGGTGCCATTCAAGTGGATGAAGCTACTGAAGATGCCGTAGTTCGAGAAGTAAAAGAAGAACTGGGTGTCGCGTCTAGAGCTGTTCAGTTAGCTTTCATTGTTGAAAATCGCTTTGAACAAGCTGGAATCCACTACCATAACATTGAATTTCATTATTTGGTGGACTTGCTGGAAGATGCACCGTTAACCATGCAAGAAGATGCGAAGTCATTACCTTGCAGATGGCTTGCTTTAGATGATCTACATACTGTAAATCTGAAGCCGGCATTTTTGAAAACTGCCTTACCAGATTGGGACGGACAATTACGACACATCCATCTTGAAGAATAGGAGAAAAAATGACTTATAATTTTATAGAAGAATACGATATTATTGTAATCGGAGCGGGGCATGCTGGGGTAGAAGCCTCCCTTGCTGCGAGCCGAATGGGTTGTAAAGTTTTACTTGCAACCATCAATATCGAAATGTTGGCGTTTTTGCCATGTAATCCTTCGATTGGTGGTTCTGCAAAAGGGATTGTTGTCCGTGAGGTAGATGCTCTCGGTGGAGAGATGGCCAAGAATATTGACAAATCCTATATTCAGATGAAGATGTTGAATACAGGAAAGGGACCAGCTGTTCGTGCGCTTCGTGCTCAAGCAGATAAAGAGCTCTACTCTAAGGAAATGCGTAAGACAGTTGAGAACCAAGAAAACTTGACCCTTCGCCAAACCATGATTGATGAAATTTTGGTAGAAGACGGGAAGGTTATTGGTGTTCGAACTGCGACTCACCAAGAATATGGGGCCAAGGCTGTTATTGTGACGACAGGAACAGCTCTCAGAGGGGAAATTATTATTGGGGATCTTAAGTATTCGTCAGGACCTAACCATAGCCTTGCTTCTATTAATTTGGCTGAAAACCTCAAAAATCTTGGACTAGAAATTGGACGGTTCAAAACGGGTACGCCACCACGTGTAAAGGCATCGTCAATCAATTATGAAGAAACGGAAATTCAACCTGGTGATGAGAATCCAAATCACTTTTCTTACAATTCGCGTGACGAGGATTATTTAAAGGATCAAATCCCTTGTTGGTTAACCTATACCAATAGTCAAAGCCACGAGATCATCAACAGCAATTTACACCGGGCCCCTATGTTTACAGGTGTTGTAAAGGGTGTTGGCCCTCGTTATTGTCCATCTATTGAAGATAAGATTGTTCGCTTTGCTGACAAGGAACGTCATCAGCTTTTCCTTGAACCAGAAGGACGCAATACAGAAGAAGTCTATGTCCAAGGCTTGTCAACCAGTTTACCAGAGGATGTGCAACGAGATCTTGTCCATTCTATTAAGGGATTGGAAAATGCTGAGATGATGCGAACGGGTTATGCGATTGAGTATGATATGGTTCTTCCACATCAATTGCGGGCAACTTTAGAAACCAAGAAAATTTCAGGTCTCTTTACAGCAGGCCAAACCAATGGAACATCTGGCTATGAGGAAGCTGCTGGCCAAGGAATTGTGGCAGGGATTAATGCTGCCCTAAAAATTCAAGGAAAACCAGAGCTCATCTTGAAACGGAGTGATGGTTATATTGGAGTCATGATTGATGACTTGGTAACCAAAGGGACAGTTGAGCCCTATCGTTTGTTAACAAGTCGTGCTGAATATCGTTTAATTCTTCGTCATGATAATGCAGATATGCGCTTGACAGAAATCGGTCGCGAGGTTGGTCTAGTTGATGACGAACGTTGGGCACGTTTTGAAACCAAGAAGTATCAGTTTGAAAATGAAATGAAGCGCCTTGACAGTATTAAGTTAAAACCTGTAAAGGAAACGAACGAGAAGGTTGCAGCGCTAGGCTTTAAACCATTGACAGATGCTGTCACAGCCAAAGAATTCTTGAGAAGACCAGAAGTATCTTATCAAGATGTTGTTAACTTTATCGGACCAGCTGCTGAAGAGTTAGATGATAAGATTATCGAGTTGATCGAAACTGAAATTAAGTACGAGGGTTATATCTCAAAAGCTTTAGATCAGGTTGAAAAAATGAAGCGAATGGAAGAAAAACGAATTCCTGCCAATATTGACTGGGATGATATTGACTCCATCGCAACAGAAGCTCGTCAAAAGTTCAAACTGATTAATCCAGAGACCATTGGTCAAGCTAGTCGGATTTCAGGTGTCAACCCAGCCGATATTTCTATCTTGATGGTTTATCTTGAAGGCAAGAGTCGGAGCATTTCAAAAAATAAATAAAATTACTAATCTCATGGGGCTGAAATAGTTTTTCAGCCTCAATTTTATAGTTTGCAATCCTTTCTGTTTGTTGACAAGTTTGTCAATGAGGTTTACAGATAAGTGGACTGTGAAAAAGCTTTTTGCCTGTCTATCTTCTCTTTAATAATAAAGAGAAACCTCGCTTTTTACCTCCATTTATGGTATAATTCCGTGAAGAGGTTTATGATGAAAAAATTTCGTTTATCGTTCATCCATTATGTGTTAATTGGTTTTATTTCATTTGCAATTTTAGCAATTTTTTTAAGAATCTTTGGCAAAGGCTATGTAACTCTTATTGCAATTTTTCTAGTCTTAGCTGCTTTGATTGCTTTATTTGAATACCAATTACAGATTTCAGAGTTAGATGAACTCGAACAAATACAGTATGTTAACCATCAGGCAGAAAGTGGATTAGCATCTCTACTTGATAAAATGCCTGTAGGTGTTATTAAGATTAATAAAGAAACTCAGGAAGTCGAGTGGTTTAATCCCTATGCAGAATTGATTTTTTCAACAGATGATGGTGATTTTAACGTTGAATTATTGAAAAAACTACTCAACACCTTGTTTGAAGATAAAGGCCATTATGTCACTGTAGCCGATAAGAAATATTCGGTTTACTTTGATCAGACATCAAGTGTTGTATACTTTTTTGATGTTTCAAGTGAGTATGAAGCAACTGTCGGATTAGTGACGACTCGGCCAGTGATTGGTATTATCTCTGTTGATAATTACGATGATCTAGAAGATGTCATTTCTGATTCGGATATTAGCAATATCAATAGTTTTATTGCCAATTTTGTGGAAGAGTTTACAGCTCACTACCATATGTTTTACAGACGTGTGGGGATGGATCGTTTCTATTTGTTTACGGATTACACGGTCTTGGAGCAATTGATGGAATCGAAATTTTCTGTTATTGATCAATTTCGTGAAGATGCCAAAAATCGTGAACTACCTATTACCTTAAGTATGGGATTCTCATATGGTGATGGAGAGCATGATGGTATTGGTAAAGTGGCTCTATTGAACCTGAACCTTGCGGAAGTTCGTGGTGGGGATCAAGCAGTTGTCAAGGAAAATAATGAACAGAAAAATCCTATTTTCTTTGGTGGGGGAACGGCCTCGGCTGTAAAACGCACTCGAACTAGGACACGCGCTATGATGACAGCCATTTCGGATAAGATCAAATCTGTTGACCAAGTCTTCATTGTTGGGCATAGAAATTTAGATATGGACGCATTGGGTGCCTCTGTGGGAATGCAATTTTTCTCTAGTAATATTTTGGCCTCATCCTATGTTGTTTATGACCCACATGCGATGGCCAGCGATATTTCACGAGCGATTGAGAAATTAGAAGATGAACAAGTTACGAAAATCCTTACCTTAGAGGAAGCCATGCAAATGGTAACGGATCGCTCCTTGTTGGTTATGGTTGACCATTCTAAGACAGCCTTGACTCTCTCTAAAGATTTTTATCAACAATTTCAACAGATTATTGTCATTGATCATCATCGTCGAGATGATGATTTCCCTGAAAATGTTCTGATCACCTATATTGAAAGTGGAGCAAGTAGTGCGAGCGAATTGGTAAGTGAACTTATTCAGTTCCAGAAGTCGAAGAAAAATCGATTGACGAAGATTCAAGCTAGTGTCTTAATGGCTGGAATCATGCTGGATACTAAGAACTTCTCCACACGTGTTACAAGTCGGACCTTTGATGTGGCTAGTTACCTTCGTTCCAGAGGTAGTGATAGTGTAGCTATTCAAGAGATCTCTGCTATCCAGTTTGATGAGTACCGTGAAGTAAACGAATTGATCTTAACAGGTGAAAAGATTTTGCCACATATCATAGTGGCTTGTGCCAACACGACTAAAGCCTATGATTCAGTAACCATTAGTAAGGCTGCTGATAGTATGCTAGCCATGTCTGAGGTAGAAGCAACCTTTGTCATTGCTTGTAATCAAAGTGGGACTGTCTCGATTTCTGCACGAAGTCGAAGCAAAGTCAATGTACAGCGTATCATGGAACAACTTGGCGGAGGAGGTCATTTCAATTCGGCAGCCTCTCAAATTGAGGGTCAAGATTTGATGAGTATTCGTCAACAACTGATTGAGACGATTGAAAACGAAGTAACTATTGAAAAGGAGAATGTAGAATGAAAGTTATTTTCTTAGCGGATGTAAAAGGTAAAGGTAAAAAAGGCGAAATTAAAGAAGTGCCTACTGGTTATGCACAAAACTTTTTGATCAAGAAAAATCTTGCGAAAGAAGCCAATGCCCAAGCAATCGGTGAACTTCGTGGAAAGCAAAAGTCAGAAGAAAAAGCGCATGCTGAGTTGTTAGCAGAAGCGCAAAAGATTAAAGCGAAATTGGAAGAAGAAGCAACTGTTGTTCAATTCACTGAAAAAATTGGGCCAGATGGCCGTACTTTCGGCTCTATTACTAATAAAAAGATTGCAGAAGAACTTGAGAAACAATTTGGCATTAAAATTGATAAACGTCATATCCAAGTTGCCTCCCCAATTCGTGCAACAGGTTTGATTGATGTCCCTGTAAAAATTTATCAAGATGTTACAAGTGTGATTAATATTCGTGTAAACGAAGGGTAAACACGATCGATAGAAAGGTTTTTTTATGGCTGAGATAGAGGAATTACGAACACAACCTCAAGATATCCAAGCTGAACAATCAGTGTTGGGAGCCATCTTTATTGATGAGGGAAAATTGGTCTTTGTTCGTGAATATATCGAACCTGGCGATTTCTTTAAATATTCGCACCGTTTGATTTTTAAAGCCATGATTGATCTAGCTGACCGTGGGGATGCGATTGATGCGACGACTGTTCGAAATATTTTAGATGGTCAAGGAGATCTCCAAAATATTGGTGGTCTCTCCTATTTGGTAGAAGTCATTAATTCGGTACCAACTTCAGCTAACGCGGAGTATTACGCGAAGATTGTAGCCGAAAAAGCTGTCCTACGTCGTTTGATCTCTCGATTAACGGAAAGTATTAATCAAGCTTATGATGGCGCAAGTCCTTCAGATGAAATCATTGCGGGTGCTGAAAAAGCTCTGATTGATGTTAGTGAAAACGCAAATCGTAGTGGATTTAAAAATATCCGAGACATCTTGAATAGTAACTTTGGTAGCTTGGAAGCCCGCTCGCTTCAAACCTCTGATATCACGGGTATTGCGACAGGCTATCGCGATTTGGACCATATGACGACGGGGCTACATGAGGAAGAGTTGATCATTTTAGCAGCTCGTCCTGCAGTAGGGAAAACAGCCTTTGCTCTAAATATTGCACAAAATATCGGAACCAAGTTGGATAAGACAGTGGCTATTTTCTCATTAGAAATGGGTGCTGAAAGTTTGGTCGACCGGATGTTAGCAGCTGAAGGCTTGATTGAATCCCATTCGATTCGTACAGGTCAATTGACGGATGAAGAGTGGCGAAAGTATGCCATTGCTCAAGGAAATTTGGCCAATGCGAGTATTTACATCGATGATACGCCAGGAATTCGGATCACTGAGATTCGTTCGAGAGCAAGAAAATTAGCGCAGGAAACAGGCAATCTCGGTCTTATTCTGATTGACTACCTGCAGCTGATTACAGGGACTGGAAGAGAAAACCGTCAACAGGAAGTTTCAGAAATTTCCCGTCAGTTAAAGATTTTGGCCAAGGAACTAAAAGTACCTGTTATTGCTTTGAGTCAGCTGTCACGTGGTGTGGAACAGCGCCAAGATAAACGTCCTGTTCTTTCTGATATTCGTGAATCTGGATCCATTGAGCAGGATGCGGATATTGTTGCCTTCTTGTATCGAGATGATTATTATGATCGGGCTGGTGAAGAGGAAGAAGATGGTATTCCCAATAATACGGTTGAAGTGATTATAGAGAAAAACCGTTCAGGTGCGCGTGGAACAGTAGAATTAATTTTCCAAAAGGAATACAATAAATTTTCAAGCATTTCAAAGAGAGAGGATCAATAAGATGAGTGATGCATTTACAGATGTTGCAAAAATGAAAAAAATTAAAGAAGAGATCAAGGCTCATGAAGGACAAGTGGTTGAAATGACACTTGAAAATGGACGGAAACGTCAAAAAAATAAATTCGGACGCTTGATTGAGGTCTATCCTTCTTTATTTATTATCGAGTATACGAACGACAATAGCTTACCAGGTGAACCGGCCAATACATACGTGGAGTCTTACACCTATTCAGATATTTTAACAGAGAAGAATTTAATTCGTTATTTGGATTAATTTCTTGCTTTTATCGTCTAAATCAGTTATTATAATAAATACATATGGGAGTCTGTGTACAGTCTGAGAGGAAGTGTAAGCTTCGACCGCACCTGATCTGGGTAATGCCAGCGTAGGAAACAAATGAAATTTATTTTTCGTTTTAAGTGACCTTGTGCAATCCGTCTCCTATTTTGGAGGCGTTTTTTATTTGTGAGAAAGGAGGTTACGATGTCTCTTGTAAATAGATATTCAAAGCAGTTAATAGGGATTGCAGGATTTACTGCTCTTCTTGTTTTATGGCAGTTGGCAGGAGTTTTAAACATCTTACCAAAATTTGTATTGCCGACGCCACTTGAAATTGGGACTGCCTTTGTGCGAGATCGAGTGCTTCTGATGCATCACAGTTTGTCTACCCTTCAAGTGGCCTTGATCGGACTTGTTATAGGGGTTCTTTTGGCTGCTGGCTTAGCAATTCTCATGGATAGTTTTCAATGGGTGAATGATTTGGTCTATCCCTTTATGGTTGTTATTCAAACCATTCCGACGATTGCCTTAGCCCCCATATTGGTCCTTTGGTTTGGGTATGGTATGCTTCCAAAGCTTGTCTTGATTATTATTACGGTAGTGTTTCCCATTGTAGTTAGTTTCTTAGATGGCTTTCGACATTGTGATCAAGACATCTTGAGATTGTTTCAGATTATGCAAGCCAACCGTTTTCAGACCTTAGTCCACTATAAAATTCCTGCAGCACTTCCTTATTTTTTTGCAGGTTTACGCGTAAGTGTCTCCTATGCCTTTATCAGTACGGTTGTTTCAGAATGGTTAGGAGGGTTTGATGGATTGGGAGTTTATATGATCCAATCGAAGAAGTTGTTTCAGTATGATACAATGTTTGCGATCATTGTATTAATTTCTGCTATTAGTTTACTCGGTATGTTTCTCGTTGACCAATTAGAAAAACGCATTTTGAAGTGGAAAAAGGGTTGACAAACTTGTAAATAGTGTAAAAATAAATTGACAATAATGTAAAAGAGGTATTTCTTATGAAGAAGCAGTTAGCTTTGGCTTTATCAATTATTTGTGGAGTTGTTTTTTTGGTTGCTTGTCAAAATTCTGTCAAAAAATCGTCAAGTAATGAAACGAAGATTGATTTTATTCTAGATTGGACCCCGAATACCAATCATACAGGTCTCTATGTAGCAAAGGAAAAAGGCTACTTTAAAGATGCAGGACTGGATGTAGATATAAAACTTCCCCCGGAAGACAGTAGTTCTGATTTGATTATCAATGGGAAAGCTCCATTTGGTATTTATTTCCAAGATTCTATGGCCAAGAAATTGGATAAAGGTGCGGGGATTACCGCTGTTGCAGCTATCGTCGAACACAATACGTCAGGGATTATTTCAAGAAAAGATGCAGCGATCACAAGTCCAAAAGATTTGGTTGGTAAGCGGTATGGCACCTGGAATGATCCAATTGAGTTGGAAATGATCAAATCGATGATGAAAAAAGAAGGGGCTGATTTTAATCAAGTAAAATTGGTTCCAAATAGTGATTCAAATTCCATTACTCCGATTGAAAATAAGCTCTTTGATGCTGCTTGGATTTATCATGGTTGGGATGGAATTTTGGCTGAGCAAAAGGGAATGAAGACGAATTTCTTCTATATGAAAGATTTTGTTCCTGCATTTGACTACTATTCGCCTGTTATTATTGCTAACAATGACTATTTGAAGTCTCATAAAGAGGAAGCAAAAAAATTCATTCAAGCGGTGAAAAAGGGCTACCAATATGCTATAGAGCATCCAGAAGAAGCTGCGGATATCTTGATCAAACAGGCCCCTGCCTTGGCAAATCAGCGTGATTTTGTCCTGGCTTCCCAAAAATATCTTTCTAGTCAATATGCTTCAGACAAGGACAAGTGGGGGCAGTTTGATCCTAAACGTTGGAATGCTTTTTATGCTTGGGCAAAAGAGCAAGGATTGGTTTCAAATGACTTAAGAGACAAAGGTTTCACAAATGAATTGGTAGGTGACTGATATTTTAACAGTAAAAGATGTAAGTTTCACATTTGGAGATAAAGCAGTTTTAAATAATGTATCACTAGAAGTGCAAAAAGGAGAAATCGTATCTATTTTAGGTCCCAGTGGGGTTGGCAAATCAACCTTGTTCAATTTAATTGCTGGGATCCTTCCCTTGCAAACGGGATCTATAGAAGTAGATGATGCCCCGATCTCTTTTGGGAAAGTCAGCTATATGTTACAAAAGGATCTTTTGTTAGAACATAAGACAGTATTGGGAAATATTATTCTTCCCCTTCAATTAAAAAAAATTCCTAAGGAAGAGGCGACATCTACAGCTCTAAAATTGTTAGAGGAATTTAAGCTAAGAAGTATCGCCAACCTTTATCCCAATGCGCTGAGTGGGGGGATGCGGCAACGGGTGGCGCTATTGAGAACCTATCTTCTGGGCCATTCTGTCTTTCTACTAGATGAAGCTTTTAGTGCTTTAGATGAATTGACAAGGCAGGATCTTTATCAATGGTATCTGGAAAGCAAGGAACGTCTTGGTCTCACCACTCTTTTGATCACTCATAGTATCGAAGAAGCTTTGACATTGAGTGACCGGGTCTATATCTTGAATCATAATCCTGGAGAAATTGTTGCAGATCTTCCTTTAAAATGGGATCCAGCAACGGATAGAGACTGGCAACAATTGCAATATAAAAAACGAATCATAGAATTATTGTCTGAATTTCATTGAAATTGTTTTGAAGTACTTTACAAAGTCTCTATTCCGTGATAAAATAGAATTTGTGCGAAATGACAGCAGGACAAAATGAAGCTCGTCAACAGGAAGTCAGCTAGAAAAGTAACCTTTGCTGTTTGGGCGAAGGCTTTCTGAACGAATCAGGTTTGTCTAAAACGTTATTTCCTACAAAAATTATTTTTATAGGAGGACATTTCACATGTCACGTTATACAGGACCATCTTGGAAACAATCTCGCCGTCTTGGCTTGTCACTTACAGGTACAGGTAAAGAATTGGCACGTCGTAACTACGTACCAGGACAACACGGACCAAATAACCGTTCAAAATTGTCAGAATACGGTTTGCAATTAGCTGAAAAACAAAAACTTCGTTTCTCTTACGGACTTGGTGAAAAACAATTCCGTAACTTGTTCGTACAAGCTACTAAAGTTAAAGAAGGAACTGTCGGTTTCAACTTCATGCTTCTTTTGGAACGTCGTTTGGATAACGTTGTTTACCGTCTTGGACTTGCGACTACTCGTCGTCAAGCTCGTCAATTCGTTAACCACGGTCACATCCTTGTTGATGGAAAACGCGTTGATATCCCTTCATACCGTGTAACTCCAGGTCAAGTGATCTCAGTTCGCGAAAAATCAGCTAAAGTTCCGGCTATCCTTGAAGCTGTTGAAGCTACAGTTGGACGCCCAGCATTCGTATCATTCGATGCTGACAAACTTGAAGGTTCATTGACTCGCCTTCCAGAACGCGATGAAATCAACCCAGAAATCAACGAAGCACTTGTCGTTGAATTCTACAACAAAATGCTTTAATTTTAAGAAAAAACTTGCAGAAAGCCTACAACAGTGGGCTTTTTGTTTTGTCTTAAACCGTTGATTTCTGGGTTAGCTACCCTTTTTGTTTTCTTAAAACCTAAAACTGCTAATAAAAAAATCCTGATCTATCTAGATCAGGAGGCACTGTTACCGTAACATTTTCATTAAAAATTCAGCCATTTGTTGAGGGCTTTCTTTTTTTCCGCGAGAAACCCACATTTGACAGACTCCGAAGAAGGCATTGGTCAGATAGACAGAACTGTAGACTCTTTCAATATCTGTTAATGATTTATGACTATAGCGCTCTTGCAAACTATCAACCAGAAGAATCTGTAATTTATGTCGTAAGAAGGTTTGGATCTCCTTGGTTCCATTCTCTGTCAGAAGAACCGCAAAGAGTGGCTCCTTGGTTAGAAATTCGAACACCTCTGTAATCGCTTGGCGTTTGTCGTCTTGGTGTTTATCAAAGATATATTCAAGCTTGTGAAAGAGTGCTTGTTGGTAGCGCTCGATCATATCGTACTTGTCTCGATAGTGGGTATAAAAGCTAGAGCGACTAATGCCGGATTCTTGCGCCAACTCAACCGTTGTGATTTGGTCGAATGATTCCTTTTCGAGTAGTTGAACCATCGCTTCCTCAATATTTCGTTTTGTTTTTAATCGTTTATTGCTCTCAGTCATCTGTTAATCCTTTTTGCACAAAATTATACACAGTGTCCAAAAAATAAAATTCCTACTTGTGAAATTTTCTAGAAACTGTATAATCTATTATATCAGAAATTTAGACATTGTGTATAAAAAGGAGACAAAAAATATGATGAAAGAATGGAAGGCTGTTCTTAAAAAGCCGACATTTATCATTGTCATGCTTGGAGTTGCGTTGATTCCAGCTCTTTATAATATTATTTTTCTATCTTCCATGTGGGATCCATATGGTCAGGTTTCGGATCTTCCTGTAGCGGTTGTCAACAAGGATCAATCTGCTACATATAATGGACAAAAAATGGAAATCGGGAAAGACATGGTGTCCAATTTAAAGGATAACGATTCGCTTGATTTTCATTTTGTAGATGAGAAGGCTGCGAAAGATGGTCTAAAAAATGGCGATTATTATATGATTGTAACGCTACCTGAGGATCTTTCAAAAAAAGCTAGCTCCATCTTAACCAATCATCCGGAACAGATGACTATTGATTACCAAACGTCCAGTGGTCATAGTTTTATCGCAGGAAAAATGAGCGACTCTGCGATGACAAAAATGCAGCAGACAGTGGCTGAAAAAGTGACCAATACTTATACAACAGCTTTATTTTCCAAAATGGGATCGCTTAAATCTGGTATGGGGACAGCGGCAGATGGAAGTGCTCAATTAGCAGATGGTGCAACAAAGTTGGAAAATGGTGGGCAAACACTGACCACTAATTTGAATACATTAGCTCGTTCAAGCTTGGCATTTTCAGATGGTGCAACCACTCTCCGAACTGGTCTAGCAGCCTATACAGATGGTGTTGGTCAATTGGGAAATGGTCTCAATCAAATGGCTGGTCAAGTTCCAAACTTGGTGTCAGGGGTCAATCAATTAAATAATGGGTTTGGCACTTTTAATACAGGATTGATGGCTTACGCTACCGGAGTGGATCAATTGGGAAATGGCCTTCATCAAATGGCGAGTCAAACCCCTCAGTTGGCCTCAGGAGTTGGTCGATTAACCAGCGGTATGGGAACATTCAATGACGGTCTTGGGAATTATACCAATGGTGTGCGTCAATTGAATTCAGGTCTATCCAACTTTTCAAATGGTTTAGTGACCTATACAAATGGAGTTGCTTCATTATCAGAGGGAGCGGGTCAATTAAGTAGCCAATCTGCTACTCTACGAAATGGTGTTTCTCAATTAGAATCAGGTATTCAAACCTTATCAAGCCAGCTACAAGCTTCTACAAGTCAATCTGGACAGATTGAGCAATTGGCAGCTGGTTTGAACCAATTAAATGTAGCGATTCAAAATGCTTCGGTAGATACCAGTCGACTTTTATCTGGCTTGACGAATATTGCGAATTCAGCCCAAGCGATCCTTGCTTCAGCCCAAGCGGATCGTGCAAATGCCCTTGCAAGTGTGCAAGGGACAGCAGCTTATCAAGCAATGACAGCTGATCAACAAGCGGAAATCAGTGCGGCGATCTCATCGAGTCCAAGCTCGAGTGAAACAGCAGCTCAAGGGATCTTGACAACGATCCAAACGATCCAAAGTAGTTTGAATACAGAAAATAGCTTGACACAGCTGCAAACGGCAGCCAATCAAGTTTTACCAACAGCTTCTTCTACCTTGACAGACTTGTCAAGTGGCTTGTCTAAGATCCAATCCGCAGTTAGTGGACAATTGTTGCCAGCTAGCCAAACCATCAGTCAAGGGATCGGCGCTTATACAGCTGGTGTTGATAAAATCGCTAGTGGGGCAAGCCAACTTCAGACCAATAGTAACACTTTAACAGATGGTGCTAGTCGGTTAGCAGCAGGTGTTGGCCAACTAGATAGTAAATCATCGGAATTGCTTGCAGGAAGTAATCAATTAACTTCTGGACTAGGTGAGTTAAATGGTAAGATGCCTGCTTTGACATCAGGTATGAATCAACTGGCTTCAGGAGCAACACAATTAACAGGTAAGTCTGGTGAATTGGTTGCTGGAGCTGGAAAATTAGCTGATGGTGTAGGGCAATTGAACAGCAAAACTCCAGAGTTGGCAGGTGGTGTCAATAAACTTGTCACAGGTGTCAACCAGTTGACAGAGAAATCAGGACAATTGGTGACGGGGGCTGATAAACTAGCTGACGGAGCAAATCAAATCTCAGAAGGATCCAGCAAATTAGCAACGGGTGGCCAAACATTGACAAACGGTTTAGGTGAATTAGCAACAGGAAGCCAAACCTTGAGTCAAGGATTAAACGATGCTAAGGGACAATTGAATGCTGCTACAACTGAAAAAGAAAACGCAAAAACCTTAGCCAATCCTGTTACGACTTCTAAAACAGATCAAGATAATGTCCCTGTAAATGGGGTCGGAATGGCTCCTTATATGATCTCTGTAGCACTCTTTGTTTGTGCCTTGTCAACCAATATGATCTTTGCAAAATTGCCATCCGGTCGTCATCCTGAAAGTCGTTGGGCATGGTTTAAATCTCGCTTTGAGGTCAATGGAACCATTGCGGTGGTTGCAGGAATCTTGGTCTATGGTGCTGTTCACTTGATTGGTTTATCTGCCAATCATGAGATGGCTACCCTCTTCCTTTGTGTGATCGGTAGTGTGGCCTTCATGTCTATCGTGACCGCTTTAACAACATGGCAAAGAAAGGTCGGTGCTTTCCTCTCGTTGATCCTCTTGCTCTTGCAATTGGCTTCTAGTGCAGGAACCTATCCACTTGCTTTAACAAATGGATTTTTCCAAGCCATTCATCCATTCTTGCCAATGAGCTATACCGTCTCTGGTCTTCGTCAAACGATTTCGATGACAGGAGAAATTGGAAATCAAGTGGTCTTTCTTTTGATGACCATTGCTCTATTTGCGGGACTAGGGATGTGGTTTTACAATCCAAAAAAATATGAAGAGGACTAATCGTCAAGAACTCTCAACTCATTTGGAGTTGAGAGTTTTTTGTTTCATGTGAAACAAAAATTCTCGCTTGTTTAAGCGAGAATATTCATTATTTAAAGAAGACAACATCAGGATTTGGCGTAATATAGAGGAGTTGGTCGTTTTCAAAGACCAATTGGATGGTGTTGTTTTTATAGGTGTAAATGGTGTAGGCTACTCCAAATTTAGAAGCTTGTTTCAGATCAACTGCCCCCAATAAAAAGGCATGAGCTTGTTCTTCTGTAATTTTCCCCTTACGGTAGAGATTTTTAATATTTTCTAGTTCAATATTTTGAAAAGATTCGCTAATATAAGCAGGGTCTGTTAGTTGTTTCTCTGGATTTCCAAGGATTTTTTGGATAAGAGCAGCCGTATACCCTTCATAATCCGGCGTTTGTACAAAAATATTGTCGTCATTTCTAGAGTAGGCTACTTTTAAGTTCCCTGTTGCATAAATTTTATCCTTGGGTGCTTCTTGGGCATTTCTAGGGAGCCCTTCGGTTGTGATGATGTCAGAAGTGGTTTCCGTAGTAGTTGAGGGAGTGCTAGAGGAATTACCTGTGCTAGTTGAACTAGTTGAACGACTCGGGTGGCTAGAACGGCTCGAACTACTTTTTTTAGTGGTTTTCTTTTTTGAGGTGCTAGTAGTGGGTTCTTTTTTAAAGTTGATCTTAAGGTCCGGCACACAGGCTGATAGAAAAAGAAGAGACAGCAAGAGTGTGAAGAAAAGAGGTAGTGTCTGTTTTTTCATCATGTTCCTTTCAACAAGTGGATTGATTTTCTATTCTATCATAAAAAGGGCAACAAAAAAAGGTCAGGAAGAAATCCTGCCTTTATTTGTTATTATGGATGTCCGCCTCCAGGTCCACCACCTTGAGGTCCGCCACCTTGAGGTCCGCCGCCACCTCCAGGCATGGAGTTGACAATTTCCGTTTGTTTTTCACCGTTGATATAGATGTCTCCGCCAGTGTAGGTAGCAGTACCATCAAAGTCGAATCCAGATTGACCCGTCAAATTGATGGTTCCTCCGGTAACAGTGATATTTCCATTCGAATCAATTGGATCGGTATCGCCTTGGCCAACTTCAACATTAAGGGTTCCACCATTCATGGTGAAGAAAATTTCATCTTGGTTGGCATTAGCATTGGCTGCATTGACACCGTCATCGGTTGCGTAGATGGTGATATCTCCACCGTTGATGGTAATCGATTTTCCTTCAAGCCCTTCGACAGACTCGCTTACCTTGTAGGTTCCGCTATCGATGACCAGATCACCATAAGCATGGATGCCATCGTCCCCAGCTGAAATGGTCATGGTATTGTCAGATAAATACATGGTTCCGACAGAAGTGTCTTCATCGTTATCCACCTTGACGGCGTCTTCATCTACATCGATGGTCATCGTCGTACCGGTGATATTGAGTTCGTCATTGACGTTAAAGGCATCCCCTACAGCTGTGATCTTATAGGTTCCACCTGTGATGTGGAGGGTATCATTGGCCTTGATCCCGTTGTTCTTCTTAGCATCAATGTTGAGCGTACCTGAACCATTGATGGTAAGATCGCCTTTAGAGAAAATGACCGCATCGGCATCTTCATCATTATTTGAACTTGAATCAGATAGGGTATTGGTCGTGCCCTCTGCTAAAGTCAGGTAGACATGTCCCGCTTTCGTAGCAGAGATTGGCGCGTTGGTGTTGGTCATGGTAACGCCTTTCAAGACGATATGAACATTATCTGAGTCACCAGCTTCGACCTTGATTTGAACCCCAAAGGATTCACCAGAGATGACATAGGTTCCAGCCTTTGAGATGGTCACAGTTGATCCAGATACAGCTACGCCGTCACCTGATACACTTGCAGAAGATCCAGACAGTTTGACAGTAGAGGCTGTACTTTCGTCGTAAGAAGTGTCCTTGTCCTTATCTGTAAAATAGTTGGAGCTATCTGTTTTACTATTTGAAGTAGAAGCAGCGGTTGTTTGGGCGGTATTGCTTGTTGTAGCTGATTGAGATGACGCTTGGGTACAAGCTGTCAGTAAGGTGAGGGTCGCGGACCCCGTTACTAAGAATTTCCATTTGTTTGATTTCATGAGTTTTTCCTCTCGTTCCATTGATATGCTCCTAGTCTAAAGTTGCTAGCTGAAAGTTTCCTAAAGTTTTTCTGAAAGGAACCTTAACTTTAGTTTTCTTTAAGTTTAGCTTAATGAAAGCTTAAGAAAAGGCCACTAAACTAAGGAACCAGTAAAGCGACTCGTGGCTTTGCAACAAAAACGATAAAGAAAATGACCAACTTTTTATAGAAGAAAAGGAGAAAAACATGAAAAAAACGGTAGAGACAAGTTTCAAGCGGATTGAAACCAAATATGTAGTGAATAAAGAAGACTTGGATGACTTATTGAAAGATTTGAAGAAATATGTGGTTGAAGATGATTATCCCATCTCCACGATTTCGAATGTCTATTTTGATACCGAAGACTTCGATGTGATCCAAGATGCCCTTGCTAAACAGAACCGTCGTGAAAAGATTCGGATGCGGACCTATATAGAGCATCCAACAGTGGATAGTCCGGCCTTTCTAGAAGTAAAATCAAAGGATGCAGAAGGTATTGGTCACAAGTTCCGTTTGGTCTCTAACCCCTCCTCTATTACCCGCCTCATGACGGATGGACTAGTGGATCAGACCATTCAGGATTTGGACTTGGTGCAAGAAATCCAAGCTCTGCGTCAGCGCTATGATCACCGACTACAGCCTCAGATGTACATCTATTATGATCGTTTGTCCTTAAAAGAAAAGAAGAGCATCCAAGGCTATCCTTACAATAAGATTCGGGTCACCCTGGATCAAAACCTAGTCTATCGTGATCAGCAGGTAAGTCTCCTTCGTGGGAAAGCTGGGGAGCCTTTATTAGAAGAAAATACCATCATTATGGAAATCAAGGCCCCAGGTGAAGAACCTCAGTGGTTGAAGGATATTCTGGATAGTACGGACTGGTCAAACAGAAATTTTCGAAATACAGTTGTGCCTACCATAAGTCACAAGGTTTAGATTATGCACCAACGCCAATTCAGGAAAGGACAGGTGCTGCCTATGTCTAATCTATTTGATTCTATTTTTAACAATGCTACGGCAACCGTAGATCCGGTGCGCCTGATGCTGGCCTTACTGGTCAGCCTGGTGCTAGGGATGGCCCTGTCTTGGACCTACAAATACCGTACCCTCTATACGCGTGAATTTATCGTCAGTCTCACCTTGCTTCCCTGCATGATGACCCTGGTGATTTTCCTAGTGAACGGGAGTCTGGGGACCTCGATTGCAGTAGCGGGAACCTTTAGCTTGATTCGATTTCGTTCCGCTACCAGTGGATCGAGAGAATTGATTGCGATTTTCCTAGCCATGATCATTGGTTTGGCGGCGGGATCGGGCTACCTCTTATTGGCAGTTTGTTTACGGCCTTTCTGTTAGCTATCTGGCTCTTGCTCGAAACCAAGCAAAGTAAGACCGACCACCAACGGCGCCGTCACCTGACGATTGAGCTAGAAAATCAGTCTAGGATTGCGGATAGGATCAGCCGTTTACTGGAACGCAATTGTACAGAAGTCGACTTAATTTCGGTTAATACAAGCCAAAATGGGGAACAGCTTACCTTGGATTATGAAGTGGATCTGAGACCAGAAGTTGACGATTTTGCAATGACGACTCTCCTAACAGAAGAAATTTATCATTGCGATGTATCCTTGACCAAGAAGGCTAAGAAAAGAAAGAACTTATAGACGCTATCCTCCTTTAGGATAGCTTTTTAGGCTTTTAAGAACTTTTTAAGGAAAAGTGGTATACTGTTTCTAAAAAAATGAAGGAATCCTTTATGAAAAAGACTGCTATTTTTGAAGATGTCGTCTCCATTATGACTCACGATTCATCTACCATCAAAGACCAAAGAGGATGCGATCCAGAGCCTTTTCGAGAAAAAATTATAGATGATATGACAGATGATGCCTTTCTTTATCAAGTCAGGTCCTACCTAGCTAGTTTTGGGGTGATCGGGCATGTTTCCTTTGGAAAGAAAAAGGCCCCCAACAATGGTTTTTTGTTGCGCTCGACAGACGACGGTCTCTTTGTAGAAGGGGCAAATGAAGATACGGGACTTCAAGTAGGAGATCAGATCTTAGCTTTGGATGGAAGTGGCTTGGAGCAGGTAGCGTCTCTTCATAAGGACTATTTTATCAGTAAGACCCCTGAAAGACACTACCGAGAATGGGCGGATTTGGTCTCTCAGTCCACAAGGGTCACCCTGCTTCGAGAAGGGGTAGAAAAGACCATTGAAGTAGTGCCCAGTCGAGAGCCGATCCAAGATCAGATCTTTTGGAAACGATTAGACGATGAGATCCTTTACCTTCGTCTGGATAACTTTATGGATGAAGGAGCTATTGGTCGGGTATACCAAGAGTGCTTACCGATGATGACGGAGGTCAAGTTCCTTCTCATTGATGTCCGACAGAACGGCGGAGGGACAGATTCTTTATACCTTCCTCTATTACATCTAGGCTTAGAGAAGGATCAGGGCTATGATTCGCTTGACTGGGACGATGATGGCATGGAAATTCTCTACACGGAACGCAATGTCGATTTACGCTTGAAAGACTTTGAGGACTGGATGCAACAGGAAGAAATTAGTCCTGAAACCATTAAACTGCTTGAAGAGATGAAAGAGGAATTGCTCCGCCATCGGGGGAAAGGCTATGTACCGTATCAGCAAGAATGCGAGGAATTCTTCCCAGAGGTTAGAGGAGGCCACTATCCCGAGCGGATCTTTATCTTATCAGATATCTATTGTGCGTCATCTGGGGATAATTTTGTCCAGATGATGAAGCAGTTTAAGAAGGTAACAGTGGTAGGTAGACCAACTCTCGGGATTTTAGACTATTCCAATTGTTGTACCGTTGATTATGGTGATTATCGATTGATGTTTCCCACTTCTCGCTGTCTAAGCGTGGATCAAGGCAAAGGAATGACGGATCAAGGTGTGGAGCCGGATATAGAGGTTCCCTGGAGTCCTGACCATTTTGAAAGAGATGTAGATTTAGACAAGTGCTTGGAGTTAATTCGTCAGAGCAACATAAAATAAAAAGAATTCCCATCAGAAAATGTAAAGAAGAAAATTGCTTTGGTTAGAAGGCTTTAATGATTCGAAATGATAACGTTTTCTATGACATTCTCACTATGTTTAAAATTGCTTACTTGGTATAAAAAATGGTAAAATAGACATTGACAATCAAAATGAAGAGTGAAAAAGATGAAACATAAAACACTTTATAAATTTATAGGGCAAACAATCTTGTATTTTGCTATTTTCTTAGCCCTACTCTATTTCTTTAGTTACCTTGGTCAAGGTCAAGGTGGCTTTATCTACAATGAATTTTAAAGGAGATCCCTACCGTGTCAAACCAACCAATTACTGATATGATCGAGGCGATTGAGCGCTTCGCCCAACTACAGCCAGACTATCCTGTCTACAATGTCCTTGGAGAAGAGCATACCTATGGCCAATTGAAGGCAGACTCAGATAGCTTAGCAGCTCACATTGACCAAATGGGACTTCCTGAAAAGTCACCTGTTGTGGTCTTTGGTGGCCAAGAATATGAAATGTTGGCAACCTTTGTGGCCTTGACCAAATCTGGCCATGCCTATATCCCAATTGATAGCCATTCTGCTTTGGAGCGCGTGTCTGCCATTCTTGAAGTGGCTGAGCCAAGCTTAATTATCGCCATCAATGAGTTCCCAATTGAAGACCCAGCTGCTCCAATCATGTCCTTGGAGCAAGTGCGTGAAGCTTATGCGGCTCAGAATGCCTATGATTTGCAACATCCAGTCAAAGGGGATGATAACTACTACATCATCTTTACCTCTGGAACAACTGGAAAACCAAAAGGGGTGCAAATTTCGCATGATAACTTGCTCAGCTTCACCAACTGGATGATTACGGACAAGGAATTTGCAACGCCAGAGCGTCCGCAAATGTTGGCGCAACCACCTTATTCCTTTGACTTGTCTGTCATGTATTGGGCACCGACCTTGGCTCTTGGAGGAACACTTTTTGCCCTTCCATCAGCCATCACTCAAGACTTTAAACAACTCTTTGCGACCATCTTTTCACTTCCGATTGCTATCTGGACTTCGACGCCATCTTTTGCAGATATGGCCATGCTGTCTGAAGATTTCAATGCTGAAAAGATGCCAGGCATCACCCATTTCTACTTTGATGGGGAAGAGTTAACGGTTAAAACGGCTCAAAAACTGCGTGAGCGTTTCCCGAATGCGCGCATCATCAATGCCTATGGGCCAACGGAAGCAACTGTTGCTTTGTCGGCAGTCGCTATTACAGATGAGATGTTAGCGACTCTTAAACGCTTGCCAATTGGTTACACCAAAGAAGATTCTCCAACCTTCATCATTGATGAGGCAGGCAATAAATTGCCAAATGGAGAGCAAGGGGAAATCATCGTGTCTGGACCAGCTGTTTCAAAAGGTTATATGAATAATCCAGAGAAAACAGCAGAAGCCTTCTTCGAATTTGAAGGTCTTCCAGCCTACCATACGGGAGATGTCGGAACCATGACAGATGAAGGTCTCCTTCTCTATGGTGGACGGATGGACTTCCAGATCAAGTTTAACGGTTACCGTATTGAGCTAGAAGATGTTTCTCAAAACTTGAACAAATCTCAGTACATTGACTCGGCTGTTGCAGTACCGCGCTACAACAAAGATCACAAGGTCCAAAATCTCTTGGCCTATGTCATCTTAAAAGATGGGGTCAAGGAACAATTTGAGCGCGAAATTGATATTACCAAAGCGATCAAGGAAGATTTGGAACACATCATGATGTCTTATATGATGCCCTCAAAATTCCTCTACCGTGACAGCTTGCCGCTAACTCCAAATGGGAAAATCGACATCAAAGGGTTGATTAGCGAGGTTAACAACCGATGATCGAGTTTTTGAAACAGCTCCCTCATTTAGAACACTATGGAACACCGATCTATTTTATCTACCTTATTCTAGCTTTTTTGCCGATCTTTGTGGGTCTCTTCTTCAAAAAGAGATTTCCAATATATGAAGGACTTGTGAGCCTGATCTTTATCATTTTGATGCTGACTGGTTCGAATCTCAAGCAAATTTATGCCTTACTCTTTTACGTAGTCTGGCAAATCTTGATTGTCTATTCCTACAAGTTTTATCGTCAGAAGGCGGACAATAAGTGGGTTTTCTATCTTCATTCCTTCTTATCTGTCTTGCCCCTGATCTTTGTAAAGGTAGAGCCAGCGATCAAAAATGGGCACCAATCCTTGTTTGGATTTTTAGGTATTTCTTATTTAACCTTTCGAGCTGTCGGAATGATTATCGAAATGCGTGATGGTGTTTTGAAAGAATTCACTTTCTGGGAATTCTTGCGATTCATGCTCTTTATGCCCACCTTCTCAAGTGGGCCGATCGATCGTTTCAAGCGTTTTAATGAGGATTATAGAGCCATTCCTGAGCGCGAAGAATTATTGGATATGTTGGAGCAAGCTGTTAAGTACATCATGTATGGCTTCCTTTATAAATTTATCCTAGCTCATATTTTTGGCCACTTATTATTAGGTCATGTGCAGACCTATGCCTTGTCTCAAGGTGGATTCTTCAACATCGGAACGCTGGGAGTCATGTATGTTTATGGCTTGGATCTCTTCTTTGACTTTGCAGGGTATTCCATGTTTGCTTTAGCGGCTTCCAATTTGATGGGGATTAAAAGTCCTATCAACTTTGACCGTCCTTTTAAATCACGTGATTTAAAGGAATTCTGGAATCGCTGGCATATGAGTTTATCTTTCTGGTTCCGTGATTTCGTCTTTATGCGTCTCGTAATGGTACTGATGCGCAATAAAGTCTTCAAGAGCCGGATTACCACCTCAAATGTTGCCTACATTATCAATATGTTGGTCATGGGCTTCTGGCATGGAGTGACTTGGTACTACATCGCTTATGGTCTCTTCCATGGACTTGGACTGGTCATCAATGATGCTTGGATTCGCAAGAAAAAGACCATCAATAAAGAAAGAAAAGCAAAAGGATTGGATCCGATCCCGGATAATCGTTGGACCAAGGCTTTGGGGATCTTTATCTCCTTTAACACAGTGATGCTGTCCTTCCTGATTTTCTCAGGATTCTTGGATCAACAATGGTTTCCAAAATTGAAATAAAAGGAGAATAGAAAAATGGATGTAAAATCACAAGTAATTGAAATTATTGACGAATTGTTTATGGAAGATGTCTCAGACATGATGGATGAAGACCTCTTTGATGCGGGTGTCCTTGATAGTATGGGAACAGTGGAATTGATTGTGGAATTGGAAAATCGCTTTGGCATCCGTGTTCCTGTATCTGAATTTGGACGCGATGATTGGAACACTGCCAACAAGATCGTAGAAGGTGTAACGGAGCTTCAGAATGCTTAAGCGTTTATGGCTGATTTTGGGGCCTGTCTTTTGCGCCCTCCTTATGGTAGCAGCCTTACTGTTCTTTTATCCAATCAATCATAAACACGACTATACAGAAGAGAAAAAAGCTGCGGTTAGTCTCAATGCAGAAGGCTTCAAGAGTCGTACAAAGAAACAAGAAGCACTTTCTGATCCACGGCATCGCTTTGTTCCTTATTTCGGCTCAAGTGAGTGGTTGCGTTTTGATGTGGTGCATCCAGCAGTTTTGGCTGAAAAATATGACCGTAATTACAGACCCTACTTTTTAGGAGAACGTGGTGCGGCTTCTTTGAACCAGTATTTTGGAATGCAACAGATTTTGCCAGAACTCAAGGACAATACAGCTGTTTATGTGGTTTCTCCGCAATGGTTTACCAAGAAGGGCTATGATTCCTCTGCCTTTCAACAATTCTTTAATAGCGATCAGTTGAATAGCTTTATTGCCAATTACCAACAGGATGCTGCATCCCAGTATGCTGCGAAACGCCTCCTGCAACAGTATCCAAATGTCGCCTTTCAAAGTGTTGTGACCAAAATTTCTCAAGGAAAGCAAATTTCAGGATTTGATCAGTCTTTGAACCAGCTTGTTTCCCATCTTGTTCAGCGCGAAGATGCCTTATTTAGCAATCTTGCCACTCGTACAAACGGGAATTATGATAAGAAGGTCAAAAAACGTCTACAAGATTTGCCAGACCAATTCTCATATGAGAAATTGGAGGAAATTGCAACGGCTGAAGCAAAAGTCAAAACCAATAACAACGACCTTGGCATCAGCAATCATTTTTACAATACCCGTTTAAAAATGAAGTTGAAGAAACTAAAAGGTTTCCAAAAGAACGAATCCTATGTCCAATCGCCGGAGTACAATGACTTGCAATTGGTTCTAGACCAGTTTGCTAAATCTCGGACCAATGTCATCTTTGTCATTCCGCCAGTCAATGCCAAATGGATGAAATACACAGGTTTGAGCCAAGAAATGTATGAACAGGCCGTTCAAAAGATTCGCTACCAATTGGAAAGCCAAGGTTTCACCAATATTGCAGACTTTTCTAAAGATGGGGATCAGTCCTACTTTATGGAAGATACGATTCATATGGGATGGAATGGTTGGCTAGCTTTTGATAAGGCGGTTAATCCCTTTGTCACAAAGGCTGAAAAAGCGCCAACTTATCATCTGAATGATCGCTTCTTTAGCAAAGACTGGGCCCAGTATAAAGGGACACCGGATCAATTTAAATAATGCCGGAACAAGGAGGCAGGATCGAATCCTGGCTCCTTGATTTATGAGCAAAGTGATCGGAAAGTCACAGGAAATCTAGAGAGTTATCCACAAGCTGTGGGAAACTTAGGTGTAAAATGATGAAAACAAGTCCTGATGCTGTTGTATACTCCTATTTTGAGGGGAAAACGGAAGGAAGTTATCCACATTTTTGTGGATAACTTATAGAAAACAGTGGATAAGTCAGAAAAGAATGAAAAAAGGAGAACAGCTGTGAGAAAAATATGGTTTTACGCGATCGTCCAGGGAATTAGCATTTTTCTGATTGTGGGTCTGATTACTTACATGATCAGAGGGGATTTCTTTTTCCGCTACTTATCCTTTATTTTTGGGTTAGTAGCAGCTGTCTTGCGATTTGGGACGGCGACTTTGATGAAGGTGCTAGCACCCACTCTTTATGATGATCCTAAAAAAGAAAGAAAAGACCTTCATAAAAACTGAATTGCTCAGCTTCTGAAAAAGTTGAGCTAAAGGCCGCTTTCTGCTGGTCTTTATGGTAAAATAGAAGGAAGAATATTAGTTTGGAGATAAATGAGAAATGAAACGTTCAATGTATGCTGGACGTGTTCGTGAAGAACACGTTGGAACTCACATTACTTTGAAAGGATGGGTTAGTCGTCGTCGTGATTTAGGTGGTTTGATCTTTATCGATTTGCGCGACCGCGAAGGAATCATGCAATTGGTGATCAATCCAGAAACAGTTAGTGCAGAAGTGATGGCTACAGCTGAAAGCATCCGTAGTGAATATGTACTAGAAGTAACAGGTCTTGTGGAAGCTCGTGAACAAGCCAACCCAAACTTGCCAACAGGTGCAGTAGAACTTAAGGTGGAAGCTATTACAGTTCTTAATACTGCCAAAACAACTCCGTTTGAAATCAAGGATGGAATTGAAGCCAATGATGACACTCGTCTTCGTTACCGTTACTTAGATCTTCGTCGTCCTGAGATGTTGGAAAATCTCAAACTCCGTGCGAAAGTGACCCATTCGATCCGTAATTATTTAGATGAATTAGAGTTTATTGATGTTGAAACACCGTTTCTTTCTAAATCAACTCCGGAAGGAGCACGTGACTACTTGGTTCCTTCTCGTGTCAACAAGGGGCATTTTTATGCCCTTCCACAAAGTCCTCAGATTACAAAACAATTGTTGATGAATGCCGGTTTTGATCGTTATTATCAAATCGTGAAGTGCTTCCGTGATGAAGATTTACGGGGAGACCGTCAACCTGAGTTTACACAGGTTGACTTGGAAACTTCTTTCTTGAGTGATCAAGAAATTCAAGATATCACAGAAGGCTTGATTGCACGTGTCATGAAAGAAACCAAGGGAATTGAAGTAACACTCCCATTCCCACGCATGAAGTATGATGATGCTATGGCCTTGTATGGTTCAGACAAACCAGATACACGCTTTGAAATGTTACTACAAGACTTGACAGATCTTGTCAAGGGTGTAGACTTCAAAGTCTTCTCAGAAGCTCCTGCAGTCAAGGCGATTGTTGTCAAAGGTGCGGCGGATCAGTATTCTCGTAAAGACATCGATAAGTTGACAGAAGTTGCGAAGCAATACGGTGCAAAAGGTCTTGCTTGGGTGAAATATTCTGAGGGTGCTTTGAACGGTCCTGTTGCGAAGTTCTTGACAGACTTGACAAGTGACTTGACAGATGCTTTACAATTGCAGGAAAAAGATTTGGTTCTCTTTGTTGCAGATACTCTTGAAGTGGCCAATGCAACGCTTGGTGCTTTACGTGTTCGTCTGGCTAAAGAGCTTGACTTGATTGACAACAATCAATACAATTTCTTGTGGGTAGTCGATTGGCCAATGTTTGAATGGTCTGAAGAAGAAGGCCGGTATATGTCTGCCCACCATCCATTTACACTCCCGCAAGCTGAAACGGAGCATGAATTGGAAGGTGATCTTTCAAAAGTTCGTGCTATTGCCTATGATATCGTTTTAAATGGTTATGAATTAGGTGGAGGAAGCCTTCGGATTAATCATAAAGACTTACAAGAACGGATGTTCAAGGCCCTTGGATTTACAGCAGAAGCTGCAAATGAACAATTTGGTTTCTTGTTGGAAGCCATGGATTACGGCTTCCCACCACATGGAGGATTGGCGCTTGGCTTGGATCGTTTGGTTATGCTTCTTGCCGGTGAGGACAATATCCGGGAAGTCATTGCCTTTCCTAAGAATAATAAAGCGACAGACCCAATGACACAAGCTCCATCTGTCGTTTCTGAAAAACAATTAGAAGAGTTACAGCTTCAAGTAGAAGTAGCAGATCAAGAATAGGACAAGATTAAAAAAGGAAAGTCTTGAAATTAGTTGCTCTAAGATTTTCCTTTTCTTCTAATCAATGGATTAAAAATGAAAAAAACTCGCTTTTACAAGATCTTTCGTTATAATATGCGGAGATTAGCATATAACATCAAATTATTGCGCGTGATGAAGAGTATCTCCCGGGAGAAATACGATGAAAAAGTATCGGCGTCCTTGCTGTATGGGTTCCTATCGGCAATTGCTGTCAACTTTTTCTTCCAACCAGGACATGTCTACTCCAGTGGTGCTACAGGACTAGCTCAGATTTTATCTGTCTTAAGTCAACGCTTTATTGGTTTTACGATACCGGTCTCATTAACCTTTTATGCCATTAATATTCCCTTGATGATTGTAGCATGGTATCAAATTGGCCATAAATTTACCATCTTTACTTTTATTACGGTTTCGATGAGTTCCCTCTTTATTCAGCTTGTACCGGTGGTCACTTTGACCAATGATCCGATTATGAATGCTCTATTTGGTGGGGTTGTCATGGGGACAGGAATTGGTTTTGCCCTTCGGAGCAATATCTCCAGTGGGGGAACAGATATTGTCAGTTTGACGATTCGAAAACGCACTGGAAAGAATGTTGGGAGCATCTCCTTTTTTGTAAACGGGACCATCATGTTGATTGCTGGTCTGACGTTTGGTTGGAAGTATGCTCTATACTCTATGATTACCATCTTTGTATCAAGTCGCGTAACAGATGCTGTTTTCACCAAGCAAAAACGCATGCAGGCCATGATCGTGACGAGCCATCCAGATGCTATTGTTGAAAAGATTCATAAAAAATTGAATCGAGGAGCGACGATCATCCACAATGCAGAAGGAACCTATAACCATCAAGAAAAAGCGGTTCTACTGACAGTTATTACGCGTGCAGAGTTTAATGAATTTAAATACATCATGAAAAAAGCTGATCCTCAAGCTTTTATCACCATTTCTGAAAATGTTCATATTATTGGATACTTTTTGGAAACGGAAGAATAAAAACAAGGCCCCCACATGTTGTGGTGGCCTTGTTTTGTTTAACTGGCTTCGTAGAGTAAGATCCAACTATGGGCAGAAAGAGAAAGTTCTTTCCCTTTAGGAATAGGCGTGTGGAGCTTGGCTTGAGGATAGGCAAAAAGCAGTTGACTATCGCTCGCATGTTGATAGGTTATTTCTTGATCACCGATATTGACGAGAATTGTTATTTTCTTGCGATCTTTTTCAATGGTATAGATAAAATGATGATCAGACAACCATTTAAGATCACAGAAGTCTCGAATCTCTAGCCCTTTTCTCAAACGAAGGAGTGGCTGCGATTTTCGATAAGCAATCAATTCTTTAATAAAAGCAATTTCTTCTTGGCAGTTTGAAAGGGCTGTCCAGTCCAATCGGTTGAGATGATCTGGCAGGTTATAGGTGTTGTCTTCGAGCCCTTTTGTGCGATAGAATTCTTGACCAGCATGGATAAACGGCACTCCTTGCGCTAGTAACACTAAATGAAGAGCTAATCGTGAGAGAGCTTTTCTCTCCTCTAGACGAATCTGGTCCTTTTCAATTTGGAAATAATCAAAAACAGTTGCGTTATCATGACATTCGACGTATTGAATGGCTTGTTGGGGTTGGATGAAATGAGCAGGCCCCACCTTTCCGACATTTGCCGTTAGAATGTTAGCGAAATCATTGGCTGGATGCTGACTGTCACGACGGTGACCGGCTAGGAGTGTTCTCTTGACCGTATCCCGGAAATTATCACTGAAAAAGCCAAAGTCTGGTAATGCTTTTGCTTTGTACTGGTGAGCGAGCTGGTCTTCAGAGAGCCCTGTATCCATCTTCCAACCTTCTCCATAGAGGTAGATGTTGGGATAGAGGCTTCGGAGTTCCTCTGCAATCTCTGTCATGGTTTGAATATCCAAAATCCCCATCAGGTCAAAGCGGAAACCATCAAAGCCGTATAGCTCTACCCATTGTCTGAGGGACTGTTTGATATAACGACGAACCATAGCTCGTTCACTAGCTACATCATTGCCACAGAAGGTCCCATTGGTTCGTTGGCGGTCTTGGTCATAGCGATAGAAATAGCCTGGGACAATCCGCTCAAAAGCAAATTCATCTGCCTTGTAAACGTGGTTGTAGACGACATCCATGATGACACTGAGGTTGGCTTGGTGATAGGTAGCGATGGTATCTTGAAGCTCCAGGATTCGTGCATAAGGATCGTTGGGATCACTTGCGTAACTTCCTTCAGGCACATTGTATTGGACAGGATCATAGCCCCAGTTGTAGGCTTTCCATTGATCCTCTTCATCGACACTTCCGAAATCATAGACAGGAAGTAGCTGCACGTGCGTGACGCCAAGATAGCGAAGGTAATCAAATCCAAGTGTCTGACCATTGAGTTGAGGAGATTCTGTCAGGGCTGTAAATTTTCCAGGATGTTTAAAGCCAGCCTCTTTTTGGACAGAGAAATCACGGACACTCAGTTCATAAATAATGGACTCAGTCGGATCCAATTGTGTCGTTGCTCTCTGAATGGGGCGTTCAATCTTGTGTCGGTCGATGACATAGCTAGCTCCTGAATTGGCTTCAGAAGAAAGAGCATAAGGATCATGAACGATATGGGTTACACCGTTGACTTGATGTTGGTAGTAGTAAGAGGCTTTTTCCCAATCTCCCTCGAGTTCTAGACGCCAAACTCCTTTTTCTGTCCGCTCCATCGGGTAGGCAGTTTGGTTAATCAAGAGCTCAACCTCTTGAGAAATGGGAGCCCAGAAGGCAAAGGTCGTTTTTTCTTTTGAGTAATGAGCTCCTAAATCCTCTCCATCATAAGCATATAGCTGATCAAAGATGGGTTGGCGGACAATGTCGCGGTAGTGGAGGAGGCAGGTTTCTCCTTTAGCGTTGGAGAGAGTATAGCTTTGACTCATGTCGATGGGAAGGGGGCTTCGAAGAGTTTTTTCTTCCTCTGTCGGCAAGAGTTCAATCGTTTTCGAACCAGACGTCAATGTAAAAGGAAGAAAGGCCGTTACGCTCTCTCCTCCTTCCATGCGAATCAAGTCTTGGTCATCTAAATAAGCTGCAAAGTGTGTGGTCATAGGTTCTCCTAAAGTTCAATAATCGAGTGTTCAATGAGTTGTCTGTAGCAAACAGTTTTGTTTTCCTTGTTGTCTTTAATAATTTGGAGTAAGGTTCTGACAGATTCGCGTCCCAATTCAACCGTATTGATATCAATATAGGCGTCAATAGGGATCCGCGGTTGAATGGAGTCGAAGGAAATAATCGGAAGTTCGACTTGTTTGTCGCTCAGGTATCTCCGAACCCCTTCGGCAACTAGAATATCCGTTGTCATGAGTGCTTCAAGTTCTTCAAAAGGCAGGGTATCCATGATTTGGTAAGAATTTTCTTCCAGCAAGAAACCAAAGGAGAACTTGACTAATTCCTCACGGAGAGGTATCTGGTGACTAGCAAGAGCTTCTTGGTAGCCCTTGTAGCGGTCTTGAGAAACGGCCAATTCCTTATTTCCTCCAACAAAGGCGATGTGTTGGTATCCCTTATTGATAAAATATTCGGTCGCGTCAAAGGCTGCCTTAACATTGTCGTTATCGACTAAGGATACAAAAGGTGAAGTTGCTTTCCCTAAAATCAAGAAAGGAAATTTATCTTGAATACAGAAGTCAACCAGAGGATCATTCAATTTGGAATAGAGGAAGATGAGCCCATCTACCCGCTTACCATAAATCATTTGTTTGAGTTGATCGAGGCGGTGGGTTTCATTCGCCCCTGTACAAATCTGAATGGCATAGCCATAATCAGAAGCAACCTGACTAATCCCACGTAGGACCGTAGGGAAGAAGGGGTTTTGGAAGAACACATCACTCTCATCAGGCAAGACAAGGGCAATCACCTGACTGGACTGGCTCACTAAGCTACGAGCATTGAGGTTTGGATGGTAATCTAGTTCTTTCATGGCAGAACGAACCCGTTCTTTAGTGGCTTCACTGATGGTAGATTTATTTTGAATCACTCGTGTAACGGTAGATGGTGCAACGCCAGCAAGTTTGGCTACATCTTTGATGGTGACACGCATAAAGGACCTCCCTAAGGTTTGTAATCTGGATCCCGAAAATGAGTCTTATAGAAAGCAAGTGCGAGGAACAAGACAAATAGGATATTTTGGATCAAGACGGTTGTCGTAAAGACTTGGTGGAATACTAAACTGATCAGGACGCTCGCAAGAATAGGCAATCCAAGACAGTTGAGAGTGAAGTTGAAGCATTCTTTGAAGGTCTTGAGAGAGAAGAGACGGGACTTCCGTGTCAAGAAGAGGAAGAAGGAAGCTCCAAATACTAAAATTGCAAAATTCACAGCAGATAAGAAACCTGAGAAGAGGACGAGGAAGAGACTAACTGCCAATCGATTGGCTTGGAACCAATCTTTGGAAATGCCTTGGCTTAAAGCATCTTTGTTTTCAAGACTCTTTTGATTGATTGCCTGATAAGGAATGCTTGCAAGTTCTTTATTTTCTCTGCTGATCACTAGTTGGGTCTTATCGAAATAGAGGGTTAATTTTTCACCTAATGGAGTCCCTTCGTGATGACCAATGATAACATGGCCAGCTTTGTTCTTATGAACTCCAAAATGACTGTTATAGACTAGTTCATGCTGTTCAATACGGACATTTTCTTTCAAGTCCTTCATAACATCCTCTGTTAAGGGATCAAAGACATCGCTAACAAAGGTGGTTAAGGGGTAGGTCTGTAATTCCGCATTTTGAACGGAAACAGGAATCAGGGTCAAGGATAGAAGAAAGAGTGAGGTAAAGATCATTTGGAACCAGTTGAGTTGTTTGCGGTTCGCAAATGCTTTTCTTACCTGAAAAAGGCTGGAAAAATAATTAAATGGATAGGGCATGAAGAGACCTTTCTAATCTCCGGGATGGATTTCCCTTTTATGGAGAGCATAACATGGTTTTATCCTTAACCAAAGATGGGAGAGAGACCGGTAGCAAATCAATCAACTTGCTATCCTTGTCCCACTCCCATCCTTTCCTTAAAGATAAAATTTATGTGACTGGGAGAAAAGCACGAGAGGAAACTTCGTTCTTTTCATCATTGCTGGAAGGTTATAGAAAAGTTTATTTTATCCTTTATCCCCACCAGCGGTCAAGCCTGAAACAAAGTTCTTTTGAAGGAAGAAGAACAGCACACAGATTGGGACTGCAATCAGAATCGCACCTGCCGCAAAGAAGGCAATCTTTTGATTTTTTTGGTCGCTGATAAAGGTCTGAAGACCAACAGCTACCGTATAATTGATTTCATCGCGAAGCAAGAATTTAGACAAGATGTAGTCTCCAAAAGGTCCCATGAAGGCCCAAAGAGCTTGGACCGCAATCATTGGGCGAACCAATGGAAGGACGATTTGCCAGAAGCGACGGAAGTGTCCAGCACCATCCAATTTTGCAGATTCATCAAGTGAAATTGGGACTGTATCGAAGTAACCCTTCATCAACCATGCGTTCATTGGGATTCCCCCACCGACATAGAGGAAGATCAGGAACCAACTGTGGTTCAAGGCATTCAACATCAAGGCCATAACGAAGAAGGCAGTCAAAGCAGCCATGGTAGGGACCATTTGGATAATCAAGAAGAAGACCAAACTTTGCTTACGAGCCAAGAAGTTGTAGCGGCTGTAAGCATACCCTGCCAAGGTAATGATGGATGTTTGAGCAACCATGGTAATAATGGCGATAATCAAGGTGTTGAGATACCAAGTACCATATAGGGTATTCGTAAAGAGTTTTTGGAAGTTATCAAAGCTGAGACTGCCACTGAAATCAAGTGTAAAGGCACTGACGTTACCAGTTTTGAAGGCTGAAAGAACCGTGATCAACAAGGGATAGATGATGATGATGGAAAGGACAACCAAGTAGAGGTAAGTCAAGAAATGATTCAGGCGGCGTTTAAATTGAACTGAATTTTTCATTTTACACATCCTCCATATCAAATGCGTGCAGTTTCTTGAAGGCAATCATCGAGATCGAGATCACAATCAGAGAGATAATCAACGTAACCGCAGCAGCCATTGAGTATTGAGGTGATGAGTTCGTTGTCAATTTATAGATCCAAGAAATCAAGATATCTGTCGAACCAGCATTTCCTCCAACAGATCCAGGTCCACCATCGTTAAAGAGGTAGATAATGGAGAAGTTGTTAAAGTTGAAGGTGTATTGGCTGATGAGTGTTGGTGCCGCAACCGCCAAAATCATTGGGAAAGTAATGTTGCGGAATTTTTGCCAAGCATTCGCCCCATCAATATAGGCTGCTTCGTAAAGATCGTTTGGAATAGATTGCAAGATTCCGAGTGTCAAGACGTAAATGTAAGGGAAGCCGAGCCAACCTTGCATCATAATCAAAGCAATTTTTGTCCAAGTAGGATCTGTTTTCCAAGGAATGAGAACCCCATCCAAGAATGGGAAAATCTTCGCAAAGAGCGGAAGGACTTGCGCATTGATGGCCCCGATACTATCGTTGAACATGTTTGAGAAGGTCAAGATCGTGATGAAGGCAGGAACCGCCCAAGGAAGAAGGAAAATAACACCGAAGATGCGTTTTCCTTTAATGAATGGTTGGTTGGAAATAATGGCCGTCAGGATACCAAGAACGATTTGAAGTGTTGAAGCTGCCAAGGCCCAGATCAAGGTCCAGCCCAATACAGATGTAAAGGCAGAACGGAAGGTACTCAAAGTCCACATGTTGGTGAAGTTTTGAAGTCCGATCCAATCAAGGAGCGTAAAGCGAGCTGTATGCTTAAAGTCGTAGTTGGTAAAGGCAATCATCAAGGTAACCAAAACAGGGAAGATGATTGCAAAGGTCATGGCAATATAAGAAGGGATGATCAAGAGATAGGGGAAGCCATTTTCATAGATAGCATTCACCATCTCCTTTAGGGTCTTCGGCACTCGAATACCGTTATTAATCCGCTTAGCTACAGTACCCGCATCTTTGATATTCAAGGCGTAGAACATCAAATAAACGACGGTGATAATTAAGTGGAAGGCACCACGAATCAAGATAAAAAGAGAATTATCTTTTCCACGGACAGTACCGAGGGTAACGAGTTTGGACAATTCCTCCAAACCAATACCGAAAAAGTATGCAAGAAAGACAAGTGTTACACCGAGGAAGATGTATCCTTTTGCTTTCTGTTTGTTATAGATTTGTCCCAAACCAGGAATGAGGGATAACCACATTGCCTTTTTTGGATTTTGTTGTGTTTCCATATCGACTCCTTATAAGTGAGCGACCAGAGGCCACATCACAGCGAAAGGCTGGGAAACACTCCCAGCCCCTTGGGAACTGTATTACTTGCCACCGAATTTTTGTTCGATAGTTTCTTTGATCAATTTAACAGCATCGTCAGCAGCATCTTTAGCAGATTTCTTACCACTTACAGCGTCGAAGAGCATAGTTGCAGCTGGGTCCCAAACAGTACTCATTTCAGAGATGTTTGGCATTGGTTGTGCATTTTCAAACTGTTTAACAACGGCAGCAGTCAACTCATCGTTTTTACCAACAGCGTATTCACGAGCTTCTGTGTTAGCTGGCACTTCGTTAGTCTTATCGTATAAGGCCTTTTGTTGATCAGTTGAAGTCAAGAAGTCAACGAATTTTTGAGCTGCTTCAGGGTGGTTAGCACCTGCAGGGATAACCCAAGCTTTACCACCACCGAAGGCAGAGTAAGCTTTTCCGTTTGGAAGAGTAGGGATTGTTGCTACACCGTAGTTTACTTTTGCTTCTTTCAATGAAGCAGCTTTCCATGGACCATCGATGATGGCGGCTGTCTTACCTGATTGGAATTGAGTTTGGATAAAGTTTGCAGCACTTTTAGTGTCTTGCAATCCTTTAGGCCATTTAGCGTACCAAGTTTTTGCGTATTCGATACCGTCAATTGCACCTTGGTTGTTCAAACCAACGTCTTTTGGATCTGTACCATCTTTACCGAAGACATAGCCACCGTTACCTGAAAGGAGTCCATATGCATAGTAGAAGTTTGTCCAGTCAGCAAGGAAGGCAGTGTTTTTACCAGCTTCATCAGCGAAGTCATACTTGCTGTCTTTTGCCAATTCTTCAAGTTCACCAAATGTTTTTGGAGCTTCTTGCAAGAGGTCTTTGTTGTAGTAAAGAACCAATGTTTCGATAACAGCTGGTGCACCGTATACTTTACCACCGTTTGTTACAAGTGATTCAGTTGTTTTGTCAGTCTTGCTGTCTTTGTTCAATGTCACTTCAGCCAATTGACCGTCGTTACCAAGTCCACCTACGCGGTCGTATGGTGCCATCATAACGTCTGGCGCTTTACCAGATTGGTTGTCAAGAGACAATTTGTCCAATCCACCAAGAGCGTCACCTGTCTTGATAGTTACTTTTGTTCCACTTTCTTTTTCAAAAGCTTTCGCAGCTTCTTTCATGTACTTTTCGTATCCACCGTCGACATAGACAGTCAAGTTTTCACTAGCAGCAGAAGAATCTTCTTTTTTGCCTCCACAAGCTACCAAAAGAAGTGATGCGAATCCAACTGTACCAAGTACAGCAGCGCTTCGAAGAATTGTGCGTTTCATGATTTATTCCTCCTAAAGAATAAAAATAAGATTATTAGTTGAAAACGTTTTAGACAAACGTTTTCCTTAACACGAATAGTATATCACAGGGCGAAAACGTTTGCAAGCTCTTTGTGCAAAAAATTTTAAAATTTTTTTATCTTCTATTATATACACACAAATAGTTGACAAGAGAATAAGAAAGGGTTAAACTAGGCATGGAGTGAATCTGCAGAAAAAATCATAAAAGTTTAGGAAACCTCTTGCATAAACTGCAGGAATACTTTATAATGGACACGTAACGCAAACGTTTTCCTTGGACGTTGCATAAAGATGACCTAGAGTCATTTATAAATAGGTTAAATTCAGTTCTATGTCTGATGGCTGGGCTTCTTCTATTCTTTCTGAGAGTCGGAGTTGGATCAGAAACAGTGTAGAAGGTTCGTCTATTTTTCTTTGAAACAAAAAATATTAAACTAAAGGTGGTACCCTCAATGAAAAAACGCCAAAGTGGTGTCTTGATGCACATTTCATCCTTGCCTGGGAAGTATGGAATCGGTTCGTTTGGTCAAGCGGCCTACGATTTTGTGGATTTCCTGGTTCGGACCAAGCAACGGTATTGGCAAATTTTGCCTCTCGGAACAACCAGTTATGGAGATTCTCCATATCAATCTTTCTCAGCTTTTGCAGGTAACACCCACTTTATTGACTTCGATCTCTTTATCGAGCAAGGGCTCTTGGATGCATCTGATGTTGAAGGTGTTGATTTTGGTCAAGATCCAATAGAAGTAGACTATGCGAAGATCTTCGAACAACGTCGTCCCCTTTTAGAAAAAGCCGTTGCGAACTTCTTGAAATCAGGTGATCAAAAAGAATTCCAAGCCTTTTGCGAAGCCAATGCTTCTTGGTTGGAGCTCTTCGCAGAATACATGGCTATTAAAGAACACTTTGATTTGAAAGCTTGGACAGAGTGGCCAGATGCAGCTATTCGTGCGCGTGAGCCAAAAGCTTTGGCTAAATACCGTGAAGAATTGGCTGATCAATTGACTTACCATCGTGTAACTCAATTCTTCTTCTTCCAACAATGGTTGGCCTTGAAAGCTTATGCCAACGACCACCACATTGAAATTGTGGGAGATATGCCAATCTATGTAGCGGAAGATTCAAGTGACATGTGGGCTAATCCTCATCTCTTCAAAACAGATGAAAACGGAAAAGCAACTTGCATTGCAGGATGCCCGCCAGATGAGTTCTCAGCAACTGGTCAACTTTGGGGGAACCCAATCTATGACTGGGAAGCAATGGACAAAGATGGCTACCAATGGTGGATTGAACGCTTGCGTGAAAGCTTCAAGATCTATGACATCGTTCGGATCGACCACTTCCGTGGTTTCGAATCATACTGGGAAATCCCTGCTGGTTCTGAAACTGCAGCACCAGGTAAATGGGTCAAAGGTCCTGGCTACAAACTCTTTGCAGCCGTGAAGGAAGAGCTCGGTGATTTGAACATCATCGCTGAGGACCTTGGCTTTATGACGGATGAAGTTATTGAGCTTCGCGAACGTACTGGTTTCCCAGGAATGAAGATTCTTCAATTCGCCTTCAATCCTGACGATGAAAGTATCGATAGCCCTCACTTGGCACCAAACAACTCTGTGATGTACACTGGAACACATGATAACAACACAGTTCTTGGATGGTACCGCAATGAAATCGACGATCCAACTCGTGAGTATCTTGCTCGTTATACCAACCGGAAAGAGTACGAATCTGTACCGCATGCTATGCTTCGCACCGTCTTTGCTTCCGTCAGCTTCATGGCGATTGCTACGATGCAAGACTTGCTTGAGTTAGATGGCTCAGCTCGGATGAACTTCCCATCTACTCTCGGTGGTAACTGGTCATGGCGAATGACAGCGGATCAATTGACTCCAGCTGTCGAGCAAGAATTGCTTGATTTCACTACGATCTATCGTCGTGAAAACAAAGACTTGAAAAAAGAAGTTAAGAAAGCAAAAAAATAATCTTTCCCCCCTATTAAAATTGTTGAAACAAAGGAGACTCCCAACATGGAATCATTACAAAAATATGTGATTGATCATCATCAAAAAACAATTGCTGAATGTTCAAATGAAGAATTGTACATTGCCTTGCTAAATTACACGAAGCAAGCAAGCGCTCAAAAGAAATTAAATACTGGTAAGAAAAAAGTTTACTACATCTCAGCTGAGTTCTTGATCGGTAAACTCTTGTCTAACAACTTGATCAACTTGGGTCTTTACGACGATGTTAAAAAAGAATTGTCAGATGCTGGTAAAGACTTGATCGAAGTCGAAGAAGTGGAATTGGAACCATCACTTGGTAACGGTGGTTTGGGACGTTTGGCAGCCTGCTTTATCGACTCTATCTCAAGCCTTGGTTTGACAGGGGATGGGGTTGGTTTGAACTACCACTTTGGTTTGTTCCAACAAGTCCTTAAAAACAACCAACAAGAAACGATTCCAAATGCATGGTTGACTGACCAAAGCTGGCTCGTTCGTTCAAGCCGTAGCTACCAAGTGCCATTTGCACACTTCACATTGACTTCTACCCTTTATGATATCGATGTCCCTGGTTACAAGATTGAAACCAAGAACCGTTTGCGTTTGTTCGACTTGGATTCAGTTGATTCATCTATTATTGAAGATGGTATTAACTTTGACAAGACAGATATCGCTCGCAACTTGACCCTCTTCTTGTACCCAGATGATAGTAACCGTCAAGGGGAATTGCTCCGTATCTTCCAACAATACTTCATGGTATCAAACGGTGCACAATTGATCATCGACGAAGCCATCGAAAAAGGAAGCAACTTGCATGACCTTGCTGACTATGCTGTTGTCCAAATCAACGATACTCACCCATCAATGGTCATCCCTGAATTGATCCGTCTTTTGACAGAACGTGGTATTGGAATGGATGAAGCCATCTCTATCGTTCGTAGCATGACGGCTTACACTAACCACACAATCCTTGCAGAAGCCCTTGAAAAATGGCCACTTGAATTTTTGCAAGAAGTGGTTCCTCACTTGGTTCCAATCATTGAAGAATTGGACCGCCGTGTTCGCGCTGAATACAAAGATCCAGCTGTTCAAATCATCGATGAGAATGATCGCGTACACATGGCGCACATGGATATCCACTATGGATTTAGCGTAAACGGGGTAGCAGCACTTCACACAGAAATCTTGAAGAATTCTGAGTTGAAAGCCTTCTACGACATTTACCCTGAAAAATTCAACAACAAAACAAACGGTATCACATTCCGTCGTTGGCTCATGCATGCCAACCCAACCTTGTCACACTACTTGGATGATATCCTCGGACGTGACTGGCACCATGACGCATCTAAATTGGAAGACCTTCTTTCTTATGAAGATAAAGATGCAGTCAAAGCAAAATTGGAAAACATCAAGTCTCACAACAAACGGAAATTGGCTCGTTTCTTGAAAGACCATCAAGGTGTGGAAATCAATCCTAACTCTATCTTTGATACCCAAATCAAACGTCTCCACGAATACAAACGTCAACAAATGAACGCTTTGTATGTGATCCACAAATACTTGGACATCAAAGCTGGAAATATCCCTGCTCGTCCAATCACAGTATTCTTTGGTGGTAAAGCAGCTCCTGCCTACACAATCGCTCAAGACATCATCCACTTGATCCTTTGCTTGTCAGAAGTGATTGCAAACGACCCAGCAGTAGCTCCACACTTGCAAGTCGTAATGGTTGAAAACTACAACGTTACTGCAGCAAGCTTCTTGATCCCAGCATGTGATATCTCAGAACAAATTTCATTGGCTTCAAAAGAAGCTTCAGGTACTGGTAACATGAAATTCATGTTGAACGGAGCTTTGACTCTTGGTACTATGGACGGAGCTAACGTGGAAATCGCTGAGTTGGTTGGAGACGAAAACATTTACATCTTTGGTGAAGATTCAGAGACTGTTATCGATCTTTACGAAAAATCTGCATACAAATCAAGCGAATTCTACGCTCGTGAAGCGATCAAACCATTGGTTGACTTTATTGTGAGCGACGCTGTTCTTGCAGTTGGTAAGAAAGAACGCTTGGAACGTCTTTACAATGAATTGATCAACAAAGACTGGTTCATGACTCTTCTTGACTTGGAAGACTACATCAAAGTGAAAGAGCAAATGTTGGCTGATTACGAAAACCGTGATGCATGGTTGGATAAAGTCATCGTCAACATTGCTAAAGCAGGATTCTTCTCATCTGACCGTACCATCGCTCAGTACAACGAAGATATCTGGCACTTGAACTAATCGCTATATCTTAGACCAAGGTCCTTGAGACCTTGGTTTTTTTAATTGAGAACTTAGAAAGAAAGTGTAAAAGATAAAGGGAGTTTAGAACTTGTTTCTAAAGAGCGAAGTGGCTGAATCTTCCTAGATATAGCAGATCTCTCTTGTAGGAGATCTTTATTTGGATATAAGTTAATCAGAGAGAGAATAATCCATTAAAAAATGGTAGAGGTGGAACTGTTGGTTGAATGGTAGACAAAATATAAGAAATACTGGCCTCTGTATAGTTTAAAAGAGGCTAGAGCAAAAGGGGGCCTACTTGAATCGCTTCCTAAAAAAGTATTGTTTTTTTGAATTTCGTAGCCGGATAAGGGAAAAAATTACATAATTTTTTATTTCAAACCTCAAATATAATTTATTGGTATAAAAAATTACTTCCCCTTGAAAGAAGAGTTGGTGAAATTTTGTGAATGAAAATAGAATGTAAAAATCCTTGAAAATAGAGAGTTTTTCATAGGTGTTTGCATACATTTATAAGCATACAATGAAAAAGAGCTCGAAAGTTTGGGATTTCAAGTTGTTATATATTTAAAGTAAAATAAAAAATTAAATTAACAAATATATAGAAATGGTTGATTGTGATACAATGGAGTTAACTGAAAGTAGCATATTTTTGCCTCTACAGTGAGATTTTTTTAAACAAAAAAGGAGAGTTTTGAAAATGAAAAGCTATCGTGAACATGTTTCGAAGCAGGAAAAATTTTCAATTCGTAAGTTATCAGTCGGTGTTGTTTCATTGGCCATCGCTGGATTGGCTACTGTTAATACCTACGGAGCAGAAGTGAAAGCAGATGAAGCAACAGCGCCTGCAACTGAAGCGACTACTACGGATACAGCAACAAGCGATGCAGCTGTTTCAACAAGTTCTAAGTTGACATCTACAACTGTGACAGAAGGAAATAAAACAGTTACGACGACTTATGTAGAATCACCAGAACTTGAAAAAGCAAAAGCTGATGCGGCTACAGAAGGTGTGACCGTTACAGAAGAAGCTGAAAAAGTCCAACCATCTATCGCAGCAGCAGAAGCAGATAATAAAGCTCAAACAGCTGAAATCAACACAGTAGTTGATAACTACAAAAAGGCAAAAGCGGAGTATGAAGCAAAATCTCAAGAAATCACATTGATTGAAAAGAGAAATGCGGATGCGGAAGCAAATTACCAAAAGAAAACAGCAAAGTACAATCAGGAAAAGGCAGCTTATGATAAATCTTTAGAAGAGTACAATACTACAAAAGCAGCCTACGATGCCAAAGTAGCAGAAAAAGCAGCAGCAGATCAAGCGAATGCAGAAGCTAAAGCTAAGTATGATGCGGAAATGGCTGTTTACAATACAGCTAAAGCGCAATATGACAAAGATTTACAAGAATATCAAGCTAAGAAAGCTCAATACGATAAAGATAAAGAAGCTTATGGTAAGTTAGTTGCTAAGAAAGCAGAAGAAGATGCTGCCAAGAAAAAATACGACGCTGATCTTAACACATACAATGTTAAAAAAGCACAGTATGAAAATGACTATATTGCTTATCAAAAGGAATTAGCTGAATACGAAATTGCTAAAAAACAATATACGGACGCGAAACAAGCATACGACAAATATATGACAGACAATGCGTATGCTGACCTTAAAAATGTGTCAACTGTCCAAGATTTGACCTTCCAACGTGAAGGTGGAGCAACGCATACCATTGATGGGATCAGCACGTATCTTACTCGTGATGCCCAAGCTCGTTTAAATACCAGCAATGTGCAACAATATGCTTCCAATAAATTGGAAGCTGCAGATATTGTAGCAACCAGTCCTTGGGCGAATAATGAGACTGAATACATTCAAGTGAAGGAAGGCGACAAATTTGTTGTGACCTATGATAACTTGAATCAGTCTAGCATGCGTGAAGATACGGATATGCATCCAATCAAACGTGTGATTTACCGCTATGAGATTTTGAGTCTTCCATCAAATGATGGCAAAGGGATTGCTGCAGTTAGTGCGGATCCAACAGTAACTATGACAGTGGGTGCTTCAACAGACCAAGATAAACCTGTTAAGGTTGCTGTCGATGTTGAATTTTATGATGGTGATGGCAAAAAATTTGATTTGACGAAACGCAATGCCATTGTCGCTTTGAACTCCCTCAACCACTGGACAGGTGCTTCCTATGTAGATAGTGGAGATAAACCTCGTGCCCTTACAGTAGAAGCCAAAGATAAAGATGGTAACACTGTTCGTGGCACATGGGATCCCTATGCAGATGGTTCGTCAATGAGCATTGAAAACAATGAAGTGAAGGTTAAAACAGGAAGAGCAAACTTTGGTGATGCCACTGTTTCCATTTCAGCGGACAATCCTCTTAAAATTGTGAAACAGACCTATGGTTATGTAGAAGTTGAAGCCGGTAAATGGGCACCAGGTACAACTCCTGAGAAGGAAGAAGTAACAGATGCCTTAACTGTGAATGCTTCAGGTTCAGGAAGTGTTCATTCCATTGGAACGGAAGAATTTACCTTTGAAGGTAAGGATGACGTTCTCGGATCATACAAAGTAGATGCAACGACTGGTCAAATTACGTTCACACCTAAGAAGAAATTCGAAACAGTAGACCACCAAGAGTCTGTAAATGTTGGAAACAATAAATTTATTCCAATTCCAAACTCAAGTGTTTCTTATGATGCGGCTACTAAGGAAGTAACTTCTTTCAAGGATAACCAATATATTGAACATGGTTCCGTCTTTAACGGGGAAACATCTTCAACTCTTGAAGGTTGGGATAATCCATCTTCTAAATATCTCTATTACGGTGGAGCAGGCTTGAAGATGTCTGATGGTCACTTAGTCTTTACAGCTAATGGGGCCAATGCGGCTGGTCAACCAACGGTTTACTGGTTTGCCATCAACTCAAATGTAGGTCTTCCGAAAGAGCCAGGTAAAGAACCGAAAGAGCCAACGGCTCCTGAAGAACCAAAGGCTCCAACTCCACCAACGATTACAATTGAAAAACTACCAGCAATTCCGACGGAACCAACTCCGCCAACAGCTCCTACAGCACCAACCCAACCAACCTACACTGTCATTACGGTCGATGTGAAGGAACCAAAGGCTCCAACTCCACCAACCCAACCAACCCCGCCGACTCCTGAAGTCGTTCCAAATACGAAACCGGTGAAACCGGAAGCTGAAGTGAAATGGCATAAGAATAAAGTGGTAACGGAAACAGACATTCCAACCCCACCAACACTAGTTCCTCCAACTCCACCAACTCCATACAACCCACCAACACCAATCGTTCCTCCAACTCCAGAGGTTCCAACAAAACCAACTCCTGAAGTTCCGGAACAGCCTGTAGAACCTGCGCAACGACAAACACCTGCGCTTCCAAATACAGGTACAGAAAGCTCAGCTGCAGCTGTTCTTGCAGGTGCGATGGTTGGATTGCTTGGATTGGGTCTTGCTCGCAAGAAAAAAGAGGATTAATTCTTATTTCTTTCGTTCATTCATCTAAATAAAGAAAGTCAGAAGGCAAGTCCTTCTGACTTTTTTGATGGAGTGATGACCAAATAGTTGAGAAAAAGAACTGAATAGTTTTTGGATAAGGAACGGAAATGGCTTTTAAAGACCAAATAGTGTCCAAATGAAGCAGAATAGAAATAATCTACTGAAATAGAGAAAAATCAGCTATACTAGTCCTGTTCGAATGAAAGTTTATAGGACTCCGTTAGATCTCTAATCATTCCAATCATACAGTTGCGATGTCTTTTTCATCTTTTGCACACATTACTTTTCCAAATGAATTTCATTTGAACATATCAGCGATCAGGCAAGTACTTCCATGCTTTTGAGGTGCTTGCCTTTCTATCTGTATCGCGATATAATAGTGTGTAAGAAATGAAAAGGAGTTTGTATGAAAAAGAAACCTATCTATTTGTATATCCTGTTATTTTTCTCCACAGTGGGAACCCTAACATCAGCTGTCGCTACCTTTGGAGCTTCAAAGAATTTCGAATTGACAGACGATTTTGCGAACCAACTTGCTTTAACGACAGCTCAAGACAAGGCAGATTACATAGTTTATTATGAAAAATCAGTACAAGTCAATCAGTCTCCACTAGCTTTTTTATTTGTTTCACTGATTTTGATTGCCTTACTTGCAACTTTCTATTTCCTCTTTATGAAGCAGGATCTGTTAACAGCCCATTATACTTATATGGGACAGATTGTGTTAAGTCAAGTCTTCTCTTGTTATAATTATTTTGCAGGGCGCTCACTATTAGCTACTTTTTCAAATCCATCCCTTCGTCAACGATATCTAGTATCTTCATCCCTTGCTTTGTTATTCTTGACGGCTATAGCCATCCTCTTCTTTGGAATTGTTTTGTATAAAGCCTTGCGTTTGAGAAAAGCTCAAGCTAGGGCCTAATAGATAAGTTTGAATGGAGCTCTCTTAGAGGATAAGAGACCTTCTTGATTGGAGAAAAAAGATGAAAGTATCCTTTGTGTATATTAGTCTGAGTGGGAATACAGAGAGTTTTGTTCGCCGTTTAAGTGACTATTTGCTGGAAGCCCATCCAGGGCTTGAAATTGAAAAAATCCATGTCAAAGACTTAGTCAAAGAAGGGAAGCCCTTCTTTGAAGTCGATACTCCTTTTATCACCTTTTTGCCTACCTATCTAGAAGGAGGTAATGGTGTTGACAATGGGGATGTGGAAATTTTGACGACAGATGTAGCAGACTTTATTGCCTATGGAGACAATGCCACTAAATGCTTGGGTGTTGTAGGATCTGGAAACCGCAACTTCAATAATCAATATTGCCTAACGGCCAAGCAGTACAGTCAACGCTTTGGTTTCCCTATACTAGCAGACTTTGAGATGCGAGGGATGCTAGGGGATATCAAAAAAGTAGCTGCGATTGTAGAAGATCTGTATCATCTGTAAAATAAAGAGAGGCTGGGACAAAAGTCCTAGCCTCTTAATTGTTTTTGGATTGTCGAGCAAGACGCAGTGGTTGAGTGGGCTCTACTACGCTGATTTCATCAGCTTTTACAGCCCTACTCAACTGTGCGGAGGTGGGACGACGAAATCGAATTCTAACGAATGACCGATTTCTGTCCCACTCTCTTTTTTACGGTTTATTTTAATTTCTCTATAACTTCTTTAGCAAGTAAAAGACCTAATCGATAGTCCTTATCGATGGCATGAATGACATCGTTGATGTTATCGGTCTCTTGGATTTTTTTCTTGATACTCTCTTTGAAGGCTTGGTCTTTCAAAAGTTGTTCTTGTAGGAGCCGTTTGAGTGTTTCTTTTTCGTATTTGTTATATAAAAAGAGGATCACTAAACTGAATAAAAATTGATGTGTGAAATGTTGTCTCTTCGAAAATCCGAGTATGGACATGAGAAAAGGAGTGAGAAAGAACTAATTTCAAATGCATTTAGTTCTTTCTCACTCCCAGAAGAGATATTCTACTGATCAACAACTAGATAAGAAATTACATTTTCTCAGGTGCATCTACACCCAATAGACGAAGTGCTTCTTTCAAAACAACTGCTGTTGAGTAGCTAAGAGCAAGACGGCTATCGCGTTCTGGGCTTTCATCTAAGATACGAGTGTGAGCATAGTACTTGTTGAAGGCTTGAGCCAAGTTGATGGCATATTTAGCAATCAAGGATGGATCATAGTTTTCAGCAGCACGTTTCACGACACGAGAGAAGTCTTGGAGAAGTTTGATGATTTCCCAGCTTTCTGGGTCGCTCAAGCTGTAAGTTGCATCTGTTGATGGAGTGAAGTTAGCTTTGCGAAGGATGGATTGGATACGAGCGTATGCGTATTGAACGTAAGGTCCAGTTTCCCCTTCGAAGGATACCATGGCTTCAAGGTCAAAGTCATACCCGTTGCGACGGTCAGTCTTCAAGTCATAGAACTTAACGGCACCAACACCGACTGCATGTGCTACTTCTTCCTTGTTTTCCAATTCAGGGTTCTTCTCTTCGATCTGAGCTTTGGCACGAGAGATAGCTTCTTGAAGAGTTGGTTCGAGTAGGATGATATTTCCTTTACGAGTTGACAATTTTTGGCGGTTCTTTGTGACCAAACCAAAGTCAACGTGGATCATATCGTCGCTCCAGTCAAATCCCATTTTCTTCAAAACAGCTTTCAACTGACGGAAGTGGTTGGATTGTTCTTGACCTACAGCATAGATGTTTTTCACAAAGTTGTAAGTCCGTGCACGGTAGATAGCGGTTGCGATATCACGAGTGATGTAAAGAGTGGCACCGTCTGATTTCTTAATCATAGCTGGTGGAAGGTTGACATCATCCAACTCAACGATGCTAGCCCCTTTAGACTCTTTCAACAAGCCTTTTTCTTCAAGGATTTGGACAGCTTCATCCATCTTGTCATTGTAGAAAGCTTCTCCGTTTAAGCTATCGAATTCAACACCGAGTAGTTTGTAGATACGGTTGAATTCTACCAAACTCTCGTCACGGAACCATTGCCACAATTCAGTCGCTTCTGGATCTCCGTCTTCCAATTTCTTGAACCAGAGACGTCCTTCTTCATCAAGCTTAGGGTCGTTTTCAATTTCGGCATTGATACGAACGTAAAGTTTTAGCAATTCATCGATTGGATTGGCTTCGACAGCTTCCTTGCTACCCCATTTTTTATAAGCGACCATCAAGAGACCAAATTGTTTGCCCCAGTCTCCCAAGTGGTTGATTTTAATGGTGTTGTAACCCATTTTGCGGAAGATGTTTGAAAGAGCATCCCCGATAACGGTTGAGCGCAAGTGACCAACCGAGAATGGTTTTGCAATATTTGGACTAGAAAGGTCGATGGTAATATTTCCTCCATGTCCTTCGTCTTGCTGACCGTAGTCTGCACCTGCTTCGATAACAGATTTGATCACTTGATCAGAGATCTTAGATTTGTCCAAGAAAAAGTTTACATAAGGTCCAGTTGCAACAACTTTTTCGAAGGCGCTTTGGTCGATTTTTTCAGCAATGTCTGCAGCGATTGCTTGAGGAGCCTTGCGTTCCACTTTTGCAAGTGAGAAGGCTGGAAAAGCAATGTCACCAAGATCAGATGATTTTGGTTGTTCAAGCAAATTTAAAATAGCATCTTGGTCAAGAGAGTCAATCACTTTGGCCAATTCACTAGCAATGAGTTCTTTATTGTTCATATTAGCTCCTTAGTCCTTTTAACTATTATTTTAACACAATTCTGAGCGAATTTTCAATTTTTTTGGTATAATTTAAAGTATATTTATTCAAAAGTGGAGGTCCAATGAAAAAGACAGAACGACACCTTTTGATTCAACAGATGATTCGAAATGAAAAACTGTCCACGCAAAAAGAGATTCAGGATCGTTTAGAAGCAAAAGGAATTGCAGTAACGCAAACGACCCTCTCACGTGATTTGCGGGATCTAGGTCTGGTCAAGGTGAAGCGAAAAGATCAATTGTATTATATTTTACCAAACGAGCCAGAAGTAGCAGAGATTTATATTATGTTGTCTACCCATGCCAAATCTGTCTCGCGAGCGGAATTCACCTTGGTGTTACGGACAGAGCTTGGAGAAGCAGCCCTCTTGGCCAATGGTGTGGATGAGATGTCAGATGAGCGTATTTTAGGGACAGTAGCAGGGGCTAACACTCTCTTGATTGTCTGTCGAGACCAAGATGCAGCCATTGAAATTCAAAATGAAATTTTAGGGATGATGCAATAATCAAGCCCATTGAAAGTAAACCGATTCTTAGATGTCATAGGAGGAAGATAGGCAACTATCTACTCCTGTTTTCATCTATGGCGCTTGTTTCGGAACATGATGCACAGTAAGGATTAAAAGAAAGTATGGCAGTAGAAAAAATATCTCCTGGAATGCAGCAGTATCTAGATATCAAAAAAGACTATCCAGATGCTTTTTTGCTGTTTCGAATGGGTGATTTTTACGAATTATTTTATGAAGATGCAGTGAATGCAGCTCAAATTTTAGAGATTTCCTTGACCTCACGGAATAAAAATGCAGAGAATCCGATTCCTATGGCGGGTGTTCCCTACCATTCGGCCCAGCAGTATATCGATGTCCTCATTGAACAGGGCTATAAGGTTGCGATTGCAGAACAAATGGAAGATCCCAAAGAAGCCAAGGGGGTCGTTAAGCGGGAAGTGGTACAGGTGATTACCCCTGGTACAGTGGTGGATTCGACAAAACCGGATAGTGAGAATAACTTCTTGGTTGCCTTGGATCGCTCAGGAAATGATTATGGACTAGCCTATATGGATCTGGTGACAGGTGAGTTTCAGGTGACCACCCTTAATGACTTCACTATGGTTTGTGGAGAAATCCGCAATTTACGTGCGCGTGAGGTGGTCCTGGGTTATGAGTTGCCAGAACAGGAAGAGCGTGTTTTTGTGAGCCAGATGAATCTCTTGCTGTCACATGTTGAGACGGCGCTTGACGATGTCCAACTCTTAGGGGATCATCTGAGTGAGCTAGAAAAGAAAACGGCTGGGAAACTTCTCCAGTATGTCCACCAGACGCAAATGCGGGAATTGAGCCATCTCAAAAAAGCCCATCATTATGAGATTTGCGATTTCTTGCAGATGGACTTTGCGACCAAGGCCAGTCTGGATTTGACAGAGAATGCTCGGACTGGGAAGAAACATGGTAGCTTGTATTGGTATTTGGATGAAACTAAGACGGCCATGGGAGGTCGTTTGTTGCGGTCCTGGATTCAGAAACCCTTAGTCGATTTGAAACGGATTCAAGAGCGCCAGGACATCATTCAGGTCTTTATGGATCATTTCTTTGAACGGAGCGATTTGACCGACAGCCTCAAAGGGGTCTATGACATTGAACGCTTAGCGAGTCGGGTTTCCTTTGGTAAGATCAATCCTAAGGATCTCTTGCAGCTAGGAGATACTCTGGGGCATGTGCCGACGATCAAGTCGATTCTACTGGGGATTGGTGATCCAGTATTAGATGTCTTGATTGCACGCTTGGATGAGCTACCTGAGTTGCACCGCTTGATTACTTCCGCGATTGCTCCAGAAGCGTCTGCTGTTATTACAGAGGGAAATATCATCCGTACAGGTTTTGACGAGCAATTAGACCAGTATCGTGTCGTTCTTCGGGATGGTACTGGTTGGATTGCTGAGATTGAAGCCAAGGAACGCGAAGCTAGTGGCATTACCGGTCTGAAAATTGATTACAACAAGAAGGATGGCTACTATTTCCATGTCACCAATTCTCAATTGAACCACGTTCCTGCTCATTTTTTCCGCAAGGCGACCTTGAAAAATTCAGAACGTTTTGGTACGGAAGAATTGGCACGCATCGAAGGCGATATGCTAGAGGCGCGTGAGAAGTCTGCTAATCTGGAATATACGATTTTTATGCGGATTCGTGAAGAAGTTGGTAAGTATATTCAGCGTCTGCAACAGTTGGCTCAGGCAATTGCGACGGTTGATGTTTTACAAAGTCTAGCCAGTGTTGCCGAATCGCAACAATTGATTCGTCCCCTCTTCCATGAAGAGAGACGGATAGCGATCGACAAAGGCCGTCATCCGGTTGTTGAGAAAGTCATGGGGGCCCAGTCCTATATTCCGAATAGCATCTTTATGGATGAAGAACAGGATATTCAGCTGATTACAGGGCCAAATATGAGCGGGAAGTCTACCTATATGCGCCAATTGGCGATTATCGTGATTCTTGCCCAAATCGGCTCCTATGTCCCAGCGCAAAAGGCTGAGTTACCAATCTTTGACGCCATTTATACCCGGATCGGTGCTGCCGATGACCTGGTATCGGGCCAGTCTACTTTTATGGTAGAAATGATGGAGGCTAATCAGGCCATTCGCAAGGCAACGCCCCAGTCTTTGATTTTATTTGATGAATTGGGACGGGGAACGGCGACCTATGATGGGATGGCCCTCGCCCAATCCATCATCGAATACATTCACGATCGTACTGGAGCCAAAACCTTGTTTGCGACCCATTACCATGAGCTGACGGCTCTCTCGGAGACTCTATCCCGATTGGAAAATGTCCATGTCGCGACCTTGGAGCGAGATGGACAGGTCACCTTCTTGCACAAGATTGAACCTGGCCCAGCGGATAAGTCCTATGGGATTCACGTGGCAAAGATTGCTGGTTTACCAGAGGCCTTGTTGCAACGGGCAGATGCTATTTTGACCAAACTCGAAGGACAAGCCCAGCAAGTTCCGCTTGTGAATGCAAGTCCTGCAAAGGAAGTCCCTTCGCAGGTTGCTGAACAAATGTCCCTCTTTGAGGAAGAGACAGAAAATACAGTGATCACAGAATTGAAGAATTTGGATCTCTACAATATGACTCCCATGGAAGTCATGATGGCAGTTGCCGAGATGAAAAAGAGAATATAAAAAACAGTTCAAAATGAACTGTTTTTTATATTCCTCAGGCTTTCCCTTGTAATTGACGGTTGATCTCGTCTACTTTCTTTTTATTGAGGTAGTGAGAAACAAGCCAGATAATGAGATAGACGAAGCTGAACTCAAGAATGACGGAGAGATAAAAACTGATTTGCATTGGGAACCAGCCCCCCAAAGTTGCTAGTGGTAGGAAACCAAAGAGCATCAAAAGATAGTGGCTGACGGTTGCGCGCAGTAAACTCCAATCTTTGTTGAAAAGGACATTCCCCAAGCTGAAGAGGAGTCCGATTCCGGCCCAGATTAGGACACAATAGAGCATAACAATAGAGCCGTGTACTTCATGTTTTTGCATCCACTGGCCAACAGCTGAGCTAGGACTGAGGGGCATATAGGTGGAAGGGGCGTTCAAGAATGAAAAGAGGATGGAGAGGATGAGACCGATCAAGATCCCTTTTAGAGCGTTTGTAAAATGGTGTTTCATCATGATAATTTCTCCTTAATAGCTTTTAAATACCGACGAGAGGAGTATGCTAAACTCCCGTTTTTAAGATAGATTTGAACCGATCCGCTAGTGGTAAAATGCAGATGATCGATTTCTTTGGTGTTGATAATTTCAGATTGGGAAATTTTTAAAAAGTAGCTGGGCAAGTCTTCAGAGACTTGGTAGAGAGGACCTGTAAGGATAAAATGATCATCCTTTGTTTCACCAACTACTTGCCGATTTTCAATATAGAACCGATGGAACAAGCGGGCCTCTACAAGATAGGTTTCGCCCTCTTTTTTCGCTCGCAAACGTTCCTTCTGGTCCAACATTTCCACAAAATCACGGACTTGTTCTACACGCGCAGAAAGTGTAGGTGCTGTAATGGTCACCGCTTCTTCTTGGAAATGGGGATCAATGTGTACTTCAACTTTCATAAAATTTTATCTCCCTTCTTAGGTAAAGTCGGTTGGCCTGCTAGCCCGGCTCCTTCTTTACACTACTATTAAACACTTTTTCCAAAGGGAAGACAAGGGGATTTGTTTATGTGGTCATTTTCTTTGCCTATGCGGTTTTTAGGGAAGAAGATGGGGCCAGCCTCCATTTTTTAAGAAAGGGAGTCCTGTGGATCTGTGGTATAATAGAGCTACATGTATCGGTGAAAAAAGGTAAAGGAGCAGCTATGTCACAGATTATTGAATTGCCAGAAGTCCTAGCCAACCAGATTGCGGCAGGTGAAGTAATTGAACGACCTGCTAGTGTGGTCAAGGAATTGGTTGAAAACTCGATCGATGCTGGGGCTAGCCAGATCGTCGTTGAAATCGAAGAAGCAGGATTGAAGTCGATTCGGATCACAGACAATGGGGAAGGAATTGCGCATGATGAGGTCGCTTTGGCCCTTCGTCGACATGCGACCAGTAAGATCAAGAATCAAGCGGATCTTTTTCGCATTCGAACGCTTGGTTTTCGTGGCGAGGCCATGCCTTCCATTGCTTCTGTTAGTATTCTAACCCTTCTAACGGCGCAAGAAGGAGCTGCCCACGGGACCAAATTGGTCGCAAAGGGTGGCGAAATTGAGGAATTGGAGCCAGCGACAAGCCCTGTCGGGACCAAGATCACAGTGGAAGATCTCTTTTTTAATACCCCTGCTCGTCTCAAGTACTTAAAGAGCCAGCAGGCAGAGCTATCCCATATCGTGGATATTCTCAATCGCTTGAGCTTGGCCCATCCAGAGATTGCTTTCACCTTAATCAATGATGGAAAAGAAATGACCAAAACGGCAGGTACTGGCAATCTCCGGCAAGCGATTGCGGGCGTCTATGGCTTGGCGTCTGCCAAGAAGATGGTAGCCATTGAAAATCGCGACCTAGATTTTGAAGTGACGGGCTTTGTGTCTTTGCCTGAATTGACTCGTGCCAATCGCAACTACATCAGTCTCTTTATCAACGGCCGCTACATCAAGAATTTCTTGCTCAATCGGGCTATTTTAGACGGTTACGGTAGTAAACTCATGGTGGGTCGCTTCCCACTTGCGATCATTCATATCCAGATCGACCCTTACTTAGCGGATGTCAATGTTCACCCGACCAAGCAAGAAGTGCGTATCTCTAAAGAACGAGAATTGATGGCTTTGATTTCCCAAGCCATTGCGAATGCTCTGAAAGAGCAGGACCTAATTCCGGATGCTCTAGAAAATCTAGCCAAGTCGACCATTCGCCGAACAGAAAAGCCAGTACAGACAACCTTGCCTTTAAAAGAAAACCGCCTTTATTATGACCGAGAAAGTCAAGATTTCAAACTTCGACCAGAGGTGGCAGATCCTCAACTTCCTCTAACAGATGAAGCTACTGCTGATTCGATAAGCCAAGAAAATCCAGTAGAAAAACCGACAAGTGCGATCAAGTTTGCGGAAAGAAAGGCTGCGGTATACGATGAACTGGATCACCCAGAGTTGGATCTGGCTAGTCTAGACAAGGCCTACGACAAGCTGGAGGGAGAGGGAGCATCGACCTTCCCAGAGTTGGAATATTTTGGTCAGATGCATGGAACCTATCTCTTTGCCCAAGGCAATGGGGGCCTCTATATCATCGACCAGCATGCAGCCCAAGAGCGGATCAAATACGAAGAGTACCGAGAGAGCATCGGGGATGTGGACGGCAGTCAGCAACAACTGCTGGTGCCTTATATCTTTGAATTCCCTACAGACGATCTGATCCGCCTGCAACAGCGCAAGCACCTTCTAGAAGAAGTGGGAGTCTACTTAGAAGAATACGGAGCCAACCAGTTGATCTTACGGGAACATCCAATCTGGATGAAGGAAGAGGAGATTGAGGCGGGCATCTATGAAATGTGTGACATGCTCCTCTTGACCAAGGAAGTGTCGATCAAGAAGTACCGGGCTGAATTGGCCATCATGATGTCCTGCAAACGCTCCATTAAGGCCAACCACACACTGGACGATTACTCTGCACGCGATCTGATCTATCAACTGTCCCAATGCGACAACCCTTATAACTGCCCTCACGGCCGTCCGGTTTTGGTTAACTTCACCAAGTCGGATATGGAAAAGATGTTCCGACGCATTCAGGAAAATCACACTAGCCTGCGGGAATTGGGCAAATATTAAGTAAACGATAAAGGAAGATTATGTACGAATACATTAAAGGAATTTTAACAAAAATTACCGCCAAATACATCGTGGTGGAGACAGCTGGGATCGGCTATCTCTTGCATGTGGCCAATCCCTATGCCTACTCTGGCAAAATGAATCAAGAGGTGCAAGTCTATCTGCACCAAGTGGTCCGGGAAGACGCTCATCTTCTCTATGGCTTTGTGACCGAAGAAGAGAAAAAGCTCTTTCTGAACTTGATCTCAGTCTCTGGAATTGGCCCAGTCTCAGCTCTGGCCATCATTGCTGCGGATGACAATGCAGGCCTCGTCCAAGCCATCGAAAGCAAGAACATCACCTACTTGACCAAGTTTCCGAAGATCGGCAAGAAAACAGCCCAACAAATGGTCTTGGATCTAGAAGGTAAGATCAATCTTGATCTAGAAGATGCACCGGCTCAGTCCAATGCCAAAGTTTCAGAAGAAAACCAAGCTCTTGAAGAAGCTATGGAAGCCATGTTAGCTTTGGGCTACAAGGCAACGGAACTTAAGAAAATCAAGAAATTCTTTGAAGGAACGACGGATACTGCTGAGAACTATATCAAGTCTGCCCTGAAGATGTTGGTGAAATAATGAGCATTGCTCGAATTAAACTAGTTGAAGCAAGAAGCAGTAACAACCATATCAAGATAATGTTTAAGAATGGGAAGATTAAGACAATACGGATACACTGTAAAGTTTTTCCTTTATTTTGTAAAAATTGTCAACAGAGTCAGACAGAATTATTTTTGCATAATGGATCTCGCTATGGTCAAGTTGGCTCAATTTCTTGTGAATTTTGTGGTGTGAGTATTGCCATAGTTGATAATGACAATATAGTAGATAGTATAAAGGTGAATGATGAATCTTGTTCTTTCGAAAAACTCTATCTGTTAAGTGCAGACTACATTGAATGGTTTCAAGAATGGTATGGAATAACATTGGCTCCCGAAAGCTTTTTTGAAGGTTGGACTAATTGGATCACTGTAGACCAACTTCGAGAACAGATTGAAACATTAACTGATATAGAAACAGATGGTCAAGCAAGGTATCAAACAGATGAAAAATTTAACCCTCTACCACCAGATATTAATCGTTGGATTAATCTATTGGAGAAGTCTACTGTTCCCTTGCCTGATTATGTTTCAAAGATAGGAGAAGTCTATGCCAAAACGTTGTGGATGGGTCAAAATGAACAATCCGCTATATGTAGCCTACCATGATGAGGAGTGGGGACGTCCCCTCCATGATGACCAGGCGCTCTTTGAGTTGCTTTGCTTAGAGACCTATCAGGCTGGCCTGTCTTGGGAGACGGTGCTCAATAAACGGCAGGCTTTCCGTGAGGTTTTTCATGGCTATCACCTTCAAGGTGTTGCAGACATGACGGATGAAGAACTGGAAGCTTTGTTAGACAATCCAGCCATCATCCGCAATCGTGCTAAGATCTTTGCGACACGGGCCAATGCCCAGGCCTTTTTACAGGTTCAGGTGGAATTCGGCTCTTTTGATTCCTATCTCTGGTCTTTTGTAGATGGGAAAACCATCGTCAATGATGTTCCGGATTACCGGCAGGCTCCAGCGAAGACAGCTCTTTCTGAGAAGCTAGCCAAGGATCTCAAAAAGCATGGTTTCAAGTTTACTGGTCCCGTTGCGGTCCTATCCTACCTACAAGCAGCAGGCCTGGTCAATGATCATGAGAATGATTGTGAATGGAAAAGTGGAAATAAGTGACGTTAGATGACTAGAACATCAGAGAATATAGAAAAAGCTGAGAGTCTTATCTCAGCTTTATTTGTTATAGTCAAAGTGGATGACTTGCTCCGTTGCATCTACATACGCGTGGACTCCGAAGGGGACAATTGCTCTTGGAGTGGCATGGCCAACGTTTAGATTATAGAGAATTGGGATATTGCTATCAATGATATCCAATAGTGCCTCTTTATAGTCGTCATAGAAAGTTTCATCCATAGGTTTTCCGACCAAGAGTCCACTGATGACCTCGAATATACCAGTTTCCTTTAAAGTCCGCAACATCTTTTTGAAGTCTTCAGGATTAGGCTTTTCTTGGCTGGTTTCTAGCAAGAGGATTTTTCCTTCCCAGTCGGATAAGTCAGGGAAAAGTTTGTATTTTTGGCAGAGGTCTGTGCTATCTGCGTGTAGAGAGTTGTCAAAAATATCATAGAGAGACTCAAGACAACCACCGAGGATTTCCCCTTCGAATTGAGCATTGCCTTGTAACAAGTCAAAACCTGTATTTGCATGACTAACACGAGGTGTTCCCAGAGCCTTGGGACTAAAATCAGTCCGTTCCTCGTACCAAACGTTACTAGGGCGAATTTCTGAGATTTTTCCAGTCTCAATCAATTCTTTAAAGTAGTGGCGGCTATATGGCAACATTTCCTTGTCTAATTCACAAATGTCTGCAAAAAAGGATTGCCCATAAAAAGTCTTGATTCCTAGTTTATGCAACATGAGATGGTTCATGGTCGTATCCGAGAAGCCAAGAAAAATCTTTTGCTTGATAACCTTTTGTAGTTGGTCATTTTCAAAAAGATGGGGCAATAAACGATAGGTATCGTTTCCACCGATGGCGCATAAGATCATGTCGATGCTATCATCAGAAAATGCCTGAATCAAATCCTCCGCACGAGCTTCAGGATGTTCTTTGATAAAGTCTAAGCCTTTTAGTGAATGAGGTAAAAAGATAGGATTGAGTCCCAGGTCTTTGAGTCGTTGGACCCCCAAGTCCACTTCATGCTTGACAAAGTCCTCTCCGATAATCCCACTAGATAAACTTATAATACCAATAGTAGAAACCATATCTCATCCTCCTAGAAATAAATTGATGCTATTGTATCACAAAAAATGAGGGGAAACAACAAGAATTAGAGCCAGAAGAAGGCTTTTAGATCAAGAAAGAAGAAAAAAGCAACCGCTCGATATGGTTGCTTCAGAATAGAGATAAGCTCTATCAACAATAGAAAATAGCCCTTTAGAAGTTGATTACCACATAGTTAAAACTCTTAGGAATGTTGATGTAATAGTGTTTCTAAGAGTTTTTCACTTTATACTCTAAAAGAAAAAGATTGAAGAAAGTTGTCCAAAATGAACTTTATCTTCAATCTGTTTTTTAAATAATTTAGGAAATTGTGTTAAAATGAAATGAAAATTACGAATAGTATAAGTGGGAGGCACCATGAAGGCGGAAATTATTGCAGTGGGAACAGAAATTCTAACAGGACAAATTGTGAACACCAATGCTCAATTCTTGTCTGAAAAATTGGCTAGTTTAGGAATTGATGTCTATTATCATGTGGCGGTAGGAGACAATGAAGGCCGTCTCTTCTCGACCATTGAGACAGCTTCAAAGCGCAGCGATTTGGTGATTTTGTGCGGTGGACTTGGTCCGACAGAGGATGATTTGACCAAGCAAACCCTTGCCAAGTTTTTAGGGAAAGAACTGATTTTTGATCCAACAGCGCTTGCCAAACTCGACACCTTCTTTGCCAGTCGCCCTGATTATGTCCGGACGCCCAATAATGAGCGACAAGCACAAATGATCGCTGGATCAATCCCCCTTCAAAACCGTACAGGTCTCGCGGTTGGAGGTTTGATTGAAGTCGACGATGTGACCTATGTCGTTCTACCTGGTCCTCCAAGTGAGTTAAAGCCAATGGTCAATGAACAATTGGTACCTCATTTGACAACAGGGGAGCAGCTCTTTTCAAGAGTTTTGCGCTTCTTTGGGATTGGGGAAAGCCAGCTGGTTACGATTTTAGCCGATATCATTGAAGAACAGAGCGATCCGACGGTAGCTCCTTATGCCAAGACAGGAGAAGTGACCTTGCGTCTGTCTACAAAGGCGAAAGATCAGGCAGAAGCGGATGCTAAGCTCGATGTCTTAGAAAAGGAAATCTTATCACGCCACACCCTGGATCATCAACCCTTGCAAGAGTTGTTTTACGGTTATGGAGATGACAATTCGATGGCCAAGGTTGCTTTTGATCTTTTGAAACAGACTGGTAAGACCATTACAGCTGCAGAAAGCCTGACAGCTGGCCTTTTCCAAGCGACTTTGGCAGATTTTTCAGGTGCTTCCAGCATCTTCGCAGGCGGTTTTGTCACCTATAGCTTAGAAGAGAAAAGCAAGATGTTGTCCATCTCAGCTCAAGACTTAGAACAACACGGAGTGGTGTCGCATTTTACAGCCCAAGCTATGGCTTCGCAGGCCCGTAAATTAACAGGATCCGATTATGGTGTTAGCCTGACCGGAGTTGCGGGACCAGATAGTCTAGAAGGGCATCCAGCAGGGACGGTCTTTATCGGACTGGCAACTCCAAATGGAGTGGACAGTGTCCAAGTCAATATCGCTGGACGTAGCCGGGCTGATGTCCGCGAAATTGCAGTCCTTCATGCCTTTAATTTGGTGCGCCTGGCTGTATTAAATAGTGAAAATTTGGTATAATGAAGTTTGTGCCAAATGAAGAATGATTCTAAAAATGGATAGGAAATGAGCCTTTCAAATGACGGTAATCGTTGGTGAGTTGCGTACATTTCCTGTATAGTAAAAAATAGGAGAAAAGAATGGCGAAAAAACAGAAAAAATTAGATGATATCTCTAAGAAATTTGGAGATGAGCGTGAAAAAGCGCTCAATGATGCCCTGAAGTTGATCGAAAAGGATTTTGGGAAAGGATCCATCATGCGTTTGGGCGAACGCGCGGAACAAAAAGTTCAGGTCATGAGCTCGGGTTCATTGGCTCTTGATATTGCCTTGGGTGCTGGGGGCTATCCAAAAGGTCGGATCATCGAAATCTATGGTCCGGAATCATCTGGTAAAACAACCGTTGCCCTCCATGCAGTTGCGCAAGCACAGAAAGAAGGGGGTATTGCTGCCTTTATTGATGCCGAGCATGCCTTGGATCCATCATATGCAGCAGCTCTTGGGGTTAATATCGACGAACTTCTCTTGTCTCAACCAGACTCAGGGGAACAAGGACTTGAAATTGCCGGTAAATTGATCGACTCTGGGGCGGTTGATTTGGTGGTTATCGACTCTGTTGCGGCCTTGGTACCACGTGCGGAAATCGATGGAGATATCGGGGATAGTCACGTTGGTTTGCAAGCGCGGATGATGAGCCAAGCGATGCGTAAGCTTGGAGCTTCGATCAATAAGACCAAGACCATTGCCATCTTTATCAACCAATTGCGTGAAAAAGTTGGAGTCATGTTTGGGAATCCTGAAACGACACCTGGTGGTCGTGCCCTGAAATTCTACGCCTCTGTCCGTCTAGATGTTCGTGGAAATACCCAAATCAAGGGTACTGGGGACCAAAAAGATACCAACGTTGGTAAGGAAACAAAGATCAAGGTTGTGAAGAACAAGGTAGCTCCTCCGTTTAAAGAAGCCATGGTTGAAATCATGTACGGGGAAGGAATTTCACGTACGGGTGAATTGGTGAAGATTGCAACAGATTTGGATATCATCCAAAAAGCTGGTGCTTGGTACTCATATAACGGTGAAAAAATCGGTCAAGGATCTGAAAATGCTAAGAAGTTCTTAGCAGACCACCCAGAAATTTTCGACGAAATCGACCACAAGGTTCGGGTACATTTTGGTTTGATCGAAGAAGACGAAGCAGTGAAACCGCTTGATAAAACTGGAGAAGCAGCTCCGATCGTAGAAGAAGTGACACTAGATTTAGATGACGCGATTGAAATTGAAGATTAATTTTTTTCAAAATAGGTCGCTAGACTGATGGTTTTTGTGTTATAATTTAATACGATAGTATTATCGTGTAGCGAAAGGAGTGCATGCATGATTAAAATATATACAGTGTCAAGTTGCACCAGCTGTAAAAAAGCAAAGACTTGGCTCAACGCTCACCAGCTAACTTATAAAGAACAAAACCTCGGTAAGGAAGGGATCACCAAAGAAGAATTATTGGATATCCTTACAAAGACTGAAAATGGAGTGGCAAGCATTGTCTCTTCAAAAAATCGATACGCTAAAAATCTAGGAGTGGATATCGAAGACTTGAGTGTCAATGAAGTCATTGATATCATTATGGAAACTCCACGTATTCTAAAAAGTCCTATCTTGGTAGATGATAAACGCCTCCAAGTTGGCTACAAAGAAGACGATATTCGTGCCTTCTTGCCACGATCAGTTCGAAATGTAGAAAATGCAGAAGCGCGGATGCGTGCAGCACTTTAAAGCAATTGAAAATCAGAAACAGTTTGTTTCTGATTTTTTTCTTTAAATTTAGAAATGCAGAGTAGTTTCCTGCGCCATTTTCCCAAATCTGTGATACAATATTTTAGAAACCAATAACTAGTAAGGAATGAAAAATGAAAAGAAAGATCTTCTTATTGGGTACTCTTGTTTTGTGTTTGACAGGATGCGGTCAAAAAAAGCAAGCGAAAACGCCAACCTCAAGTGAGCAAAAAGCAATCAAAGCGAAAGCAGAACAGCTGCAAAAAGATAATAAGAGTATCTTGCAAAAGGCTGAGGAGAATCAAGTGATCACACGAACCTTTGTCTTTCCAAAAGATGACAAGGGAACGCAACAGACCCAAATCGTAACCTATGTGGGCAACACCTTCAAGAAATTGGAGACCATCAATGTGACGGCAACCGATGAGGAATTGAAAAAAGGGATCCAACAGGTCGGTGTCGAAGAAGCACAAAAGCAATTGAGAGAATCCTTTAATAAGGATGATGCCTTTAAGGAAGCTTTGACAGTGCCTGGTTTCACGGCTGATCTGACCTTGGAAAATGAGAATGAGTACAAGGTGACCATTACCTATGACTTTGAAGCCATGGATGTGAAGAAGGCAGAAGGCATGACCTACTTCAAAAATAATCACTTGCCAGAGTTGTTGAAGTTGACACCAAGTCAATTTGCGGATAATCTCATCAATGCCGGAGCGAGTGAGCAAAAATAAAATAGAACAGTCGGGGATCAGTAGCCTAAAAATGCTTGAAAAAGCTCTAAAATCAATGGCTTGTCCGTTGTGAAAAGGCTCTGATTATGGTATAATAGTAATATTCTAAGGAAAGAGGGTGTTCTTGTGGGATTTACAGATGAAACAGTACGTTTTAATCTTGATGATTCAAATCGTAAGGAAATTAGCGAAACCTTGAAAGATGTTTATTTATCACTGGATGAAAAAGGCTACAATCCAATTAATCAAATCGTAGGATACGTACTTAGTGGTGATCCTGCCTATGTACCTCGGTATAACAATGCGCGAAACCAAATTCGTAAGTATGAACGAGACGAAATCGTTGAAGAATTGGTGCGTTATTATTTGAAAGGGCAAGGAATAGACCTCTAATGAGAATTATGGGATTGGATGTTGGCTCAAAAACAGTTGGGGTTGCGGTAAGTGATCCCCTTGGTTTTACAGCTCAAGGTCTTGAAATCATCCAAATCGATGAGGATAAAAAAGAATTCGGTTTGGAGCGCTTATCCGAATTAGTGGCTCAGTACAAGGTGGATCGTTTTGTTGTGGGCTTGCCCAAAAATATGAACAACACCAGCGGACCACGTGTGGAAGCTAGTCAGGTTTATGGTGCCATGATTGCTGAAAAGTTTGGCTTACCAGTTGATTATCAAGATGAGCGATTGACCACAGTAGCTGCAGAGCGGATGTTGATCGAACAAGCAGATGTGAGCCGTAGCAAGCGTAAAAAAGTCATTGATAAGTTGGCCGCCCAGCTCATTTTACAAAATTATTTAGATCGCAATTTTTAGAAAGAAAACGAGGAAAACAGTATGGCACATGATCATAACCACGACCATGAAGAACGTGAATTAATCACATTGGTGGATGAACAAGGAAATGAAACACTTTTTGAAATCCTTTTGACCATCGATGGAAAAGAAGAATTTGGCAAGAACTATGTCCTTTTGATCCCTGCCAATGCAGAAGAAGATGAAAACGGCGAAGTTGAAATCCAAGCTTATTCATTTACAGAAAATGAAGATGGAACAGAAGGTGACCTTCAACCAATCCCAGAAGACTCAGATGCAGAATGGGACATGATCGAAGAAGTCTTCAACAGCTTTATGGAGGAGTAAAAACGTCCGGGGGACGTTTTTAGCCCAACTCCTGGAAATATGAGAGAGCTGACAAGTCCAAAGGGCTTGATGGAAATAGGAACGTAAAGAAACGAGTACAAAAGAAAGGAGCGCAAATGTCAGAAGAGGCTTTGTTGCTTTTTTCTTTTAGGAGGAAGATGTGAATAAGATTGAGCAATGGATGAATAGTCGGATTGGTCTGAATTTTCGATCAGGACTGGATCGTATGGAGCAGGCAGTAACTCTGCTAGGGATGCCTGACAAGGCTTACCCGATCCTTCATGTAACAGGGACCAATGGAAAGGGCTCAACGATTGCCTTTATGCGCCAACTGTTGATGTCTCATGGGAAGAAGGTTGGAACCTTTACTTCTCCCCACATGATCAGTATTCATGACCGGATTTGTATCGGGGATCAGCCAATTTCAGATGAAGATTTTACTAGGATCGGCCAACAGGTACAACAAATGGAGCAAATCTTGCTCCAAACCCAGGATCAACTCTCCTATTTTGAGATTATCTGTCTCATGTCCCTTTTGTATTTTAAGGAACAAGCAGTGGATGTGGTCCTGCTGGAAGTCGGTATCGGTGGACTTCTGGACACGACCAATGTAGTGACAGGAGAGATTGCAGTGATCACTTCGGTTGGCCTGGATCACCAAGAAACGCTAGGAGCGACTATTGCGGCAATTGCTCAGCAAAAGGCAGGGATCTTTAAAGAAGGCAAGAAAGCAGTGGTGGGGCCTTTATCGGATGAAGCTACAGCCGTTTGCCGAGAAAAAGCAGAGCAATTAGCTGTGGATCTTCACACCTTCCAGAAAGATTTTGGCTTGGAGCAGGATCGTTTTTGGAATGAAAGAGCGGAGCTTGTCTTACCTCCTCTTGGCTTGAAGGGTGACTACCAACGAGAAAATGCTGCGGTAGCTTTAGAGGCCTTTTTCCTCTACATGGAGGGCCTAGAACAAGCAGTGGATATGAATCGGGTTAAGCTTGCCTTGCAGGAGACTCGTTGGCCAGGACGTTTAGAGCTATTTGGAGAGCAGTTGTATCTAGATGGGGCTCATAATCCCCATGCAATGGCGCGATTGATCGAGTTTGCAAAGAGCTTAGCAGGGAGACGAGTGAAGGTATTATTTGGAGCCCTCAAGCGAAAAGACTACAGCGGGATGCTCGAAGCACTTCAAGTGGGCTTACCAGAGGCTGAATTGATTTTGACAACCTTCCATTATGGAGAAGTAGTCACACAGGGTGATCGTCAAGACTTGCCCTATGTAGCTGACTATAAGTCTTATATTCAGGAGTTTTTGGAACAGAGTCGTTCCGATGAGGTCTTATTTGTAACGGGCTCCTTGTATTTTATTGCAGAAGTAAGGGCATTCTTATTAGAGGCTTAAACAATTGACCAGAAGACTTTCTTGGCGTATACTGGTGGTAGATGGTATCCGTTGAAGGCGAAAGGAGTCGATGATGATGAAAAAAATAGTGGTTGCGTTGACCTTTATGGTCGCGATTTTCCTGACGGCTTGTAGCCAGCAGGATCAAGCAAGCCAGTTGTCAAATGGAGAAAGTTCTAGCTCATCAGAGATAGTAGCTCCGTCTAGCGAACAGTCAGAGCATGGGGTATCCATAGATGGTAGTTATCGAGGGCAGGACGAAGAGCATACGATCCTTCTTGTTGTGACGGGTCAAAAAGGTACATTTACGGTGCAAGACGCTGATGGAGAAGAAGAGACCAAAGAGGTGAGTGTTGATCCGGTCAACCAATCCATGCGCATTGGGGATGAGCCTTATCGCTATCGCATTGAAGGGAACCAGTTATCGCTAGAAGATTTGGAGCAGGCAGAGGATGATCAAGGCATCATTGAATTGACCAAACAATAAGAAAGCTATATCAGATTGTATCTATCATTGATTCGAGAGGCGGAAGGGGAGTCTTCCCCTCTTTTTCATGGCTTCAAAGGGAGTTGGTTGGCCGTTGCATCGGGTAAAAAGAATTGGTATACTAGTAGAAAGAAAAAAGGAGGATGCCGTGACCTTTCGAAAATTACGTCTTTTAATGTCCAAGTATGGATTTAGTATTTTGTTTATGGGTTTTGAACTATGGGCCTCCTTTGCAGCCTTCTTTTGGCTCAATAAATGGTTCCCGCATTGGCTATCTGTAGCAGTTATTGGACTTTTATATGTGTCAACGATCTTGGCGATTGTCAATCGTAATACCCCTCCTGAAAATAAGGTGACCTGGCTCTTGATTGCGGTTATTCCTGTCTTTGGATCGCTCCTATACCTCATGTTTGGCGAACGACGTTTGTCCAAAAAGGAGATCCTTCAGCTAGAAAATATGGAGTCTATGAAGCATATAGAGGACAATAGTCAGCAACTGCGTAAGGAACTCAAGCAAGAAAGCAAGGCGGTCTATGGCTTGGTCAAGTCGATTCTATCCATGGACCACAATGCAGACCTCTATAATGGGACGGCGTCAACCTTTTATCCTCTTGGAGAGGAAATGTATGCGCAATTGCTAGAGGATCTGAAAGCGGCGAAAAAATTTATCTTCATCGAGTTTTACATCATTGATGAGGGCTTGATGTGGGACAGTATCCTAGAAATTCTAGAGCAGAAAGTGAAAGAAGGGGTTGAAGTCAAGCTCCTTTATGACGATATTGGCTGTATGGCGACCCTGGCAGGGAACTATACCAAACGGCTGCGAAAGATGGGGATTGATGCCCATAAATTTAACAAGGTGATTCCCCGTCTGACGGTAGCTTATAACAACCGAGATCACCGTAAGATTCTGGTCATTGATGGTCAGATTGGCTATACAGGTGGTGTCAATTTGGCAGACGAATATATCAATCAGATTGAGCGGTTTGGCCACTGGAAGGACAGTGCTATCCGTTTGGACGGACGAGCGGTTAAGGCTTTGACCCGACTGTTTCTCATGACCTGGTACATTAACCGTGGTGAAATTGAGGATTTTGATCGTTACCATATGGAAAATCAAGCAGTTGAAGGCGAAGGACTATATATTCCCTATGGGAGTGGACCAAAGCCGATTTACAAGTCGCAGGTCGGAAAGACAGTCTATCAAAATATGATCAATCAGGCGACAGATTATGTCTACATTACGACCCCTTACTTGATCATTGACTACGATTTGACAGAGGATATTCGCAATGCTGCCCTTCGTGGGGTAGATGTCCGGATTGTGACCCCGCATATTCCGGATAAAAAATTGATCCAAATCGTCACACGTGGGGCTTACTTGGATCTGATGGATGCAGGTGTAAAAATCTATGAATACACGCCCGGTTTTATCCACAGTAAGCAAGTGTTAGCAGATGATGAAATGGCGGTTGTGGGAACGATCAACTTTGACTACCGTAGTTTGGTCCATCACTACGAAAATGCGGTCTGGATGTATCGGACACCTGCACTGAAAGAGATTCGAGCAGACTTTGATCACATTTTTGAAGTGTCTCAGGAGATCACGGAAGATACCTTCCGCTTTACATGGCACCAAAGTTTGATCAAGGAAATTATGCAATTATTCACACCGATGTTGTAACAAGTGTGTGAAAACAGAGAAAAGAGTCAGAAGCTGAGAGGCCTGACTCTTTTTACCTATCACTATGTGGCAAGAGGCTGACAGGGTCGGCAGAATTTGGTATACTAGAAAAGATAAGGAGCTTTTTTCTAAAAGGAAAAGCAGAGGAATAGTGAAGAAAAGGAAAAAGAATGAGCGAAAAAGAGCAAGAAATGACTTCAAAAAAATTAGGGCTTCACGTGGGAGATAGTTTCCAAGACACACGTGAGATTCGCGAAGTGTTAGACAAGTCGATCTTTCGTGAAGAGCAGCCTTCTCATCATTCGCAAGTAGAGGCTCTAGAGGAACCCTATACTAATGAAGCATCAGATGCTGTCGTTGAGGTTGAAGATACGCTTGTATCAGATCCGGAATTGCTAGCAGAACCGAAAGAGGAACCAGAACAGCCCCTAAGTCGGGCCAATCGTCGTTCGCGTAAAGGGAAAGTGGAAGCAGGAACAGCGGAAGCACCCATTGTAGAAGAAAAGGCCGAGGAGCTGGAAGAGGATGTGGCGGTTGAGCCTGTCCGCAGTCAAGCCAAACGCCCAGTGCCATTGGCGCTTCCATTTGTACTGAGCCTCTTGATTAGTTTGCTTCATGTCGGGGTGCCATTTTTGACCCGTTTTGCAACTAACCAGCAGTCTCAAGACCTCTATGCCGGCTGGGCGATGACCAAAGGTCAAGTACCATTTGGTGATTTTTACGGGACCAACGGCCTCCTCTACTATGCGATCAATTGGTTAGGAAGCTTAGCTGGTGGGCATTGGATCTTGATGCTCCTCCAAGCGATTGCCCTCTTCTTTGCAGGGACTTACCTCTATCGCGTCGTGCGCTTACTCGTGGCGGATAAAGGTACAGCCAAGAATATCCAATTACTCTTTTATTTCTTAGTACTAGGCCTTGGTTTTGGAGGAGTTTATGTGACCTTCTTTAGCCTTCCAATCCTATTTGCCAGCATGAATTTTATTTTGGCTTATCTAATTGGGGATCGTAAGGACGAAGGCTTTATCTTTTACGGTGCAATCGCAGCTGTGGCTTTCTTGATTGATCCGATGACCAGTGCACTCTTCTACTTGTTAGCCTTCCTTGGCTTAACAGGTTTTAATATCAAGGAGAAGAGATGGGCGCGTGGTTTCTATCAAATGTTGGCTGCCCTTCTTGGTTTTTCACTTGTCTTTTATCCAATTGGGTATGTGACCGTTTGGAATCAGACTTTCGGCTATGCCATTAATCAAGTGACCTATGTCTTTAACGCCTTGAATTTCACGAATGGACAGACTTTTAGCAATGCCATTTATTACGGACTATTAGCGCTTGCCTTTGGTTTGGTTTCTGCCTTTTTAATGTCCTTTACCAAGCAAGATAGCAGCGCTCGTCGGATCTTCCGTTTTATGGGATGGGTGGGTAGCCTGGTTGTTCTCCTTGTGTCGATTGGTCTCCCTGAACAAGGGGCTTATCAACTATTGCCGATGTTGCCATTTGTCCTTCCTTTATTTGCGCTTTGGTTCTCACGGGACGAGGAAACGGATGAAGGGCTTGAACGTCGTGGCCGTAAGAAGAAAAACAAGAAAGTCTGGGCTGCTTACTTTACAAGTCAAGCTTTCTTACCAGTAATCGCCCTTATCTATTTAGTTGCATCCCCAGTAGTGCAAGATCAGGTTCTTCAACCCGGTCAATCTAGTGAACGGAGCGAAATCGCAAGCTACATCCAAAAGCATAGCAAGTCTAAGGAGACCATTTATGCTTGGGATACAAGGGCTACTCTTTACCAAGAGAGTGATCGTTTGGCGGCTTCTGCCTTATTGACTCCAACTTCTTATCTGGGAATTTATGAGAACCGGACCAATGTGACTCAACAGATCGATCGATCTGAAGCTAAGTATATTGTGGTTAACAATCAAGTAGAGTTGACCTCTAATATGAAGAAGCTCCTCAAAGAAAATTACCGTCTAGTTGAGAAGAAATACCGGCATTTCAAACTCTATCAACGCTCTTGATAAAATCAATATCTTGTGTTTTAGAAAGTTTTTTAGAATTTTCACCACAAGATATTGATTTTTATTTTTGGAGTGGTATAATACAACTTGTATGTAAATGAATGAAGAAAGGCGCGTTTGGTATGATCACCTTGAGAGAAGAAAAACTGAGAATGGCCCCGGATATTTTTGTTGAAAAACGAGATGGTCGCCGTGTTCAATTCGACGTTGAAAAAATTTATAAAGCCTTGTTGAAGGCGACAGAAGAAGTGACTTCTCTCACTCCAGTGATGGAAGCCAAACTAGAGGCCATTGTCGATCGTGTGATCGCAGAGATTTTGGAGCGTTTCCCAAATGGTGTGAAGATCTATGAGATTCAAAATGTGGTCGAACATGAATTGCTTCAAGCTAATGAATATGCGATTGCAGAGAGCTATATTACCTATCGGACTCAACGGGATTTTGAGCGCTCAAAAGCAACCGATATCAATTTTACGATCGGAAAACTCCTCAACAAGGACCAAGCTGTCGTCAATGAAAATGCCAATAAAGATAGTGAAGTCTTCAATACCCAGCGTGATTTAACAGCAGGAATTGTTGGGAAATCCATTGGTCTTAAACTGTTGCCCAAACACGTAGCCAATGCCCACCAAAAAGGGGATATCCACTACCATGATTTGGACTATAGCCCTTATACACCGATGACCAACTGCTGTTTGATCGATTTTGAAGGCATGCTGAAAAATGGCTTTAAGATCGGGAATGCAGAAGTAGAAAGTCCCAAGTCCATCCAAACCGCAACGGCTCAAATCTCGCAAATCATTGCCAATGTGGCCTCTAGCCAGTATGGGGGCTGCTCAGCTGACCGGATCGACGAGGTCTTAGCTCCTTATGCAGAAAAGAATTATCAGAAGCACTTGAAAGATGCAGAGGAGTGGGTTCTCCCGGAAAAACGTGAGGACTATGCTTGGCAAAAAACGAAAAAAGATATCTATGATGCTATGCAGTCCTTGGAATACGAGATCAATACCCTCTTTACTTCCAATGGGCAAACACCTTTTACTTCATTGGGCTTCGGCCTTGGAACTACTCGCTTCGAACGCGAAATCCAAAAGGCGATTCTTGAGATTCGAATCAAGGGACTTGGTTCAGAACACCGGACCGCAATTTTCCCTAAGTTGATTTTTACCTTGAAAAGAGGCCTCAACTTAGAACCAGATAGTCCCAACTATGACATCAAGCAATTGGCCTTGGAATGTGCTACGAAACGCATGTATCCAGATGTCCTCTCTTATGACAAGATTGTAGAATTGACAGGATCCTTCAAGGTGCCCATGGGATGTCGCTCTTTCCTTCAGGGTTGGAAGGACGAGAATGGTGTGGAAGTCAATTCTGGCCGGATGAATCTTGGAGTCGTGACGGTCAATTTACCTCGAATTGCCTTGGAATCTGGCGGAGACAAGGAGAAATTCTGGCAAATCTTTAATGAACGGATGAACATCGCTGAAGATGCCTTGGTTTACCGGGTGGAACGCACCAAAGAAGCGACACCAGCTAATGCACCGATTCTTTACCAATATGGCGCTTTCGGGAAACGCTTGGGCAAATATGACCAGGTAGATCAGCTCTTCCGTCATCGCAGAGCAACCGTTTCTCTTGGTTATATCGGTCTCTATGAAGTTGCAACCGTCTTTTATGGTCCAAATTGGGAACACAATCCAGAAGCCAAACAATTCACGATCGATATCATCAAGGATATGAAAGCGCGCGTGGAAGAATGGTCTGACCAGTATGATTACCACTTCTCTATTTATTCGACACCGTCAGAAAGTTTGACAGACCGCTTCTGTCGCCTGGATACGGAGAAATTTGGGAAGGTCCCAGATATCACAGACAAGGAATACTACACCAATAGTTTCCACTACGATGTTCGTAAGAACCCAACGCCATTTGAGAAGTTGGATTTTGAAAAAGTTTATCCTGAAGCAGGGGCTTCTGGTGGCTTTATCCACTATTGTGAATACCCTGTGCTCCAACAAAATCCAAAAGCCCTGGAAGCGGTTTGGGATTATGCCTATGACCGGGTCGGTTATCTAGGAACCAATACGCCGATTGACCGTTGTTACAAGTGTGACTTCGAAGGGGACTTCACACCAACCGAGCGCGGATTTGCTTGTCCAAACTGTGGTAATAGCGATCCGAAAACGGTCGATGTGGTCAAACGGACCTGTGGTTATCTAGGAAACCCGCAAGCTCGTCCGATGGTCAATGGCCGTCATAAGGAAATCGCTGCGCGTGTCAAACACATGAATGGATCCACTATCAAATCAGCTGGACACCAAGTGACAGATTAGAAAAGGACATTATGGGAAAATACCAATTAGATGATAAGGGCAAGGCTCAGGTGCAACGATTCCACGAGAAGCATTCAACAGGTGGAGTCAATAAAAAAGACCGAGTAGCAAGCCTGAGAGAACAATTTTTAAAAAAGGCTAAGAAAAAATAAAAGTGAGAGTCCGCTCTCACTTTTCTCTTATGGGGAGGTAAAGATGAAATTACGTAGACCAACTCTAGCGGATAAAGAGGCCATTCTAAGCATGATGGCAGAGTTTGAAGAGACCCAATCGGCTCATGACGGTGGCTTTTGGGATGCTGAGAACTTTGATTATGAGGAGTGGCTAGAAACTAGCCATAATAAAGAAATGGGAATAAATTTGCCTGAAAATCGTGTTCCTTCTATTCAATTTGTATCATTTGATGATGTAGGTCGTGCTCTAGGTTTTTTGAATCTACGGCTGAGACTGAATGAGGGGTTGCTGAATCATGCTGGGCATATTGGCTATTCCATCCGACCGTCTGAAAGGGGCAAGGGCTACGCCAAGGAAGCCCTCCGTCAAGGTTTACAAGTTGCTAAGGAAAAGAATATCAAACGAGCTCTGGTAACTTGTAGCACAGAAAATCCTGCCAGTCGAGCGGTCATCATAGCTAACGGTGGTGTTTATGAGGATGTTCGAAATGGAACGGAACGGTATTGGATAGAGGTGGACTAGAAAGATGACATGGAATACACCAAAACCAGGCGAATGGAAGAGTGAGGAACTGAGTCAAGGACGGATTATTGACTACAAGGCTTACAAGTAGCTAGAAGTAAAAATATAAAGCGAGTCCTAGTGACTTGCGATTGTGATAATGCTGCCAGTCGAGCAGTGATTCTGACTAATGGCGGAGCTTTAGAGGATGTTCGAGGCGGGAAAGAGCGCTATTGGATTGATTTAGATTGAGGAAAGTTTATGAAGTTACAACGACCAACTTTAGAAGATAAAGACGCGATTTTAGAGATGATTGCTGAGTTCGATGCTGCAAAATCCTATATGCACGGTGGCATGGGCTCCACTTGGAAGCGAGCAAAGGATTTTGCGGATTGGTTGCGAATTGTAGAGCAGCAGGAGGATACTGAGAATCTGCCAGAAGGCTGGGTTCCTACCATTCAATTTTTATCCTTTGATGAGACTGGCTACCCTCTGGGCTTTTTAGCCCTGCGCTTGTCCTTGAATGACAAATTATTTGTAGAGGGTGGTCACATTGGCTATTCCATCCGGCCCAGTCAACGCAGAAAGGGCTTGGCTAAGTTGCAGCTAGAGCTAGGATTAGCAGAGGCTCGAAAGCAAGGATTGGAACGAGTACTGATTACCTGTGATGAAGATAACGAAGCCAGTCGTCGCACCATTCTCTCTGCTGGCGGTGTTTACGAAAACACAATCGACAGAAGTCAGCGCTACTGGATTGATTTGGAGGATGAAGATGAACAATCCCAAACCTCAAGAATGGAAAAGTGAGGAGCTGAGTAAAGGGCGAATCATTGACTATAAGGCCTTTAACTTTGTAGATGGAGAAGGAGTGCGCAACTCCCTTTACGTGGCCGGTTGCATGTTTCACTGTGAGGGCTGTTACAATGTAGCGACCTGGTCTTTCAATGCAGGCATTCCTTATACCAAAGAATTGGAAGAGCAGATCATGGAAGATCTGGCCCAACCCTATGTCCAAGGCTTAACCTTGCTAGGGGGAGAGCCTTTTCTTAATACAGGTATTCTTTTACCCCTTGTAAAACGTATTCGGAAAGAATTGCCGGAAAAAGATATTTGGTCTTGGACCGGCTACACTTGGGAAGAAATGATGTTAGAAACGCCTGATAAACTGGAGCTATTGTCGCTGATTGATATCCTGGTCGATGGACGGTATGATAAAAGCAAGCGCAACCTCATGTTGCAATTTCGTGGTTCTTCCAACCAGCGGATTATTGATGTTCAAAAATCATTGAAAGAAGGAAAGGTTGTCATCTGGGACAAGCTCAATGATGGCAAGGAAAGTTTTGAGCAAGTCAAGCGGGATGATCTTTTGTAGGATCTTCAAAAACCGGGTGTTTCACCCGGTTTTTTTGGATTCTCTGCATAAGTATACAAGGGATTTTGCTTGTTTTTGAAAACGCTTACTTTCCAAATGTCCATAATGGACAAAAAAGTGATAATTAATGCATTTTTTGCTAAAAATATGTTACAATAAACATGATTAGGACTAATTGGAGGTATTTATGTCACAAAGGAGACGGAGTCGTCGTTCAGAACATAAGTGGGGGCAATTGCGAATCATTAATTCCGTATTGCTTATTTTTTTGCTTATGACTGCAAGTTGGGCGACCTATACTATGTTGGCCAATAACATCTTGGCTTTTCGCTATGTCAATGTTCTCGTGATTGCACTACTAGCTCTTCTCTTGCTCTTATCAGCTTGGTTTGTGATCAAAAATCAGGCCAAAAAGACAACTTTGGTCTTGCTTCTTGTCGGCTTATTGGCTAGTTCGGGAGTTTTGTTTGCTAGTCAACAGCTGCTAAATCTGACGAGCAATGTCAATGGCCATTCTAACTATACAGAGTTTGAGATGGCTGTCTATGTCAAGAAAGACAGTGACATCAAAGACATCAAAGAAATCAAGGAAGTGGTGGCACCAAAGGGCAACAATAACGAAGCCAATCTTACGGCCCTCTTGGACAATATCAAAAAGAACAAGGGACAGGAAATCTCCGTAGTGGACGCACCGACCTATCTGGATGCATATAAGAGCTTGCAAGAGGGTGACGCTACTGCCATTGTGTTGAACAGTACCTTTGAAGATACCATTGCAGCAGAAGATGCTGACTACGCTAAGAAATTAAAGAAACTTTATTCCTACAAGATTCGAAAAGAAGTGGCGGCGACAAGTAAGGTATCTGCAGATGCAGATGTCTTTAACATCTATGTCAGCGGGATCGATACCTATGGTCCGGTAACCTCGGTTTCACGATCAGATGTCAATATCATCATGACCGTCAATCGGAAGACCAAGCAAGTTCTGTTGACAACGACGCCGCGGGATGCCTATGTGCCAATTGCAGATGGCGGTAACAACCAAAATGACAAGCTGACCCATGCGGGAATCTATGGGGTGGATGCCTCGATTCATACCCTTGAAAATCTCTATGACATTAAGTTGAACTATTATGTCCGTCTCAACTTCACATCCTTCCTCAAGTTGATTGACCTGGTAGGGGGGATCGATGTGGAAAATGATCAAGAATTCACGAGTCTTCACGGCAAGTTCCATTTCCCTGTTGGGAAGGTCCATTTGAATTCAGAGCAAGCACTCGGTTTTGTTCGGGAACGCTACTCCCTCCAAGGTGGCGATAATGACCGTGGGAAGAACCAAGAAAAAGTCATTGCGGCCATTATCAAAAAGTTGACCTCTACCAAGGTCTTGAGCAACTACAATGAGATTATCGGGAACCTCCAAGATTCTGTCCAAACCAATATGCAGTTGCCAACCATGATGAATCTGATTAATACCCAATTGGAAACAGGTGGCTCTTATGAGGTGACTTCCCAAGCGGTTACAGGTCAAGGTCGAAATGACTTGCCATCTTATGCCATGCCAGGTTACAACCTCTATGTCATGGAGTTGGATCAAGCCAGCTTGACCAAAGCTAAGGAAACCATTCAAAAAGTAATGGAAGGAAAAGAAAAATGATTGATATCCACTCGCACATCGTCTTTGATGTGGATGATGGACCAAAGACAAGGGAAGATACCCGTGCCTTATTGGAAGAAAGCTATCGCCAAGGGGTCCGGACCATTATCTCCACTTCTCATCGTCGCAAGGGGATGTTTGAAACTCCAGAAGAAAAAATTGCAGAAAATTTTCAAGAAGTAAAGAAAATCGCAGCACAAGTCGCGCCGGATCTGAACATTCATTACGGTGCAGAGATCTACTTTACCAATGATGTCTTGAAAAAATTGGAAGAGAAAATCTTTCCACGTTTGGCAGAGACGCGCTTTGCTTTGATCGAATTCAGCATGGGAACGCCATACAAGGAGATTCATACAGCCTTGGACCGTTTGCTCCATCTAGGCATCACCCCAGTGGTGGCCCATATCGAGCGCTACAAGTGCTTGGAGAAAAATGAGGAGCGCGTGCAAGAGATGATCGACATGGGCTGCTACATGCAGATCAATAGTTCAAGTGTTCTCAAACCTCGACTCTTTGGGGATGAGCAAAAACAACTGAAAAAACGGGCTCGGTATTTCTTAGAAAAAGACTTGGTTCACTTTGTTGCCAGCGATATGCACAATGTGGATAAACGACCGCCTTATATGGCAGAAGCCTATCGTTTGATCAAGGAAGAATACGGAGAACAACGAGCTCAACGGCTCTTTGTCGACAATCAACAGCTCTTGTTAGCGGATGAATTAATCTAACCATGAAACAGGTGGAGAGATCCACATGAAGGAGTAATTAGGAAATGAACAATCAAGAAAAACAAGCAGTGGAAATTGATGTTTTCGCTATGCTGAAGACCCTATGGAAACGCAAGTTTTCGATCGTTTTGGTCGCTCTTGTCTTTGCTATCGCAGCCTTTGGCTACAGCGCATTTTTAGCTAAGAAAGAATACCAAAGTACCAGCCGTATTTATGTGGTTAGCCGTCAAAATCAGGAAAACAACGCCTTGACCAACTCGGATTTGCAGGCAGGTTCTTACTTGGTTAAAGACTATCGTGAGATCATCCTTTCTCAAAATGTCTTGACGCAAGCCATCGAAGAATTGAAACTCGATATGACACCTGCTGAGTTGTCGAAAAAGATCAGTGTGTCTGTTCCGACCGATACTCGGATCCTCTCCATCACAGCTAAGGATGGAGATCCAAAAGAAGCTGCTCGTATCGCCAACGGCCTTCGCAATGTAGCAGCTGAAAAGATCATCTCTGTAACCAAGGTGTCAGATGTCACGACTTTGGATGAGGCAGAAGTGCCGCAATCACCTTCTTCACCAAATATCCGACGCAATGTCCTTCTTGGCTTCATTGCTGGAGCTGGTCTGATGGTGGTTCTCTTGGTTGTAGTAGAAGTCTTGGACGATCGTGTCAAGAGACCAGAAGATATCGAAGAGTTGATGGGCTTAACCCTACTTGGTGTTGTGCCAGATATTAAGAAACTGTAGACTGGGGATCGCATGAATACGTTAGAAATTTCAAAAAATAAACTGCAAGAAATTCGAAAGGCAGAAGAGTACTTCAATGCCCTTGCAACGAATATCCAATTGAGTGGGGTGGATTTAAAAGTGATCGCCATCTCATCTGTACAAGAAAATGAAGGAAAATCAACCACTTCAACTAACTTGGCCGTTGCCTTTGCGCGTGCCGGCTACAAGACCCTCTTGGTTGACTGCGATATCCGGAACTCTGTCATGACAGGGGTTTTCCGTAGTCGGGATAAGATCCAAGGCTTGACGGATTTCTTGTCTGGCCGTAGCCAATTGGACCAAATTTTATATGCAACAGATTTTCCAAATTTGGATATTATCGAGTCTGGACAGGTAGCGCCAAACCCAACAGGGCTCTTGCAAAGCAAGAATTTCACTGTCATGATGGATGCTTTGCGGGATCATTTTGACTACATCATTGTTGATACTCCTCCTATCGGGGTCGTAATCGATGCGGCTATCATTGCCCAACGCTGTGATGGTACGGTCTTGATTACAGAATCTGGGGCCAATGGACGCAAGGCTGTCCAAAAGGCCAAGGACCAATTGGAACAAACAGGCACACCTTTCTTGGGAGTCGTGCTTAATAAATTTAATATTAAAGCTGCGGAGTATGGTTCGTATGGTGGATATGGATCATACGGAGAGTATGGGAAAAAGTAAAGAATAGGATTGAGGGAAAATGGGAGAAGAAAGAATCGAACTGGAAAAATTGAATATTGTTCTCTTTCAAAGTTTAGCTGTCCTGTTTTCGGCTTACATTGTGAGTCTTTTTAAAGATGCAGAATACACGTCACAGACGATCGCTATTCTTTATCTCTTACATTTTGTAGCCTTTTACATTAGCAATATTGCCTATCGTTTTTACAGCAGGGGCTACCTGGATGAGCTCTTTCAGGTTTTGAAATACAATGTGTTTTTCGCTGTTGGGATCACCTTTACCTCTTTTATGCTCGATGGAGTCTTTTCGATCTCTCGCCGGGGAATGATCTACTTCTTTCTCTTTAATACCTTTGCTGTCTATATTATGGATCTCTTGATAAAGAGATACCGGAAGTCTATTTTGCCACGTCGGAAAAGTTCGAGAAAAATTTTCCTGATTACAGCTACGAGTCGAATGGAGAAAGTCTTTGATATTCTAAACTCGCCCAATCTCTATCATGGGCAACTGATCGGTGTCACCGTCATGGACGATACGGATTTTACCCATTCAGGCGTACGGGTCGTGCAGCCGGAGCAAATGATGAACTTTGTCACCAAGGAAGTGGTGGACGAAGTGTTTATCAATCTGCCGAGTGAGGACTATAATATCAGTGACTTGGTCTCGGAATTTGAGAGCATGGGGATCGATGTATCGGTCAATCTCAATGCCTTTAACTTTACGTCATTGGGGAATAAACGGGTTCGAGAGGTTGGAGGCTTGAGCGTTGTCACCTTCTCGACCAATTTCTACAAGCCGAGTCACGTGTTTGCCAAACGCCTCTTGGACATTGCAGGAGCCCTCTTTGGTCTCTTGATTTGTGGTCTAGTAAGTATTGTCTTAGTCCCTCTGATCCGTAAGGATGGCGGATCAGCCTTCTTTGTACAAAAACGTGTCGGTAAGAACGGACGGTATTTCAACTTCTATAAATTCCGCTCTATGCGCGTGGATGCCGAAGAGATTAAAAAAGATCTCATGGAACAAAACACCATGACCGGTGGGATGTTCAAGATGGAAAATGATCCGCGGGTGACACCAATCGGTCGCTTTATCCGGAAGACCAGTCTCGATGAATTGCCACAATTTTACAATGTTCTGATCGGTGATATGAGTCTGGTCGGGACTCGTCCCCCAACGGTTGACGAATACCAAGACTATACGCCAGCTCAAAAACGCCGACTCAGCTTCAAGCCAGGTATTACCGGACTTTGGCAAGTGAGCGGACGCAGTGAAATCAAGGATTTTGATGAAGTAGTCAAACTGGACGTTGCGTACATGGATGACTGGACGATCTGGAGAGACATTCAGATCTTGCTCAAGACCGTGAAGGTTGTACTTAGAAAAGAAGGAGCGAAGTAGGAATGCCCTACTTCGTCCTTTCCATGTTAGGAGAAAAATGACACAATCAATTTATATTGTTGGTTCCAAAGGAATTCCAGCAAAATATGGTGGTTTTGAAACCTTTGTTGAGAAATTGACAGAATTCCAACAAGACAAAGATATCCAGTATTATGTAGCTTGTATGCGGGAGAATTCAGCAAAATCAGGGATTACAGCTGATACTTTCGAGCATAATGGAGCAATCTGTTACAATATTGACGTCCCTAATATCGGTCCTGCGCGTGCCATTGCTTATGATATTGCGGCTCTCAATAAGGCTATTGAAATGGCTAAAGAAAATAAGGATCAAGCTCCTATCTTTTATGTTTTAGCTTGTCGAATTGGTCCCTTTATTTCAAGAATTAAAAAGAAAATCAAGGCGATCGGTGGGACCCTCATGGTCAATCCAGATGGTCATGAATGGCTTCGTGCGAAATGGAGTCTCCCAGTCCGTAAGTACTGGAAGTTTTCTGAACAACTCATGGTTAAACATGCCGACCTGTTAATCTGCGATAGCAAGAATATTGAGGCTTATATTCAAAAGGACTATGCTAAGTATCAACCACAGACGACCTATATTGCCTATGGAACGGATACAAGCAAGTCTATCCTGAGTAAAGAAGACGAGAAAGTAGGGACTTGGTTTGCGGACAAGCAAGTCTCCGAAGGAAACTACTATCTTGTCGTGGGACGTTTTGTACCTGAGAATAACTATGAGGCTATGATTCGTGGCTTTATGCAGTCAAACTCCAAAAAAGATTTTGTCCTGATTACCAATGTAGAGCAAAACAAGTTCTATGAACAGTTGCGCAAGGATACAGGATTTGATCAAGATCCTAGAGTGAAGTTTGTTGGGACTGTCTATGATCAAGAATTGCTTAAATACATTCGTGAGAATGCTTTTGCTTATTTCCATGGTCATGAGGTAGGCGGGACCAATCCCTCACTTCTTGAGGCGCTTGAGTCTACCAAACTTAACCTCTTGTTAGATGTTGGTTTCAACCGAGAAGTGGGAGAAGATGGGGCGCTTTATTGGAAGAAAGACCAACTAGCACATGTCATTGATCAAGCTGAACAATTGGACGCTCAAGCCATTGCAGACCTTAATGAGAAATCAAGCCGACGGATCGCAGAAGCCTTCACTTGGGAAAAGATTGTCACAGACTACGAGAAAGTATTTAAAGGTTAGAAATGCAGAAAATATTATATCTCCATGCTGGTGCCGAAATGTATGGTGCTGACAAGGTGTTGTTGGAGCTTATTAAGGGTTTGGATAAAGATGCTTTTGAGGCACATGTTATCTTACCCAATGATGGCATCTTAGTTGGTGCATTGGAAGAGGTCGGTGCTAAGGTTAAAGTCATCGACTATCCAATCTTGCGTCGCAAATATTTTAATCCAAAAGGAATCCTTGAGTACTTTAGCTCTTATAACCGTTACTCCAAACAAATTGCCCAATATGCTAAGGAGTATGGGATTACTCTCATTCACAACAATACGACTGCGGTACTGGAAGGAATTTACCTCAAGCGGAAGTTAAAACTTCCTTTGATTTGGCATGTACATGAAATTATCGTCAAACCAAAAGCAATCTCAGATTTCATCAACTTTTTGATGGGACGTTATGCTGATACGATTGTGACGGTTTCAAATGCTGTAGCAAACCACGTCAAGCAGTCTCGCCATGTGAAAGACGATCAGGTTCAAGTTGTCTATAATGGGGTCGACAATGCCGTCTATCATGAAATCGATGCTAGCTCTGTCCGTGACCAATTTGGGATCGCACAGGATGTCTTGGTTATTGGAATGGTTGGTCGAGTGAATGCTTGGAAAGGGCAAGGAGACTTCCTAGAAGCTGTGACACCAATCTTAGAGTCTAATCCCAAAGCAGTAGCCTTTTTAGCAGGGAGTGCTTTTGAGGGGGAAGAGTGGCGCGTGGATGAGTTGGAAAAAGCTATCTCAGACTCTCCAGCAGCTAGCCAAATCAAGCGAATTGACTATTATAGCAAGACGACAGAACTCTATAATATGTTTGATATCTTTGTCTTGCCAAGTACCAATCCAGATCCATTACCAACAGTCGTCCTAGAAGCCATGGCTTGTGGTAAACCTGTATTGGGTTACCGTCATGGCGGTGTCTGTGAGATGGTCAAGGAAGACGAAAACGGTCTTCTTGCTACACCAAATCAGCCTGCAGAATTGTCTAAGGCTATCCAAGAATTAGCAGAGAACAGCGAGAAGAGAGAGCAATTTGGTGAAGCATCTGTCAAACGCCAAAAAGAACTCTTTTCATTACAAAGTTATATTCGGAATTTTTCGGAGTTGTATAAAAAATATAAGTAAATAATATTAAGGAAGTAATATGAATTTTCCAATTGATTTTGTGGTAACTTGGGTCGATGGAAGTGATCCGATTTGGCGAAAAAAGAAAAGTCGGTATGATGGATCAGTAGATACGTCAAAAAAAAGCATGAATTCAGAAAAAGCGTACAGAGATTGGGGCACCTTTAAGTATTGGTTTAGAGGTGTAGAAAAATTTGCTCCGTGGGTAAATAAAGTTTATCTTGTAACTGATAATCAGAAACCAGATTGGTTGGATATAAGTAATGAGAAGTTGGTTATTGTGGATCATAGAGAAATTATTTTTCCAGATTATTTACCAGTCTTTTCTGCAAATCCTATTGAAAGTAACCTTAACAATATCTCAGGACTTTCGGAACAATTTGTGTTTTTTAATGATGATATGTATTTAACTGCTCCAGTTTCTCCATCAGATTTTTTCTCTGAAAATGGTTTACCTAAATACAATACAGCATTATCTCCGATAATTCCTGAGAGATTTGGGACAGGGAATTTTCAGATAAATGATATGGAAATAATAACTAGCTATTTCAGTAGAAATGAAATTTTGAAGAATGGGCAATTCTTTAATCCTAAGCAGGGATTGAAAAATATTGTTAAGTCATTACTATACAGAAACAGTCAATTTATCTGTGGCTTCTGGGAAAGTCATCTGCCCTATCCACTATTAAAGTCAACTATGGATTTGGTATGGGAAAAGGAAAAAGCTATCTTGGAAAAAACCTCGGCTAGTCGCTTCAGAAATCCTTCTGATACTAATATTTGGCTCTTTAAGTATTGGCAGATTGCTAGCGGTCAATATGCTATCGGAAATCCCAAGTTAGGGGGACTCTTTTCTTTGGATAATGCCGGATCAGAATTTTGGGACTTATTAAATTCTGGGAAATACCAAATTATGTGTATCAATGATGGATTTAACGTCCAAGATGAGGAGCAGGTGATGAAGGAATTTATTACTACACTGGAAAAGTTGTTACCTGAAAAAAGTAGTTTTGAATTATTGTAAAGAAAGTGAGAAAGAATGAAATCAGTTTGTGCATTGGTAGTAACCTACAATCGCTCAAAATATCTTCAAAAGGCATTAGAGGGTATTTTAAATCAACAACAAAAAGTTTCTGGTGTATTAATTTTTAATAACAATGCTACAGATGATACGGAAGAGACACTTATTGATTTAGGATACATTGACGCAAAAAGCGATGAAATAGTAGAAAATCATCTGTATGAAACTGAAAAGGACGGAAGACGCTTTTATTATTATCATAATCATGAAAATCTTGGAGGTGCTGGGGGATTTGCTAATGGCATTAAGTTGATCTCTAAACTTGACTACGATTATGTTTGGATCATGGATGATGACGTCTACCCAGAACCTGATTGCTTGGGTAAAATTATGGAACAAATGGCTTTACAAAATGTTCAAGTGGGTATTCCTAATCGAACAGATGAGAATTTTGACGATCGAGCTATTACTAATTTTGATTTTGACGATCACCATAAATTTTGGACAGAGTTGAGAAAGACGGTAACATATGGACCGTTCAATGAAGATGCGATAAAAGTCGTTGATATGCCATTTGAAGGTCCTGTTGTTAAAATGTCGTTGCTTCGAAAAGTTGGTATTCCTGACAGTGGTTTTTTCATTGAGTATGATGATTCAGATTTTGCACAACGCCTTCAGCAGTATTCAGAAATTGTGTTTGCTACTAAAGCACAATTACATCGTCAACTTGCAGTAAAGGTAGATCCAAGTGTTATTAAACAGGAAGAACCTTATAATTGGCGAAACTATTATAAGATTCGAAATAATATTATTTTTGACAAGCGTTATGGAAAAAATTGGAAAGTTCGTCAATTAAGTCCACTGATACTAATTGCTCATCATCTTGTGCTTGCTATTCGCCATCGACATTTAAAACAGAACTTCCCGATTATTTGGAAAGGTTTTTGGGATGGGATTTTTCAACGTATGGGGAAACGAGTAGATCCTAATTATTAATAAGGAGTAAAAAATGTCTAAATTACTGTTGAGCTTTATTATGCCAACTTTTAACTCTTCAGAATACTTGTCAAAAACGATGGATAGTTTAATTGCTTCAATTGGTCAACACAGTAGTTCTGTGGAAATAATCTGTGTGGATGATGGTTCAACTGATAGTACTGTTGCTATATTGGAAGAATATAAATCTGTTTTTGATAATTTGACTATTATACGAAATAACCATGGTGGTGTAAGTCAAGCTAGAAACACTGCATTAGATGTGGTATCTGGGACATTTATCAGCTTTGTTGATAGTGATGATTTTTTTGAAGAGAATTTTTTAGATATTTTTTTAAGTATCGAGGAAAATTTTGATATCTTATTTACAGATGTTAAATATTTGGATAGAAATCTATATATACCAAGAATTTCTTTTGAAAAGAAAATCAATGTTTTTAAAAATTCGTTACGAATTGGTGAATATGGCATTGAACCTGGAGTAGCAGGAAAGTTCTTTAGAACAGAGGTAGTTAATAAAAATAGGATAAGATTCAATACAGAGTTATCTGTAAGTGAAGATGTGCTATTTAATTTTAACTTTATTACTTATGCAGATAATGTACTACTTAGTTCAGAAAAATTTTATACTGTAACAGGTACGCATAGTTTAATGTTCTATAACGAAAAAAATCTAGCTGGTCAAGTAGAATTTGTGAATCAGGTAAGAAAAATATTATCTATCTATCCTGATAATTCTGATAAACAATTACTAGAGGATAAGTTCATCATAAATGCGATGACTATTTTTATTGATCGTTACTTTGGACCACTTTGGTTAAATGGAACCTACTCTTTAAATAAAGCGTCAAAATTGATGAAAACTACAATAGAAGATAATAAATTTTCAAAGGCTTTTAATAGTAGTAGACTAGATTATTCCATTGGACATCGTTATGTTGTATTTAGAAAGTTGTTGAAATTCAAACAATATAAGTTATGCCTAATATATAATCGAATAATGGATAAAATTAAAGGATATGAGAGATTTAGGAAAGATTGATTAGTGTATTATTTCTAAATTCTTATAAAGTCAACATATATGACTGATCTTATTACTATTTATCTTACGTTTAAATTATTTTGATTTCCTCTAATACAAGAATCGAAAGGTATGGAAAGTACTTGTGAATAACAATCGTTTTATTTCAGAAAAAATCTATTTGTTTACCCTATTTGTGTGGGTTGTTGTCGCTTCATTAGTCACAACCACTTATTTTGTTCGATTAGACGGCTTTCTATCATTTTACCGCACAGTCCTTTATTGTACTACTTTAATGCTGTTGATAAAAGAGTTTATGAACTTTTCGAAAACTATACATTATTTTAGATTTCATTGGAAACAATTATTAATAGTAATAGTATTTTTTATTGTGATGTCTTTAGTTTCAAAAAATCGTGATGGAATATTAGATATAAATGTATTGCTTCTTGTTTTTTCTGCTAGAGATATTGATTTTAGAAAATTATTGGCTACTTTTTCTCTAGCGACATTTTCAGTACTTTGTTTGACGATTTTTGCCAGTCAACAAGGTATTATTGCCAATATGTTTATGAATGCAGACAACGGTTATCGTTTTAGTTTGGGTTTTAATTATGTATCATTTGCTTCACAAAGGTTATTTTTTGCTTTGTGTAGTTATCTGATGTTTCGTGGTAATAAAATTTCTTACATAGAATTACTGGCCTTATTTTCGGCTACGATTTACATGTACCAACAAACTTCAACATCCAGTCCATTTTACTTAAGCATTTTGATACTTGCATATGCATTATTTAGTATCAAAATATTTAAAAAAGGTTTTATTATTGAGAATTTTTGGATTTCACGATTAACGAATTATGGTTTTATTCTTGCCTTAGTTGTTATCTTATATTTTTGTTTTTATTCATCTGGCAATCTTTTTCACTTAGTGGATCAATACACCCATAATCGACTAAGGCTTAGTGTAGAAGGTTTTCAAAATTTTGGAGTCCATTTGTTTGGGCAACGAATTTCTTTTTCTACGTTAGATATATTTGGGAACTTTACTAGTAATTATAATTTCATTGATAGCTCGTTTGTTCAGCTGTTAGTTATTGATGGTTTAATCGTCAGTGCCTTTATGTTGTTTGCTCTTACTAAAGTTATGAAATATTTTGTATCCATTCGAAAAGATATCGTACTTGCCTGTTTAGGGATTATGATTATCCATGGAATGTTTGATCCTCAGATGTTGGTTCTTCGCTACTCTCCATTAATTTTGTTTATTAGTCGATTGTTTATTATGAATCCAGATAATAAAATTGAATAAACTTAGTTAACTCCAGTTAAAAAGAAAGATTAAGACGAGTTACATCCTTATGAAAGTGTTAAAAAATTACGCCTATAATCTCTCCTACCAGTTGCTAGTGATTGTCTTGCCGATTATCACTACCCCATATGTGACGAGGGTCTTTAGTTCAAATGACTTAGGGACTTACGGCTATTTCAACTCCATTGTCACCTACTTTATCCTTTTAGCGACCCTAGGAGTAGCCAATTATGGAACCAAGGAGATCTCAGGACACCGCAAGGACCTCCAAAAGAATTTCTGGGGGATTTATACTCTCCAGTTAGGCGCGACCTTTGTCTCCATTTTACTCTATCTCTTGCTTTGCTTGGCGCTTCCTTCCATGCAAAATCCTGTTGCCTATATCTTGGGCCTTAGCTTAGTATCAAAAGGGCTTGATATTTCTTGGCTCTTTCAGGGGTTAGAGGACTTCCGCAAGATTACGATTCGGAATATCACGGTCAAACTGGTTGGAGTCATCTCTATCTTCTTGTTTGTCAAATCTGCCAATGATCTTTATCTCTATGTATTCTTATTAACGATCTTTGAATTATTAGGTCAGCTCAGTATGTGGTTACCTGCTCGTGAATTTATTGGGAAAGCCCATTTTGATACGGCTTATGCACGGGTGCATTTAAAACCGGTCATTTTGCTCTTTTTACCGCAAATTGCCATTTCCCTCTATGTCACTTTGGACCGAACCATGCTGGGGGCTCTCGCATCTAAGATGGATGTGGGGATCTATGACCAGGCCTTAAAACTGGTCAATATTTTGTTAACCTTGGTGACTTCACTGGGGAGTGTCATGTTGCCTCGGGTATCGAGCCTCTTATCCTCGGGTGACCACAAGGCGGTTAACAAGATGCACCAAATGTCCTTTTTGATTTATAATTTGGTCATTTTCCCGATTATTGCCGGCATGCTGATTGTCAATGATGACTTTGTTCAGTTCTTCCTAGGGAAGGATTTCCAGGATGCACGTTATGCCATTGCCATCATGATTTTTAGAATGTTCTTTATCGGATGGACCAATATCATGGGGATTCAAATTCTAATCCCTCATAATAAAAATAAAGAATTTATGATTTCGACAACTGTTCCTGCCATTATCAGTGTCGGATTGAACCTAATCTTCCTACCAAAACTGGGCTTTATTGGAGCTGCCATTGTGTCAGTGTTGACAGAAGCTTTGGTATGGGGGATTCAACTCTACTTCACACGAACCTATCTTAAAGAAGTGCCGATTATGGGCTCAATGATGAAGATTGTGCTCGCTTCAGGCCTCATGTATGGTCTCTTGCTACTAGTCAAGTCTATTGTCCATATTTCGCCTACTTTGAATGTCGTTCTGTATGCGGTGCTTGGTGGGATCATTTATGGAACCTTAATTTTGCTCTTTAAGGTGGTGAATGTGAAAGAGTTTAAACAAATAATAGGAAAACAATCGAAATGAAGAAAATACGGAATATAAACCTAGACGTCCTTAAAATTATGGCTTGCATAGGAGTTGTATTACTCCATACTACAATGCCAGGATTTAAAGAAACTGGATCTTGGAATTGTTTAACATATTTATATTACTTAGGTACCTATTCAATTCCGGTATTTTTTATGGTAAATGGTTATTTATTATTGGGAAAAAATGAAATAAGCTATTCATACATCCTACAAAAAATAAAATGGATTCTTGTAACCGTATCGATATGGACTTTAATCATTTGGATTTATAAGAGGGATTTCTCACAAAATCCAATAAAAAAAGTTTTGGGTTCTTTGTTACAAAGAGGTTATTTTTTCCAGTTTTGGTTTTTTGGTGCTTTAATCCTTATTTACTTGTGTCTACCAATTTTGAAAAGATTTCTAAAATCAAAAAATCGGTATTTGTTGGTTCTATCTCTCTTAGTAATTATCGGTTTTGTACTTGAACTGACAAATTATTTACTTCAAAAGCCGGTGCAAGTTTATGTTATACAGACATTTAGATTATGGACCTGGTTTTTCTACTATATTTTAGGTGGATTTATAGCGCAATTTAATTTAGCAAATCTAAGAAGTTGCTTTAAGAATTGGATGAAAGTAGTAACTTTAGTTTTACTATTTATTTCACCGTTTATCTTATATGTGCTAGCGAAGGGTATTCACCATAATCTTTATGCTGAATATTTTTATGATAGTATTTTTGTGAAAATTGTAAGTTTAGGATTTTTTTTGACGGTACTCACATTTGATTTAAATACAGATAAGAACAGATGGATAATTTATATTTCTAATCAAATTATGGGTGTTTTTATTATACATACCTTTGTTATGAAAGTATGGGAGAAATTAGTAGGATTTAGTTTTGCAGGAGCATATTTGCTTTTTCTCATCTTCACATTAAGTGTCAGTTTCGCTGTGGTTGGAATACTAATAAAAATTCCTTATTTCAATCGAATTGTTAAATTATAAATAGGAGCTCAAAATGTATGATTATCTGATTGTTGGTGCTGGTTTATCGGGGGCAATTTTTGCTCATGAGGCGACCAAGCGTGGCAAAAAAGTAAAAGTAATTGACAAACGGGACCACATCGGTGGCAATATCTATTGTGAAGAAGTTGAAGGGATCAATGTTCACAAGTATGGAGCACACATTTTCCATACCTCAAACAAAAAGGTTTGGGATTATGTCAACCAATTTGCTGAATTTAACAACTATATCAATTCACCAGTGGCTAACTACAAGGGAAGCCTCTACAATCTTCCCTTCAATATGAATACCTTCTACGCCATGTGGGGGACCAAGACTCCTCAAGAAGTCAAGGACAAGATTGCAGAACAAACGGCGGATATGAAGGATGTTGAGCCCAAGAACTTGGAAGAACAAGCGATCAAGTTGATTGGTCCAGATATTTATGAAAAGTTGATCAAGGGCTATACGGAGAAGCAATGGGGACGTTCTGCAACAGACCTGCCTCCTTTCATCATCAAGCGTCTTCCGGTTCGTTTGACTTTTGATAATAACTACTTTAATGACCGTTACCAAGGGATTCCAATCGGTGGCTACAACGTCATTATTGAAAACATGCTGGGCGATGTAGAAGTAGAACTTGGGGTTGATTTTTTTGCCAATCGTGAAGAACTGGAAAGCTCTGCTGAAAAAGTTGTCTTTACAGGGATGATTGACCAGTATTTCAACTACAAACATGGGGAGTTGGAATACCGCAGTCTTCGATTCGAACATGAAGTCTTGGATGAGGAAAACCATCAAGGCAATGCAGTGGTCAACTATACTGAGCGTGAAATTCCATATACTCGGATCATTGAGCACAAGCACTTCGAATATGGTACCCAACCGAAGACGGTGATTACCCGTGAATACCCAGCTGATTGGAAACGAGGCGATGAGCCTTACTATCCAATCAATGATGAAAAGAACAACGCCATGTTTGCTAAGTACCAAGAAGAAGCAGCCAAAAATGACAAGGTCATCTTCTGTGGACGTTTGGCGGACTATAAATACTACGACATGCACGTGGTTATTGAGCGAGTTTTGGAAGTTGTTGAGAAAGAATTTGTATAAAGTTAATGATAAGAAGCTATCTTTGCTTCTTTTTTCGTGTTTCAAAAGATATCACTAATTTTAAAAATTTGCCTCATAAAACTTTTCATCGCTGAAACCGTGTGGTAAAATGATTAACGTATAAAATTTGTATAAAGGGAAGTTTATATGAAAAAGAAAGATCTTATTTTTTATGCCGGAGCGGCAGTCTTGATGGCTGTATCTGCTCAGGGAGTCAATGCAGATGAGCTGGTTTCAAAAGAAGTCGCTACTACTGAAGGCAACCAAGTCCAAGCTGAAACAGCGCCAGAAGTAGCAACTACTGAAAAGTCAGTCGCACCAGTCGCAAGCAACTACGCAGCACCAGCAAATGTGACTGAACAGCCTGTAGCTTCTGCAAGTAGCACCACTGCTACAGATAATCGTACACCATCTTTAGAGAAAGCTACAGAAATAGCGCCTACTGAGAAGACAGAAGAAAATCCTCTTCCGTCTGATGTAGGAAGCACCACCTTCTTTAATACAGGTGCTCACGCTCCAGCTGGTCGTTCAACAGATGTGGCGGTTCAGCCAAAATCATTCGTTGATGTGAGTAGCCACAACGGAGACATTAGTATTGGAGACTACCGCACCTTAGCTAATAAGGGCGTGGGTGGTGTCGTTGTCAAATTGACAGAAGATACTTGGTACAAGAACCCGAATGCGGAGAACCAAATTCGCAATGCGCAAGCAGCTGGTCTGCAAGTATCGACCTACCACTTCTCTCGCTATACTTCTGAAGAAGCAGCGCGTGCAGAAGCACGGTTTTATATTGCAGCGGCGCAACGCTTGAATCTTCCAAAGAACACCCTCATGGTCAATGACTTTGAGGATGCTAAGATGCAACCAAACATTAACCGCAACACCCAAGCTTGGGTAGATGAAATGCGTAAAAATGGCTACACCAATTTGATGTTCTACACCAGTGCTAGCTGGTTGGATGAAAACAATCTTCGCAAAAAAGGTCCAGTCAACACCGCTCAATTTGGCCTTCAAAATTTCTGGGTTGCCCAATACCCTTCTCCAAAACTATCTGTAAATGATGCGAAAAGTTTGCGTTACAATGGAAAAGCGGGAGCATGGCAGTTCACTTCTCAAGCGGAATTGCTTCCAGGCAAACACCTCTTTGACCACAGTGTGGACTATACAGGTCGCTTTACAGCAAACGCAAAACCTGTAGCTGACCCGACAGTAGGAAATTTAAGTGGAAAGATCAGCATTTCCAATAACGATACCATGGCCGGTCGCTTTGATGTCGTGATCTCAAATGTCAAAGCACCAAATGGAGTTCGAACAGTTTCTGTACCGGTCTGGTCAGAAACAGGTGGTCAAGATGACCTTGTTTGGTATACAGCCAATCGGCAAGCAAATGGAACCTATACTGTCAATGTAAAAGCGTCGGACCATAAAAACTCAACAGGTCTTTACAATGTCCACCTTTACTATGTTCAAAACAATGGGCAATTGACAGGTGTGGGTGGAACCACGACAAATGTTTATATTGGAAAACGACCAGAGGATTTAAAACCAAGTGGTACGTTAAGAATTGAGAACAATAATTCAGAGACAGGCACCTTTGATGCGGTTGTTCGGGATGTAGTATCCCCAAATGGTTTGAAAGAAGTTTTAGTTCCTACTTGGTCTAACCAAAATGGTCAGGATGATCTAGTCTGGCATAAAGCAATTCGCCAAAGTGATGGAAGCTACCGAGCTACCATTAAAGTGAGCGATCATAAGAACGATAGTGGAAAATACAATGTTCATGTACATTTTGTAGATGACAATAATCGTCGACGTTATGTGACAGAGACAGTTACAGAAGTTAAACAAATTAATCAAATTAAACCAAGTGGCACGCTAACAATTGAGAATAATAATTCTGAAACAGGCACGTTTGACGCAGTTATTCGTAATGTTGTTGCACCAAATGGCTTGAAAGAAGTCTTGATCCCAACCTGGTCCGACAAGAACTGGCAAGATGATATAGTATGGCATAAAGCGGTCCGTCAAAGTGATGGCAGCTACCGTGCAACGATAAAAGCGAGTGATCATAAGAATGACACAGGTAAATATAATGTCCATGTACATTATATCGATGAAAACAATCATCGAAGTTATGTGACAGAGACAGTTACAGATGTTAAACAAATTAATCAGATTAAACCAAGTGGTACGTTAACGATTGAGAATAATAATTCTGAGACAGGCACCTTTGATGCAGTTATTCGCAATGTAGTAGCTCCAAATGGCTTGAAAGAAATCTTGGTTCCAACTTGGTCAGACAAGAACTGGCAGGATGATATAGTATGGCATAAAGCGGTCCGTCAAAGTGATGGCAGCTATCGTGCAACCATCAAAGCCTCAGATCATAAAAATGAAGATGGTAAGTACAATATCCATGTCCACTATGTGGATCAAAATAACCAACGAAACTACATCACAGAAACCACAGCAGAAGTGCGTCAAGCCCGTCGTTCTGGTACAATCTTGATTCAAAACAACAATAAGGATACAGGTACCTTTGATGTCATCATCAAGGATGTATATAGCCCTAAAGGGGTGCGGACTGTACAAGTTCCTACTTGGTCTGATAAGGACGGCCAAGACGACATCCGCTGGTATGAGGCGGCTCGCCAATCAAATGGAGACTACAAGGTATCTGTAAAAGCGAGTGACCACAAGAATTCTACTGGCAAGTACCATATCCACCTCTACTACATCCAAAATGATGGTTCTCGTGTAGGTGTTGGTACCACGACCACAGACGTGGAATTCCGAAACGCCATGACCAAGACGCAAGCTTCTATCAAGAATGTCAATGCAACGAACGGGACTTATACAGTAGCTGTAGATCAAGCACCTCAGGGACGTCAGATTAAGAATATTCGTGTCGCAGCTTGGTCTAAAGCTCATCAAGAAAATCTATACTGGTACTCTGCAACACCGTCAGGTATGCATACAGAGATCACAGTCTCTGCCAATAATCACGGTAATGAAGCGGGCAACTATACGACTCACGTCTATGTGGACTACAAAGATGGGGGAGTTGAAGGTTTTAACCTGGGTCAGACAGGCTTGTCTCCACGGAATCAAAAAGTGAATCCTAAAACGACCTACTATTCTCAACGAGACCCTCGTTGGGCCGGGAAATATTATGGCATCAGTAATGTCGATCAGTCAGGCTGTGTACCGACCTCTCTTGCCATGACCTTTACGGATATCCTTGGAAGAACGATTCTGCCAACAACAGTGGCTGATTATCTTTACAACAATACTGATTCATTTAATAAAGGTGAGGTAGGAACAGATGCAGATGGGATTGTATCTGCTACTCGTAACTGGGGCTTGAAGAGTCAGTTGGTTAACGGGGCTGGAGGCATTGCAGAAGCCCTCATGGCTGGCAAGCATGTACTTGCTGCGGTAGGCAATAGCCAATTTACTAGCGATCCTTATACCCATGAATTGGTCTTGCATGGCTATGATAATGGTAGAACCTATGTCCGCGATCCATATAATAGTGGCAACAACGGCTGGTATTCGATCAATTATCTCCACTCTATTAAGAGTAAAGACCCAATGGATAACAAGCTCGGAGCACCTTTCTTCTCTATTTTTGCATAAGCATATTGAAGGCCGATCCGGCCTTCTTTTTTCTTTAGATTAAGTATGAAATCTTCTAATGAAGTTGTTTCGTGATCTGACGGTTTGTGCTATAATACTACTATGTGGGTAGAATCCGTATAAAAAAATACAAGGGAAGATAAATGAAAAAGAAAGATCTTATTTTTTATGCTGGGGCAACGATTTTGTTAGCCTTTTCGACACAACAGGTCCAGGCAGATGAGCAAGTCGCATCCGATCAAACCTCAGAAAATACTTCAGCTATCGTGTTGAAAACAACAACGGTATCAGAAGCTCAGAATATTGCAACCGATGGGGTGAAAACTGATCAAGCAGTTCAGACAGAAAAACCGGTTGTAACAGAGACGACACCTGTCACACCGATTGTTGGCAATAACCCGTCTTTTGACAAGGGAACTAGCGACAAGGTTGTATCAGAGAATCCAGCACCTGCTGTGGTAGCTAGTCGCGCTCCCTACGGCGCACGGGCACGAGTGGTAGAATCAGAAGATAATAGTTTACCAACAGAAGAAGTACAGAAACCGAGTGGTACTGTAACGATAGAGAACAAAAATACCGAGACAGGCACGTTTGATGCAGTAATTCGTAATGTAGTATCTCCAAATGGATTGAAAGAAGTCTTGATTCCGACCTGGTCAGACAAGAACTGGCAAGATGATCTTGTTTGGCACAAAGCAGTTCTTGAAAATGATGGAAGCTATCGTGCGACCATCAAAGTCTCAGATCATAAAAATGATGATGGCAAATACCATGTCCATGTTTATTATGTAGATCAAAATAACAAACGAAGTTATATCACAGAAACCACTACAGAAGTGTACCATGTAAAACCAAGTGGTACTATAACAATTGAGAACAACAATACTGTAACCGGTACGTTTGACGCAGTAATTCGTAATGTTGTTGCACCAAATGGATTGAAAGAAGTCTTGATTCCGACCTGGTCAGACAAGAACTGGCAAGATGATCTTGTTTGGCACAAAGCAGTTCTTCAGAGTGATGGGAGCTACCGCGCAACGATTAAAGCCTCAGATCATAAAAATGATGATGGCAAATACCATGTCCATGTTTACTATGTAGATCAAGCTGACAAACGGAGCTATATCACAGAAACTACTACAGAAGTGCACCACGTAAAACCAAGTGGTACGTTGACTATTGAGAACAATAATACCGAGACAGGTACCTTCGATGCAGTAATTCGTAATGTAGTAGCACCAAATGGATTGAAAGAAGTCTTGATTCCGACTTGGTCAGATAAGAACTGGCAAGATGACCTGGTATGGCATAAAGCAGTTCTTCAAAGCGATGGTAGCTATCGCGCGACCATCAAAGTCTCAGATCATAAAAATGATGATGGTAAATACAATATCCATGTCTACTATGTAGATCAAAATAACAAACGGAGTTATATCACAGAAACCACTACAGAAGTTCGCCACGTAAAACCAAGTGGCACTGTAACGATAGAGAATAACAACACTGTAACAGGTACCTTTGACGCAGTAATTCGTAATGTTGTTGCACCAAAAGGTTTGAAAGAAGTTCTGGTGCCAACCTGGTCAGATCCAAACGGACCGGATGATCTTGTTTGGCATAAAGCAGTTCGCCAAAGCGATGGCAGCTACCGCGCGACCATCAAAGCCTCAGATCATAAAAATGTGGATGGTAAATACCATGTCCATGTTTACTATGTGGATCAAAAAAACCAACGAAACTATATTACAGAAACTACAGCAGAAGTCCGTCAAGCCCGACGTTCTGGTACAATTGTAATCCAAAACAACAACAGGGATACGGGAATCTTTGACGTCATCATTAAGGATGTCTACAGTCCTAAAGGTGTGCGAACCGTTCAAGTTCCAACTTGGTCTGATAAGGATGGTCAAGATGATATCCGTTGGTATGAAGCAACTCGTCAAGCGAACGGAGACTACAAGGTTTCTGTCAAAGCGAGTGATCACAAGAACTCCACTGGTAAATACCATGTTCACCTTTACTACATCCAAAATGATGGTTCTCGTGTAGGGGCTGGTACGACAACTACAGAAGTTGAATTTCGAAATATGACGACCAAGACCCAAACAGGGATTAAGAATGTTAATTCTGGTGCGGGAACCTTTACGGTAACGGTGGATCAAGCACCTCAGGGACGTCGGATCAAGAACATCCGTGTTGCAGCCTGGTCTCAATCCCATCAGGAAAACCTCTTCTGGTATACAACAGCCCCTTCTGGAACGCATACAGAAGTACAAGTCTCTGCAGCGAATCACCAGTACCAGAAAGGAAATTACACCACTCACGTCTATGTGGACTATGTGGATGGTGGCGTTGAAGGCTTTAACCTGGGTCAAACAGCCTTGCATCCTCGTGAGACAGTTGGTCAAACGGCTTTCACTCCTCGTGTTACCAATGGACAACGGGACCGTGTCTTACGGGCGGCAGCCAATTTAGTTGGTGTTCGTGGCGGAACTGCAGCTCACCATCAATTGGTCAATGATTACAACAGTGTCAAACCACTTCCTGTTGGTTATACTGTGAAGACGACCGATGATTGGTGTGATATCTTTGTCACAACGGTCTTCCAGCGTGAGGGCTTGAGTGGTTTGATTGGCCGTGAATGTGGGGTTGAACGTCATATTCAGATTTTCAAACGGTTGGGCATTTGGAATGAAGATGGGACCACTACACCAAAAGCAGGGGACATCATCACTTTTAACTGGGATCAAAATACCCAGCAAAATAATGGATTTGCGGATCACATCGGAATTGTTGAGAGCGTCTCAAATGGGATCATTCATACCATTGAAGGAAACTCCAACAACCAAGTCCGTCGCAATACGTATCGTATTGGACATGGCAATATTCGTGGATTTGCAAGTCCTCGTTATCAATAACAAAAAGGGAGTGGGAAAGAACTCCGACTAGTAAAAAAGAGTTCGTCTTCCCACCCCCGCACAGCTTCAACAGTCTGGGAGACTGTTGAAGGTTGCACATAAAGGAAACATAGTTTCCGTCAACATAGGTCATCTTTGGAGCTTAAAAAGAGAACAAAGATGCCAATCAACCACTGCGTCATACAGTTATTTCTATCAAATATAAAAGGCTGAACAGTTTTTGTCCAGCCTCTTTTTGTGGCTTCTTTTTTTCACGCTTTCAATCCTTCTTCAAAACTCTTGGAAGGCGCCTCAACTTGGATGGTTTCAAGCGTTAATGGGTTGGTGAAGGTCAAGCGATGGGCATGGAGCATGAGTCGCTCTCCGCGTTCAGGGTTATAGAGAGGATCCCCGACAATCGGGTGTCCATGATGGGAGAGATGGACCCGGATCTGATGGGTCCGCCCCGTCTTGAGCTGGCATTTGACCAAACTGTTTCGCCCGATTTTTTTCAATTGCGTCACCTGGGTTTCTGCATACTGCCCCTTGCGTGGATCGACCAGGCGCTTGCGCCGATCGTGGCGATCGCGTCCGATTTTATCCTTGTAGATGATGGTCTTTTGCCTTAAGCTACCTTGGATCAAGGCCCAATACTCGCGTTGGATTTTTTTATCTTCCAAAATGCGGTTGAGAATAGGCAGGATAAAAGGATTCTTAGCAAATAAAATGGCTCCACTGGTTTCCTTATCTAACCGGTGCACGACGTAGCAGGTGGATCTAACATAGCTGGAAACATGGTTGAGAAGAGCAATTTCCATCGGTTCGTTGGCATGGGTTTTCATGCCTTCGGGCTTATTGACGATGATGACGTGCTCATCCTGATAGAGTTCTTCGACGAGACTGGGGTCTCCTTCTAGGAGCTCTTTTTCAGGGTAATCGTCTGCGTCAAAGATCAGCTGGATCTGATCCCCTTTTTGAACGGGGCTCTGCCAGTTGATGGTCTCTCCATTGACCAAGACGTGTTTTTTGACCCGTAAAAAATGCCGGATCTTACGGGGGATGAGGAAGTAGTCTTCAAGGAGCTCTTTCACAGTCATTTGGGGAAAGGATTGTGGAATGGTAAATTGATAGTTCATGACCCTATTGTAGCAAAATCTAAGCTTAAAGAAAACTAAATGAGAAACAGCGAGGAGCGATCTTTTCTTGCTAGGACAAGGATAAGGTGTTACAATAACAGGTATGAAAAGAATAAAAGAATTATTTGAAAATGCGATCACTTTTTTTAGAAAGGATCATCCGCCCAAAACAGTGGCAGAAGAAGTGCCAGACACTGAGTTACCAGAAGAAGCGGTGGAGACGACCTATAGTCGCTCGGGCAAGCACAGAAGCAAGCCTCTGTCTCAGCACCCCTTCCGTCGTTTCTGGCGTCGTTTCCATTTAACCAAGATTCTCCTGATCATTGGGCTAGGCTTTAGCCTCTTGACAGGGGGCTATCTCTTCTACCTTGCTAAGACAACCAATGTCAAGGATCTGCAGAATGCACTCAAGGCAACCACTATTATCTATGATAAGAATGGGGACCAGGCTGGAAGTTTGACCGGGCAAAAAGGAACCTATGTCGAACTCGATGCCATTAGTGAAAATCTGCAGAATGCCGTAGTGGCCACAGAGGATCGGAGTTTTTACAAGAACAGCGGGATCAACTATGGCCGTTTCTTCTTAGCGATTTTGACCCTGGGTCGCTCAGGTGGAGGATCGACCATCACCCAGCAGCTGGCTAAAAATGCCTTTCTGTCTCAGGACCAGACGGTGGAGCGTAAGGCCAAAGAGTTCTTCTTGGCGCTTGAAATTAATAAAAAATACAGTAAAAAAGAGATCCTCACTATGTACCTCAATAATGCCTATTTTGGAAATGGAGTTTGGGGAATTGAAGATGCCTCTAAGAAGTATTTTGGGGTTTCAGCCAGTCAATTAAGTCTAGATCAGTCAGCGGTTCTAGCAGGCATGCTCAAGGGGCCGGAAATCTATAACCCGCTCTATTCGGTAGAGAATGCGACCAACCGCCGCAATACGGTCCTTCAAAATATGGTAGCGGCTGGCTATATTGACCAGGCAACAGCCGATCAATCTGCTGCTGTTGATATCCATGGCCAGCTAGTCGATGCCTATGAAGGCAAGTCAGAGGACTACCGCTACCCTTCCTATTTTGATGCGGTCATCAATGAAGCGGTCAATAGATATGGCCTGACCGAAGAAGACATTGTCAAAAATGGCTACCGGATCTACACTGAGCTGGATCAAAATTACCAAGCGAGCATGCAGGTGATCTATGACAATACAGCTCTCTTCCCAGTAGCAGAAGATGGGACGCGCGCAGAGTCCGGTAGTGTGGCCCTTGATCCTAAGACTGGCGGGGTTCGGGCTCTCGTAGGTCGTGTCGGTAGCGATGAAAATCCAGGATTTCGGACTTACAACTATGCCACCCAAGCTGCTCGTAGTCCGGGATCGACCATCAAACCTTTAGTGGTCTATAGCCCAGCTGTTGCAGAAGGTTGGTCGACCAATAAGGAATTGGACAATAGTACCACTCAATACGGAAGTTATGAAGTCAATAACTATGCAGGAATCCAGTCGAGCCCAACGGTACCGATGTACCAGGCCTTGGCAGAATCCCTCAACCTTCCAGCCGTTGCGACGGCCAATGATTTGGGTCTCAATACGGTCTTTGAATACGGAAAAAAATTCGGTCTCAACATGGACAAGGTGGAAAAATCGCTTGCAGTTGCTTTGGGAGCCGGTGTAACGACCAATCCAATGCAGATGGCCCAAGCTTATGGAACCTTTGCCAATGGCGGGGTCATGAATGATGCCCACCTCATTACCAAGATCGAAAATGCTAGTGGTCAGGTGGTCAAGAGCCATAGTCAGAAATCAACCCGGGTGCTTAGTGGATCCGCAACGGATAAGATGACCAATATGATGCTGGGAACCTTCAGTAATGGTACGGGGGTTAACGCTGCACCTTATGGCTATACCATGGCAGGAAAAACCGGTACGACAGAGACCAGCTTTAACAAGGACCTCTCTGGAGACCAATGGGTGATCGGCTACACGCCAGATGTGGTCATCAGTCAATGGCTTGGTTTCCCAACGACCGATGAAGGTCATTACCTGACCGATAGTAGTGCCGGAACGGCGTCAGAGATCTTCCGCAATGTTGCCAACAGCGTCCTGCCTTATACAGACGGTACCCAGTTTGATTCCGTGAAGAACTCTTATGCTGAAAATGGCATTGCTCCAGTTGGAGAAGAAAATACAGAAACAGATACCAAGGAAGACAAAGGATTCTTTGAGGAAGTCAAAGAAAAGGCGACGAATATGGTCGATGATGCGAAAAAAGCAATCGACGAAGCCGATATTCCAGGAAAAGCGAAAAACGCTTGGGATACTTTCAAAGGTTGGCTTGGTTTCTAATCAAAAAAACGATTCAGAAATTCTTCTGAATCGTTTTTTGTTTAGAGTTCACTATCTGACAAGCTAAAGGTATCGCCGTGTTGTAAGTCTCCGTACTGGTAGCCCCGTTTGAACCAGCGCATGCGTTGCTCAGAAGTCCCGTGGGTAAAGCTGTCTGGTACGGAGTAGCCGTAAGCTTGCTCCTGGAGAGTGTCATCACCGACTGCATGGGCCGCATTCATGGCTTCTTCAATATCCCCAATATCTAGGAGGTTTCGGTCTTGAATGGAGCGTGCCCAAACACCTGCTAGATAATCGGCTTGTAACTCGATACGGACACTGATGGCATTTCGTTCCTTCTCAGAAAGTCCTTGCTGCATCCGGTGGTATTTTCCAAGGATCCCCAGCTCGTTTTGTACGTGGTGGCCGACTTCGTGGGCGATAACGTAGGCCATGGCAAAGTCCCCACTAGCCTTGTATTTGGTGGTCAATTCTTTGTAGAAACTCATATCCAAATAAATTTTCTTATCGGTTGGACAGTAGAAGGGACCAGCTGACGCTTGTCCGATGCCACAGCCTGTCTTTGTCCGTCCAGTATAGAAGACAAGTTTGGGTTCCTGGTAGGTCCGACCTTCTGCTTGAAAGAGCTTGTGCCAATGATCTTCTGTTGTCCCCAGGACCTTGCTGACGAACTGAGCGTCTGCATCGTCGACATGGGTCTGGTTGGTGCGTGTGACTTGAGTGGACTGGTAAGGCTGGGAGCTTCCATTTCCAAAGAGTCCGCCAAGACTAGCTCCTCCCCCACCCAGAAGGACCATGAGGAGGATAATGACGATCTTGCTCTTGAAGCTTCCAGGAGATAAGAGGATCTGTAAAATGCCCCCGCCAAGGTTGCTATTGCTAGAAGATTGGGAGTAGCTTTGTCCTCGTCGATCTTCGATATTTCTACTTTCTTTTAGGTTATCACTTTTCATATTCGTCTCCTTTTGTATTATTTTACCAAAAATGAAGAGAAAACCAGAGTGATAACGCTTTATATTTGCTTTTTTCTTGGTGGGGAGATTTCTAATCTTGTCAAAACGTAGAAAACTTGCTATAATGGGGTGAACGGAGGCGTTATGGCATTAAAAAAAGCAAGTCTAGCGTGTACGGTTTGTGGGTCACGCAATTACTCCATTAAGTTGAGTGGGACGCCAAAACCAACACGTCTAGAAGTCAATAAATTCTGCAAACATTGCAGCAAGTATACCATCCATAAAGAAACACGATAGGAGAGAGTTGTGAAATTCATTAAAGATATTTTCGTCTTACTAAAAGATACAACTTGGCCAAATCGCAAGGAAAGATGGAAAAATTTTATCTCAGTGATTGAGTACACCGCTTTCTTTGTAGCTTTGATTTATTTGTTTGACAAAGTCATTGCACGTGGCCTATTGCACATGATCAATTTCTTTTAAGAAAAGAAGCCAGATGGGACCCTCAGGGTCCCATTTTTTATTGTCTTTTCTAAAAAATAAATCAGCAAACCTCTTTGCATTCCTACAAAATGTGGTATAATGAAGCTAGGAAAACGAAAGCCAAGAGGCTTTTTTTAGTATGTTCACAAAAGCTCGAGCAGGCTAAACAGAAAGAAAGGATGCCCAAATGGACAGTTTTGACAAAGGCTGGTTTGTATTACAAACCTACTCAGGATATGAAAACAAAGTAAAAGAGAATCTTTTGCAACGTGCGCAAACCTACAATATGTTAGAAAATATCTTGCGCGTAGAGATTCCAACTCAGACCGTACAAGTTGAGAAAAACGGTAAATCAAAAGAAATCGAAGAAAACCGCTTCCCAGGTTATGTCTTGGTGGAAATGGTCATGACAGATGAAGCTTGGTTTGTCGTTCGGAATACTCCTAACGTTACTGGTTTCGTTGGATCACACGGGAACCGTTCAAAACCAACCCCATTGTTGGAAGAAGAAATCCGCAGCATCTTGCTCTCTATGGGTCAAACCGTGCAAGAGTTTGATCTGGATGTCAAGGTGGGCGATACGGTTCGCATCATCGATGGTGCCTTCACAGACTACACTGGAAAGATCACTGAAATTGATAACAACAAGGTGAAAATGGTCATTTCTATGTTCGGTAACGATACAGTTGCAGAAGTGAATTTGAACCAAATTGCTGAATTGTAAGAAAGAGAGAGTGGGACAGCTTCAACAGTCTGGGAGACTGTTGAAGGTTGCAGATAAAGGAAACATAGTTTCCGTCAACATAGGGCATCTTTGAAGCTTAAAAAGCGAACAAAGACTTAGGATACTTGCTTCGCAAGTTCTATCCGCCACCTCAAAGCAGTGCTTTGAGCACTCAACCACTGCGTCTTGCTCGACAATCCAAAGACAATTAAGAGGCTAGGACTTTTGTCCCAGCCTCTTTGTATGGATCGTTATTGATTTTTATCTAGGCCAGTGATTTTTTTTAACTGCTTGGTTTCTGCAGCAGACGTGACATTGAAGATCTTGTCTCCTTGTGTAGAGAAGCTAGATTCATCCCCATTGCTATCTTTATAGACATAGCTGGTCCCGGATTCAGAACGCATAATGGCATAGGGTTTCCCGAGGCGTTTGAGGGCCGTTTTGGCTGTATCTGATTTGGAAATTCCGCCAGTAGACTGGTGGTTGGTCTCACCCCCTCTTAAACGAAAGGTAATGTCTGTTAGGACACCATTGTTGAAGAAAGCCATGATATCGCCATTGTCTGTTACCCAGACATTGACCCCATCGCCGGGATTCGCACTGTCCGTACTACTTACTGGCTGGCCAAAGGCAGCGACCACGTCATCGTAACTGCTTCTTGCTTTTGGTCCTCCGACCTCTTGTCCATCTTGGGTTCTTAGTACAAAACCAGTTGTAGGATGAAGGTTCCTAAGCTTTTCAATTTCAGGAATGGACGCAGCTCCAGGTACATATTGGAGAGAAGCCCCGTCATCCGGATCCATGCTGAAGCGATCTGAAAAATCATCTGAGCTATTACTTTCAGAAGACGTGCTTGTCTCTTTACTCGATGATGTTTTGCTTGAAGATGATTGGACCGACTTTTTGGAACTAGAAGCTGTTTTTGCTGGTTGCGCAGAATTGGCAGGTGAGCAAGCTGCTAGCGTTAAAAGTGAAAGAAGGCCGACTGTATAGAAACGAATGTTTTTCATAAATATCCTTTCAATTGTCATTTGCCTATCAGGCGAGGGTTTTATTATATCAATAATCGATAAGTGAGGCAAATGGCAATAAAAAACCCCCTATTGCTAGGGGAATTTTTAAAAGATAAAAGATGATAAAAATTTTATTATCAAGGCGGTAGACGGATTTGAACCGACGATCAAGCTTTTGCAGAGCCGTGCCTTACCACTTGGCTATACCGCCATAACATATAATATTGTAACCTAAAAATCAAGATAGGTCAAGAAAAACTTTTTGTTTCAAATCAATCAAGAAAGAGAGAGGAGAAAAAATCTCTCAAATAGCTTGCGAATTCTAGGGATTTCTGCTATACTTATAGAGTTGTCTAAGACAGCAAATACTCATCTCGGATCCATTGTGGTACCGTTGCCCTTGTGGTCGTGCTGCAAGTTGACGTCTGAGAGAGGAGAAAAAAACAAAAAAGGAGAACTTACTCATGGCAGTAATTTCAATGAAACAACTTCTTGAGGCTGGTGTACACTTTGGTCACCAAACTCGTCGCTGGAACCCTAAGATGGCTAAGTACATCTTCACTGAACGTAACGGAATCCACGTGATCGACTTGCAACAAACTGTAAAATATGCAGACCAAGCATACGACTTCATGCGTGATGCAGCTGCAAACGATGCAGTGATCTTGTTCGTAGGTACTAAGAAACAAGCTGCTGATGCTGTTGCAGAAGAAGCTGTTCGTGCAGGTCAATACTTCATCAACCACCGTTGGTTGGGCGGTACCCTTACTAACTGGGGAACAATCCAAAAACGTATCGCTCGTTTGAAAGAAATCAAACGCATGGAAGAAGATGGAACTTTCGAAGTTCTTCCTAAGAAAGAAGTTGCATTGTTGAACAAACAACGCGCTCGTCTTGAAAAATTCTTGGGCGGTATCGAAGACATGCCTCGTATTCCAGACGTAATGTACGTTGTGGATCCACATAAAGAACAAATCGCTGTTAAAGAAGCGAAGAAATTGGGTATCCCAGTTGTAGCGATGGTCGACACAAACACTGACCCAGATGATATCGATGTTATCATCCCAGCGAACGATGACGCTATCCGCGCTGTTAAATTGATCACTGCGAAAATGGCTGATGCTGTTATCGAAGGTCGTCAAGGTGAAGACAGTGTTGCGACAGTAGAAGCTGAATTGGCAGCGACTGAAGGTCAAGCTGATTCAATCGAAGAAATCGTTGAAGTTGTAGAAGGCGACAACGCTTAATTCTAGTTTATACGTAACGAACCTAAGAGGGCAGGGCTCAGCCCGACCCTCTTATTTTATTAAAAAAATATAGGAGAACAAAAATGGCAGAAATTACAGCTAAGCTTGTAAAAGAATTGCGTGAAAAATCTGGTGCTGGTGTCATGGACGCTAAAAAAGCATTGGTTGAAGTTGATGGTGATATCGAAAAAGCGATCGAATTGCTTCGCGAAAAAGGTATGGCTAAAGCAGCTAAGAAAGCTGACCGTGTTGCCGCTGAAGGTTTGACTGGTGTTTATGTAGACGGAAACGTTGCAGCAGTAGTTGAAGTGAATGCTGAAACTGACTTCGTTGCGAAAAACGCTCAATTCGTTGAATTGGTAAACGAAACTGCAAAAGTCATCGCTGAAGGGAAGCCAGCTAACAACGAAGAAGCTCTTGCGTTGACAATGCCTTCAGGTGAAACTCTTGAAGCAGCATACGTATCTGCAACTGCTACAATCGGTGAAAAAATTTCATTCCGTCGTTTTGCTTTGCTTGAAAAAACAGATGCCCAACACTTCGGTGCTTACCAACACAACGGTGGACGTATCGGTGTTATCTCTGTTGTCGAAGGTGGAGACGAAGCGCTTGCTAAACAAATTTCAATGCACATCGCTGCAATGAAACCAACTGTTCTTTCTTACAAAGAATTGGATGAGCAATTCGTGAAAGATGAGTTGGCACAATTGAACCACGTGATCGACCAAGACAACGAAAGCCGTGCAATGGTTGGTAAACCAGCTCTTCCACACTTGAAGTATGGTTCTAAAGCTCAATTGACTGACGAAGTCATTGCTCAAGCTGAAGAAGATATCAAAGCAGAATTAGCAGCAGAAGGCAAACCAGAAAAAATCTGGGATAAGATCATCCCTGGTAAAATGGATCGCTTCATGCTTGACAACACAAAAGTTGACCAAGCATACACTCTTCTTGCACAAGTCTACATCATGGACGACAGCAAGACAGTTGAAGCTTTCCTTGAGTCTGTAAATGCTTCAGTAGTTGAGTTCGCTCGCTTTGAAGTTGGTGAAGGAATCGAAAAAGCAGCTAACGACTTTGAATCAGAAGTTGCAGCTACAATGGCAGCAGCTCTTAACAACTAAGAATACTAAAAAGAGAGTGGGACAGAAATCGGTAATTCGTTAGAATTCGATTTCGTCGTCCCACCTCCGCACAGTTGAGTAGGGCTGTAAAAGCTGATGAAATCAGCGTAGTAGAGCCCACTCAACCACTGCGTCTTGCTCGACAATCCAAAGACAATTGAGAGGCTAGGACTTTTGTCCCAGCCTCTTTTATGCAAAATGAAAAGGACTGAAACAGCTGTTTCAGTCCTTTTGTAATTAGTGGGCGAAGGTATTCAGTCCAAGTAAGAGAGAGAGGATCCCCATGATGAGTCCGGCTAAAATGACCCCTAACATAACTGCTAGAACACTGCGTTTGAAATCCCAATCTAGGATGGAAGCAGCGAGGGTTCCAGTCCAGGCACCGGTCCCAGGAAGCGGAATTCCAACAAATAGCAGTAATGCCCAGAAGATTCCATTATCTCCTGCAGCTTTTTCCAGTTTCTGTCCCCCCTTATGGCCCTTGTTCAAACACCAGGTAAAGAAGGAGCCGATGACTGGTTTATCTGCTCCCCAAGCGAGAATATGACGGGCAAAGAAGAAGATTATAGGTATCGGAAGCATATTGCCAATAACCCCAATAGCGAGGGCCTGCCAGAGGGGGATTCCTCTTGAAATAGCGAAGGGAACTGCGCCACGAAGTTCCACGAGAGGAACCATAGAGATCAAAAATGTAAGAATGTATTTCATTAGAAAAGCCTTTCGATTAGTCTTCTTCATTCTATCGTATCTTCTATCAATTGACAACTATTCCAACTTTTTTTAAATTTATCTTTTTTTGGATCTTTTATCTTGACTTTATTAATTAGAAGGATTATAATAAAGACATAATTAATTAGAATTATTATAAAAAGGAGAACAACATGACAATGATGAAACATGAAGCAGCTACTGATGTAGCAAACTTTGCACCTTCCAATAAAGAAACTCTTCCAGAAACAAAAGCAATCTTGAACCAAGTGGTAGCTGATCTCTACGTGGCTCACATTGCTCTTCACCAAGTACACTGGTACATGCGTGGACGTGGCTTTTTGGTATGGCATCCAAAAATGGATGAATACATGGACAGCTTGGATGCTACTTTGGACGAAGTGAGTGAACGCTTAATCACAATTGGTGGAGCTCCATATTCTAGCATGACTGAATTTTTAGAGCACAGCAATATTGAAGAACGTCGTGGAGCATTTACTAACAATGTAGAAGAAAGCTTGGCGCGTGTTCTTGAAATCTTCCGTTACCTTGCTAGCCTTTACCAAAAAGCTATGGATGTTACGGACGCTGAAGGCGACGATGTGACCAATGATATCTTTGTTGGTGCAAAAGCAGAACTTGAAAAGAACATCTGGATGGTGGCTGCTGAGCTCGGTCAAGAACCAGGGTTATAAGATATGATGGAAAAAGAGGCCATATGGCTTCTTTTTTACTATCTTTAGGCAGTTTGAGAGGCTTTCAACTAATTAAAGGAATTCTTAATCGAACTATAGTTGGAGCGAAATGGGGGGCTATTGCACTTCTTTTTTTGATATAGTTAATATGAGATTGTATAGAAAGTAAGAGTAGGCTCATATTAAGCTGTTCATCCTAAGAGGAGATTCTTATAGGGAAGGCTGTTTGAAAAGCGTTTTATTTTTAGGATTGGCAAACTTTGGGGGCGACTTTGTTTTGTAGTAAACGGTGCTCCATTTATCTTAGCTTAGGAGGATGGGTAAGCATTAGTCGAAGAGGAGCTGATAGCCTCTAGTGAAGAACAGATTGTGACAGTAGGAACAGTTCATTCAACTCCTCACGATGCTCCCTTTATCATCACCCCTACATGGATAGAAGAAAGGTTGGAGCCTCCAGATAAAGGTCAACCCGTTTCGGATGGATCTGAGCGCCTACTATAGCGGAAGAAAGAACTTTTCCAGATCAATATCGGATTGCGGAGGATATGGTGAAAGATAGAGAACGAGACTTTAATAAAGATTGGTATTTTAAATTAAATGCAGCTCCTGGTGCAGAAGGTCGCCAGGTGGATGTCAAAAACTGGAAAAAATTAGATGTACCACACGATTGGTCGATCTTCTTTGACTTCGATCACAACTCTCCGGCCCAAAATGAAGGGGGACAATTAAACGGTGGGGATGCTTGGTATCGCAAGACCTTCCGTTTGGATGATAAGGACCTGGATAAGAAGGTGCGTTTGGAATTTGGAGGAGTTTACATGGATTCGAAAGTCTATGTAAATGGGCAATTTGTTGGTCATTATCCAAATGGCTACAATGCTTTTTCTTATGATATTACTCCTTATTTGAATGCGGATGGAAGTGAAAACACCATCGCGGTTCATGTGGTCAACCAACAACCAAGTAGTCGTTGGTATTCTGGAAGTGGGATTTACCGTGATGTCAAACTCAGTGTGACGGATAAGGTCCATGTTGCTAAGTATGGGACCACCATCACGAGTCCAAAATTAGAAGAACAACAGAAGGGGGCAGTCGATACTCTTGTGAAGAGTCGTATTGTCAACCAAGATGATCAAGCCCACAGTATTTATGCAGAATACGAAATCGTCGATCAAAATGGTCAAGTGGTCAGTGAAAAGGTGCGCAGTGAAGTGCAATCCGTTTTGGCTGGTCAAGAGATCAACCTGTCTCATACCCTTCATGTTGAAAAACCGACCCTCTGGGATGTGAAGACCAATAACCCAGCCCTCTATACGCTGTATACGCGGGTCTATCGGGATTCGCAATTGGTCGATGTGCAAAAGGAACGCTTTGGTTATCGCTATCTGAACTGGACACCAGAAGGTGGCTTCTTCCTTAACGGAGCGGCTACGAAATTTCACGGTGTTTCCCTTCACCATGACCATGGGGCCCTCGGAGCTGAGGAAAATTACAAGGCTGAATACCGCCGTCTCAAACAGATGAAGGACATGGGGGTCAATGCCATCCGGACGACCCACAACCCAGCGAGTGAACAAACCCTGCAAATTGCGGCTGAGTTGGGCTTGATGGTCCAAGAAGAAGCCTTTGATACTTGGTATGGTGGCAAGAAGCAATACGATTACGGTCGATTCTTTGAAAAGGATGCAACACATCCAGAAGCTCGTAAAGGGGATAAGTGGTCTGACTATGACCTTCGGACCATGGTAGTGCGAGGCAAGAACAATCCTTCTATTGTGATGTGGTCAATCGGTAACGAAGTCGGTGAAGCAGATGGATCGGATAAGTCTGTCGCAACCGTTCGTCGTCTGGTCAAGACCATCAAGGAAGTGGATGCAACTCGCTATGTCACCATGGGAGCTGATAAATTCCGCTTTGGTGATGGTTTGGGAGGGCATGAAAAGGTAGCGGCAGAGCTCGATGCGGTTGGATTTAACTATTCAGAGGCCAACTATGAAAGCCTACGCGCTAAACATCCAAACTGGCTCATTTATGGTTCTGAAACCTCTTCTGCAACGCGGACGCGGGGCTCTTACTACCATCCTGAAAGAGAGTGGGTCGGAAGCAACCAAGAAGACCGCCACTATGAACAATCAGACTACGGCAATGACCGGGTTGGTTGGGGTCGGACAGCGACAGCCTCTTGGACCTTTGACCGCGATCATGCCGGTTATGCAGGTCAATTTATCTGGACAGGTACCGACTATATCGGTGAGCCAACACCATGGCACAACCAAAATGACACACCTGTGAAAAGTTCTTATTTCGGTATTGTCGATACTGCCGGCCTTCCAAAGAATGATTTTTACCTTTACCAAAGTCAATGGGTGTCAGCTGAGAAACATCCAATGGTTCATCTCTTACCACATTGGAACTGGGACAATCCAGAATTAGCCAATCGTGTCATGGATGAAGAAGGTCGGATCCCTGTTCGTGCCTTCTCCAATGCCCACAGTGTAGAATTGATTGTCAATGGGGAATCACAAGGAGTCAAAACCTATACCAAGAAGACCACAGTAGATGGCCGGACCTACCAAGAAGGGGCAAATCCGGATGGACTCTATCTAGAATGGTTGGTTCCTTATGTGCCAGGTAAGGTGGAAGCTATTGCCCGCAACAAAGCAGGAGAAGTGATTGCCCGCGATCAGATCGAAACAGCTGGGAAGCCAGCCGGTGTTCGTCTGCTGAAAGAAGAACACGCCATTGCGGCAGACGGCAAGGATTTGACTTATATTACCTATGAGATTGTCGATGAAGCAGGCCGTGTCGTACCAACTGCCAATAACTTGGTGCATTTCCATTTGCATGGCCAAGGCCAAATTGTCGGCGTCGACAACGGGGAACAAGCTAGCCGGGAACGCTACAAAGCACAGGAAGATGGCTCATGGCAACGTCGGGCCTTTAACGGCAAAGGGGTGGTGATTGTCAAATCGACTGAGCAAGCAGGTGCCTTTACCCTGTATGCAGACTCAGACCGCTTGCAGTCAGACCAAGTCAGCCTCTTTACTGGTAAGAAGGACCAGGAAGAACGCTCTGTCTTGGGAGTTGAACCGGTTCGAACTAAAGTGTACTTGGGACAAAATCCTGAACTTCCAAGTCGCGTATCTGTCGTCTATAGCGATGGCAAGGCCCAAGAAGAAGCCGTTGAATGGGATGCGGCAGACTATAGTCGTGCTGGTCAAGTTCGTGTGACCGGTCATGTTCAAGGGCGGACGGTCGAAGCTCTGGTCGATGTGATCGGCGTGGAGCAAGTCCTTCCAGTCATCAAACAAATCCCACAGGGAGCAGATCTAGCAACAGTGGATAAGACTGTGCAATTGGTCTTCACAGATGGCCAAACAGTTAGCTATGAAGTTGATCAATGGACCTTGGAAGCTGGTCAGGAAGATCAGTTGTCCACACCAGGAGCACGGTTGAAGGCGACAGGTCTCCTAGGCAATGGGGAAGCCGTCCAAGCGACGCTAGTGGTTGCAGGTGGAACAGTCAGCAAGGCTAAGAAACCAACGGCTCAGCTAGATGGGGTAGCCCTTCCAAAATTTGGTAGTGGCAACCATACTATTTTCCGCCCATTGGCTTATGGGCAAGAGCCTGGTCAAGTCACAGCAAGTACAGAAAATGCCCAAGTGACGGTCCTACAAGCTAGCCGTGAAAATGGTTTGAGAGCTCAAATCTTTGTCACTGCTCAGGATACGGGAGCTGTACAGACCTATGTGGTCCAATTCCAAGAAGAAAGTCCACAGATTGAGCGTTTAGAATTGCGTCTGCCAGAAGGACAGGAACTCAAGGAAGACCAAACGGTACCACTTGAAGTCATTGCCCATTACCAAGATGGCAGTCTAGCTAGCCTCCAAGCAGATCAAATCAATGTCAAAACAACAGCTGATAGTCAAGGAAAAGCAGTCGCAACTAAGAAAGGTTTGGAACTGCGGGAAGCAGGATTGGTTCATTTACAAGCTAGCTTCCAAGGACAGACAGGAGAAATCAGCTTTACCATCACACCAAATACTGAAGAAAAGACGGTTGTCAAGGTGCGTCCTGTACGGATCAGCACCGATCGAAACGTTTTGCCAGCTCTTCCAGAGACAGTCTTGGTTGAGTATGACAAGGGATTCCCGAAAGAAAAACGCGTGACCTGGGATGCCGTAACAGCAGATCAAGTCAAGGATTACCATAACTTTACAGTCACAGGTCAGGTAGAGGGGGTGGAGAAAGAAGCCCAAGCCCAAGTCACAGTTGAAGGCATTATCGCTGTAGAAGAAGTCAGCACCACAACTCCAGTAGATGAAAAACCAGCACTTCCAGAAAGCGTGCGGACCTATCACTCTAATGGCAAGACCTATGCTGCTAAGGTAGCCTGGGATGCGGTCGATCCGCAACTCTTAGCCCAAGAAGGAGAAGTTGTTATCTCCGGTCGTGTAGAAGGAACCAACCTTTCAACTCGTCTCCATATCCGTGTTTCCGCAAACACAGTTAAGGGAGCCAACGTAGCAGAACAATGGACAGGCTCAGTCTTGCCACTTGCCTTTGCAAGTGACTCTAACGATGCAGATCCAGTTGCTAAGGTCAATGATAAGGTCATCTCCTTTACCGATGCTCCAGCTAACCGTTGGACCAACTGGGGCCGTGACAATGCGGAAGATTCTGTCGGTATCTTGTTTGGAGATTCTGGTATCTTGACCAAGCGAGCAGTGGACAACCTCCATGTTGGTTTCCATGAAGACCACGGCGTTGGGGCTCCAAGTGAATACGTGATTGAGTACTATGTAGGGGAGCAAATCCCAACAGTACCAAGCAATCCCAATCGCGTCAAAGACGAAACAGACCATCCATTTAACAACCCAGCTAACTGGAAAGAAGTCAGCAACCTAAGTGTTCAAGAAGCAGTAACAGCTGGCAAGATGAATCATTTCAGTCTTGATAAAGTCGACACCTATGCCGTTCGTATCCGCATGAAGACACCAGAAGGCAAACGTGGAAGCTCTATTTCAGAGATTCAGGTATTTGCCAATAAGGTTGCGGCAGAAGAAAAGAGCCAGGTGACCATTCGTGTCAATGGTGAGGTATTGCCAGGTGTCAATCCAAGTGTGACCGATTACTATATTGATGCGCGTGATCGAGCTTATCCACAAGTGGAAGCGACAGCTAGCTATCACGGTCTTGCAACGGTTGTGCCAAGCGTCCATGAAGGTGAGCCAATCCGTGTCATCCATAAAGCAGAAGATGGTACTATCTTACAAGAATACCGCCTCCATCTCACAAGTGATGATGAACTGTAGCAACAGTCTAGGCTACTTGAAGATACAGACAATCAATCGCTTATCTTTGGGCTTTTTGTTCAACAAATCACTAAGAATAGTGAGAGCCACCGGCGATTAAACTGAGATATGATAAACAGCAAAGAGAGGAGGAGAGCACTGTGAAAGAGCACCAAGAAAAATCAGAATATTCCTCACCCGTAACGAGTGAGAAAGAAAACCGCGTAGTTAGCCAGGGGACAGAAGCCACCCAACCAGCAACTTCTCCAGATGAGGAGCCTGAGATTGCAGACTACGGTCCCCTTCCAAGCAAGGCTCAAATGCAATACCACCGCGAAGAACTAGCAGCTTTCATCCACTTTGGGATGAATACCTACTACGATCGTGAATGGGGAGATGGGCAAGAAGATCCTTATGATTTCTATCCAGAGCATCTGGATACCGATCAGTGGATCAAAACCCTGAAAGACGCTGGCTTCAAACGGACCATCATGGTCGTCAAGCACCACGATGGTTTCCTCTTGTACCCTTCTAAATACACCGACCATACCATTGCCAAAAGCGGTTGGAAGGAAGGAAAAGGCGATGTCCTAGCTGAAGTTTCTGCTTCTGCTAGCAAGTATGACATGGATATGGGGGTCTATCTCTCGCCTTGGGATGCTCACAGCCCACTCTACCATGTGGATACAGAGGACCAATACAATCAATACTACCTCAACCAGCTCAAAGAAATCCTTGAAGATCCAAAATATGGAAACAAGGGCAAGTTCGTAGAAGTCTGGATGGATGGAGCGCGTGGCGATGGGGCTCAAAAAGTCACCTATACCTTCGACAAGTGGTTTGATGCCATCCGCAAGGCTCAAGGGGATATTGCCATCTTCTCAGCTGAGCCCACCAATGTTCGTTGGATCGGAAATGAAAAGGGAATTGCTGGAGATCCAGTTTGGCATAAGGTCAATCCGGATAAGATTCGCAACAATCCATCCAATAGTTACCTCAATCACGGGGATCCGGAAGGGAAGCAATACTCAGTGGGAGAAGCGGATGTTTCTATTCGCTCCGGCTGGTTCTACCATGACAACCAAGAGCCTAAGTCCTTGCACGAATTGATGGACATTTACTTCAAATCGGTCGGCCGTGGCACCCCACTTTTGCTCAATATCCCACCCAACCAAGATGGGAAATTTGCGGATGCCGATGTGGCCCGTTTGAAAGAATTCCGCCAGACCCTGGACCAACTCTACAGCGTGGACTATGCGGCGGGCGCTTTGGTAGAAGCTGACTCGACACGGCGCAATTCTCATTACTCAGCCATCCATTTGACGGATGGAGATGAGAAGACCAGTTGGGCACCTGCCGATGATGCCAAGACCGGATCTTTTGTCCTCGATCTTGGAAAAGAGCAACACTTTGATGTGGTAGAGCTCAAAGAAACCATCGAGAAAGGCCAACGGATTTCTGGCTTCACCATTGATGTGGCAGTGAATGGCCAATGGGTTCCTTTTGGGGCTGGGTCAACCGTTGGATACCGCCGTTTGATCAAAGGGAAACCAGTTGATAGTCGCTACCTCCGGGTGTCCATCACCGATGCCCAAGCCACTCCGATCTTGAACGGCGTCTCTGTCTATAAGACGCCAGTTAGCATCGAAGAAACCGATGGCTACCCACTTGGCTTGACCTATCATTCCGACCGGACTGCTGACCGGGCCAATGGCCAATGGAATGAAGAGGGAGAAGGCGTTCGAGGCACCTCTATGTGGACCAAGGAAAAAGGAGCTTCGGTGACCTATCAGTTCGAAGGCACCAAGGCCTATGTGGTCGCAACTGTGGACCCTGGTCATGGGGAAATGGATGTCTATGTCGATGGCCAAAAGCAAGCGACGGTCAATACCCAAAGCCCAAGCCGCAAACGGAGCCAAAAGGTCTATGAAACGCCAGACTTGGTAGCCGGATCCCACACCTTGACCTTGGTCAATAGCAAGGGAGATGCGATCGCAACGGAAGGGATTTATGCCCTCAATAACCAAGAAAAGGGTCTCTTTGAGTTTGCTCAGCCAACCCTAGCTGTTAAGAAAGGCGACCCAGCGCAAGTCGTCGTCAAGAGAAAAGGTGGCTCTAAAGGAAGTGCCAGTCTCAAATTGATCACAGAGCCGGGAACAGGGGTTCATGGTAAGGTCTACAAAGATACCAACGTTACCCTTGAGTTCGTAGATGGAGAGACGGAAAAAACAGTCCAAGTTCCAACCCTTGATTTTGCAGGAAAAGCGACCGATGTCTATGACTTTCAGGTCAAATTGTTGCATCCGGATCAAGGAAGCTTGGTCGGCTTTATTCCAGAACTGACAGTCCAAGTGATGGAAGAAGTGGTTCAAGAGGTAGAAGGAAAAGAAGCTTAAACCGATATTCAAAGAAAGGTTTTGTGAATGTGGTGAGAAATTCTTGCTTTAGGTTGTTGAGGCGCGGGTGCAAAGAATAGTTCATTCTTCTCATAAGAGGTTAGTTCTTACTAGCCTCTTTTATTTTGCCTTCTTAAGAGATTCCTATTTCCATAGAGTCTTTGCTTTATTTACAGCCGTAAAAATTGTATAATAGTCAAATAAGGTCAATGATGAGAAGGAACACTCCAAGGCCATTTTTTATGGGCCAAAGAGTAGAGCATCCATCTAGAAAAAAAGCCAGAAAGGAGCATCATGGCAAATAAGAACACATCTGATAGCATTGAAGCTTATATCAAGGCCTTGCTGGCTCAAGCTGGCATGGCAGAACTCAAAAGAAGTGAGTTGGCAGATGTCTTTCAGGTCGTACCCAGTCAGATTAACTATGTCATTAAGACCCGCTTTACCGAAAGCCGAGGCTATATTGTAGAGAGCAAACGCGGTGGTGGCGGTTATATCCGCATTGGCAAGGTCCAGTTTTCAGATCACCATCAGATGCTTCAAGACCTGGCGGCCAATATTGGAGAGACCATCAGCCAGCAGGTTTTCAATGATATTCTAGAGATGCTCTTTGAAGAGAAATTATTGACAAAACGTGAAACGCAGCTCTTGCTTGCAACGACTTCTGATGAGGTTTTGGGTCAGCATGCCCCAAACCTGCGAGCAAACATGCTGAAAAAAATCATTCAACAAGTAGATAGAAAAGGAAATACCGACTAGATGAACTATTCAACAGCACTGTTAGAAAGTATAGAAGCGGCCCAAATACTAGCAGGTCACTATCAGGGGGATACCTTGGACACTTGGCATCTCTTGACAGCTATGGCCAATAATCCCTATAGCGTAGCAGGTTCTGTGCTCAGCGATTACCCCATGCAGATCGACGAATTTCAGGATGCAGCTGAGCATATTACAGGTCAAGTGTTTCAAAATGACAATCGGTATGAAATCTTCCCGTTTTCTTATCGGATGGAAGCGATGATGAAACACGCGACGGAGATTGCGCAAGTCCTTCATGCCAAAACTTTGGGGACAGAGCACGTGCTCCTCTCTCTTTTAGCAGATCGTGGGACCTTGGCTAGCCAGGTCATGGAGTTTGCAGGTTTTGCCTTTACGGAGCAAGATAAGGGTGTTCCCATTGCTTCCCTTCGCAAGAATTTGGAAGACAAAGCAGGCTGGGACAAAAATGACATCAAAGCTATCCGGAGCCTCTACCGGGCCCAAAATCCTAACCGCCAAACCATGGGAAATATGATGGGCATGCCCCCAAGCACAAGTGGAGGACTCGAGGATTATACCCGTGATTTGACAGAAATGGCTCGTTCAGGACAGCTTGAGCCTGTGATTGGCCGCGATGCAGAGATTTCGCGCATGATCCAAATCCTTAGCCGCAAGACCAAGAACAATCCTGTTCTAGTAGGAGAAGCTGGGGTCGGAAAAACAGCCCTGGCATTGGGGTTGGCCCAGCGGGTAGCTAGTGGCAATGTTCCAGCTGAAATCGCGCAAATGCGTGTCCTGGAGTTGGATCTTATGAATGTGGTGGCAGGGACGCGCTTCCGTGGGGACTTTGAAGAGCGGATGAACAATATTATCCAGGATATCGAAGAAGACGGTCACGTCATTCTCTTTATCGATGAACTGCATACCATTATGGGGTCAGGATCCGGCATTGATTCGACTTTAGACGCAGCCAACATCCTAAAACCGGCTCTAGCCCGTGGAACCTTGCGCACAGTCGGAGCAACGACACAAGATGAGTACCAAAAGCATATCGAAAAAGACGCGGCCCTCTCTCGTCGCTTTGCGAAAGTTACCATTGAAGAACCAAGTGTTGCAGACAGCATTCAGATTCTCCAAGGCTTAAAAGAGACCTACCAAGACCACCATCATGTGACCATTAGCGATGAAGCGATCGAAACAGCTGTCAAATATGCCCACCGCTATTTGACCAGTCGTCAATTGCCAGATTCAGCTATTGACCTCTTGGATGAAGCGGCGGCTACCGTTCAAAATCGTGATTCAAATGGTCACGTTAAAGAAGAGTTAACCGCCTTGGACCGCGCTTTGATGGAAGGAAAGTGGAAGAAAGCAGCCCAGCTTTTACAAGTTGAGGCGGCTCCGATTGTTTACAAGAAAGAAGTCACCGATCAAGATGTCTTGCTGACCTTGAGCCAATTATCGGGTATTCCCACTCAAAAGCTAACCCAAACCGATGCCAAGAAGTACCTAAACTTAGAAACAGAATTGCACAAGCGCGTGATTGGCCAAGACCAAGCGGTTTCTAGTATCAGTCGGGCGATTCGACGCAATCAATCAGGTATCCGTAGCAATAAACGTCCCATCGGTTCCTTCATGTTCTTAGGGCCTACCGGTGTCGGAAAAACCGAGCTCGCAAAGGCCCTTGCAGAAGTCCTCTTTGATGACGAGTCTGCTTTGATCCGCTTTGACATGAGTGAGTACATGGAAAAATTCGCGGCCAGTCGTCTCAATGGTGCACCTCCAGGCTATGTGGGCTACGAAGAAGGGGGAGAGTTGACGGAGAAAGTCCGCAACAAACCTTATTCTGTCCTCTTGTTTGATGAGGTAGAAAAAGCCCATCCTGACATTTTCAATGTCCTTTTACAGGTCTTGGATGATGGTGTCTTAACCGATAGCAAGGGCCGAAAGATCGACTTCTCCAATACCATTATCATCATGACCTCAAACCTGGGAGCGACAGCCCTTCGAGATGATAAGACCGTTGGCTTTGGTGCCAAAGATATCCGCTTTGATCAAGCTAATATGGAAAAACGCATGTTTGAAGAGTTGAAGAAGACTTATCGTCCAGAGTTTATCAACCGGATTGATGAAAAGGTGGTCTTCCATAGCCTGTCAAGCGAAGACATGCAGCAGGTGGTGAAAGTCATGGTTAAACCGCTTATTTCAACCTTGGCAGAACAAGGCATGACCCTTAAATTCCAGCCTTCAGCGCTTAAATGGCTTGCAAGCAAAGGCTATGATCCAGAAATGGGAGCTCGTCCACTTCGTCGCGTCTTGCTGACTGAAGTGGAAGATCAGTTAGCAGAGCTATTGCTGAAAGGACAAGTCCAAGAAGGGCAAACCATCAAGGTTGGAACGACAGGTGGCGCTATCAAGTTTGAGATTGTCTAGAAAACCTACTTTATTCATGAAAGCTTGTAAATGGCAGATACGGAAAATTAATAAACAGCTCTTATATAGAAGTTGAGGTCTTTGGCCTTGACTTCTTTTTGTATGAGTTAGGGAGGAGCATCTGTTTTAAAACTACTTTCACATTTGAAAAAATAGGTGAGACCCTATTGACAGGCAGATATAACAGTGTTACAATGATGTTACAAAATATTACAAATGTTACAAAAGAGGTTCGGTTATGAAAAATAAAAAGATTGTTTCCTTAGCAGCAATGGCCCTTGTAGCGAGTCTTTTCCTAGGAGCTTGTGGAGGTTCTAAAGAAGAAAAGACAAGTGAAGCTAGCAGCTCAAAGACCAGTCAAGTCAAACAAACAAGTTCTTCTTCTTCCAAGAAAAAAGTGATCACTAGTAAAGATCCGATTGCCACTTCATCTTCTGCTAGTAAATCAGAAGAAAGTCAAACCATTGGTAGCAAAAATAACCAAGCTGCAGCTAGTCAAACACCTGCTCCCGCTAGAGAAACAACGCCAGTAGCTCCCTCAGCTCCAGTGACAAAAGAAACAAAGGAAGTAGCCACTCCAGCTAAACCAGCTAAAGAGAAACTTCCAAGTCTAGAAGAAGGTCATGCACAGGCTAAGAAACAAGCATCTACCACTGAAAATGCTCAGTACAAGGGAGTCTATTCTGTAGCAGCAGGTGATTTTTCTGCGGCAGCTGGGAACTGGTCTGACAAACGGGACACTGGGGTCACTATTGGCCAAGGTGGTCAAGTGACCATCCAACTTCCTGGTGGTCAACCCGTAACTTACGGTATTAGTGGCTATAACTATACCTTGGATGATGGTCATTACCATGCCAATCTCTCAGCAGGCGATGGTTCTGCAGCGACTCTTGATATTGTGGTTGGAAAGGATGGTTCTGTATCAAGCGTGACTGTCCTCAAAGACGGTGTCAGCCACGCCCTCACCCGTGAATAAATTCTGGAAGATCTGAAAGGTCGGTTGGGCCTCTTCAGATCTTTTTTCATCATTTAAAGAAAAATATATTTTTTTATAAAAAACTATTGACAGATAGAAAATATAGTATATAATAAAAACATAAAGAAAATCTATTTATAAAAAATTATAAAAAGGGCCAGTATGAAGAAAGAAAGAATCGCTGTTGTATTTGGAACCTTTGCTCCTCTTCATCAAGGACATATTGATCTCATTCAACGAGCGAAACGCCAATGTGATCGCGTTCGCGTAGTTGTGTCTGGTTATGAAGGGGATCGAGGCGAAGAAGTGGGCTTGACCTTACAGAAACGCTTCCGTTATATCCGTGAGGCTTTCTCAAATGATGAATTGACCCAAGTCTATAAACTAGATGAAACAGAGCTTCCACGTTATCCGCTGGGTTGGGAACCTTGGTTACAAACAGCTCTAGAAACCATTCAATATCAAACAGAGGCAGAGGAGTTGATCTTTTATGTGGGAGAGCAGGCCTACAAGGAAGAGCTGGAAGCCAGAGGGTTTGAAGTTCATTTACAGGAACGCCGCTTCGGGATCTCGGCGACCATGATTCGGGAAAATCCAAGCAAATACTGGAAATACATTGCCCAACCCTTCCGTCGCCAGTTTACCAAGAAGGTTTTAATCATGGGGAGCGCCAGCAATGGGAAAACGACTCTTGCCAAGGACTTGGCTCGCTTTTACGACGCGCCAGTTAGTCTCGAATATGCGCGTGAATACCAGATCAAGAACAATGTTCGGGATGATGAGCTCACGCCAAAAGACTACTATTACCTACTATTAGGTCAGTACGATCAAACCTCTAAACTCATCGATAGTAGTGCCAATCGAGGCCTTGTCATCGCGGACACCAATTCCCTGGTAACCAAAGGCTACTACGACTACTATATGGAAGTCGAAGGACAGGATGCCGGCATGAACGATACCTTCGATAATCTTTTCGTCAGCATTCTGGCTAAGGAAAAATGGGATCTGATCCTCTTTGTTCAGCCTATTGGTTCTTATGTCAATGATGGTTTCCGAGACATGAGCATGGCCGATGAAGAGATCCGCACCAGTTTTTCTAACTACCTAGATCAATTGCGCCAGCAATACCTAGGAAACATTCCGACAACTTTCCTCGCCTCAGACTATCTTGGCAACTACGAAGAAGCCAAGAACGTTATTGATGCCATCTACCAAGCCGACTAAGGAGCAACTTATGAATAACCTAATGAACAACCTATCTAAAAAATTCTCAACCTTTATCCAAGACTTTAGAAATGTCCACAAAGAAGCGAAAAAACAAGGCTTTGTCAACATTATGAAACTCCTATGGAAGGATCTTTTCATGGGACGGACAGCCTTTCAATGGATTTATCTTCTTCTTCTTTCCAGCGTTCCCTTCTTCTTAGAATGGACCAACGGCACAGGTGAGCATGATTGGCTGGGACTGTTCGCCTCTTGGACAGGGATTGTCTGTGTTATCCTGGTTGCAGAAGGTCGCGCCAGTAACTACCTCTTTGGAGCAGTGAATTCAGCGATTTACCTTGTTTTAGCCCTCAATAAAAACTTCTATGGGGAAGTCCTTACAACTCTTTATTTCTTTATTATGCAACCGATCGGTCTTTATGTCTGGCTCTCCAATCGGATTAACGATCAAGGAAAAGCGGAAGAATCTCACTTTGAAGCTAAGAAATTGACCTTGATCGAGTGGATGCGCTACTTGGCCTTGAGTGCCGTGATCTGGATTGGTATGGGCTTTGCTTATCAGAGCATCCATAGTGCTCGTCCTTTCCGGGATAGTATCACCGATGCGACCAATGGGGTCGGCCAGCTCCTCATGACCCGCCTTTACCGGGAACAATGGATCTTCTGGATTGCGACCAACGTCTTTAGTATCTATCTCTGGTGGGATCAGAGTCTTCATATTCAAGGGATGTACTGGGTTTACACGCTGAATAGCCTAGTGGGCTGGTACCAATGGACCAAAGCCCTCAAGAAGGAGGTGGCCTAAATGACCAGTCTCTTAATTCCAGCAGGAATGACGGAGAAGGAGTATTTCGAGACAGTTGCTAGTGAAGCGGACTTTCTCAAGTGGTACAAGGAACAAGACCTACCGACTTATGAAACCCCAAGTGTCACAGCCGATATGGTGGCCTACTGTTTTGTTGAAGGCCAGCTCAAGCTTTTAGCTATTCGACGCAAGGCCCACCCTTATCAACACCGTCTAGCTTTAGTGGGTGGCTTTGTGAACAAGGATGAAGATGCGACCCATGCCTGCATCCGAGAGGTCAAAGAAGAAGTCGGACTTGATCTCACTGTAAACAAGGTGGAGCAGCTCTTGACCGTTTCCACCCCTGGGCGGGACCCCAGAGGCTGGGTCATTACCATCGCTCATCTGGTCTATCTGCCAGCAGAAGTAGTAGACTTAGCCCGTGCAGGAGATGATGCCAAGGAAGTTGTTTTTCTAGACGTCGATTTTAAAAAGTCCCAGTGCCTGCTAGAGGGAAAGGTTTTAACGGCTTCTGATTTTGCCTTTGACCACTATCAAATCATTCAAGAATCGATCAAGCGGATTCAGGGACGTCTGGACTGGAATCCAACCTTCCTCTATCTGTTAGAGGAGCCCTTTACCGTCTATGAAGCAACGGAATTGGTCAATCTGATCAATCCGGGACGTCCGATGGTTAGCAATAACTTCCTCGTGAAGTTCGGAGAATTCGTAGAAGAAGTGGGCGTCAAGCGGGTTCCTAAGAAAAAACCACGCAAAACCTATCGCTTAAAAGAGTAGGTCGAGCGAGGCCCATTCTACCAGTCCTCAGTTACTTTTCGTAGCTGAGGGCTTTTTTTAGCAAGAAATACTATATTATGGTCAAATATATACGACATTTATTTAATAGGAGCAAACATGAACCGTGTGAAAGAATTCCGCAAGAGATTGGGGATTTCTCAGCTTGAGCTTGCTAAGGATATTGGTGTCTCGAGGCAAACCATCAACATGATTGAAAACGACAAGTACAATCCGACCCTGGAACTCTGTCTCAATCTCGCTCACAGCCTCCAAACGGACCTCAACAATCTCTTTTGGGAAGATGATTTTTAACAAAAAGGAAAAAGAAAATGAAACAAGAAACCTTTACTGAAAAACTGATTAAACGCACATATGGCATTTCTGGACCACTTGATGAACACAAACGACGCGAGGCAGATCGCATTGGAAATAAAGTCTTTATGGTTCTCTTTTACCTGATGATATTTGGCAATCTCATTCCTTTTGTCCTTGCTTATAAATATCCTCAAATTGTCGCTATTGGCTATCCTCTTGTAGTGTTTTGCATTGCGATGATGTCTGCTTTCTATGTGGTCTCCCAAACCAAGAAAACGGGCATCACAGCCATTGATCCCGAAATGTTGAGCCAAAAAGAAAGAAAACAGATACGCTATCCTGGCATTAAAGCTGGTCTGCTCTATGGAGTTTTTATGTTCTTTGGAATACCACTTCTCAATGTCTTAACGGATAATAGCAAAAACTATCTTACCTCTCTTTTCAATCTAGGCCATTTTATATCAATCCTTTTCGCAGCCTTCTTTTTCGGCTTGGTGATGCAAATGAGTGTCTCATTTCGCATTCGAAAAGCCAAGGAAGATCAAGATGACAATTAGGAGAAAGCTTATGAAATCACTAGTAACCCTGCTTACCTATCATCTTTTGTTTGCTTCCTTACTCACTTTCATCATCATTTTAGGAAACTTGCCCATCTACGATATAATCCTCGTTCTAGTCTTTCTTCCAGCACTCAATAAAGGACTGACTTATCTAAAGATAGACTCCCAAAAAACGCGTATACTGAACTTAGCATTATGCTTTATGATTCATGATTCTATCTTTACCACAGCTGAAAACCGTTTCAAGCAATTGGAACTATTATTTACTATTCACTATCGCTACCCTTTCTTCTATCACTTATCTTTATTATCTCTATCAATTCGTAAAAGAAACAAAGTCACATCGTTCATTTAGGAGAAATTATCCATGCAAAAAGAAGATTTAACAACTCGCTTACTTCGAAATATCTTTCATCTGTCAATTTCATAATAAAAACACCCCCAAAGCTAGATTTTTTGAGTCTGACTTTGGGGGTGTAGTTCATATAAGGTCCTATTTTTATGCTTCTTATGCTTTTAATTGTAAAAGTTCTTCAATCTCTGCTAGGGTGCTAGCTTGCGAGATGGCTCCGCGTAGTTTGGCAGCGCCAGATGTTCCACGGAGGTAGTGAGGGGCCAAGCCGCGGAATTCACGGACGGCAATGTGCTCGCCCTTGAGATCAATCAAGCGTTTCAGATGCTCATAAGCAATCTTCATCTTGTCTTCGAAGGTTAAATCAGGTAGGATTTCTCCTGTTTCAAAGTAATGATTGATTTGATTGAAGAGGTAAGGATTGCCCATAGCGGCACGGCCAATCATGACCGCGTCGGCACCGACTTCTTCGATGCGTTGTTTCGCTTCTTGAACCGTACGGATGTCTCCGTTTGCAATAAATGGAATCTTGGTCAGAGCTTGCGCAACCTTGTGAAGGGTCTCAAGATCCGCGTGCCCCGTATACATTTGTTCCCGAGTCCGTCCGTGCATGGCAAGGGCAGAGACACCTGCAGCTTCAGCTGCGAGGGCATTCTCCACTGCTAGAGAAGGGTCCGACCAACCTGTCCGCATTTTAACAGTGAGAGGGATATCAAGGACGGATTGGACCTTGTTGATAATGGAGTAAATCTTATCAGGATCCTTGAGCCACATAGCACCCGCCTCGTTTTTAACGATTTTATTAACCGGGCAGCCCATGTTGATATCGACGATATCGGTCTTGGTATTTTCTTGGATAAATTCAGCTGCGCGTGCTAAGCTATCTTCGTCGCTCCCGAAAAGTTGGATCGATACAGGATTTTCTCCCTCATCGATATGGAGCATATGCAGGGTCTTTTCGTTGTTGTATTGGATTCCTTTATCAGAGACCATTTCCATGACCACAAGCCCTGCTCCGAGTTCTTTCGCAATGGTCCGGAAAGCTGAGTTGGTCACACCGGCCATGGGTGCTAGGACCGTCCGGTTTGGGATCTCGACGTTCCCAATCATAAATGGTGTATTAAGATTTGTCACGAATGAGTTCCTCCAAGTCGTTTTCGTCAAAGTGATAAGCTGTCTGACAGAATTGGCAAACAATTTCTGCTCCCTGGTCTTCGTCCTTCATTTCTTGAAGGTCTTTGACTGGCAAGCTAGCCAAGGCATCCATGAAGCGTTCCTTGCTACAGTCGCATTGGAAACGAAGTTCTTCTTCAGAGAGGCGTTTGAAAGGTTCATCCCCATAGATAGCGGCAAGAAGGGCTTCAATATGGTCTTCAGAGTCTAAAAGAGTAGAAATGGCTGGCATTTCTTGGATCCGTTTTTCGAAGCGGGCAATTTCTTCTTCCTTGGCATTTGGCAAGACCTGGACCAAGAAACCACCAGCAACCTTGACCTTGTCTTCTTCATCAAGTAGGACATTGAGTCCAACCGCAGATGGGGTTTGTTGGCTTTCAGTCAAGTAATAAGCCAGGTCTTCACCGATTTCTCCAGTGACCAGGGGCGTCATGGAGTGGTAAGGATTGCCTGTGCCATAGTCGGTAATCACTAAAAATTCCCCATTTCCGACAAATGGTCCGACCACAACTTCACCGGTCGCTGTTTTCTTGATATCCACACCGGGATTTTGCACGTAGCCTTTGACGTTTCCTTGAGTATCTGCCACAGTGATAATAGCACCCAGTGAGCTAGTTCCAAGGACTTTGACCGTAATTTTAGTATCTCCTTTCTCGTTTGCCGCCAAGATTTGACTGGCAATGAGGGTACGGCCAAGTGCGACCGTGGAGCTAGCTTGTGTGTGATGTTTTTCTTGGGCTGTTCGTACAGTTTCTGTACTGTCTAGTACATAGGCACGAAAAGCGCCACTTTCTGAGATAGTTTTAATAATTTTGTCCATAGCTTCTATTTTAGCATAAAAAAGGAAAAGAGGTGAAGGGAGTAACTTGATTTATTTAGACGATGAAGGGATAAAAATTTTCAGGGGAGAGCTTCGCTTAGAAACTGAATAGAATAGGATCTGTTTTAGGAAGTAAAGAAGGCAAAAGACGAACAATCATTCTTTAACGTTTAAAATGACGATCAAAAGATGGATGTTCGGAAAATGAGAAGCGGATTTTAAGGGTAAAAAACCAAGCAAAGAAATAGCCAACCTTGAAAAAAACGAGGAAATTTCTTATAATAGGGTGTAAAACAAACTTGCAGGTGAGACTCCTGCCCCTAGTTTGAAGAAAGGCATAGATAGGGAACTATCTATGGTATATGAAAAAGAATTATGACATCAGTTGTTGTAGTAGGAACCCAATGGGGTGATGAAGGAAAAGGGAAGATTACAGACTTCCTATCAGCCAATGCAGAAGTCATTGCTCGCTACCAAGGTGGGGACAATGCCGGCCATACCATCGTGATCGACGGCAAAAAGTTCAAGTTGCACTTGATTCCTTCTGGTATCTTCTTCCCTGAAAAGATCTCTGTCATCGGAAACGGCGTGGTGGTCAACCCTAAATCATTGGTCAAAGAGTTGGCTTATCTTCATGAAGAAGGGGTAACAACAGATAACCTTCGAATCTCTGACCGTGCCCATGTCATCCTTCCTTACCACATCGAATTGGACCGTCTCCAAGAAGAGTCAAAAGGAGACAACAAGATTGGAACGACCATCAAAGGGATTGGACCAGCCTATATGGATAAGGCTGCACGTGTGGGAATCCGGATCGCGGATCTCTTAGATCGCGATGTTTTTGCGGAACGCCTTCGCATCAACTTGGAAGAAAAGAATCGTCAATTTACCAAACTCTATGATGCAGAGGCTCTTTCCTTTGACGATATCTTCGAAGAATACTATGAATATGGTCAACAGATCAAACAATATGTAACCGATACTTCTGTCATATTGAACGATGCTTTGGATAACGGTAAGCGCGTGCTCTTTGAAGGAGCCCAAGGGGTTATGTTGGATATCGACCAAGGAACCTATCCATTTGTAACCTCTTCAAACCCAGTCGCAGGTGGGGTGACTATTGGATCAGGTGTAGGCCCAAGCAAGATCGACAAGGTTGTTGGTGTATGTAAAGCCTACACTAGCCGTGTTGGTGATGGACCATTCCCTACGGAGCTCTTCGATGAAGTGGGTGATCGGATCCGTGAAGTCGGCCATGAGTATGGGACAACAACAGGTCGTCCTCGTCGTGTCGGGTGGTTTGACTCTGTTGTCATGCGCCATAGCCGTCGTGTATCAGGAATTACCAACCTTAGCTTGAACTCAATCGACGTTTTGTCAGGCTTGGATACGGTGAAAATCTGTGTGGCTTACGACTTGGATGGAGAACGCATCGATCACTACCCAGCAAGCTTGGAGCAACTCAAACGTTGCAAACCAATCTATGAAGAATTACCAGGTTGGTCAGAAGATATTACAGGTGTTCGCCACTTGGATGAGCTTCCAGAAAATGCCCGCAACTATGTCCGCCGGATCGGTGAATTAGTTGGTGTGCGCATTTCAACCTTCTCAGTCGGACCAGATCGTGACCAAACCAATATCCTTGAAAGTGTGTGGTCTAGTTTATAAGCAAATGAAGATAAGAGAGTGGGACAGAAATCGGTCATTCGTTAGAATTCGATTTCATCGTCCCACCTCCGCACAGTTGAGTAGGGCTGTAAAAGCTGATGAAATCAGCGTAGTAGAGCCCACTCAACTACTGCGTCTTGCTCGACAATCCAAAGACAATTGAGAGGCTAGGACTTTTGTCCCAGCCTCTTTTTGAAAGCAGAAAGAGGAAAAAATGTATCAAACGATTTTATTTGACCTAGACGGCACCTTGACCAATTCAGAACTAGGGATTACCAACTCGGTGGCCTATGCCTTAGGAAAATATGGGATTCAAGTGCCAGACAAGAAAGCATTGAGAGTTTTCATCGGTCCGCCCTTGCAGGAGTCTTTTGAGCGCTTTTATGGATTTTCTAAGGAAGAATGTTTAAAGGCCATTGACTACTATCATGAGTATTTTTCCGAAAAAGGCCTTTATGAAAATGAGGTCTATCTAGGCGTTCCTGACTAGCTGGCTTCTCTCAAGCAGGCTGGCAAACAGTTGATTGTAGCTACGTCAAAGCCTGAAGAATTTTCCATTCAAATTCTCAAACACTTTGGTTTGTATGATTATTTTGACTTTGTCGCTGGTGCGACCATGGATAGAAAACGTAGTAAAAAAAGCGATGTTATCCAGTATGCCTTGGAGCAAAATGGGATTACAGATTTGGCGCATACCATCATGATTGGAGACAGGGAGCACGATGTGCTTGGCGCTCAAGCGCAAAAGCTTGATTCTATCGGTGTCCTTTATGGCTTTGGAAGCAGGGAAGAATTGGAAGAAGCCGGCGCCACCTATATTGCTCAAGAAGTTGGCGAAATTGCAGCTTTTATAGGATAACCTTTTCCAAAATATTAAAAGTTGGAACTGTTCTAATCTGCTGAATATTGCTTGATTTAATATTTCTATCGGTGTATACTTACTGTAGGTTAAAGTGAATAACAAATTCGATGACAAAATGAATGCTAAACCTAGAGTATTTAACTATAATTGTGATTGTAAATAATCACGATTTTAAATAAATTAGAGAAGAGGGTTGTGCTAGCCCTCTATTTTGATGGATGATAATTATGAGAAATATTTATAAGTACATTGATAAGAAGTATCTTTTTCCTATTTTTTTAGGGTGTATTGTGAATAGTGGTTTGGTGTTGGCGCAACCTCTGATTTTAACGAAGGCCTTGAAGTTAGATCAAGACGGCCTTTCTTATGGAAAAATTCTCAATTTTGTTTTATTTGGTTTGTCTGTCTATCTTGTTATTTATAGTCTGATGCTGTTTTCAAACTATTCGCACAATATATTCCGAAGAGAAATCAACAAAAGTGTCCGTGCCCTTTTATTTAAGAAAGTCATATTGAATCCTAAATTTTCCAATGATGAAAAAGTTAGTCTGCTAACTCAAGATATGGAATATGTGGGCGATAATTATTTGGAAAATATAAATGTTATGGTGAGTTGGGGATTTGTCGCCCTTGTTACAGCCATTTATATTGTTTCACAAAATTTTCTCTTAGGACTTATTTTTGTCATTTTTACGATTATGAGACCTATTCCTCAGTTCATCATGAATCGTCGTTTACAAGATTCGGGAGACAGCTGGTCCAAGCTTAGAACGAAATTACATGGGCTTGTCTCGGATAGTATGCAAGGCAGCCAAACCTTACGGATTAATCAGGCCATGAGGCTGAATGAAGAGCGCGTGAATGATTTAAACGGAGAATATCAAAAAGCCATCCAAAGATTTTGTTTCACACATAATATTATTTTTTTCTTTAATGGATTTATGGTCTTTTTTAGTCAGGTTGTTCCTCTTGCTTTAGGCTTTTATTTGAGTTTACAGGGAAATTCTATTTCTATTACAAGCCTCATCTCTATGTATGTTGCTGCGGGGATGCTGGTAGAACCGATCCAAACTCTGATGTACAGTGCAGCCAATCTCCAAGGTGCCTTGCCGACTGCGAACCGCCTGTTTAAGATTATCGAGGAAGAACCTGATTTCGAAGAGACAAAGGATCAATTTGTTGAAAATCTCGAATCGTTGCGCTTAAATCATATTTCAAAAAGTTTTGCTGAACGTCAGCTTTTTTCTGATTTGACGGCGACGATTTCAGTAGGTCAGAAGGTCTTAATCAAAGGACCGAGCGGGTCTGGAAAGACGACTCTTTTTCGCTTGATTTTAGGAGAAGAAGTATGTGATGAGGGTGACATTTTCGTTCAGTATGATGGAAATCAAATAACGAGTCATTTCCAAGGGAATATCGGTTTAATTAGCCAGCATCCCTTCCTGTTTAACGATACTATCCGCTATAATCTAACTTTTGGTCAGCCTTTTCAGGACCATGAATTATTGGAGGTATTGGACCGAGTTGGCTTAATAGATGAATTTCAGGATATTTTGAATGTAGAAATTCATAATAATGGTGAAAACATTTCAGGAGGTCAGCGTGTCAGATTAGAGTTGGCTCGTTTTCTCTTACGCGAGAAGGATATTTTATTAGCGGACGAAGTGACATCAGCTTTGGACGAAAAAAATAGTCGTCTGGTTAGAGACCTAATCTTTTCTTTGCCGATCACGGTACTAGAAATAGCCCATCATATTGATGAAGAAGAGCGCTATGACCAAATCCTTGAGTTACGTAAAGGATGAGCGATGCCACAATAGTTGGTTCTGCGACAAAGCGGATAGTAGTAAGCCAGCAATTTGTCAGATATTTTTGAGATTCTAAGTGGTGATATTTCCAAAATCATCAATACTCAGAGAACTTAAGCTTTATTTAAGATAGGCCAGCTATACTAGAAGCATAAACAAAGACCTCCTAACTTTGTTTAAACCTCCTAAACTTTTTCATAATAATCTCCCATAAGAGTCGCCCAATCGGCGGCTTTTTTTGTGAGTCGTAAGCTGCCTATGGTATAATGAACAAAGAAACTAAAAGGAAGAAGGAAGAGATGGACTACACGATAGAGGAAAAAGCGATGTTTATGAGGGAAGCCCTGAAGGAGGCGGAGATTGCCCTCGCCAATGATGAAATACCGATTGGCTGTGTCTTGGTCAAGGATGGTCAGATTATCGGGCGTGGACATAATGCGCGTGAGGAGCTGCAGCGGGCGGTTATGCATGCGGAAATCATGGCGATCGAGGAGGCCAATCAGCGTGAAAATAGCTGGCGCCTGCTGGATACGACGCTTTTTGTCACGATTGAGCCCTGTGTCATGTGTAGTGGTGCCATTGGTCTAGCTCGGATTCCCCAGGTGATTTACGGGGCGACCAATCAGAAGTTCGGTGGAGCAGGTAGTCTCTACGACATTTTGGCAGATGAACGCCTCAATCACCGAGTCGAAGTAGAAACAGGAATCTTGGAAGCAGAATGTGCAGCCATCATGCAGACCTTCTTCCGCCAAGGTCGAGAACGAAAAAAACAAGCCAAACTCGCAGCCAAGGCCGAAACACAAGAATAAAAACCGGACCTTTGCAAAATCCACAAATTATGATATAATACCTATCGGAGCAACAGTTCTGCGTGAAGCGGGTCAGGGGAGGAATCCAGCAGCCCTAAGCGAAGTGAACTGTGTGCTCTTTTCTATTGCTCTTGATGAGTCAAGTCCAAGGGACGCAGACGAATCCTAGAGCAATGGATGCAGTTTTTCCCGTTAGGGAAAAAGCTGTAAACCGATAAAAGCTCTTAACGAATCAAGACTGGAAGTCGCAGATGAGCTTAGAGATATTGATCCTGAGGAGCGAAGCGACGTGAGGGCTATAGCGTAAAATGAAAAAAGCCTGTAAGGCGTAACCGAACTTAGAGATATTGATCCTGAGGAGTGAAGCGACGTGAGGGCTATCACTTACCAGAGTCCTGTTTATATTCAAAGAATAAAAGAGAAAAAATAGAGTTTCGTGAGAAGCTTCTTTTTTTGGATTTTCTAGTCAAAAATAGTGCAAATATGCAAACGATTGCTATTGCGTCGTTGCTTGATTTGTGAAAATAAAAAAATCAGCAAATGAAAACGTTTTACAGGGTGGTTTCCCTTGATAAAATTCCTGTAAAGCGATATCATAGAGAAGAAGAAATTTTGGAGGAATAACATGTCTCATATTAAATTTGACTACTCAAAAGTTTTGGGTAAATTTGTTGCCCCACATGAAGTGGAATATATGCAACCACAAGTGACTGCAGCTGATGAATTGATCCGTAAAGGAACAGGTGCTGGTAGTGACTTCCTAGGTTGGTTGGACCTTCCTGAAAATTATGACCGTGAAGAATTTGACCGCATCTTGAAAGCTGCTGAACAAATCAAAGCAGACAGCGATGTTTTGGTCGTGATCGGTATCGGTGGATCATACCTTGGAGCGAAAGCTGCCATTGACTTCTTGAACCACCACTTTGCAAACTTGCAAACAAAAGAAGAACGCAAAGCGCCACAAATCCTTTACGCTGGAAACTCCATCTCATCTACTTACCTTGCTGACTTGGTAGAGTACGTAGCAGACAAAGACTTCTCAGTAAACGTGATTTCTAAATCAGGTACAACAACTGAACCAGCTATCGCTTTCCGTGTCTTCAAAGAACTTTTGGTGAAGAAATACGGTCAAGAAGAAGCTAACAAACGGATCTACGCAACTACTGACCGCCAAAAAGGTGCTGTTAAGGTTGAAGCAGATGCGAACGGTTGGGAAACATTTGTGGTTCCAGATGATATCGGTGGACGCTTCTCAGTCTTGACAGCAGTTGGATTGCTTCCAATCGCTGCATCAGGTGCAGATATCAAAGCCCTTATGGAAGGTGCGAATGCTGCTCGTAAAGACTACACTTCAGACAAACTTTCAGAAAACGAAGCTTACCAATACGCAGCTGTTCGTAACATCCTTTACCGTAAAGGTTATGCAACTGAAATATTGGTAAACTACGAGCCATCGCTTCAATACTTCTCAGAATGGTGGAAACAATTGGCTGGTGAGTCAGAAGGGAAAGACCAAAAAGGTATCTACCCAACTTCAGCTAACTTCTCAACAGACTTGCACTCATTGGGTCAATTTATCCAAGAAGGAACTCGTATCATGTTTGAAACAGTTGTCCGTGTTGACAAACCACGTAAGAACGTGATTATCCCTACTTTGGAAGAAGATCTTGACGGACTTGGTTACCTTCAAGGAAAAGACGTTGACTTCGTTAACAAAAAAGCAACTGACGGTGTTCTTCTTGCCCACACTGACGGTGACGTGCCAAACATGTACGTGACTCTTCCTGAGCAAGATGCCTTCACTCTTGGTTACACGATCTACTTCTTCGAATTGGCCATCGCCCTTTCAGGTTACTTGAATGCCATCAACCCATTTGACCAACCAGGTGTTGAAGCTTACAAACGTAACATGTTTGCCCTTCTTGGTAAACCAGGATTTGAAGAATTGAGCAAAGAACTCAACGCTCGTCTATAATAGACAACAAAACGATCTCGAAAGAGGTCGTTTTTTTGCTCCCTATAGATTGGAGTTGGTCCTAGGTTGGTTTTATGTTATAGTAGAAGAGAAGAATAAAAAGGAGAACCTGAAATGTCAGAGAAAGATCAAGAAAAATTGATAAACGATGCTCCGTTGGATGGAGCGCCTCATTTTGATGTAGCTGCGCCAGCCTTTGTCCCAAAAGAAGCATCAGAAGATGTCGTCGTTTCGGAACCAGGGGGAATACCAGGGATGCCAGCGACAGAAATGAAGGAAGAAACAACGGAAGCAGCTATTTCAGACACCGTCGAGATCCCAGATGTGGGTGAACCAACTGTCGAAAAAGATCTGCAAGCAGTTGCTCCTCCCCAGTCTATTCCTCCATTCCAGCCTGTAGCTGAAGCTCCTTACAGTCTTGCTTCTGAACGAGCTGATTCACAAGCACAGCCTGGTCCAGCTATCCAGATCCAGCAAACTCCTCCTGTCCGAAAACCGATGGATCCGGCAGATAAAAAGGCTATTCGTTTTGCGCTTGGCATTTTAGTAGGTCTCTTAATCGGTGGTATTAGTGGCTATCTCATCGGCCAAGCCGCTCCTAGTAGCTCTCAAGCAAGAAAGCAGGACACCTCTTTATCAGCTGACAAGTCAGGTTCTCCTTATACTATTGATTTGGAGCAATTGACTTCTGAAGATGCAGAGTCCAATTTTAGCTGGGAGCAGTCAGATGTCGAGAAACTTCAATTTCTGACTGGAGAAGATGATGGGATGAGTCCTGAAGAAATGGTAGAGGCTTATGGGAAAGCGAATGCTGTTCAATTTGATGATGGAGAGTTGAAATTAAACTGGGATAATAGCTCTTATAATAAAGAGGTCAGAGCCATTTATACTAAGAATGGGAAACAATTGCAGCTTTCTAAGTTTGAATTCAATCAGTATGAGAAAGATCTCATAGTAGAGGATAATTTTGCAGATGGCTTAAAAGTTGGAGATAGTGAGACAGGTGTTGGAGGCACTTCTTATAAAGAGCTCTTGGATAAATACGGGGATGGTGTCAATCTGAGTGTGAGAGCATCTGATTATTCAGGCAAGGTGGAAATGCTCATGGACTTCAAAAAGAAAAATGGGGACTATGTGGATTTGACCTTTGTTCGCCAATCCAATGGGGATTTCCTCTTGAGCAGTAAAGACAGCTATTAACAGGATAAGAAAAGAAAGAGGCGCAAGCCTTTTTTCTTTCAGATAAGACAAGACAAATGCGCTATTTTTCTATACAATAGAAGGAGTTTGAATAGAAAGAGAACAAAGGATGGAAGAAATGAAAACATGGATAGAAAATCATAAAAGGCTCCTCCGAAAAGCTGGGATAGCTTTGCTAGCTTTTATGATCGGTGCTTGCTTAGTATTCATGATTCATCCGGTTAAAACCGTGCCCAAAGATCGCTTACTAACCTTTCCTCAGATGCAAGAAACAAGCCAACAATATGTTGGGAAAACCACCAAAGAACTGGCAATAGAAGACCTCTTATCGTTAGAACTTACAAAGGAAGATAGCAAGACTCGAAAGAACTGGGTGACCTTGGCTGCCTTCGTAAAGAAATTTGGGAAAGCAGAGAGTTTTACACAAGAAGAAACCAGTTTTGGAGCACAAGTCCAGCTAGGTTATGGGACTGCTGTCCAGGGGATTAATCCTTTTACAATAGAATTCCAAAAGCAGGAGGGTGCTTTTTATCTGAGTGCCATTCAAGGGTTTGCGCCCCAGTCGTCTCGCTATCAGAGTAAAAAGAATTTGAAACGGACTGATTTTACAAGCTATCAGCCCTTGGATGGTAAGAAAGAAAAGGGAACGGCAGTAGAGGACGTCTTGAAAAGATCAGGCCTTCCCAATTCTCTTAGTTTGACCACTATAAAGGACAAACAAGTATTGGCCCTGTCTTATCAGGTAACAGATGGGCTGGTTTCTTTGACCTTTGAACGCGATCAGAGTGGTCAGTATCGTTTGAGTAAGAAGGGGTGAAGTGTATGATCGAATGGATAAAAAAAAATCAAAAAGAATTTTTACTGCCCTTTTTGTGTTTGCTCCTAGGACTCTTGCTTGCCATTGCAACCATCCAGGTGCAAGAGCAGGGGACTGATACTAAGGAGGTTCAAAAACTCACCCATTTCCAGCCGAAAGATTACCAGAATTTGGTAACTGATGAACAAGAAGTCAAGCAGTTTCAGTGGACGATCGAAGCCGTAGCAAATTTGAAAGTCCGACTTAAGCAAGGTCAGCAACCAGGGACTCGCCTGGAAACGCTTGTAGCTAAATGGGGAAAAGCACAAAAAGTTCGGTACACAAAAACAGCTCAAGGGGATAAAACTGTTCTGGTCTTGACGTATGCAGCCAAGCAGTCAGATAAGGGCAAGAAAAGTGTCACTCTATGGTTTGAACAGGACCAGGCCAAAGGTTTTCGCCTGACGATGGTGGATGCGACGAATTTGTTGGATGCAACAGAGAAGTCAAGCAGTGAGAAAGACATCACTACTGAAAAGGGCAAAAAAGGCACAGAATTCGCCCAGCTCATTCAGAAGCTAGGAAATCCTCAACGCTTGGTCTGGGGGGAATTACTAGATGGCGAAATGGGTTATCGAGCGAGTTATCAGATACCAGGTCAGCCAGAAGTGGTGATGGAATGGAAGAAAAAGGGTTCAAAATTGGTCTTGATTTAGGAAGGGAGAAATCATTGGACAATCATCGGACGGACATAAAAGCGGCTTCATCTCACCAGGGTGGGACTCGCTTGATTTCAGAAGAAGATCTAGCTTCTTTAGGGATGGAAAATCATCAAGAAATGAGAAGTCATTCAGATACTATTGGTTCTTCACCTTCTTCTAAAGAAGAAGGGACCGGTTCGCTTTTAGGATTTTTTGGATGCTTAGCCTTGTTAGTCGCCTTTGTATTCGTACTTCAAAACACAGGCAACAAGATTCTTTCTTCATCTTCCTCAAGCAATGGAGCTGACAGTTTTTCACGGCATAGTATCAGAAAAGAATATCTCAATAGTGAAAATAGTTCTTATGTTGCATCTGCTAAGGAAGTTCAATTTGAGACAACCTATGAAAAAGCCATGTCTCTCATTCCTGATTTTGCAGTAGAAGAAAAAAAGACATCTTTTGGAACGATTACGCCGCAAGGTATCGTTGCAGCATTAGGTAAAGCAACCCGTGGAGAGGCATCGTATAGTGACAGCAGTTCAAGTCCTTTTTTGCTGACCTTAGATTACCAATCAGATGATGCATATGGGAAGGTTCTCCTTGAAAAAATGGGTGCCTATTACAGGATTTCTTTTTTAAGTTTGAAACACTTAAAAAGTGATCGTTTTGCAAATAAGAATGGCAGTTTAACGAAGGACGATTTTACTAATATCAAAGTTGGGATGCCTTATTTAGATTTGCTTAATACGGTGGGGATTCCAGATGAGGTAGATATGTCCGGACTTTTAGGTTACGGTGAAGCACCGACCTTTACTTATCGATTGGCTGATTCCCAAACGGTCCACATCCATTTTGATAGCCGGCAAACCATCAAGGATATCACACCTAAAGTGGAAGCGAGCACACCAGCTTCTTCTTCGACACCTACAGCACCGTAAAAACGGTCAGCCCGAATGAATTTGCTATAGAATAATTAAGGAGGGAACAATGGGAAAGAAAGACTGGTCAACCCTACGAAATGAACACAAGAGTCGATTTGCGAAACGCCAGCTAGAAGAAGAAACTAGTCTAGTGAAAAGTTCCGCTTCAACCAACCAGAGCATTGAAAATAGGGATGAAAGGCTGGAAGAAAAGCTTCCAAAAGAGACAGAAGTGATAGACTCCTCCATTTTTCCTGAACCAGTGAAGCAAGTAGAGGAGCTAAAAGACCAATCAGAGCTTGGTACTGAGAAAGCTATAGATGAGCAAAACGAAGTATTGGTTGAAGACTCTCCTGACAGACCGCTAACATCACAACCACCAACACAAGATGCAATAGAGCAGTTCCCTAAGGGCGAGGAAAGAGTAGAGCACCAGGGTGGGACCCGCTTGATTTCAGAAGCAGATCTAGCTTCGTTAGGAGGAGGCCGGCGCCAAGAACCAAGAAAAACTGGACTGGACGTCCTATCGGATACGGCGAGAGCCTATCCTTCTTCCTCAAGCAGTGGAGCTTCTCTCCTTGCAGCTATTTTTGGTTTATTGGCCATGGTGGGATTATTTGTTTTTATGCCTTCAGGAGGCATCCATAGAGAGGAACATCCTTCTTCTACTAGTGAATACGGAAGCACTGGCCGGTCTTATGGAGTCAGAAAGGAAACCTTGAAGAGTGGCACGAGTACCTTGATTGCTCCGGAGGGGGAATTTCAGTTTCAAGTGACCTATGAGAAGGCGATTTCCCTGATTCCTGGTTTAAGTGAGGGGGATCAAGGCCGTACCTCTTCAACTTATCTGTCTCCGCAGGATGTGGTAGCTGTACTGGGCAAGGCTAGTAGTGGGGAAGAAACCTACCAAGAGGGTAGTGTCGGTCCTTTCATGACAAGCTTGGATTATGAGGCTGAAGGATCCCCTTCTTCTGTATCTGTTTTGCTTTCAAATATGATTGGTAACCGTCTATCTTCTCTTAATTTTGAGAACTTAAACAGTGAGCAATTAGCCAATAAAAATGGCAGTTTGAACAGAGAGGATTTTGCGAGTGTTAAAATAGGAACTAGCTATGCAGATCTTGTGAATACTGTCGGAATCCCCAACCGTGTTTCCTGGTCGAGTATAATGAGTTCTGAGTCTTTTTTAACCTTTCACTATAAACTTTCTGATTCGCGATCAGTCATTATTCGTTTTGGAAGTAATCGGACTATCAGTGAAATCAAGGGTCTCGATGATTCGGCGACATCCACATCGCCTTAGGTGTTTATCCCACTAGGATTGTGGTATAATATGAATACCTTTAATTGAAATGAATGGAGAATCTTATGACAGCACAAAAAATGTCTGCTCAAGAAATTATTGCTTTTATTGGAAATGCAGAAAAGAAAACAAATGTGAAAGTAACCTTTGAAGGGGAATTGTCAACAGCTGTTCCTGCTTCTGTTACGAAACTTGGCAATGTTTTGTTCGGTGATTGGAAAGATATCGAGCCTCTTCTTGCCAACTTAACAGAGAACAAGGATTATGTGGTAGAACAAGATGGTCGTAATTCAGCTGTCCCATTATTGGACAAGCGCTACCTGAATGCCCGTATCGAACCAGGTGCTATTATCCGTGATCAAGTAACGATTGAGGACAATGCGGTAGTCATGATGGGAGCAGTGATCAATATCGGTGCTGAAATCGGTGCAGGAACCATGATTGATATGGGCGCTATCCTTGGTGGTCGTGCCACTGTTGGTAAAAACAGCCACATCGGTGCGGGTGCCGTTCTTGCGGGTGTCATTGAGCCAGCTTCTGCGGAGCCTGTTCGGATTGGGGACAATGTCTTGGTCGGTGCCAATGCTGTTGTGATCGAAGGAGTTCAAGTTGGAAACGGTTCAGTCGTTGCCGCTGGAGCGATCGTTACTCAAGATGTCCCTGAAAATGTGGTTGTAGCTGGTGTCCCAGCTCGCATCATCAAGGAAATTGACGAAAAAACACAACAAAAAACAGCCTTGGAAGACGCTTTGCGTAATTTGTAACATATTGATAGTAGAGGCCGGGCAAAAAGTGTCCAGCCTTTGGTGTTTAAAGGGAATAATTGTATGACGCAGTGGTTGATTGGCATCTTTGTTCGCTTGATTAAGCTCCAAAGACTACCTAATCAACTGTGCGGGGGTGGGAAAACGAACTCTTTTTAATTAATCAGAGTTCTTTCCCACTCCCTATTCTAATAGAAAGAAGACAACGATGACATTGGACTTAATCAAAATCAGACGGGATTTGCACCAAATCCCTGAAATTGGCCTGGAAGAATTTGAAACCCAAGCCTACCTCTTAGAGCGAATCGCAGAGATTACAGCCGGCAAGGAGTTTGTAGAGAAACGGACTTGGCGGACAGGGATCCTAGTTTATCTCCATGGGGCTGCACCTGAAAAAACCATTGGTTGGAGGACGGATATCGATGGCTTACCGATTTTGGAACAAACGGGCCTTGATTTTGCCTCTAAGCATGAAGGACGGATGCATGCTTGTGGTCATGATATGCACATGACAACAGCCCTCGGGCTTTTGGATCAACTGGTCCAAGTGCAACCAAAAAATAACCTGCTCTTTCTCTTCCAACCGGCTGAAGAAAATGAAGCAGGTGGGATGCTCATGTATAAGGACAATGCTTTTGGTGACTGGCTCCCTGATGAATTTTATGGTCTGCATGTACGCCCTGATTTGAAGGTGGGGGACATTGCGACCAATACCGGTACCCTTTTTGCAGGGACCTGTGAAGTCAAGATCACCTTTACAGGAAAGGGAGGGCATGCTGCCTTTCCACATGAGGCCAATGATGCTCTTGTAGCAGCCTCTTACTTCATTACCCAAGTCCAATCGGTCGTGAGTCGAAATGTTGATCCAATTGAAGGTGCTGTGGTGACCTTTGGTTCCATGCATGCAGGAACCACCAATAATGTGATTGCTGAAACGGCCTTCCTTCACGGGACCATCCGAACCTTGACCATGGAGATGAACCTCCTGACTCAAAAACGGGTCAAAACGATTGCGGAAGGGGTTGCAGCCGCTTTTGATGTAGAATTAGATCTGGAACTCAAGCAAGGAGGTTACCTGCCTGTGGAAAACCAACCAGAGTTGGCCAAAGAACTCATGGACTTTTTCACAGCTGAGGAAGACGTGAACCTGATTGATATCTTGCCAGCGATGACGGGAGAAGACTTTGGCTTTCTCTTGAGCAAGGTCCCTGGGGTCATGTTCTGGCTGGGAATTGATACCCCTTATGCCCTGCACCATCCGAAGATGAGCCCAAATGAGGCTGCCCTTCCCTTTGCTGTGGAAAACATTGGTAAATTTTTGAAAGTGAAAGCCAACCAATAAGCGTTTGTTCCAACTCCGCCTGGAGTTGGATTTTTATTTTCTCGTGTGCAAACTGTTCGGATGTTTCATAAAAAATGATACAATTAAAGCTATACAAAAGGAGTAGGGAATGAAGAAAACACTACGAAAAGAAACCATCGCAGCCATGAAACGGTTGCCGGAATCCGTGAAAACTCAAGCAGATGAACAGCTCACTCAACGTCTCTTGGAGCTTCCAGCCTTTCAGGAGGCAAAGACCCTTGCGACCTATCTGTCTTTTGACCATGAATTTTCCACAGCTGGCTTGATCCAAGCTGCTCTTCAACTTGGAAAACGCGTCTGTGTTCCCCGTACCTATCCACAAGGTCGGATGGAATTTGTGGAATACGATCCTGACATTTTGGAAAAAACGCGCTTTGGTTTGCTGGAGCCCAATGAACAGGGCAAGGTTGTGGATAAAGCAGAGATTGATCTGATCCATGTCCCGGGCTTGGTTTTCCAATCTAAAGGCTATCGGATCGGCTATGGTGGTGGCTATTATGATCGTTATTTAGAGGGTTTTACTGGAAAAACAGTCAGCACCATTTATTCCATCCAGCAAGGGGAGTTCCAGCCAAATACATTTGATATAGCAGTTCAGGAGGTGCTAGTCCATGAAATTACTCTATGATCATCGTTATCCTGTGACTAGTATCTTGTTGCTCGTCACAACGGCAGTTTTTCTTTCAATGTTTATCCGATTTGGAGGCGACTACCAAACGGGTGCTGCTGTTTACTATAGCGGTGGTATTATTGGAGAGGCTGTGAAAGTCGATCCTAGCCAGTTATGGCGAATAGTGACAGCTACTTTTGTTCATATCGGCCTAGAACATTTTGTGCTCAATATGATCACCCTCTATTACTTGGGACGTTTGGCAGAAGATCTCTTTGGTTCCAAGGCTTTCTTAGCTCTTTATCTCTTATCAGGCATGATGGGCAATGTCTTTGTTGCTATTTTTACGCCAGATGTGATTGCAGCAGGCGCTTCTACAGCCCTCTTTGGACTTTTTGGGACCATTGGCGCTCTGCGCTTTATTGTCCAAAGTCCCTATATTCGCCACTTGAGTCAGTCCTATACCAGCTTGATTGTGGTCAATCTGATCTTTAGTTTTATGCCAGACATCAGTATGGCGGGCCACATTGGTGGCTTAGTAGCTGGGGTGATGTTGGCTTATGTCTTTCCAGTAAGAGGGGAGGCCCTCTTTATGAAGCGAAGCTATCAGATCAGCGCCTCCTTGTCTTACCTCTTACTATTCCTCTGTTTTTTAGGCAAATTGTTAAACCTATTTTAAGAAGGGGCTGGGCAGATTGAAAAGGTTTGGAAGAACCTTTTCAATCTTTTTTATTTTACGGAGTTTTTTCCTACTCCCTCTTTTTTACTAAAAAATGTAGCGAAATCGTAAACTAACAGATAATTGATGAAATTACCGGTAATTATATATATTTATTATAACATTCTTGTGATAAGTAAGTGAATCCTGTATTGGAAGGATGATAACTTAGGAGGTCCTGAATAAAAGAGTATAAACATTCAATGAAGAAAGCGCTTGCAAAAGAGGTGGAAAAAAGATAGACTTAAGGTATAAAAAATCGGGTATTCTACCTTTTTTCCTAAAGGAACATTCAAACATAAAGGAGATTTGCCATGAAAAAATGGTTGTTTAAACTAGCTTTGGTAGCGATGACGTTCTTACTCTTACCAATTCAAGCCGTTCAGGCCTGCTGTGGATTTATCATTGGTCGCCAGTTGACCAAGGATGGAACGACCCTGTTTGGCCGGACTGAGGACTATCCTTATTATCCAAATGGTGGAAAACACAACAAAAACTATGTTGTGGTTGATGCCAAGACCTATAATGAGGGAGATCAAATCGAGGATGAATCCAACGGATTCACCTACCCGCATGCTGTCAATGAAATGAAATACACAGCTACTTATGACTCTGCTCGTGGTGACGGTAGCAACGGGGCTTTCGGGGAACACGGTTTTAATGAAGCCGGTGTATCCATGACTGCGACAGTAACAGCAATCCCAAATAAGAAAGTCTTGACGACGGATCCTTTGAAAGAGAATGGCCTACCAGAAGCAGCTATGCTAGATGTGATTTTGCCACGTGTGAAGACTGCCCGTGAAGGGGTTGAATTACTGGCCAAAGTCATCGAAGAAAAAGGTTCAGCTGAAGGGAATGTGGTTGTCTTTGCAGACCAAAATGAAACTTGGTATATGGAAATTCTATCTGGTCACCAATATGTAGCGGTGAAGGTGCCAGAAGATAAATATGCAGTTTTTGCCAATACCTACTACCTTGGCCATGTAGACTTGAATGACACTGAAAATGTCATTGCCTCTAAAGATGTAGAAAAAGTAGCCAAGGAATCTGGCAACTACAAGACTGATAAAGATGGCAATTTCCATATTGCTAAATCTTATGGACCAGAAAAATATGCTGAAGGGGACCGCTCACGGACCTATGCAGGTATCACCTTACTAGATCCAGACTCTAAAGTCACTTATGAGGATGATGAGTATGAGCTCTTCCGTTCACCAACCGATCCAAACAAAAAATACACCTTAGAAGATGCTTTTGCTTTGCAACGGAATCGTTTTGAACACTTAAATGGACGCTTTGTACCAGATGATCAAATTGGTGTTAAGAAACAAGGTGATGATGGTAGCAACGATACTGTTCGTAAAGACCAATACAAGTATGCTTTAGGAAATGAAAATGTGATTGATGCCCATGTCTATCAAATCAATCCAAACCTTCCAAAATCATTTGGTGGAACTGTATGGCTCGGCATGGGACCTTCACGGAATACCCCTTATGTTCCATTCTATGGAAATGTAAAAGATACTTACGAAGCCTTTAAACCTCAAACAGCTACTTATGATCCAAATTCATGGTATTGGACAGTTTGGCACATCGACCAAATGGCCATCCATAACCAAGATCTATTCGGAAAATCTATCCAAAATCACTGGAAAGCACTAGAAGAACAGCTCATTATAGAACAAAAAGTGAGCGATGCAAAATACGCTGCCTTGAAAGCTGATGAAGCAGCTGCAAAAGGGGCAGAAGATCAAGTAACTGCTGAATCAATAGCGCGTTCTGAACGTCTTTTCAAACAATTTAAACAATACGAAGCTGAGCTTTCAGCAACCTTGAAAGAAGCGGGTAGAACAGATGATCCGTATCGGGCATCTCTTCCAGATGATTACAAGGAACCAACGGACGCAAGCAAACCAAGCGAACCAAGTACTGAGCCAAGTAAGGACGAAATTAAGCCAAGCAAACCGAGTACTGATCCAAGCAAGGATGAAACCAAGCCAACTGAGCCAAGTACCGATCCAAGTAAGGACGAAATTAAGCCAAGCGAACCAAGTACTAAGCCAAGCGAGGATGAAACCAAGCCAACTGAGCCAAGTACTGAGCCAAGTACGGACGAAATCAAGCCAAGCGAACCGAGTACTGATCCAAGCAAGGATGAAACCAAGCCAACTGAGCCAAGTACCGATCCAAGTACGGACGAAATCAAGCCAAGCGAACCAAGTGCTAAGCCAAGCGAGGATGAAATCAAGCCAAGCGAACCAAGTACTAAGCCAAGCGAGGATGAAACCAAGCCAACTGAACCAAGTACTGATCCAAGTAAGGATGAAACTACAACTACAACTACTGAACCAAGCAAGGATGTAACTCATCCAACTACGATTGTCCCTGCTCCAACTACAAACAATCGTCCAGTTCTTCCTACGAATTCCTACATTTTAGTAGATCCTGTTACTGGAATCACTTTACAAAATCCAGACTTTGCCCAAGGTGGCTTTAATTTGGCAGCTTCTGTATTGAAGGATGTACAAGCCCTCAAAGATAAAGACTATCAGATTTACGACATTCAATTGTCAAATCAAAATGGCCCTGTTCATCAATTCAGCCCAACTGTAGTGACCATGCCAGTTGATCCTAAGAAAGAAGTAGAATCGGTTGTAGGTATTGGAGAAGATGGCAAGGTTGAAACCTACCAGTTCAGCTTGAATGAAGACAAGAGCAAGGTAACCTTCACAACCAATCACTTCTCATCTTATGGCGTTGTCTACAAATCGGCAACTAAGGTAGAAGAAAAAATAGAAAGCAAGAAATTGCCATCTACTGGACAAACCATTTCAATGGTTGGTATCATCGGCGGTGTCTTGATTAGTGCCCTTGGATTTGCCTTCTATGTAGAAAAACGCAAACATAACAAAGTCTAAAAAGCAATTTTTTAAGAAATGAAAAGAGGCCGGACGGTTAGTCCGGTCTCTTTCCTTCATAGTCGAAAAGTCGTGGTGAGTATTTTTTACTCCTTGGTCACTTTTCCTTTTTCTTCTAATTGTTTTCCAAGGTTGATGATGTATTGTTTGAGATCATCTTTAACCTGTGGGTGTTTCAAGGCATAATCAATAGATGTTTTCATGAACCCAAACTTGTCTCCTACATCGTAGCGCCGTCCCTTGAATTCACGGGCAAAGACTCGTTGGGTCTTGTTCAAAGTATCAATGGCATCGGTCAACTGGATTTCGTTTCCAGCACCGGGCTCTTGATTTTCCAAAATTTGGAAGATTTCAGGAGTTAGCAGGTAGCGTCCGATAATGGCAAGGTCACTTGGTGCCTCTTCGGGTGCTGGTTTTTCGACAAAGGTTTCAACGCTATACAGTCCGTTGATTCCTTCTCCTTGAGGAGCGATGACTCCATAGGCAGAAACTTCTTCATGGGGAACTTTCATGACAGCAATGGTTGAAGCGTGTGTTTCGTCATAGTCATTCATCAATTGCTTGGTGAGCGTGGTGGCTCTGTCATCCGTGATATCCATGAGGTCATCTCCAAGCATTACGACGAAGGGTTCATTTCCAACAAAAGCTTTAGCTTGTAAAACTGCATCTCCAAGTCCACGAGGATGTTTTTGACGAATGAAGTGGAGGCGCATGCCTGTTGTTTCGTCTACTAATCGTAAAAGATCATTTTTCCCTTTTTCCTTGAGGTTGTACTCAAGTTCAAAGTTTGAGTCGAAATGGTCTTCGATCGAACGTTTTGATTTCCCTGTTACGACCAGAATGTCCTCGATACCTGATTTGAGAGCTTCCTCTACGATAAATTGGATCGTAGGTTTGTCAACGATTGGCAACATTTCCTTTGCCAAAGCTTTGGTAGCTGGGAGGAAGCGGGTCCCCAAGCCAGCTGCAGGAATGACTGCTTTTCTAACTTTAGTCATATAGATTCCTTTCTAAAAGGTATGATTGATAAGAGAGTGGTTGACTTATTTCCACTCATTTTCTTCTTTAAATTCATTGCTCATCATGTTGTGGATGGCCTCTCGGATATCTTGCCCTTCGTAGATGACTTGGTAAATGGCCTGTGTGATCGGCATATAGACGTCCAACTCTTGTGCGAGTTCATAGGCGACTTTGGTTGTAGAAATCCCTTCAATGATCATGCCCATATTGGCTTCAATGTCTTCTAATTTTTCACCACGTCCAAGCGCATCCCCAGCACGCCAGTTGCGGGAATGGACAGACGTTCCAGTAACGATCAAGTCTCCGACACCAGACAAGCCACTGTAGGTCAAAGGGCTGGCCCCGAGCTTCACTCCCAGGCGGGTGATCTCAGCCAAACCGCGCGTGATGATAGCTGCTTTGGCATTGTCCCCGTATCCAAGTCCATGTAAGGCTCCAGCTCCAACAGCGATGATATTTTTCAAGGCACCAGCTGTTTCCACCCCGATGACATCGGTATTGGTATAAAGGCGGAAATAGTGGTTGCTAAAGAGTTCTTGAACATAGCGTGCAACTTCTAGATCTTTTGAAGCGGCTGTGATGAGAGTGATATCACGGACAATGGTTTCTTCAGCATGGCTCGGACCAGAAACAACCACAATCTCACTGCGAAGAGAAGCAGGGATCTCTTCCTCAAGGATCTGAGAAATTCGATCATGTGTACCGGGTTCTAGCCCTTTAGATGCGTGCATAACTGTTACAGGATGATCCAGTGTCTCAGCGACTTGTTTAGCTACCAAGCGGGTTACCTTAGTCGGGACCACAAAGAGGATGGCATCTACACTGTCCAAGGCTGCTTTTAGATCGGTCGTAGCTGTAATTTGATCGCTAATAACGATGTCTTTAAAATAGCGCTGATTGGTATGATCAGTGTTGATTTCATCGATCTGTTCTTGGATATTTCCCCAGAGACGGACTTCATGGCCGTTATCATTGAGGACTTGTGAAAGGGCTGTTCCCCATGAACCAGGACCCAATACTGCAACGGTTTGTTTTTCCATTGTATCTTCCATTTCTATGTCTATTTTTAAGCAAGGCTATAAATCTAGGACTTGCCTCTTCAAAACCGCCTCAAAAGGGCCTTGAAGATGATTCTATTTTCCTCTCTATTTTAACATAATATAGGTAAAAAAACTTGTATAACTATCAATTGTTTTGTGAAGATATTTCATTTTGACAAGATGCTAAATAAAAAAAAGCTACCTTTTACTTGCATTACTACTAATTTGTGATATAATATTTTTTGCCTATTATTATGAATATAAGGGGAGATAAAATGAAAAAATTGGCAATATATCTATTGATGATGCTTTCATTATTGATAGTATGCTTTACGCTTTTTTCTAAAAAGGTAAATGCAGAAACATCTAAAAAAGTGGATGTTATCACGGATGTAAAAGTTCAAAACAATGATGGCGGGGATTTAACAGCTCCGCTTGGAAGATACGATACTTTCCGTCTTAATGCAAAGTTTGCTTTGGAAGGAAAAAACGTTAAAGCAGGAGATACGACGGAAGTAGTTATTGCTTCTCCAATTGACATCAAATCGCAGGATTTTGAAATTAATGACTCCATTACTGGTAAATTGATCGCTAACGCAAAGGTTGATGCAACTACTGGTAAAATTGTCTTGACATTCACAAAGTTTGTTGAAGAGAAAAATGATATTTCAGGTTCGTTCTTCTTCTATGCTGGTGTTAATAAAGATAAGTTTCCAAATGATGGTAATGCGCCAGTTAAGGTCTCTGTTAATAACAAAGTGAAATTCGATGGTACAGTAAAAAGTGGGACTGTCGGAGAAGGTAAACGGTATACTATTATCAAATCTGGTTGGGATAATGGAGATCACAAGAGTCTAGGTTTTCGTATTTCTGTAAATAGGACCAACGAGGCAATCAGCAATGCAGTTCTTTCAGATTCTATGGAATCACCAGGTGTCACCTACAAGGCTGGTAGCTTTAAGATCTACAAAGGTACTTGGGATTACAGCACTGGAACATGGCAACTTAAAAACAAAACAGATGTCACCTCTCAATACACTGTAAATGCAACAGATACTACATTTACGATTAATCTAGGGAACATTTCTGCTAACGATCACTTTGCAGTTGAATATGAAGCAGTTGTTAACTATGATGCGGTTGACCGTGAGGTGATCAAAAATAAGGCGACTATCGTAGGGGATAATAAAAAACCATACGATTCAAATAGTAAAGTAAATATCCAAATCGCGGGTGGTGAAGGTGTTGGTTATGCCTTCGGCATTCAAGTTCATAAAGTTGACGAAAGTAACGGACCGCTGAAAGGTGCGAAATTCCAAGTTATCCGTCAAGCAACTGGCCAAGTATTAGGTGAGTTTGAATCAGATGCTAAAGGTGAATTTAGCCTTAAGGAACTCTTGAGAGATAAATACATCATCAAAGAAATTCAAGCTCCGGAAGGGTATGAGTTGGCAGAAGATACAATTGTTGAAGCTAGTGAATTTACGACACCAACGAAACCTGTTAGCAAAACCATTATAAACAAGAAAGAGAAGCCGGCCAAAACCCAAGCTGTTATTGAGCTGGATAAAGTTCTTACAGGTCGTGACTTGGTAGACGGCGAGTTTAGCTTTGAATTGTACGAAGGTGCAAACAAGCTTCAAACAACGACTAACCAAAGCGGGAAAATTACATTCGAGCCGATTGAGTTCACAGCAGAAGGTGAACACACTTATACTGTGAAAGAGGTCAAAGGCGATAATGCGACTATTACTTACGATGCTTCCGAAAAACAAGTGACTATTAAGGTTACTCGTGTTGCAAATGCCTTGCAGGCAGAAGTCGTCTATCCAGAAAGCAAAACATTTACCAATGCCTTCACCCCAAAGGCGGCGAATGCAACAATTGAGTTGGATAAAAAGTTGACAGGTCGTGACTTGGTAGACGGTGAGTTTAGTTTTGAATTGTACGAAGGTACAAACAAGCTTCAAACTGTTACTAACAAAGCTGGCAAAGTAAGCTTTGATGCGATTTCTTACACAGCAGAAGGTGAACACACTTATACTGTGAAGGAAGTCAAAGGCGATAATGCGACTATTACTTACGATGCTTCCGAAAAACAAGTAACTGTTAAAGTCACTCGTAATGGAGAGGCTTTGAAAGCAGAAGTTATCTATCCAGAAAGCAAAACATTTACCAATGCCTTCACACCAAACGCAACGACTGCAACAATTGAGTTGGATAAAGAGTTGACAGGTCGTGACTTGGTAGACGGTGAGTTTAGCTTTGAATTGTATGAAGGTGCAAACAAACTTCAAACTGTCACCAACAAATCTGGCAAAGTAAGCTTTGATGCGATTCCTTACACAGCAGAAGGAGAACACACTTATACTGTGAAGGAAGTGAAGGGAACTACCCCAGGTATCACATACGATACTTCTGAAAAACAAGTCACCGTTAAGGTAACAAAAGATGGAAACAACCTAAAAGCAACAGTTGTCTATCCAGAAAGCAAGGTCTTTACAAATACTTACTCAGCTCCAAGTCCAGCAAAAGCTCAGATTTCAGCAAGCAAGATTTTGGAAGGCCGTGCCTTGAAGGATGGTGAATTCAGCTTTACCTTGTTGGATGAAGCTGGAAAAGTCCTTCAAACAAAACAAAATGCTGCAGATGGTTCTGTAGCCTTTGATGAAATTTCTTATTCACAAGAAGATGCAGGAAAAACGTTCCACTACACGATTAAGGAAGTGATCCCTACAACTCAAGAAAAAGGAATGACCTACGATCAAGCTAGCATCGAAGTGACAGTAACGGTTACGAAAGATGAAGCAAGCAATACCATCAACGCTACAGTGGCCTATGGTGAAAAGAAATCCTTTATCAATACTTTTGTGACGAGTGAAATCCCGCCAACACCACCGACTGTCGATAAACCTGAAGCTAAGCTTTATACCATCCAACTTCACAAGGTTAATGGTGAAGGCCAAGCTCTAGCAGGAGCTGTCTTCGGCCTCTTTGAAGCAGATGGTACAACCCCGGTAGCTAATCCATACGGTGAAGGCCAAGCGACAGCAACTTCAGATGCGAGCGGTCTTGTCAGCTTTGTAGGATTTGCAGCGAAAGATTATGTGGTCAAAGAATTGACAGCGCCAGAAGGTTACCAACTTTCAACTGCTTCAATCACCGTTTCTGAAGCTGAATTGACAGCTTCGGCAGACTTGGCAGTGGATAAAGGAAATGTGGTGAATAAACCATATACTTCAATCCCACCAACACCACCGACTGTTGATAAACCTGAATTGAAACTCTACAGCATTCAATTACACAAAGTCAACAATGAAGGGAAACCACTTGTTGGAGCTATCTTTGGACTCTTTGAGGCAGATAGTACAACTCCAGTTGCCAACCCATATGGAGAAGGTCAAGCGACCGCGACCTCAGATGCCAATGGTCTGGTTACCTTTACAGGATTTGAAGCAAAAGATTATGTAGTGAGAGAGCTTACAGCTCCAGAAGGTTATCAACTATCAACAGATGTGATTAAAGTTTCTGCTAGCGAGTTGAAAGCTGCGACTAACCTCGTCGTAGACAAAGGAACAGTGGTCAACAAACCATTCACTTCAATTCCGCCAACTCCTCCAACTGTTGACAAACCTGAATTGAAACTTTATAGCATTCAATTACATAAAGTCAACAATGAAGGAAAACCACTTGTTGGAGCCGTCTTTGGACTCTTTGAGGCAGATGGTACAACTCCAGTTGCCAACCCATATGGAGAAGGTCAAGCGACTGCGACCTCAGATGCCAATGGCCTCGTTACCTTTACAGGACTTGTAGCCAAGGATTATGTTGTGAAAGAAATCACTGCTCCAGAAGGCTACCAACTTTCTGAAGAAGCAATTACTGTTTCAGCTAGTCAATTGATTGCCTCAACTGACCAGGTGCTTGATCAAGGAAAAGTAGTCAATAAACCGTTCACTGCGATTCCACCAACTCCTCCGACAGTTGACAAACCTGAGTTAAAACTTTACAACATCCAATTGCATAAGGTGAATAAAGAAGGTAAAGCACTTGCAGGAGCTGTCTTTGGACTCTTTGAGGCAGATGGTACAACTCCAGTTGCCAACCCATACGGCGAAGGTCAAGCAACTGCGACCTCAGATGCCAATGGCCTTGTCATCTTCAAAGGATTTGAAGCAAGAGATTATGTCATCAAGGAGTTAACAGCACCAACTGGCTATCAACTATTAACGAATCCAATCACTGTCACAGCGGAAGACTATGTACAAGCTACAGACTTGGTTGTAGATAAAGGAAATGTAGTTAATGAACTAACTCCTCCGACACCTCCGACCCCGCCAACTACTCCTCCAACTCCACCAACTACTCCATCAACAGATAAACCAAAAGGTGATAAGCCTTCTGGAAGTCAACCAAAAGAAGAGAAGAAACATACTCTTCCTTCTACAGGTGAAACAGTGAGTGAGGGACTAGTAGCTGCAGGACTTGCTTTGGCAGTAACTGGAAGCGCCTTGGTTTACAAAAAACGTGAAAATTAATTTCTAAAACAGGTTTTGTTCTAGCCCCGCTAGACAAACCTGTTTTTTTACGCGATAAATATTATTTATCATCTCCTTTAAAAATACATATTAGACACTATCACTAATGGGTGGTAAGATAAGTAGTAGTTAAAATGAAGGAGGAATGAATATGTGCAGAACAATTGTTGGAGTATCCGCTAATCTCTGTCCGGTGGACCCAGAAGGGAAAAACCTTCATTCCTCCGTATCTAGTCAGTTTGCAGAAGGGATTCGTCAAGCAGGCGGGCTTCCAATGGTCATCCCGATGGGGGATCCTTCCTTAGTTAAGGACTATGTTGAAACGATTGACAAATTGATCTTAAGTGGGGGCCAAAATGTGGACCCGAGTCTTTATGGTGAAGAAAAAACGATCGAGAGCGACGATTACAATATCGAACGGGACCAATTTGAGCTTGCCCTACTGAAGGAAGCGGTTCGCCAAAACAAACCGGTTCTAGGAATCTGCCGTGGGGTTCAGTTGATCAATGTGGCTTTTGGAGGAACACTCAACCAAGAGATCGAAGGGCATTGGCAAGGACTTCCGTTTGGGACTTCCCATTCTATAGAGACTAAAAAAGGTAGTGTGGTAGAGCAACTTTTTGGGCAGGCCAGTCGAATTAATTCCGTGCACCGTCAAAGTATCAAGGATCTCGCACCGAATTTCCGTGCGACCGCCTTTGATCCGCGCGATCACACCATCGAAGCCATTGAAGCAGTAGATGGTCATCGCATTATGGGCTTGCAGTGGCATCCAGAATACTTGGTCAATGAAGAAAAAGGGAATTTAGAACTCTTCCGTTATTTATTACAGGAATTATAAGAAAAAGAGAGGTTGAATTGGTATCAACCTCTCTTTTAGTGCACATAGGATATTTTACTCCATGTTTTCCTGACTCTTGTCGTGTGTGTTAACAGGCAAAAGACTAAAGATAGGGAGCTTTCCCAATGTATGTGTGAAAGAATAAGATAGGATATGTCCTGATTCACGATAGGCGATAGATAAAGACAACTACTATTTATCGCGTAAAAAAAACAGGTTTGTCTAGCGGGGCTAGAACAAAACCTGTTTTAGAAATTAATTTTCACGTTTTTTGTAAACCAAGGCGCTTCCAGCTACTGCCAAAGCAAGTCCTGCAGCCACTAGTCCCTCACTCACTGTTTCACCTGTAGAAGGAAGAGTATGTTTCTTCTCTTCTTTTGGTTGACTTCCAGAAGGCTTATCACCTTTTGGTTTGTCTGTTGATGGAGTAGTTGGTGGAGTTGGAGGAGTAGTTGGCGGGGTCGGAGGTGTCGGAGGAGTTAGTTCATTAACTACATTTCCTTTATCTACAACCAAGTCTGTAGCTTGTACATAGTCTTCCGCTGTGACAGTGATTGGATTCGTTAATAGTTGATAGCCAGTTGGTGCTGTTAACTCCTTGATGACATAATCTCTTGCTTCAAATCCTTTGAAGATGACAAGGCCATTGGCATCTGAGGTCGCAGTTGCTTGACCTTCGCCGTATGGGTTGGCAACTGGAGTTGTACCATCTGCCTCAAAGAGTCCAAAGACAGCTCCTGCAAGTGCTTTACCTTCTTTATTCACCTTATGCAATTGGATGTTGTAAAGTTTTAACTCAGGTTTGTCAACTGTCGGAGGAGTTGGTGGAATCGCAGTGAACGGTTTATTGACTACTTTTCCTTGATCAAGCACCTGGTCAGTTGAGGCAATCAATTGACTAGCTGAAACAGTAATTGCTTCTTCAGAAAGTTGGTAGCCTTCTGGAGCAGTGATTTCTTTCACAACATAATCCTTGGCTACAAGTCCTGTAAAGGTAACGAGGCCATTGGCATCTGAGGTCGCAGTCGCTTGACCTTCTCCATATGGGTTGGCAACTGGAGTTGTACCATCTGCCTCAAAGAGTCCAAAGACGGCTCCAACAAGTGGTTTTCCTTCATTGTTGACTTTATGTAATTGAATGCTATAAAGTTTCAATTCAGGTTTGTCAACAGTTGGAGGAGTTGGCGGAATTGAAGTGAATGGTTTGTTGACCACTGTTCCTTTGTCTACGACGAGGTTAGTCGCAGCTTTCAACTCGCTAGCAGAAACTTTAATCACATCTGTTGATAGTTGATAACCTTCTGGAGCTGTAAGCTCTCTCACTACATAATCTTTTGCTTCAAATCCTGTAAAGGTAACCAGACCATTGGCATCTGAGGTCGCGGTCGCTTGACCTTCGCCGTATGGGTTTGCAACTGGAGTTGTACCGTCGGCTTCAAAGAGACCAAATACAGCACCTGCAAGAGCATTTCCATCTGCGTTAGCTTTGTGCAATAGAATGTTGTAAAGTTTCAATTCAGGTTTGTCAACAGTCGGTGGTGTTGGTGGGATTGAAGTGGTTACCAATTTGTTAGTGAAGGATGTCTTATCGCCATATGTCACAGAAGCTTTGAGTGTATTGCTTGCATCATCTTTTGTGACAGTTACAGTCGCATCAATACTTCCTTCATCGTAGGTCATTCCTTTTGCTTTGCTTTCAGGAATGACTTCTTTAATCGTGTAGTGGAAGGTTTTTCCTGCGTCCTCTAATGAATATGAAATGTCATCAAAGGCTACCGTACCATCTGCAGCATTTTGTTTTGTTTGAAGAACTTTTCCGGTCTCATCCAACAATTGGAAATTGAATTCACCATTCTTCAATTCAGCACCTTCTAAAATCTTGCTAGCTGAAATTTTAGCTTTTGCTGGTTGAGGAGCCGTATAAGTATTTGAGAAGGTTTTATTATCTGGATAAGCCACATCTGCTTTCAGGTTGTCGCCATCTTTTTTCACCTTAACAGTTACTTGTTTATCAGTCTTGTCATAGGTAATACCTGGGGTATTTCCAGCTACTTCCTTAACAGTGTAAGTGTGTTCACCTTCTTCGGTGTACTCAATTGGTGCAAATGTTACTTTTCCGTTTTTGTTTGTAACAGTTTGAAGCTTAGTTGCACCCTCGTACAATTCAAAGCTGAATTCACCGTCTTTTAGATCACGACCGGTAAGAGTTTTATCAAGTTCGATGGTAGCTTTTGTTTCTTTTGGCTTATCTTTCGGATTTACAATTGTTTTCGTTACTGAATGATCAGCACCAAAATCTTCAACATTAACTTCTGTAACAGCATCCTTGATAACGTGACCTGAAGGGGCTTCAATTTCAGTTAAGATATATTTATCTTTTAAGAGTTTTCCAACAGCAATATTTCCATTTTCGTCTGATTCAAACTCACCGATAACTTGATTATTTGCTTGACGAACTACTTTAAATTTAGCACCCTTAAGTGGTTGATTCGCCTCATCTACTTTATGGATATTGATTGAGTAAACATAACCAAGACCAGCACCACCAGCAATTTGAACAGCAGCAGCATTAGTTACATTTTTGCTTTCAATACCTAGACCTTTAAGAGTTGCTTCATTTTTCAAGACTTCTCCGTCGGCAGGATCATAATTTAAACGAACTTTATAATTAATACGATACTGATCTTGATCTGTAATGTCACCTAAATCAATAACAAATGATTGACCATCTTCGCTAATTGTAATCTTATGCTGGTCTGTTACATCAACTCTATCAGAGAATACCCATTCACCAGTATCATATGAGAATTTACCTTTAATAATCTTAATGCTATCTTTTACGTAAGAAGCATTTGTAAATTGCAAGTGGTCCTCAATCGTTACACCTTTGATGTTTTGTTTTGTACGATTGACTGAAATAGTGTATTGGACCTCTCTTTTATCACCTTCATTAACCCAACTAGTCTTTGTTAAAAGATAAGGATTACCATCGCCAATACCAGTAAATGATACTTTACCACCAACTTTTGTTTCTTTGTTAATGGTGATTTCTATCGGAATTTCACCTTTTTGTGGGTGTTTTTTGAAATCTATACGAGCATAGAAGAAGAAATTTCCACTTGTATCTGAGTGTTTTTCAACATAATCTGTATAGGTAATTGTAATGGATTTATTGTCTGGGTTTACATCAGCATTCGCTATGATTTCATTTGTATTGATATCACGAATTTTAAAGGAAGCTGAAGTAATCATTAAAGCATCTGGAACTGTAACTACAGTTGAATCTCCTGCTTTAACATTCTTTCCAGACAAATCGTAATCAGCGTTAATTCGGAATGTTGCCCATTGTTGTAATTCCCAATCAAGGTTGCCACCTTCATTATTGGTAACTTTGATATTTTTGATCGTATCGACCAATTTTCCGCTAACGGTCACTCCAGGAGTTTCTGCTGAAGTGCGATTTAGACCTAAAGCGAAAAGCATGGCGACTAAACAAAGGACAAATGAGAAAATTTTAATATTTCTATTCTTCATCTTATCTTCCCTTTTCATAAAAAATTAGTGCCTAGTTATCAATGCCTGATTGCTCTTAAAGATAGGAACGTCCAAATCCTATCTGTTGGTAATAAGAATTGAGTGCTGAGACACGACCTCCATAAAATTATTTTATAGGGTAAAATATTTTACTTTTAAAATTATTCCCTACAAAGGGAATTATAGCAAAAATAATGAGTAGCTTCAAGCTAAAATTGATGAAATGAGGCAGGAATTACGAACTTTTAAGAGATTTCATCAACTTTTGTTCTCTTTCAGAAAATAACCACGAAAATACCAACCCATTTACAAAAAAGAAGGACGGAAAAGTAAGTTTTTATTGAAAGAATACGAATAGTAGAATTGAGGAGACGCTAGGGCAAAGTGATGGTATAATAGAAGAGATAGAAACATTTTAGAATGAAAGAGGAATTATGATGACAAAAATTCGTGGATTTGAACTTGTATCAAGCTATACCAATCAGGACTTGCTGCCAAAACGGGAGACGGCTCATGCGGCCGGCTATGACTTAAAAGTGGCAGAACGTACAGTGATTGCACCAGGAGAAATCGTCCTCGTTCCAACTGGGGTCAAGGCCTATATGCAAGCGGGTGAGGTGCTCTATCTCTACGACCGTTCTTCTAACCCTCGCAAAAAAGGCCTGGTCTTGATTAACTCTGTGGGTGTTATTGATGGAGACTACTATGGCAATCCAGGAAATGAAGGCCATATCTTTGCTCAGATGAAAAATATTACGGACCAAGAAGTCGTCCTTGAAGTTGGGGAACGCGTGGTTCAAGCTGTTTTTGCACCATTTTTAATCGCAGATGGAGATGAAGCAGACGGAGTTCGTACTGGTGGATTTGGAAGCACAGGGCACTGAGATGAAGATTATCTTTGTCCGTCATGGGGAGCCGGATTACCGTGAGTTAGAGGAACGTTCCTATACTGGATTCGGGATAGATTTGGCTCCCTTATCTGAGAAGGGGAGGAAACAGGCTCAGGACCTTTGCCAAAACCCCTTGTTCCAATCAGCTGATCTGCTAGTAGCTTCAGCAGTGACGCGAGCTTTAGAAACAGCTTCTTATCTGGCTTGTGCTACGGGCCTACCTTTGAGGGTAGAGCCATTATTGCATGAATGGCAGGTTTATGAAACAGGTATAGAGAACTTTGAAACAGCTAGATGTCTGTTTTTAGAAAACAAGGGGGAGTTGCTCCCAAATTCTCCTGTTCAATATGAGACAGCTGTAGAGATGAAGTCTCGTTTTCTAGAATGCATGGCTAAGTATCGGGAACATCAAACTGTGGTAGTTGTAGCCCATCGCATGCTCATTCGTCAATTTGTACCGAATGAAACCATTGATTTTTGCCAAGTGATTGAATGTGAGATAGAGATATAGAAAGAGGTTTATCATCGCAAAGAAAAAAACGACATTTATTTGTCAAAATTGTGCCTACAATTCACCCAAATATCTAGGGCGCTGTCCAAACTGTGGAGCTTGGTCTTCTTTTGTGGAGGAAGTTGAGGTTGCAGAAGTTAAGAATGCCCGGGTATCCTTGACGGGTGAAAAGACCAAACCCATGAAACTGGCGGATGTGACCTCCATCAATGTCCATCGGACCAAGACGGAAATGGAGGAATTCAACCGCGTCCTTGGAGGTGGAGTGGTACCAGGAAGTCTGGTCCTCATCGGGGGAGATCCAGGGATAGGGAAATCAACCCTGCTCCTTCAAGTCTCGACCCAGTTGTCTCAAGTGGGAACGGTTCTCTATGTCAGTGGCGAGGAGTCTGCCCAGCAGATCAAACTCCGTGCAGAGCGATTGGGAGATATCGATAGCGAGTTTTACCTCTATGCTGAGACCAATATGCAGAGCGTGCGTGCAGAGGTAGAGCGGATCCAACCTGACTTTCTTATCATCGATTCGATCCAGACCATTATGTCTCCTGAGATTTCAGGAGTACAAGGATCGGTTTCTCAGGTGCGAGAAGTGACGGCTGAACTCATGCAGCTGGCCAAGACCAATAACATCGCCATCTTCATCGTTGGCCATGTGACCAAGGAAGGAACCTTGGCGGGCCCGCGTATGTTGGAGCACATGGTGGATACGGTGCTCTACTTTGAGGGGGAGCGCCACCATACCTTCCGGATTCTGAGAGCGGTCAAGAACCGCTTTGGCTCCACCAATGAGATTGGGATCTTCGAGATGCAATCAGGTGGGCTGGTCGAAGTTCTTAATCCGAGTCAGGTCTTTCTAGAGGAACGCTTAGATGGGGCGACGGGTTCTTCTATCGTGGTCACCATGGAGGGGACGCGTCCAATTCTTGCAGAAGTACAGGCCCTGGTGACTCCGACCATGTTTGGGAATGCTAAGCGGACGACGACGGGACTTGATTTTAATCGAGCTAGCCTCATCATGGCAGTGCTAGAAAAACGTGCCGGCTTGCTCCTTCAAAATCAGGATGCCTACCTCAAGTCTGCAGGTGGTGTCAAACTAGATGAGCCTGCTATCGACCTGGCCGTAGCAGTAGCAATTGCCTCGAGCTATAAGGACAAGCCAACCAACCCGCAGGAATGTTTTGTAGGGGAGCTGGGCTTGACAGGAGAAATCCGTCGGGTTAGCCGGATTGAGCAACGGATCAATGAAGCGGCTAAGCTCGGTTTTACCAAGATTTATGTTCCGAAAAACTCTCTGACTGGGATCACGACACCATCGGGGATCCAAGTCATCGGTGTGACGACACTAAGTGAAGTCCTAAAAAAAGTATTTCAATAGAAGAAAAGGTGCTAAATGGAAAAGTTTAGAGCCTTTTTCCGATGTGACAAATACATGCAGATAGCACCTGACAGAAAAGAGAGGATATGGTAAAATAATAGATGGTTTGAATTTCAAAGGAATAAAGGAGAGACCGTGTCTTATTTTGATAATTTTTTAACAGCCAACCAAGCTTATGTGGCGTTGCATGGAGACCTCCGTCTACCGATTAAGCCAAAAACACAAGTCGCCATCGTGACCTGTATGGATTCCCGTCTTCACGTGGCGCCTGCACTAGGTCTGGCTCTTGGAGATGCCCATATTTTGCGGAATGCTGGAGGGCGCGTGACTGATGATATGATCCGCTCCTTGGTTATCTCCCAGCAGCAAATGGGAACCCGTGAAATTGTCGTCTTGCACCATACAGACTGTGGGGCACAAACCTTTGAAAACGAAGGTTTCCGGCAGCATCTCAAGAAAGAGCTGGGAGTAGATGTGGGAGATCGCGATTTCCTCCCCTTTCAAGACATTGAAGAAAGTGTCCGCGAGGATATGAAGCTTCTCAAGGCTTCCCCTTTGATTCCAGAGGATGTCATTATCTCAGGAGCTGTGTATGATGTGGATACCGGATTGATCTCCGAAGTGAAATAAAATAGAAGAGTCCAAGAAAATAACACAACTTTGTTTTCTCGGGCTTTTTTAATTGGTGTAAAAAAAATGACCCGGCTAGGAAAAAATGTGACAAAATGATTAAAAAATCGGTGTAAAATATGACAATTTTACAAAATTATGACATATTTATTTCGACACATTGATTCTCTGTGTCAATCATGTTACAATTTTATTTGTATCATGGAATCATGAAATATGAAAAAGGAGATCCTATAAATGAAGGATGTATTTAATAAGCGCCAGCGCTTTTCATTGCGAAAGTATAGCGTTGGGGTTTGTTCTGTTCTCTTAGGAACAGCGCTCTTTGCTGCAGGTGCCAATACGGCTTCTGCGGAGGAAACAACTGCCTCTTCAGGTGCGTCAACGTCAGCTTCGACGGAGTCTGCATCTGATAGCACAGTAGCAGCTGAAACAACTGCCTCTTCTACTGAAGCATCTTATAATGCTCCAGTAACAAATGTCGATCAAGCAAATACAAGTGCTGCGAAAGAAGTCTCAGAGCAATCTGAGACTAACAAAGCAGCAGATAAAGCTGAGGAAGCAGCAAAACCGGCTAAAGCTGAGGAAGCAGCAAAACCGGCTAAAGCTGAAGAAGCAGCAAAACCGGCTAAAGCTGAGGAAGCAGCAAAACCAGCTAAAGCTGAAGAAGCAGCAAAACCAGCTCCAAAAGCTGAAGCACCGAAAGCAACTGCAACACCAGCTAAAGCTGAAGAAGCAGCAAAACCAGCTGCTTCTACAAGCGCTGCAACTAGCGAAAGCTCAGAAGCAACAAGCGCAAGTGAAGCTGCAGCAGTAGCCCTCAATCCTAAAGCGCAGCCAGCTTCACTTCGTGGTACTGAAGCTCCTAAAGCAGATCAAGCAGCAGCTGAAGTTCGTAGCGCAGTACTTGACCGTGCAGCAACTGATATGACTAACGGTGGAGCTTTGGCAACGGGTCGTAGCCGTCGTGGACGTCGTGCCGCTACAGACCACAATAACGAGCCGGTTGCTGTAGCAACTTTCTTAAAAGACGGTGAAGTTGCTACACCTGATATGACGAATCCAAACGGTGCAACTGTTTCATCTCAACCTGTGCCAGCTGGTTACGCTGCTAAGGAAGGCGATGTCTATACTTATAGCATCGTAAACCTCACTCGCTTTAATGAACGTTACAATACAAACTACTACACACGTGCTTACAAGGGATTTAATGATTCTACTGATACTACTGTAGAATTAATTGATAAAAATACAGGTAATGTAGTAGAAACTAGAAAAATTACTGCATCTAGTGGTATTCAAAAATTCACTACTACTGCTACTGCATCTAGAGGAGAATTAACTTGGCAAGTTGATTACGATCCAGGTACAGGAACTGGTCCTGGTAAAACGGACCAACCATTTATTCAATATGGTTATGAAGTTGGAGCAAGCATCCAAGCTTTAGTAGCTCCAGGACACCAACTTACACCTGACGAACAAAAATTATACGATGCTGTTTATGCTGCTCGTACATCAACAGATATTATCAACGTTGTAGAACCAGCTTATAACGGTCGTACCATTACAGATACTAATGCTAAAATACCAGAAGCAATTAATAAAACAACTTACTATAAAGTAGTTGATAAAAACAACCCTACATTCAACGCTAATAAAACTGATGTAACGGTTCAAGATTATAAAGAAAATGGTAATGAAGTAGATTTAGCTAGATATTCAACTAAAGCTATGGAAGGGCAAAACTTCACAGCATCTGGAGAGCGTCAATTTGATGGTTACAAATTGTATCAAGCAGCTGATGCAAATGATCAATCAGGTTATGTAAGTCGCCCTTACAAAGTTGGAACTAAATTCATGGACGCTGAGCGTGCAGGAATTAAACGAATTAAAGAAATCGTAGGTGAAGATGGAACTGTAGTCGTTCGTGTTTATCTTCTAGATCCAAAACAACAAAGCAAACGTTCGGATGGTACCTTGAGCACCGATGGCTACATGTTGCTAGCAGAAACGAAGCCTATTAAACCTGGTGATTATAACAAACAAGAATTAAATGTTAAGAAATCACCTCTTCACACAATTCCTTTCACAGATAGTAAAGGTGTAACCTATGCAAATGGTAAGGAAGTTCCATTTGACTTCCAAAAAGCTGCAGGATATACACCGTATAAGACTGTCTTTGTTCCATTCTTGGGAGATAACATTGGTCACCTTTCTCCAAACGAACAATTAGTTCGTGGAGTAAATGGTATCGGTACAAACGTTGACTTGCTCAACTCATTGACACCATACAAGCAACCAATTTATTACTATGTCAAACAAGAACCAGTAACAGTCACTCCGGAAGTTGAAAAACAATTGGAAGGACGTGTGCTTGTTGATGGTGAATTCAGTTTCAAATTAACAGAAGAGAAGAGTACTCCTGACAAGCACGAAGAAACAGTTACCAATAAAGATGGTAAAGCTACATTTAGCAAACTTACCTTTAACAAAGCTGGTACTTATAAATACAAGATCACTGAACAAAAGGGTTCTGATACAAACGTTGACTACGATGCAATGACAGTTACGATGACTGTTACTGTAACTGAGAACGCTCAAGGTGATTTGCAAGCTAAAGTTAAATACAGTGCTGAAGGTGGATTCAAATCAAGTGATGAAGATAAAATCTTCAACAACTATGTTGTAGCGCCAGTTAAGACTAAGTTTGACTTCAGTAAAAAATTAGCTGGACGTGAACTTAAAGACGGAGAATTTAAATTTGTTCTTAAAGATGCAAATGGACAAGAAGTTGAAACGGTAGCTAACAAAAAAGATGGAACTGTAACATTTACAGAAATTTCATTTGACAACACTAAAGTAGGTACTCATACTTATACAGTAGAAGAAGTGATCCCTGCAACTAAAGAAGTAGGTATGACATATGACACGATGAAAGCAACCATCACTGTTGAAGTTGCTAAGAATGGTCATGCTCTTACAACTGTAACAAACGTATCATCAACTGGTGGTGTAGATGATAACGGAGCATCAACTGATGGTAAGGAAGATAAAGTATTCAACAACAAAATCACTCCTCCGGAAACACCAGAGTTCCAACCAGAAAAATTTGTACTTAACAAAGAAAAATTTGACCTAACAGGTACAAAATTAATGGACGATGACAATGAGCTTCAGGATGAGTACACAGAAACAAATGCAAATCCATATGCTGATCAAGTCAAGAACAATGAAGCAGAAAACATCAATACGAAGACTGTTGAGCGTGGTGATAAATTAGTTTACCAAGTATGGTTGGATACTAAGAACTTCACTGACAAAAACAACATCCAATCTGTTGGTATCTCTGATACTTACGATGCAGATAAATTGACTGTTAACACTGCTGACATTAAAGCATACGATAGTGTAACAGGAGTTGATGTAACATCTAAATTTGATATTACAGTAGCTAACGGAGTCATTACAGCGACATCTAAAGCTTCTATGAACAAATCTTTAGGTGATGCTGATAACACTCAAGTTATTGACACAACTAAATTTGCATTTGGTCGCTACTATAAATTCGATATCCCAGCGACTGTTAAAGCAGACGTTGCAGGTGGGGTAGACATCGAGAACAAAGCCAACCAAATCGTTCACGTTTACAACCCAGTAAGCAAATCTGTTGAAACTCCAGAAAAACCAACTCAAAAACGTGTGAACAGTGTACCAATCACTGCAGAGTTCAACTTCACAAAACGTTTGGAAGGTCGTGCGCTAACAGCTGGCGAATTTACATTTGAGTTGAAAGATAGCGACAATGTTGTGATCGCAACGGCAACCAACGATGCAGATGGTAAGATTAAATTCTCTCCAGTAGAGTACACAAATAAAGCTGGTGAAAAAGTCACTGCCCTTAAATACAAGAAGGGTCAAGAAGGTACTTACACTTACTCTGTAACAGAGGTGAAAGGTACAGACGCAACTGTCACTTACGATACAATGAAGGCAGAAGTAACTGTAACAGTATCTCACGACGGTACAGCTAAAGCATTGGTTGCTAACGTAACTGAACCAGCTGACAAAGAGTTCAACAATACCGTAACACCTCCAACAGAACCTAAGTTCCAACCAGAGAAGTATGTATTGAATACAGCTAAATACTCAATCACTGATAACAAACTTCTTGATGATGATGCTGAGTTGACTGATAAATATGGTGAAACAAATACTGATCCATATGTTGATAAAACAAACAACAATGAAGCAGAAAACATCAATACGAAGACTGTTAACCGCGGAGATAAACTCTACTATCAAGTATGGTTAGATACAACTAAATTCTCAGCAACTAACAAAGAAAACGTTCAATCAGTAGGAATTACTGATGACTTCGATGAAACAAAAGTTGATGTAGATGGTTCAGCAATCAAAGCATATGACTCAGTAACTGGTGACGATGTAACAAACAAATTCGACATCAAGGTTGAAAATGGTGTGATGACTGCAACTCTTAAAGCTGGCTTCACGAAGTCACTTGGCGATGCAGAAAACACTCAAATCATTGACACAACTAAATTCGCCTTTGGACGTTACTACAAATTTGATATCCCAGCAACAGTTAAAGCTGATGTACCAGGTGGATCAGACATCGAAAATACTGCAGCTCAAGTAGTCAACTACTACAACCCTGTAAGCAAAACTGTTGAAAAACCAAGCAAACCAACTGAAAAACGTGTAAATAACGTTCCAGTTGAAGTGGAATTCAACTTCACTAAACGTTTGGAAGGTCGTGAGCTTAAAGCTAACGAATTCAGCTTCGTATTGAAAGATTCAACAGGTAAAGTTGTTGAAACTGTAAGCAACGATAAAGATGGTAATGTGAAGTTCTCAGCTCTTACATTCAAGAAGGGTGAAGAAGGCGTTCACAACTACACTGTTGAAGAAGTTGCAGGAACAGATGCTACTGTGACATACGACACAATGAAAGCAACTGTAGCTATCACTGTTGAACACAAAGGTACAGCTAAAGTTTTAGTGGCTAAGCTTGGCGAAATCGCTGATAAAGAGTTCAACAACCGTGTAACTCCTCCAACAGAACCTAAGTTCCAACCAGAGAAATACGTTGTTTCTAAAGAAAAATACGATATCACTGGTGACAAGCTCGTTGACGATGATAGAGAGTTGGCAGACAAGTACGCAGATACAAATGCGAACCCATATGCGGACGATGCATCAAACAACGAAGCAGAAAACTTGAATACCAAGACTGTTGAACGTGGTTCTAAATTGGTTTACCAAGTATGGTTGGATACAACTAAATTTGATACAGCTAACAAGGACAACATCCAAACAGTTGGTATCTCAGATAACTATGATGAAGCTAAATTAAATCTTAATAAAGCTGACATCAAAGCCTATGACTCTGTAACAGGCGCAGAAGTAACAGATAAATTCGATATTACTGTGAACAACGGTGTGATCACTGCTAACTTGAAAGCTGGCTTCACGAAGTCACTTGGCGATGCAGAAAACACACAAGTCATCGACACAACTAAATTCGCATTTGGACGTTACTACAAGTTCGATATTCCAACAACAGTGAAAGACGATGTGGTAGCTGGTGCAGATATCGAAAATACTGCGGCTCAAGTTGTAAACTACTACAACCCAACGACTAAGAAAGTTGAAAAACCTGAAAAACCAACTGAAAAACGTGTAAACAATGTTCCAATCTCAGTTGAATTTAACTTCACTAAGAAATTGGAAGGTCGCGACCTTAAAGCTGGCGAATTCACATTCGAGTTGAAAGATAGCGACAATGTTGTGATTGCGACTGCAACCAACGACGCAAGCGGCAACTTCAAGTTCACTCCAGTTGACTACACAAACAAAGCTGGTAAAACTGTCACTGCCCTTAAATACCAGAAGGGTCAAGAAGGTACGTACACTTACACTGTAACAGAGGTTAAGGGTACAGATTCAACTGTTACTTACGATGAAATGGCTGCAGTTGTAACTGTTAAAGTAAGTCATGATGGTACTGCGAAAGCCTTGATCACAAACGTGACAGAACCTGCCGATAAAGAATTCAACAACCGTGTCACTCCACCAACAGAACCTAAGTTCCAACCAGAGAAATACGTTGTTTCTAAAGCGAAATTCGATATCACAGGTACGAAGCTCGTTGATGACGATTCTGAATTGACAGATAAATATGGTGAAACAAACACCAATCCATATGTCGATACAACTGCCAACAACGAAGATGAAAACTTGAATACTAAGACAGTTGAACGTGGTCAAAAACTTTACTACCAAGTATGGTTGGATACAACTAAATTTGACGCAAACAACAAAGACAACATCCAAACAGTAGGAATCACAGATAACTACGACAAGGATAAATTGACTGTTAATGCTTCAGATATCAAGGTTTACGATTCAGTTACTGGTGCAGATGTAACAACTAAATTTGATATCTCTGATAACAATGGTGTTCTGACAGCTAACCTGAAAGCAGGCTTCACTAAGTCACTTGGCGACTCAGAAAACACTCAAATCATTGATACTACTAAGTTCGAATTTGGACGCTACTATAAATTTGATATCCCAGCAACAGTGAAAGACGATGTCGTAGCTGGTGCAGATATTGAAAACAAGGCAGCACAAGTTGTTAACTACTACAACCCAGTAAGCAAGACTGTTGAAAAACCAAACAAACCAACTGAAAAACGTGTCAACAGTGTTCCGATCTCAGTAGAATTCAACTTCACTAAGAAATTGGAAGGTCGCGACCTTAAAGCTGGCGAATTTACATTCGAGTTGAAAGACAGCGACAATGTTGTGATCGCAACTGCAACCAACGACAAAGCTGGTAAGATCAAGTTTGCTCCAGTAGAGTACACAAATAAAGCTGGTGAAACTGTCACTGCCCTTAAATACAAGAAGGGTCAAGAAGGTACCTACAAGTACACAGTAGAAGAAGTTAAAGGAACAGACGCAACCGTTACATACGATACAATGAAAGCTGTCGTTACAGTTGAAGTTCGTCATGATGGTACAGCGAAAGCCTTGATCACAAACGTGACAGATCCTGCTGATAAAGAGTTCAACAATACTGTTCGTCCTCCAGAAGAACCTAAGTTCCAACCAGAGAAATATGTTGTTTCTGAAGAGAAATTCGATATCACAGGTGACAAGCTCGTTGATGATGATAAAGAGTTGGCAGACAAGTACGCAGATACAAATGCGAACCCATATGCGGACGATGCATCAAACAACGAAGCTCAAAACTTGAATACTAAGACTGTTAAACGTGGCGACAAGTTGGTTTACCAAGTATGGTTGGATACAACTAAATTCGACGCAGCTAACAAGGACAACATTCAATCAGTAGGAATCTCAGATGACTACGATGAAACGAAGTTGGAACTTGATTCTACTAAGATCAAAGCTTACGATTCAGTAACAGGTGATGATGTAACAGCTAAATTCGATATCGCTGTGAACAACGGTGTGATCACTGCAACCCTTAAAGATAGCTTCACTAAGTCACTTGGCGATGCGGACAACACTCAAGTGATCGACACAACTAAATTCGCCTTCGGACGTTACTACAAGTTCGACATCCCAACAACAGTGAAAGCTGATGTTCCTGGCGGAGTAGATATCGAAAATACTGCGGCTCAAGTAGTCAACTACTACAACCCAACGACTAAGAAGGTTGAAAAACCAAGCAAACCAACTGAAAAACGTGTAAACAACGTTCCGGTTGAAGTGGGATTCAACTTCACTAAACGTTTGGAAGGCCGTGAGTTGAAAGCGAACGAATTCAGCTTCGTATTGAAAGATTCAGAAGGTAAGACTCTTGAAACTGTAAGCAACGATGCATCAGGTAACGTTAAGTTCTCTAAACTTGAGTTCAAGAAAGGCCAAGAAGGCGTACACAACTACACTGTAGAAGAAGTTAAAGGAAGCGACGCAACCGTTACATACGACACAATGAAAGCGAATGTAACAGTCACAGTTAAACACGACGGTACTGCTAAAGTTCTGATCGCGACTGTAGGCGACATTGCGGATAAAGAATTTAACAACCGTGTCACTCCTCCAGAAGAACCTAAGTTCAATCCTGAAAAATATGTTGTTTCTGAAGCGAAATTTGATGTAACAGGTACAAAACTCGTTGATGATGACAAAGAATTGGCTAATAAGGTTGCGGATACAAACGCTAACCCATATGCGGACGATGCATCAAACAACGAAGAAGAAAACTTGAACACCAAGACTGTGAAACGTGGCCAAAAACTTTACTACCAAGTATGGCTTGACACTACTCAATTTGATGCAGCTAACAAGGACAACATCCAAACAGTTGGTATCACAGATGACTTCGATGAAACTAAGTTGACTGTGAATGCTTCAGACATCAAGGCATACGATTCAGTATCAGGTGCGGATGTTACATCTAAGTTTGATATCTCAATCTCTAACGGTGTAATCACAGCTAACCTCAAAGATGGCTTCACTAAGTCACTTGGTGATGCTGAAAACACTCAAATCATCGACACTACTAAGTTCGAGTTTGGACGCTACTATAAATTTGACATTCCAGCAACTGTGAACGCAGACGTTCCTGGCGGTGTAGATATTGAAAATACTGCGGCTCAAGTAGTTAACTACTACAACCCAACAACTAAGAAAGTTGAAAAACCAAGCAAACCAACTGAAAAACGTGTAAACAACGTTCCAGTTGAAGTAGAATTCAACTTCACTAAACGCTTGGAAGGCCGTGAACTGAAAGCGAACGAATTCAGCTTCGTTCTTAAAGATTCAAAAGGTAAGACTCTTGAAACTGTAAGCAATGATGCATCTGGTAACGTTAAGTTCTCAGCTATGTCATTCAAGAAGGGTGACGAAGGCGTACACAACTACACTGTAGAAGAAGTTAAAGGCTCAGACGCAACCGTTACATACGATACAATGAAAGCGAATGTAACAGTCACTGTATCACACGACGGAACAGCTAAAGTTCTGATCGCGAAAGTTGGCGACATTGCGGATAAAGAGTTCAACAACCGTGTAACTCCTCCAGAAGAACCTAAGTTCCAACCAGAGAAATACGTTGTTTCTGAAGAGAAATTCGATATCACAGGTGACAAGCTCGTTGATGACGATAAAGAGTTGGCAGACAAGTACGCAGATACAAATGCGAACCCATATGCGGACGATGCATCAAACAACGAAGCTCAAAACTTGAATACTAAGAC
>NZ_KB373314.1:1127649-1128200 GCF_000314795.2 Streptococcus sp. F0442 | reverse complement strand
CAATCAGTAGGAATCTCAGATGACTACGATGAAACTAAGTTGGATCTTGATTCTACTAAGATCAAAGCTTACGATTCAGTAACAGGCGCAGAAGTAACAGATAAATTCGATATCGCTGTGAACAACGGTGTGATTACTGCAACCCTTAAAGATGGCTTCACTAAGTCACTTGGCGACGCAGAAAACACACAAGTGATCGACACAACTAAATTCGAATTCGGACGTTACTACAAGTTCGACATCCCAACAACAGTGAAAGCTGATGTACCTGGTGGTGTGGATATTGAAAATACTGCGGCTCAAGTTGTAAACTACTACAACCCAACAACTAAGAAGGTTGAAAAACCAAGCAAACCAACTGAAAAACGTGTAAACAACGTTCCAGTTGAAGTAGAATTCAACTTCACTAAACGCTTGGAAGGTCGTGAACTGAAAGCCAACGAATTCAGCTTCGTACTTAAAGATTCAGAAGGTAAGACTCTTGAAACTGTTAAGAACGATGCCTCAGGTAACGTTAAGTTCTCTAAACTTGAATTCAAGAAAGGTCAAGA